>NZ_BAAILL010000045.1:173052-179389 GCF_054589215.1 Paraburkholderia sp. 2C | reverse complement strand
GCATCCGGCGGCGCGGCGCCGCGCCTCGCGGGCTCCGTCGTGGTCGACCTGCAACGGATGAACCGCGTGCTCGCCGTCGATGAAAAACTCGCGTATGCGCTCGTCGAACCGGGCGTCAGCTATTTCGATCTGTACAACTACTTGCGCGAGCACGGCTACAAGCTGTGGGTCGATCCGCCCGCGGCCGGCTGGGGCAGCGTGATCGGCAATACGCTCGAGCGCGGTTTCGGCTACACCGCATACGGCGATCACGCGTCGAACCAGTGCGGCATGGAAGTGGTGCTGGCGAACGGCGATGTCGTGCGCACCGGCATGGGCGGCATCGAGATCGGCACGTCGTGGCAGGCGTATCGGTCGGGCTACGGTCCGTCGTTCGACGCCATGTTCATGCAGTCGAACTACGGTGTCGTCACGAAGATGGGTGTCTGGCTGATGCCCGCGCCGCCCGCGTATCTGCTCGGCGAGATCCAGTTTCACGACGAGCGCGATCTCGAAGCGATCGTCGATATCCTGCGTCCGCTGCGTCTTGACGGCACGATCACGAACCACGCGGTGGTCGAGGGCGGCCTGCGGCGCGCGGCGGGTTTGTCGCCGCGCACGCAATGGTACGACGGCGACGGCGCGATGCCCGACAGCGCGATCGACGCGATGCTGAAGAAGCTCGACGTCGGCCGCTGGAATCTGCACTACGCGCTATACGGCACCGACGAACTGATCGACGCGCGCAACCGGATCGTGCAACGCGCCTTCGCGCAGGTGCCGCGCGCGTCGATGGCGGCGAGGAAATACGCGGGCGACGCGCAGCCGACCGGCGGCGGCGATCGCAACATGGCCGGCATTCCCGCGATGACCGCATTCAGGATGCTCGACTGGCGCGGCGGCAGCGGCGCGCATATCGACTTCTCGCCGATCAGCCCGGCCGTGGGCCGCGACGCGTTCCGCCAGTACATGATGGTCAAAGGGCGCGCCGCATCGTACGGCTTCGATTATTACGGCGGCTTCACCGCGGGCGTGCGGCATTTGCACCATATTTTCGCGGCTATTTTCAATCGTGACGATGCCAGGCAGAGCGAGCGGGCGGGCGACCTGCTGCGTGCGCTGATGAGCGATCTTCGCGCGGCCGGCTACGGCGAATACCGGTCGCATCTCGTGCATATGGATTACGCGGCCGCGCAGTACAGCTTCAATGACGGCGCGCTGCTGCGCCTGTCCGAGACAGTGAAGGATGCGCTCGATCCCGCGGGCATCCTGTCGCCGGGCAAGCAGGGCATCTGGCCGCGCGCGTGGCGCGACAAACGGGGCTACACATGATCGCGCGATCTCACCGCCGCGCCGCGAGATAAGCGATGGATCGGCGCACGTTCATTGCGACCGGCACGTGGTACTCGACGGGTGCGTGGCTGCCGGCATGGTTCACGGTGGGTTCCGCCGAAGCCCGGGGCGCCGCTTCGTCCGAAGCCTCGCGGGATGGCGCGACGCTCGCGTGCGCCACCCGGTGTTTCGCGGTACTCGACGCCTCGCTCGCACATGCCGATGCATTCGCCGATCATGCGGCGCGTCGCTCCATTCCCGTCTTCGAGATCGGCAACGATCACGACATCGGTACGCTCTGGCATGTGTCGCTCGCGGCGAGCGTAGCGCGTGCGCCGTCGTCGACGCTGATCGGATTTACGCGCGCGTCGGACTTCTTCGTGCTGACACGTCTTGCGCTGCGCCCTGGCCGCCTCGTTGCAAGCGCAACGGAAATGAGCCGGCCGCATGCGAACGCACCGGTTTCGTTCGTCATTTCCGTATGACGCCGCGACGCGCATCGGCACGCGCCGCCGCGCGTGGATCGAAGCATCGGCATCAAAACTTGTATGCGGGATTCTTCGGATCGAAGGTTTCGTCGTCGAAGGTTTTCGGCGTGATCGTCTGGAATACGATGCGCTCGAAGATGCGCCCGTCGTTGTCGTAGGATTCGACGGTGCGAAAGTACGGATGCCGCAGATCGAGGCCGAGCGTCTCTTTCTTCGCGTAGAACTCGGGCATGCCGGTGCTCGTCTCGTAGGTGAACGCGACGACGCGCACGCCGTCGAGCGTTTTCACTTCGATGCGTGTCGGCCGCGTGATGCCCGCCTGCGCGTATTTCTCGCCTTCGGACAGAAACTGCCTGGCGATGTATTCGGTGCCGAGGTCGCGCACCTGATGGTTCGATTGCGTACGCGCGAGCGCGCCGTTCAACGATGCCCACACCGGCATGATGTTCAGGAAGCCGCCGAGATGGCCGTACATTTCATCGCTGCGCCGCGTTTCGTCGTAGATGATTTCCTGACCCGCGTGCGCGCCGCCGGGTAGCCATTTTGCGTAAATGCGGATCGGGTCGCGCGTCACGCGCACGATCATATGATCGGGGCGGGTCGGCCATACGCCGCGAATGCGCTCCTGGCGGATCATCGTGAACTCGTATGACGGGTAGCCGTTCGGGCCGTCCTTGATATAGCGCGGCACCGTCAACGGATCGAGCGACTGGAAGAGGGTGGTGAGATCGGCGTCGTCGAGTTTTTCGAGCAGGCCGCTTTGCGCGGCCTGGCGCAGCCATCGCACCTGTTCGTCGGGCTTGAGCTTGGCGGCTTCGGACGGCGGTATGGTCGGCGGACTGACTTCCGGTTTGGCGCTGCTTGCGGCGACCGCCGTGCCCGATGCGTTCGACGCGTTCGACGCGTTCGATGCGTTGGCTGTGCCCGCTGCGCTTGCCGGGCCGTTGGTCGAGCCGTTCGTCGAGCCATTGGTGCCGGTTGCGCTCTCCGGCAAAGCCGGCGATGCAGCCGACGACGGCTCGAGCGAAGGAGACGCGTTAGCCGCCGGCGCGGCGCTTTGCTGCTGCGCCAGTGCGGCGGCCGCCACATGCAAGGTTGCCGCGCAGGCGAGCCAACGCAACGCGCACATCATCGGTGCTCGGCGAGTTGGATTCGTCGACGACGGGTGCGGCATGAGTGGACTCCCACAGAAACCGGAAACGGCTGAACCGATGACGGCCGTTCGCGCCGCACATATCTTGCATCAGGCAGGTTTTTGCTTCGCGAGTTCCTGAGCGCGCAGTTCGCGCCGCAGAATCTTGCCGACATTCGTTTGCGGCAGATCGTCACGAAACTCGACGAGCTTCGGCACCTTGTAGCCGGTCAGGTTCTTTCTGCAATGCTCGATCACTTGCGCTTCGGTCAACGCGGGATTGCGCGCCACGATAAAGACCTTGACGCGCTCGCCTTGCACCGCGTCGGGCACGCCGATCGCGGCGACTTCGCGCACATCCGGGTGCATCGCGATCACGTCTTCGATTTCGTTCGGGTATACGTTGAAGCCCGACACGAGAATCATGTCCTTCTTGCGGTCGATCAGGCGGACGTAGCCCTGTTCGTTCATCGTGCCGATGTCGCCTGTTGCAAGCCACCCGTCGTCGTCGAGGACCTTCGCGGTTTCCTCCGGACGATTCCAGTAGCCTTTCATGACTTGCGGGCCTTTTACGCACAACTCACCGGGCTCATCTATACCAGCCCACCTGCCGTCTTCCTTGCGAAAACGCACGGCCGTCGACGGCGCCGGCAGTCCGATCGAACCGTCGAAGTCGCGCATATGCCTGAGGTTCACCGGATTCATCGTGACGATCGGCGAGCACTCGGTGAGGCCGTAACCTTCGATGATCGGCTTGCCCGTCACGGCCTTGAAACGCTCGGCGACCGCTTTCTGCATCGCCATGCCGCCCGCCATCGCGAGCTTGAGCTTCGAGAAATCGCGCCTGCGGAATTCGTCATTGTCGAGAAACGCGTTGTAGAGCGTATTGACGGCCGTGATGCCGGTAAACGTTTCGTGTCGGATGACCCTCATCACGCGCTTCGTGTCGCGCGGATTGGCGATCAGGATGTTGCGGCCGCCGAGCAGCATGAAGATCATCGCGTTCAGCGTCAGCGAGTAGATGTGGTAGAGCGGTAGCGGCGTCAACACCGTTTCGATATCGCCGGCCAGTTCGCTTTCGGACCACGCCTTGGCCTGCAGCACATTCGCGATGATGTTGCGATGCGTGAGCATCGCGCCTTTTGCGACACCGGTGGTGCCGCCCGTGTACTGCAGGAACGCGACGTCCGTCTGGTTCACCGCAACGGGCGCCGGCGCGCGGCGCGCGCCGATTGCGAGCGCTTCACGCATGCGTACCGCTTGCGGCAACCGGTACGCGGGCACCATCTTCTTCAGATGCCTGATCAACGCGTTGATGCAGCGGCCTTTGAGGTTGAGCCCATCGGCCAGCAGGTCGCCGAGCGCGGTGACGACGATGTTTTGCACACGCGTGCCGGGCAGCGCGTCTTCGAGCGTCTTCGCGAAATTCTCGAACACGACGATGGTCTGCGCGCCGCTGTCCTTCAGCTGGTGTGCAAGCTCGCGCACCGTATAGAGCGGATTGACGTTGACCACGACCGCACCCGCTTTCAGGCCGCCGAACAGCGCGACCGGATACTGGAACGTATTCGGCAACATGATCGCGACGCGTTCGCCCGGCTTCACGCCGATGCCCTGCAGCCAGCTCGCGAACGCATTGGCCTTGCGTGCGAGTTCGCCGTAGGTGAGGTTCGAGCCGACGCTCACATAGGCCACCCGGTCGCGATACTTCTGCGTGCATTCGTCGAACATCTGCACGATCGAAGCGAACTGCGCGATGTCGATTTCATGCGGCACGCCGGGCGCATACGACGCATACCAGATGCCGTCGGTATTGGGCGCCGGCTGGGGCATTGCATGCGAAACGCGTACCTGGGCGGCCGAAGCCGGTAGCGACTGGGTCGATGGGCTCATGGTCGTCTCCATTCCATTCTTGTGCTTTGCACTGTTCGATCTGTTCTACAGACAGTATGGCTGCCGTTTGAACGTTGCGCGGATGTTTTCGATGGCGTCATGGATGGCTGACGAAGGATACGGACGATGACGGCGAACGGGCAAGAGACTGGCGTCGGGAAAATCTTCTAATAGATCGTCGTCGAATTGACGGGATGGGCGGCGACGGCGTCCTGCGCGTACCGCTGCGGCGCAATGAAAAAGGCCGCGCCGATCGGATCGGCGCGGCCTTTACTGCATGAGAAAGCGCTGACGCGCTGCGCTGCGGATCCGCTATGACGTTGTCGCCGCAACCGCTTCGGCGGACTTCGTCATATCGATGCCGCGGCGCTCGCGGCTAAACAGGATCAGCACGGCGATGATGACGGCCACCGTGCCCGCCACGACGGCCATCGCGAGCCCGTAGTTGTTGTTGTTCGACACGGCGAACGAAGCCTGCATCGTTGCGTTGACCGACGCGAGCAGGTTGCCGAGCTGGTAGACAAGACCGGGGAAGGTCGCGCGAATCTCGTCAGGCGAGATTTCGTTGAGGTGCACTGGAATCACGCCCCACGCGCCTTGCACGGAGATCTGCATCAGGAACGCACCGATCGCGAGCATGACCGGCGTCGACGAGAACGCCCACAGCGGCAGCACCGGCAGCGCGATCAGCGCCGCGATGCAGATCGCGCGGCGACGGCCGATCCGCTCCGAGATCGAACCGAACAGCAGACCGCCGACGATCGCGCCGATGTTCAGCACGATCGCGATCAGCGATACGGTGTGCGGATCGAAGTGATGCTGTTCGCGCAGGAAAGTCGGATACAGATCCTGCGTGCCGTGCGAGAAGAAGTTGAACGCGGTCATCAGGATGATCGCGTAGATCGACAGCACCCAGTTGCGCTTGAGCGTGACGAGCAGGCCCGGGCGTGCTTTCTTCTCCATCGCCACCCACGCCGGCGACTCGTTCACGCTCGAGCGCACGTAGAGCACGAGCAGCGCCGGGATCACGCCGACGAAGAACATGCCGCGCCAGCCGATGTACTGGTAAAGCACACCGAACACGATCGAGGCGAGCAGATAGCCGCTCGGGTAGCCGGCTTGCAGCAGACCGGACACGATGCCGCGCGATTTCGCGGGCACCGTTTCCATCGTCAGCGCCGAGCCGACGCCCCATTCGCCGCCCATCGCGATGCCGAACAGGGCGCGCAGCACGATCAGCGTGGTCAGATTCGGCGAGAAGCCGGACAACAGTTCGAGCAACGAATAGATGGCGATGTTGACCATCAGCGTCGGGCGGCGCCCGTACTTGTCGGCGAGCCGGCCGAAGATCAGCGCGCCCAGCGGGCGCATGGCGAGCGTCAGCGTGATCGCGAACGCGACTTCCGGGATTTTCGTATTAAATTCGGCAGCGATATCTTTCAGAATAAAAACCATCAGAAAGAAATCGAATGCGTCGAGTGTCCAGCCGAGATAGGCGGCGATCGTGACGTTT
>NZ_BAAILL010000045.1:134188-172869 GCF_054589215.1 Paraburkholderia sp. 2C | reverse complement strand
GGCGCGGCCGCGCCACGAGTGTACGCTCACCGTTAAACGTCTGCATGTTAAAGAGCCGGACTCAGTGGTATTCCCTGGGAATTGAGGTTCCGATTAATCGCTGCTTATGTTCTGATAATGTAATAAATGAATTATGTTTGATAAATATGAGTAAGTAGTTGGTAATTTATTCGGGGTTCAAATACAGGCAGATAGGCTGACCGGGCACCAGGATGGCGACGATGCGTCGACAGGCGCGAGCTACCTTGAAATCGCCCGGGTACTGATGACCGACGGCGCGCAAACCGATCGTGACCTGCAGCAGTTGTGGTCGCGTATCGTCTTCAATCTTCTGGTTTCGAACGCGGATGATCATCTGCGCAATCACGGCTTTCTGCTGATGCCAGGAAAAGGCTGGACGCTATCGCCGGCGTTCGGCATGAATCCGACTGCCGACGCGCACGGGCTCAAGCTCAACATCAGTGAAGCCGACAACGCGATGGATCTGGAACTGGCATTCGAGGTGGCGCCTTATTTTCGCGTGCGGGCTGCCGTGGCGGTCGAGATCGTCGAGCGGCAGCGGCGGGTCGTGACTCAGTGGCGCAGGATAGCGGAGTCGCTGGGTATCGCGGCGCGTCAGCAGGAGCGGATGTCGGGGGCTTTTGGGCTTGCCTGATCGACATTGCAGATGATGCGAGCCTGAAATGGAAAAAGCCGGCTTGCGCCGGCTTTTTGAATACGTGGTGCCCAGGAGAGGACTCGAACCTCCACGGTGTTGCCACCGCTAGGACCTGAACCTAGTGCGTCTACCAATTCCGCCACCTGGGCACGTCTCAAGCTAGACCGCTATTGTAGCGGGATGATGTATTGTGTCAATGGAAGTTTAAAAGCCCGCAGCCCAATACAGGAGCCCACAACAAGCCGCGTCCAAAACGAAAAAGGCCGGCAAAAGCCGACCTTTTCAAATATGGTGCCCAAGAGAGGACTCGGTCACACGTGCGCGACCCCGGCTGCGCTTGCAAGCGCAGCCTTTCGAGTCCTCCCGCAAAGCGCGCAGGCGCTTTGCTTCCTGGGCGCAAAACGAAAAAGGCCGGCAAAAGCCGACCTTTTCAAATATGGTGCCCAAGAGAGGACTCGAACCTCCACGGTGTTGCCACCGCTAGGACCTGAACCTAGTGCGTCTACCAATTTCGCCACCTGGGCAAGGTGTCTTTTCTGCCGCTGCACATGTAAAACCCAAACCGCCGCGCAACAGCAAAGACCGCAATTATAGCGAGCTATCAGACTCTGTCAAGCGTTTGGCGGAAGCCGATCACGGGCCGCCGAATGCGCCTCGACGCGGGCCGCAACGCCTTGCGTACGCGCTTCACCACGCGGTTTGCATTAAGAGACGGATGATAGAATGGCCCGCAGCAGTACGTTGACAGCAGTACGTTGACAGCAGGGCGAGCCCGACGGAGCGTGAGCGCCGCGCAGCGTGAGCCCGGCACCTGATCCGCGACGTCCACGCACCGAGAAAAACCATCGATAAGCCCTTGAGCAAATATCCGTATCCCATTCCGAGCCGCGAAGAAATCCTCGGCGTGCTGCGCACGAGCGAAACGCCGCTTGCTGCGAACGACATCGCCGAGGCGCTTTCGATCAAGCGCCAGGAACGCGAAGGCTTCTTCAAACGGCTGGCCGCGATGGAACGCGACGGCCAGATCCGGCTCGATCCGCGCGGGCATTATCAGCTGACCCATCCGTCCAATTTCGTCGCCGGCCGCGTGCAGGGTCATCGCGACGGCTACGGTTTTCTCGTGCGCGACGACGGTCAGGACGACCTGTTCCTGCCGAACGGCGAAATGCAGAAGGTCATGCACAACGACCGCGTGCTCGCGCGCATCGTTGGCTACGACCGGCGCGGGCGGCCTGAAGGCCACATCGTCGAAGTCACGGACCGCGCGAACAAGCGCGTGATCGGGCGTCTGCTCAACGAGAACGGCGCGCTGATCGTCGCGCCCGAAGACAAGCGCATCGGCCATGACATCCTGATCACGCAGAATACGAAGAAAGCGAAGGTCGGGCAGGTGGTGGTGGTCGAACTCACCGATTTTCCGAGCCGGCATTCGCAGCCGCTCGGGCGCGTCGTCGAGGTGCTGGGCGATATCGACGACCCGGGCATGGAAATCGAAATCGCGGTGCGCAAATACGGTGTGCCGCACGAATTCAGCGACGCGGCGCTCGAGGCGGCGGCAAAGCTGCCCGACGAAGTGCGGCCCGCGGACCTGCGGCATCGTGTCGACCTGCGTGACGTGCCGCTCGTGACGATCGACGGCGAAGACGCGCGTGACTTCGACGACGCCGTGTACTGCGAGCCGATGAAGGTCGGCCGTGGCGACGGTTTCCGTCTGATCGTCGCGATTGCCGACGTCTCGCACTACGTGCTGCCGCGCGGCGGTCTCGACGTCGATGCAATCGAGCGCAGCACGTCCGTGTATTTCCCGCGCCGCGTGATTCCAATGCTGCCGGAAAAGTTGTCGAACGGGCTGTGTTCGCTGAACCCGAACGTCGACCGCTGTGTGCTCGTCTGCGACATGGTGATCACCGCGCGCGGCGAGATCAAGGCGTATCAGTTCTATCCGGGCGTCATGCACTCGGCCGCGCGTCTCACGTACACCGAGGTCGCCGCGGTGCTCGCGAATACGAAGGGACCGGAGGCCGCGCGCCGCGCGGCGCTGCTGCCATATCTGCAAAATTTGTACGGCGTTTACAAGTCGCTGTTCGCGGCGCGCCAGAAGCGCGGCGCGATCGATTTCGATACGACCGAAACTTATATTGTCTGCAACGCGCAGGGCAAGATCGAGCAGATCGTGCCGCGCCATCGCAACGACGCGCACAAGCTGATCGAAGAATGCATGCTGGCCGCGAACGTCTGCGCGGCCGACTTCATGAAGCGTAACCGGCACGCGGGGCTGTATCGCGTGCACGCCGGGCCGACCGCCGAGCGGCTCGAAAATCTGCGCACGTTCCTGCGCGGCATGGGCCTCACGCTGACGGGCGGCGAGACGCCGCACGCCAGCGACTACGCGGCGCTGATGGCGCACATTCGCGACCGGCCCGACGCGCAGATGCTGCAGACCATGCTGCTGCGCTCGATGCAGCAGGCCGTCTACAGCCCCGACAACATCGGCCACTTCGGCCTTGCGTACGAGGCCTACGCGCACTTCACGAGCCCGATTCGCCGCTACCCGGACCTGCTGACGCACCGTGCGATCTACGCGATTTTGCAAGGGCGCAAATACCAGCCGGAGGCGCCCGAAGGCGTCGTGCTGAATACCGCGCTATCGCCACGCGCGCGCGCAATGCAGGCCGACGACGAAAAGCGCGCGGGCCGCCGCCGCGAAAACACCGCGATCTGGGAAGAGCTCGGGCTGCATTGCTCGTCGAACGAACGGCGCGCGGACGAAGCGTCGCGCGACGTCGAAGCATGGCTCAAGTGCTACTTCATGCGCGACAAGCTCGGCGAAGAGTACGGCGGCATGGTGAGCGGCGTGACGTCGTTCGGCATCTTCGTGCAGCTCGACGCGCTCTTTATCGAAGGGCTCGTGCATGTGACCGAACTCGGTTCCGATTACTTCCAGTACGACGAAATTCGCAACGAACTGCGCGGCGAACGCACGGGCATCCGCTACCGGTTGTCGGACCGCGTGCGTGTGCAGGTGAGCCGCGTCGACCTCGATGCGCGCAAGATCGATTTCCGCCTCGTGCGCGATACGCCGATCAAGCCGCCCTCGAGCCGCGCCGTGGCGCTCGAGAAATCGGGTGGCGAGCGTGGTGACGGCGGACCGCGCGTGCGCTCGCTGGCGCCGGGCGAAGGCGCGCATCGCAAGAAGGCGGCGCCCGCGCCGAGTGTGGCAGTGAAGGAAGCGCGCGTGGCGCGCGGTGCGGCGAAGAAGCGTTCGTCGTCGCGTTCGGCGTCGGCGAAGTCGGCGAAGGGCCAGTCCAGAAAAAAGCGCTGACGCGCTAACGAACGGCGTTCGCTAATAAAAGGTAGTTTCAGTCATGTCACGTCTTAAGGTTTTATACGGGTTTCATGCGGTGATCGCGCGGATGCGGCACGATGCGTCGACCGTCGAAGATGTCTACTACGATCAGACGCGGCGCGACCGCCGCATGAACGAATTCCTGCACATGGCGAAGGAAGCCGGCGTGCGCGTGATTGCCGCCGACGAAACGCGGTTGTGGGGTCTCGCGCATACCGAGCGTCATCAGGGTGTCGTTGCGCGCGCAACCGATTTGCCGCTCGCGCAGAATCTGGCCGAACTGCTCGACGGGCTGTCCGGGCCGGCGCTGCTGCTCGTGCTCGATGGCGTGACGGACCCGCACAATCTGGGCGCCTGCCTGCGCGTGGCCGATGCAGCCGGCGCGCATGCGGTGATCGCGCCGCGCGACCGCGCGGTCGGCCTCAACGCGACCGCCGCGAAGGTGGCGAGCGGCGCGGCCGACACGGTGCCGTATATCACCGTCACGAATCTCGCACGCGCGCTGCGCGAACTGAAGGATGCGGGCGTCTGGGTGGTCGGCACGGCCGGCGATGCGCCCGCGGGCCTCTATCAGACCAAGCTCGACGGGCCCGTCGCGCTCGTGATGGGCGCGGAAGGCGAGGGTATGCGCCGCCTCACGCGCGACACCTGCGATGAGGTCATGCATATTCCGATGGCGGGGAGTGTGGAGAGCCTGAACGTTTCGGTGGCGAGCGGCGTGTGTCTGTTCGAAGCGGTGAGGCAGAGGGCGGCGGCGAAGTAGACCGTACCGCGGTCCACAAAGCAGCCCGCAAAGCCAATGCCGCGCTTTCTACCCAATCTGTTGCGCGGCTGCTTATCGGTCCTTCCAGAACAAGAACCGTCACGATGACTTTCGCCCGCACTCGCCGACGCAATACGGCGCCCGTCCGCCGATCCGTCGGTATTGCTTTTGCGGTTGGCACCGCCGCGCTACTCGCCGCCTGTTCGACCACGACCGTCGACCGCGGCACCTACTACGCCGACACAAGCCATCACGCGCAATACGCGGACACGCGCATCCGTTTCCTCGTCATGCACTACACGGAAATCGACGAAGCGCAGTCGTTGAACGTGCTGACCACCGAACAGGTCAGCGCGCATTACCTCGTGCCGGCGGCCCCGCCGATCAAAAACGGCGAGCCCGTCGTCTGGCAGCTCGTGCCGGAATCGCAGCGCGCGTGGCATGCGGGCGTCAGTTCCTGGCAGGGCACGACCGAGCTCAACGCCGCATCGATCGGAATCGAAAACGTCAACCTCGGCCCGGTCGACACGCCGCAGGGACGCACCTGGCAGCCGTATCCGCCCGCGCAGGTCGACGCGCTGGTCCGCCTGGCGAAGGACATTGTCTCGCGCTATGGCATTCCGCCGACGCGTGTGGTCGGTCACAGCGATATCGCGCCGCAGCGCAAGACCGACCCGGGCCCGCTCTTTCCGTGGCAGCGGCTCTACGAGGCCGGCGTCGGCGCATGGCCCGATGCGGCGACGGTCACCGCGGACCTCGCGGGCCGCGCACCCGATGCGCCTGCCGACGTGCTGGGCCTGCAGCGGAAACTCGCGCGCTACGGCTACGACGTCGCCACCGACGGCGTGCTCGACGAGAAAACGCGGCGCGTGTTCGCGGCGTTCCAGATGCACTTCCGGCCGCGCGACTATGCGGGCAACCCGGACGCGGAAACCGATGCGATTGCGCAGGCGCTACTCGACAAATACATGCCTGCCGCAGCGGGCGAAGCGAAGCAGGCGCCGTGAGCGGCGCGGGTCAAGCGGGTCAATCCAGTCATCGATGATCAGGCGGCGCTGTTAGGCAGCCGCTGCACGCACCCGTCCCCTGTGCGGGCGCGAGTCCTGTAAACTGGCGGTTTCTTCGCATGCCCGTATCCTGACTCCCATGACTCAAGACGAACTCAAGCAACTGGTCGGCCAGGCCGCCGCCGACTATGTGAATGCCAACGTGCCCGACGGCGCGGTCATCGGCGTCGGCACCGGCTCCACGGCGAACTGCTTCATCGATGCGCTCGCGGCGCACAAGAGCCGTTATCGCGGCGCGGTGTCGAGTTCGGTAGCGAGTACCGCGCGTTTGCAGGCGCTCGGCATCAAGGTGTTCGATCTGAACGAAATCGACTCGCTGCCCGTGTATGTGGACGGCGCCGACGAAATCGATCGCAGCGGCGCGATGATCAAAGGCGGCGGCGGCGCGCTGACGCGCGAGAAAATCGTCGCGTCGGTGTCCGACGTATTCGTCTGCATTGTCGATGCGAGCAAGCGCGTCGATGTGCTCGGCCAGTTTCCGCTGCCGATCGAAGTCGTGCCGATGGCGCGCACCGCGATCGGGCGCCGCGTGACGGCGCTCGGCGGCGTGCCGGTCGTGCGTGTGACGAAAGAAGGCACGCCGTTCGTGACCGACAACGGTAACGAGATCATCGACGTCAAAGGTCTGCAGATCAGCGATCCGCTTGCGTTTGAAACGCAGATCAATGCGTGGCCCGGCGTCGTCACGGTCGGGCTCTTCGCGGGCCGTGGCGCCAATATCTGTCTGCTCGGCACGGAAACGGGCGTGGAGCGCATCGACTACCCGAAGCGTTGAGCCCAATCTCGCGCTGATTCGGCCGCGGTCCCGATCGCGATCGATTCTTCAGAACGCCGTGCGCAGCAACCTGCTGCGTACGGCGTTTCTCTTTTCCGGCGGTCGGCAGGGCGTGAAATGAGACCGTGCCGCCCGTTCGCTGCAAGTTCGCCGGATCGCAAGCGTCTTATGTGCGCTTTACCACACTGACCGTATAACCGGTTCGCGCGTCCGGCGCGTGAGGCGCGACCACGCGCGCGACATGCGGACCGCGCACGGATCGGACCCGCAAATCACATGCATCGCTACGCGCGCTGGCGCACCGTTCTTCGATTTCGCTAAAGGGAAACTGAACGTCATCGGACGCATTGGGTCCTGTGCCGACGGTTCGGCCAATGAAACGTCTCCTTATTTAGGAATCTAAAATGTTGGATAGCGAACAGAGTGAAACCATCGCCCGCACCCTCGACGAACGATCGCGCGCATGTCTTGCAGGCGAATTGCCGCCTTCGCAAACCCTTGCGCTCGCGCCCGTCGTGCTCGCGGGCGGCTCGGGCACGCGGCTGTGGCCGATGTCGCGCGCGAACTGTCCGAAACAGCTGCTCGACATCGTCGGCCCCGACTCGCTGCTGCAGACGACAGTGCGGCGCATGGCGAACTTTCCCGCCGAGCGCAAGGTGGCCGGTGCGCCGATCATCATGTGCGGCGAAGAGCACGGTTTTGTCGCAATCGAACAGTTGCATGCGAACGGTGTCAACGCACGGCTCGTGGTCGAGCCGGCGCGCCGCGACACCGCGCCGGCGCTGACGCTCGCAGCGGTGGTCGCATCGGCGCATGGCGAGGACGTGATTCTTGTCGCGATGCCGGCCGATCACTCGATCGCCGATGTCGGCGCATTCCAGCGTGCGATTCTCGCGGCGGCCTGCCACGCGGAAGGCGGCGCGATCGTCACGCTTGGCGTGCCGCCGACGCGCCCGGATACCGGCTTCGGCTATATCCGGATCGGCGCGGCGTTGCAGGATGGCGCGCGCCATATCGAATGCTTCGTCGAGAAGCCCGCGCAGGAACTTGCATCGCAATACCTGGCGAGCGGCCAGTACTGGTGGAATAGCGGCATTTTCGTGGTGCGCGCATCGATCTGGCTCGAAGCGGTCAGGCGCCTGCAGCCGGCCATGCACGACGCGTGCGTCGCCTCGTTCGCGGAATGCCGCCACGACGGTGCATTCCTGCGCCCGGGCGCCGCGCAGTTCGAACAGAGCCCGTCCGATTCGATCGATTACGCCGTGATGGAACACCTCGGTACCGACGAATTGCCTTGCCAGGGCGTGGTCGTGCCGCTCGAAGCGGGCTGGTCCGATCTCGGTTCGTGGGACGCCGTATGGGACGCGCACGCCAAGGACGCCGACGGCAACGTCGCGCGCGGCCGCGTCATGTTCGAAGGCGCGACCGCAAGCTACGCGCATTCGGAAGGGCGCCTCGTCGCATGCGTCGGCACCACCAACGTGGTGGTCGTCGAAACCGCGGACGCGGTGCTCGTCGCGGACCGTTCGCGCGTGCAGGACGTCAAGGGACTGGTCGCGCGGATCAAGGCCGAACAGGCGCCCGAAGCCGATCAGCACCGCAAGGTGCGCCGCCCGTGGGGTTTCTTCGATTCGATCGACCGCGGCGAGCGCTTCCAGGTGAAGCGCATCGTCGTGCAGCCGGGCGCACGTCTGTCGTTGCAACTGCATCACCATCGCGCCGAGCACTGGATCGTCGTGCGCGGCACCGCGCGCGTGACGCGCGGCGAAGAGCAGTTCCTGCTCGGCGAAAACGAGTCGACCTTTATTCCGCTGGGCGTGCAACATCGCCTCGAAAACCCGGGCAAGCTGCCGCTCGAGGTGATCGAGGTGCAATCGGGCGCGTACCTTGGCGAGGACGACATCGTGCGCTTCGACGACAGTTACGGCAGGGGATGAGGCGGCGCGCCGTGCGTCGCAAGGCGCGCGGCTCGCGCACCACGTCGTGCCTACGTTCCCGGCGCACCCGCGGGCGTGACTTCGAGCAGAATCACGTGATCGGGCACGTCCACGCTGAGCTGGTTCACGTCGCGATGGCTGGCCGACGGTGTCGCCGAAACGAGCGGATCGTACAGGTCGACCCGGCTTGCCTTGCTACCGAAGTCGATGCCGACGCGGGCGGGTGGGCTCACAACCGGTTTGCCGATCGCCCGGTCCCAGATCGGCGTTTCGTTCCATAGCGCAAGCACGAAGCGGCCGTCCTTTTTCCGCAGCAGCAGGCTGTTTGCCGACACCGGCATGTCCGACAGCGTATAAGCGAGCGTGCCGCGCGCCGCGGCTGCGTTAGCGCGGCGGCTTTTGCCCGCGTTCAGGATCGACGTGAGATTGCGAATCGCGTGGGCGACGGGCTTGGGGCTGTTGTCGATGCGAAACAGCCCGAAGTGCATTTCGCCGCTCCTGTTCTGCGGGTCCGGCTTCTGGTCGAGCAGTTCGTAGACGTAAGTCCGCTTCACGCCGGCCGCCGCCGCATCCATATAGCCGTTGAGAATGCCTTTGGCCTGCGTCGGCTCGTCGACGCCGATCATGTACCAGCCCGACTGCGGCATCGAGAAGTAGCCGAATTCGGTGATCACCATCGGCAACGGGTATTTCTTGACGGCATCGATGGCCGACGGCATCCACCGGTCGCCATTCGAGTTATAGGTCGGTTGTTCGCCGTTTTGCGGGTAGACATGCTGGTTCGCGTAATTGGCGGAACCCGCACGCGACTCGACCTTCTTTGTGTCGAAGCCGGTGAGGTCGTAGACGGGTACGCCCGCGAGCTGCGGCGTTGCGCGGACGCGTTCGTAGATCTCGCGTTGCTGCGCGAGTCCGGCCGCGGCGCCCGTGAGACCGCGGTACGAGACCGGCCAGTTGTCGATTTCGTTCGAACCTTCGAAGGCCGCGACACTGCCGGGCACCGCCGCGTTCAATCGCGCCGCCGCGCCGATCGACCACGCAAAATCGGGGTTCGTCAGCACGTTGAACTTGATGCCGAGCTGCGCGAGAAAGACGTAGGTTGAAAACGGCGGCTTATCGCCAGGCGGATAGTCGCGAACATGGTGAATGCCGAGCCACTTCAGATCGTCGTAGACGTTGCGCACATCGGCGTAGGCGGTATCCATATAGGTCAGGTGGATGCCGACACCGAGCGTGTCGATAAACGCGTCGGCCGGCATCGCCCGCACCGCATCGCCCGCGTGCGCCGTCGATGCGCATGCGAGTGCGGAAAGCAGAACAGCGGTGGTTGCTACGGGATGCTTCACGGCGTATTCCTCGCGTGGGAAAGCTGCCGGTTCCGCGCGACCCGCTCCGTGCCGGCATCTCGATGGCAGTCCCTCCATGAGAGGGGCATTGGGAAACCATTCTGACGCGTCGTTGCGTGGTTCGTGTGTGCGTCGGCGAACGGTTCGGCATTCCGCGGAAGATTAAATTTCGCTTGCAGCGTATTTCGCGATTGCAAGCGAACGATCTCCGCCCTGAACAGATCGCCGGCACGAAGCTACGGAATCCTCTCTAACAATCCACTTGCCTGACGGCGTGCCTTTCGCGAGAGCATTCGCGAAAGGCAAGGCGCTTATGTGCGCGAGCGCGCACAACGCAACGTTTACACCTGTCCTTCGATGCCGCTCCCACGCGGCGCACACGGCAAGCCGGCGACGACCGCGAATGGTTGGTGGGATTGCGCACGGATTCGCCATTGCTCAAACCTTAATGTGTTGCCATGGCTTATCGGGGCGGGCGGTGCGAACGCGTGGATCTCCCGAAGCACAGTGATCCATATGTTCGCTTCCAGTCGACGACCGTTCCAGAGCACGAACGTCTGACGGACACGACACGCACTGAGGTAGGGGACATGTCTGAGCTAACGCAACGTACGGTCGATATTGTGCTGATCGTGTTGGGCGCCGTATGCGGCGCACACCTTAACCTGAATTTCGCAATGATGGGTGAGGCGCATCACCCCGATCCCACGCTGGTGGCGTTTTGTGCGGCGCTTGCGTTGTCGGTGTTTCCCGCTTGCGGGACCTACGGTACGCGCGGCGGCAGCCGGTCCGTCTTCAATGTGGCGGCCCGCACGGCGCTCGCCTGGCTCGCGGTGCAGTTGTGCGGCCTCGTGCTGCTTTACGCGATTCATCGCGATCATTTGCTGCCGTTGCCCTGGTTTATTTACTGGACGCTGACAACGGGTATTTCGCTGCTGCTGTCGCACACCTTGTTCTTTTCGGAATTCAGCGTGCTGCGTCTGACGCGTGCATGGTGGAACCGCGAGCCGCTCGAGGTCACCGCGCGCAGCAGTGCGGTTCGCAGCGCCGTCGTCGGGCATGCGTTGAAGCGTCTCTTTGACATTGTCGCGGCGGCAGGTGCAATCGTTTTGCTCGCGCCCGTCTTCGCCCTGATCGCGATGATAGTCAAGCGCGATGGCGGGCCGGCGTTCTACGGACACACGCGTGTCGGACGTCACGGGAGGAAATTTCGTTGTCTGAAGTTTCGCTCGATGGTCGTGAATTCGGAGCAGGTGCTCAAGGATCTGCTGGCGAGCGACGCCGAGGCACGCGCCGAGTGGGAGCGCGAATTCAAGCTCAAGAACGACGTGCGCATCACGCGAATCGGCCGCTTTCTGCGGCGCACGAGTCTCGATGAGTTGCCGCAGATCTGGAATGTCCTGCGCGGCGAGATGAGCTTTGTTGGACCGCGTCCGATCGTCGACCAGGAGCTCGAGCGCTACGGCGAGGCGAGCAAGTACTACCTGATGGCGACGCCCGGCATCACGGGCTTGTGGCAGGTGAGTGGGCGCAACGATGTCGACTACGCGACGCGCGTTTCGCTCGACGTTTCTTATGTCATGAACTGGACGTTCCGCAAGGACATCGGGATTCTGTTCAAGACATTTTTCGTGGTGATTCGCGGTAGCGGGGCGTATTAAGCGGGGATGCGAGGCGGGAATGCGAGGCGGGAACGCTGACACGTCGGGTATCCGGGCCACACGGCATGACCCGGAACCTGGGTAACGAATCTTGGGGGATTGCGATGGGACTCTATGCGATGGAATCGATCGATGCGCGCATGCGCTGCGCGCGGCGTGCCGGCGTGACGCGAACGCTGCGCCGCGGAGCCGTGTGCGCCGCGTGGCTCGCGCTCGTGGTGCTGAGCGGTTGCGCGATGGCGCCGGGCATGACGTACGGCGGTCCGGGGTCGAATTCCGGCACCAGCGGCGGCGCCGCCGCGGCGAGCAACGCAGCCGCGGCGACGGGCGGCGCTTCGGGTGTGGGCGTGCCTGAGAGCGTGGTGAACAAGGGCATTCCCGGCGCGGCGAACGCCCAGCTCGTCGAGATCACGAGCGAACTGGTGCAAAAGGAACTTGCCGCGCGCCCCAAAGGCGTCCCCGCAGACGTGGAGAATCTGTTCGCCAAACCTTCGCCTTACCAGATCGGGCCCGGCGACATTCTCAGCATCGTGGTCTGGGATCACCCCGAACTCAA
This sequence comes from Paraburkholderia sp. 2C, assembly GCF_054589215.1. NCBI lineage: Bacteria > Pseudomonadati > Pseudomonadota > Betaproteobacteria > Burkholderiales > Burkholderiaceae > Paraburkholderia > Paraburkholderia sp. 2C. Next base: position 160,760 of record NZ_BAAILL010000045.1, on the reverse strand, counting down.
CCTGCCCACGTCGAACAGCGGCAACGACAGCCCGGCGGGAGACCGGTCCGTGTCTCCGGGCTACACGGTCGACAACGACGGCTTCATTCAGTATGCCTATATTGGTCCGCTGAAGGTCGAAGGCATGTCGGAGATGGGTGTGCGCGATGCGCTCTCCGAAAAGCTCGCGCGCTACGTGAGGAAGCCCCAGGTCACGGTGCGGATCCAGACGTATCGCAGCAAGCGCGTCTACGTGGACGGCGAGGTCAAGACGCCAGGTGTCGAGGTGCTCAACGACCGGCCGATGACACTGCCCGAGGCCATCAACCGGGCGGGCGGCTTTACGAGCCTGGCCGACCGTTCGCGGGTTGCCGTGACGCGCGGCGACACCACCGTCGCGGTGGACATGCCGGAGATGATCCGCAAGGGCTTCAACCCCGATCGCATCGTTTTGCGCGACGGCGACCTCGTACGGGTGTTCGCCGCGGCGGACAGCAAGGTCTTCGTGGTCGGCGAGGTGGAACGCCCCGGCGGCGTGGCGTTCAACAACGGCCATATGTCGCTGAACCAGGCGCTCGGCAACGCGGGCGGCATCGCCCAGGCGTCGGCCGATGCGTCGCAGGTCTACGTTGTGCGTGGACAGGATAGCAACAATCCGGTCGTGTTCCATCTCGACGCGAGCAATGCCTCCGCGATGGCCATGGCCGATTCGTTCGCGCTCCAACCCAACGATGTCGTGTTCGTCGATACGTCCACGCTCGTGAAGTGGAGTCGCGTCATCAGTCTGATTTTGCCGACTACCCAAGCCGCGGCCGCGAGCCGCGCGGCCGGTTATTGAAGCTCGCATGAACGGAAGCTACGACACTCAGCGCGCACGCCACCTGGAGAACAAGATGAATCAGCGTGACTATCTGCTGGAAGGGCCCATCGAGACGGTCATGCCGATCGCGCCCGACGGCGGACATATGGGCAATCTGCTCGATACGCTGTACTCGGGCCGCAAGACGATCCTGATCGTCGCCGCGGTCTGCACGCTGATGGGCGGCTTGTACGCGCTGCTCGCGCCGCCGGTGTATCAATCGGACATCCTGATTCAGGTGGAGGAGAACCCGAACCCCGCGAAAACGGCGCTCTCCGATATCTCGGCGCAGTTCGCGATCAAGACCGGCGCGACCGCGGAAATCGAGGTGCTGCGTTCGCGGCTCGTCGTCTCGTCGGCCGTGGATGCGACCAGGCTCTATATTCATGCGACGCCGCGCTATTTCCCCGTCGTGGGCCGCTGGGCCTCGCAACATCTGAATCTGGGCGACTGGGCGGGGTGGCAAGGGTACGCGTGGGGCGACGAAGCAATCGACGTGTCGCAATTCGACTTGCCATCGAGCCTGCTGGGCAAGCCGTTCGTCCTGACTTACCACGGCAACGGCGCCTACACGCTCGCATACCGCACCCTGACGATCGAAGGACATGTGGGTGAAAAGCTGCATGCGCCGGTGTCGGGCGGCGTGATCGAGCTGCTGGTGAACCGTATCGATGCGCAGCCGGGCACGGACTTCGATATGTCGCGCAGCTCCGAACTGACGGCGATCAAAACGCTGCAGACCGCACTGGCCATTTCGGAAAAAGGTAAGGAATCCGACGTCATCGGCGTGGTGCTCGACGGCGAGGATCCCGATCTGACCGCCACTATTCTGAATGCGATCGGCAGCGAATACCTGCGGCAGAACGCGAAGCGCACGCAGGAGGAAGCGGAAAAATCGATTGCCTTCCTCGACCAGCAACTGCCGCAGTTGAAGGCGCAACTCGAGGCGGCCGAGAACGAGTACAACACGTTCCGCTCCGAACACGGGGCCGTGAACCTCGGCGCCGAGGCGACGGCGCTGCTGCAGAGTTCCGCGATCGCGCAGCAGCGTATCGCCGATCTGCGTCAGCAGCGCGCCATGTTGATGGCGCGTTTCACCGAAGACAACCCGGCGCTTGTCGCCGTGAACGGGCAAGTCGCCGAAGCCGAGAAGTCGCTGAAAGATCTTGCGGGACAGACGCGCGCATTGCCGCCGCTCGAGCAGCGCCTCGTGCGTCTGCAGCGCGAAGTGACTGTCGATACGAACATCTACACGAATCTGCTGAATAACCGCGAGCAGATGCGTCTGCTCAAGGCCGGCCGTGTATCGAATGTGCGCATGATCGACGCGGCGGTGCCGGGCGAAAGCCCGGTCCGGCCCAAGCGCGCCGTGCTGATGATGGCGGCGTTCTTCACCGGATTCTTTATCGGCGCCGGCATCGTGCTGCTGCGTCACAGGCTCAAGCGCGGCGTTTCCGTGATCGACGAGATCGAAGTCGGCACGGGGCTCGCGGTTTTCGCGGCGGTGCCGCGCAGCCGCATCCAGCATTCGCTGACGCGCCGCGTGCCGCGCGGCGCGCCGGGCACGAACATGGTGCTGGCGCATAAGGCCGTATTCGATCCGGCGGTCGAAAGCCTGCGCAGTTTCCGCAGCGCGCTCGAACATTCGCTCGAAGATGCCGCCAATCGCGTCGTGCTGCTGGCAGGGCCGACCCCGATGGTGGGCAAGTCGTTCGTCTCGGTCAACCTCGCGGCTGTGTTCGGCGCATCGGGCAAGCGCGTGCTGCTGATCGACGCCGATTTGCGGCGCGGCTCGCTGAACCAGCACATGGGCGTGCCGAGTACTCCCGGCGTCACGAACCTCTTCGAGCTGAATCAGGATTACGACCAGGTGGTGTATCGCGAGGTCATGCCGGGCGTCGACTTCGTCGCGACGGGCGGCTATGTGACCAATGCGAGCGAACTGCTGCGCGAAGGCAGTTTCAAGGAATTCGTGGCGTGGGCCAACGAAAACTATGACCTCGTGCTGATCGACGCGCCGCCGGTGTTGCCGGTCGCGGACGCCGGCATCATCGGCAAGCTGGCGGGGACGGTGTTCGTGATCGCACGCCAGGGCGCCACCAGCGTGTCGGATCTGCGCGAATCAGTGCGCCGCTTCGAACAGGTCGGCGTGCCGATTCGCGGCGTGATATTCAACGATACTGTGTCGCGCCCCGGGCGCTATGGCGACGCATACGCGGCTTATGGCTATGCGAGCTACGGCGTCGTCAAGGAAGGGGGACGAGCCGCCGCCGACTAGGCAATCACTACTGTCCGGATCGCTGCTGCAGCGATCCGGCAAGCGTACATACGGAAACCGTAAGCATCGCCAGGGAAGTTGTCTGGTTGGATTTTGGTCTCGAAGCGCACAGCGGCTACAGCCGGTTCTGACCTTGCCAGAACGCAGCTGTATTTTCTGTCAAAACACAATGCGCGCGGAGAAAATCCATGCCAACCCATGACAAAGCATCGACTCAATGGACCACCGACGATCCGCTCGCGGAGTGCCGGTGCGAGCTTCATAAGAAAGCGTTTGGAGTGCATCATCCGCTTGCCGGCCATCGGGAATTTTCGATCGAGGCGCTGGAAGAGGCGGCCGTGGAAGCGTCCGGACGCGCGGGCGACCTCTATTTCGACGCCGGCGATTTCGGTTTTGCCGACAAATGGGGAACCACGCCCAGGCCGGCCATGACGATTCACGAGATTTTCGACCACATCGACACCGCGGGCGCCTGGCTCGTGATGAAACATGTCGAGACCAATCGGGCCTACAAGGCGCTGCTCGACGAATTCGTGGCATTCCTGCTCGAGATTGCCGGCCCCGAAGGTTCCAAACTTCTCAGCAATGCCGAAATGATCGTGCTCGTCACGTCGCCTCGGCGCAAATCGGCTTTTCATTTCGACGCCGAGGTTAATTTCCTCGCGCAGGTTCAGGGCTCGAAGGACATCTGGATCTGCGATCCGATGGACCGCAGCGTGACCACGGAAGAAGAGATCGAGCGGTATTACTCGGTCGCGAACAACGCGGGTACCTACAAGCCCCATGCGGAGGAGGTCGCGCGGCGCTTCACGCTGTGTCCAGGCGATGCGGTGCATATCCCGACGCATGCGTCTCATTGGGTGCAAAACCACGACAGCGTATCGGTCTCGGTCAGCCTGAACATGGAATTGCCGCGGCGTTTTGCCGATACTTATCGCGCTAACTATTATCTGCGCAGGTTTGGAATCAAGCCGCGGCCGCCGGGGAGATCGGATGTCGTGGACCGCTCGAAAGCTGTGGCGATCGACGGCTTGCGGCACGTCAAGTCGCTGGTGAAGCGATAGGCCGAAGCCGCAGCGATTGCGCGGATCAACGCGGCTATGGGCGACGGCGAACATTCTCCGATGCGAAGATTAGCCACACTGGGAGCCATGTGAACCGCATTGCCTGGCAGGTCGAATCCGTTCGCGTGGTGACGGTAACCGCGCGCACGGATCGAGTCCGGCCGTCAGCGATGCCTCGGACTTCGTCGATGAAACATGCTCCCAACCTGCTGATCAATGGCCGCTTTCTGGGCCGCCGCGCGACCGGTGTCGATCGCTTCGCTTTCGAGACCCTTCGCGCGCTCGATCAGTTAGTCGAACTGCGCGATCCGCTTGTCGCCGGACTCACGACGGAAATCGTCGTGCCTCAGGCGCTGGCGTGTATGTCCAACCCGTTCCGGCATATCAGGCTGCGCGCGAGCGGTAATGGCGGCGGCCTGCGCTGGGAACAGCTCGCATTGCCGCAGGCGGCAAGCGGCCAGTTATTGCTCAACCTCTGCAATTCCGGGCCGCTGCTGTATGGCCGCCAGGTGACCGTGCTGCACGACGCCGCACCCACGCGCGTGCCCGACAGCTACAGCCGTTCGTTCGTCGCCTGGTATCGCGTGATGGCGCCGCGTATCGGCCGCGTCTCGCAGCGCGTGATCACCGTGTCGGAATTTTCGCGGCGTGAGCTCAGCGACGCGTACCGGATTCCCGCGGGCAAGATCGGCGTCGTGCCGGAAAGCGGCGAACACATGTTGCGCGTGCAGCAGGACGAAGGCGCAGTGGCGGAGACGTTGCACGGACGTCCGTTCGTGCTCGCGGTGGGAAGCCTCAACCGGCACAAGAATTTTCGTCTCGTGGCCGAGGCCGCGCGCCTGATTCGCGACGCGCAGTTCGACATCGTGGTGGTGGGCGGCGGCGATGCGCGGGTGTACGGAACGGGCCAGCAGGCGTTGCCCGCGTTCGTCAAGCACCTTGGCTATGTGAGCGACGGCGAACTCGCGGCGCTGTACCGGCGCGCGGCCTGTTTCGTCTATCCGTCGCGGTACGAGGGCTTCGGATTGCCGCCCGTCGAGGCGCTCGCGCTCGGCTGTCCCGTCATTGCCTCGAGACTGCCGGCCGTGCAGGAAGCGTGCGGCGATGCCGTGCTCTACACGTCGCCTGACGATCCAGCGGAACTGGCGCGCCTGCTCCAACAGATCACCGGCGACGCCACGTTGCGCGCGAGCCTGCGCGAGCGGGGCCGCGCGCGTACCGCGGCGCTGACGTGGCGCGCCACGGCAGTCAAGCTGATCGAGGAGATCTCGCCGTGGCTAATGTAACGCTTGCCGCCGCCGTCGCGAACGATACCTGCCGTTTCGGCCGGGTTGCTGTCGTGCATGACTGGCTCGCCGCGTATGCGGGTTCGGAAAAGGTGGTGGAACAGATTCTTCAACTGTTTCCACAGGCCGATCTCTACAGCATTGTCGATTTCTTTCCGGAGTCGCAGCGCGGGGCGCTGGGAGGAAAGCATGCGCACACGTCGTTTATTCAACATTTGCCCTGGGCGCGCAGCAAGTTTCGCCACTATCTTCCGCTGATGCCGCTCGCAATCGAGCAGTTCGATCTGTCGGCCTACGATCTCGTGATTTCATCGAGCCATGCGGTGGCCAAGGGCGTGCTGACCGGGCCGCATCAGGTGCATGTGAGCTACGTGCATTCGCCGATTCGCTACGCGTGGGATCTGCAGCATCAGTATCTGGCCGAAGCCGATATGCAGCGCGGCATGAAGAGCTGGATCGTGCGGGTTTTGCTTCACTACATGCGGATCTGGGACCAGCGCACCGCGCATGGCGTGGACGCGCTGGTCGCCAATTCGGCCTTCATCGCAAGGCGCATCCGGAAGGCCTATGGCAGCGACGCAGCCGTGATCTATCCGCCGGTCGATGTCGAGCGCTTCGAACTCGCTACGCAGCACGAAGACTTCTATCTGATCGCGTCGCGCATGGTGCCTTACAAGCGGATTCCGCTGATCGTCGAGGCGTTCGCGGCGATGCCGTCGCGGCGTCTCGTCGTGATCGGCGACGGTCCCGATTTCGCGCGCGCCAAGGCATGCGCGACGCCGAACGTGACGCTGCTCGGCTATCAGCCCGACGCGGTGCTGGTCGACTACATGCAACGCGCGCGCGCGTTCGTGTTCGCCGCGGAAGAAGACTTCGGCATTTCGGTGGTCGAAGCGCAGGCCTGCGGCACTCCGGTCATCGCGTACGGGCGTGGCGGCGTGCGCGAGATTGTCGTCGATTCAGCCGATCCTGAGCGCGGTACAGGCGTTTTCTTCGGCGAGCAGACTGTCGCATCGATCGTCGATGCGGTCGAGCGTTTCGAAGCGCGCCCGCCGTTGCGCGGCGAAGTGTGCCGGCGCAATGCCTTGCGCTTTTCGGCGGAGCGGTTCAAGCACGAATTTCTCGCTGTCGTCGAGCGCGCGATGGCGGCGGACAAGGAGCTGGCCGATACGCCGCCGGCGGTTCTTTACCGGCGCTCGGCATGAGACGGCCAATGAGCGCGGCTGAACGGAGGGGGGCGTAGCAATTGGAACTGACAATATTCGGGATCGCGGTGATCCTCACCGGACTGGCGGTGCTCTACATGTCGTATCGCGCCGCGATTTACGGCATGGCGGTGTACTCGCTGTTCGGCTGCGCGCTCGCGCTGGGCCTGGGCGGGATGGGCGTCCTGCCGCCGCAACTGTTTCTCGCGTTTTTCGCACTGCGGGCGTTCAACCTCGTCGGCGGAAAGAAGCTTGCCGATGCCTTCTCGCTGGACACGCCGGGCTTCTGGCTGCTCTGCACCTGCGTGTGGGCATGCATGGGCGCCATCGTGCTGCCGCGTCTGTTGCACGGATCGACACTCGTGTTTCCCGTCGATCGCAGCACCACCGAGATCATGCTGCAGCCGCTCGCTCCCGTGTCAGGCAATGTGTCGCAGGTCATGTATTGCATGGGCGACCTTATCATCTATTGCTGCATGGTGGCGTTCCTGAAATATCGCGGTGCGTACCGGACCCTCGCGAATGCGATCCTGCTGCTCACTGCGCTCAACGTGCTCTCCGGCGTGGTCGATTTCGCTTCGCACGCGGTCGGCGTCGATGCGCTGTCATTCACGAAGACGGCACAGTTTGCCGACCTGACCGGCGAGGAGCTGGGCGGCCTCGTGCGTATCAGCGGCACCTTCAGCGAGACTTCCGCGTTCTCGACTTTCTCGCTGCCGCTTTTTGTGTTCTGTCTCAATCTCTGGATGCTCGGCTGGCGTCCGAAACTGGCCGGCGCGCTGGCTGTCGCAACGGCGGGACTGCTGCTGATCTCCACGTCCGGAAGCGCCTATGTCGGATTGGCCGGGTATCTGGTCGTACTGCTGTTCAGCAGGCCCAGTCTGGTCACGCGTGCCGCCGCCGCGCGCAAGCATCGCATGTGGATCATCGCCGCTTGCACGGGCACGCTCGGCGCGCTGTACGTCATCCTGTTCCTGCCGGCCATCGCGAATGCGCTGATCGACTTCGTCGACACGACGATATTGAGCAAAGCCGGCAGCTCGTCCGGTGTCGAACGGATGGGATGGAACGCGCAGGGGATGACCAACTTCTTCGATACCTATGGGATAGGCGTCGGGCTCGGCAGTATTCGCGCGTCGAGCTTTCTGGTGGTGTTGCTTGGGAGCCTCGGTGTCGTGGGGACGTTCTGTTATGCGATGTTTGTCGGCAAGTCGTTGCTGTCTCCGGTGCCGGCCGATTATCCGTTCGCGGAGCGCGCCATTTGCTATGCGGCGCGGCATGCCGTGATGTCAGCGCTGATTGTCGTATCGATCTCAGGTTCGGTATTCGAACTCGGTTCGTGTTTCTACCTGCTCGCGGCCGCCGCTGGAGCGCTCCCGGTGGGTACGCGTGCGCGTGCGCCAAGGCGCGTGCCCAGACGGCAGGGAAGAGTGTCCGGGGCCGTTGCCAAGGGCTGAGCGAACCCTTGAGCGCGGCCCTTAAGCCGGTCTGGAAGCCTGCCTTCGAGCTGGCCTTCGAGCCTGCCTCCGTGCCTCCGAACCCGCCTTCGAACTCGCCTCCAAACTCGCCTTCGAGCCGACCTCCAGGCCGGCCCTGAAGCCGGCTTCCTCAGAGCTTTTCGGCCCGTTCGGGCGTCAGTCTCCCGCGTAAAAAATCCCAGACGCCAATCAGATTGCCGCTGAGCCGGCCTCGACGGTCGACCCACGACTCGGGCGAAAAACTGCGCGTGATATTGCTGAACACGTTGCGCAGAACGTGATCGAGCGCATCGCGCAACGGCATCGTCTTTTTTCTGGCCAGATAGAGCGGATTGATAACTTGCGAATAACCGAGTCTGCGCCCTGACATCCGGCCGCTCTTGGTGCCGAGGTGCACGCCGAGCGCGGTATTGATGCGCACGACACGATCGCCGCGGTTCCAGATCTGGCCGCCGAAATCGCGATCTTCCTGCCAGCCGTAGAGCACGAGCCGCTCGTCGAAGCGCAGGCCCGCGACGCTGCGGGCGCGGAAGGCCATGTTGCAGCCGTAGGGTCCACCGGTCGACGCCGCGATCATCGTTTGTGGAGTGTCGTAAGTTTCAGCGAGGATTTTTTGCCCTTCCTCGAAGGAATAGCCGGGCCCGTTGATACCATCGGCGAGCGTCATTCCTGTCACGCAGGCGATAGACGGATCGCTATCGAACGCGTCGAGGACAGCCGCAATCCACGTGCGATGCATGAGGAAGTCGTCGTCGAGAAAGACCAGCACGTCGAAGCCGTACGGCACATGATTCAAGCCATTGTTACGCTGGGCGGTCAGGCCGGGCCGACCCTTGACCACCAGCAGCCCCGGTCGACTCGCCAGGCTCCCGACGTCTTCGTCCGTGACGCACGAGACGATGATCAGATCGGGTTTCACTGTCTGCATGTCGACGAAAGCGATCGCTTTTCCAAGCAGCTCTGCACGGCCGAGCGTCGCGAAGATCAGGCAAATTTTCGATTGCTTGTGGGCAGAGACGGCGCTTCTATCGCTTGTTTTTACCGCTGTTTGCGCCGCTGTCCGTACTACTGTCTGCACTGCTGCTCTGACTGCTTCCATCCTTACCCCCATACCTAAGCCTGTTTGCGGCAATCTCGTCCCGTGCTGAACGTACCCGCTGCCGCGAGCCATTCCAGCATTCATACAGGAGGCATGTTATGGCCGCGGCCAACGAAGTACTGCTACCTGGCGCACACGCGAGCGTACGCATGGCGAATGCGCGATATGCGCGATGCGTGTGGTAGGCCGCAGTGTGCGTTTGTCGAGCCGATACCATGTACGGGCGGTTCGAATGGCGCACTGTCTCGCGCATCGTCATCGAGCGGAAGCGCCGTTGGTCGATTCCATAGCCACATGTACGGTCGAGGGGATACTGCGGTGAGCGTCACATTACGCAAGCCCGTGCAGGGCTATCGGCCCGACATCGATGGGCTGCGCGCGGTCGCGGTGATATCGGTGGTCGTCTTTCACGCGTTTCCGGCAATGCTCGCGGGCGGATTCGTCGGCGTGGATATGTTCTTTGCGATCTCCGGTTACCTGATCTCGCAGCACATCATCGAGACGCTCGAGCAAGGGCGTTTCAGCCTCGTCGGCTTCTACGCACGACGGATCAGGCGCATCTATCCGGCGCTCATCACGGTGATGGCGGCCTGTCTCGCGGCCGGTATCGTGATGATGGCGTCGGGCGAGCTCGAGCAGCTTGCATCCGATGCGCTCGCGAGCGTTGCGTTTGTCGCGAACCTCTATTTCTTTGCGACGCGCGATTACTTTTCGCAAGGTGCGGGCGCAAGCGCGCTGCTGCATCTGTGGTCGCTTGGCGTGGAGGAGCAGTACTACATCGTCTGGCCGGTCGCGCTCTTTTTACTCTGGCGATTCGCCAGCCGGCGCGTGGCGACGCTCGTGATCGCCGCGCTTATCGTGTTGTCGCTCGGCGGCAGCATCGTGCTGAGCGGTACGCATGCCGTCGCGGCGTTCTATCTGCCGGTCACGCGCTTCTGGGAGCTGCTGTTCGGCGCCGCGCTTGCGTGGGCCGAGTTTCATGCGGGCGCATACCGCAACGTGCGTGCGAATACGATAGCGTTGGCCTCGACGCAGCGTGTGCCGCTGCGCGAGCTCGCCTCGTTCGTGGGCATCGCGCTGATTGCGCTGAGCCTCGCGCTGTACGATCCGGATACGGTGTTTCCAGGCTGGCGCGCGGCGCTGCCCGCCGGCGGCGCCACACTCGTTATTGCGGCCGGCCCGACGGCGTGGCTCAACCGCCGCGTGCTCGCGCTCAAGCCGATGACTTACATTGGCTTGATCAGCTATCCGCTCTATCTCTGGCATTGGCCGGTCCTCGTCTTTCTGCGTCTCTCGAGCGGTGACGCGCCGACGGTGACGATGCGCGTCGCCGCGATCGGCGTCGCTTTCGCGTTGTCCGCGCTCACATTCAGCTGCATCGAGGCGCCCGCGCGCTTTAGCCGCGTGGCGCGAAGCCACCCGGTGCGCATGGCGAGCGCGCTGTTCGCGATGATGATGGGCATCGGCCTGTCCAGCTACGCGATTTCGCGCGACAACGGCATGCCGGACCGCTTTCCCGACGCGAGCTTCAACCCGCATCAGGAGCACTGGGTATTCACCGATTCGTGCAAGCAAACCTTCCCGGGCGCCGAATTCTGCATGATGCCCACGCCTAACGGGCATGCCGAAGTGGCGCTGCTCGGCGACAGTCATGCGAATCACTTTTATGAAGGCCTGCGACGGGCATTGGCGGCGCGCGGAACGGGACTCTTTGCGGTCGGCGCCGGCAACTGCCCACCATTCCCGGACGTCGATATTTATCTTGGCACCTACGTCAAACATTGCGCGGCGCTGTTCGACAGCGTGCTCGATTACGTCGGGAAGTCGCGCGACATCCATACGGTGATCCTGTCGAGTTACGCGATTTCGTCGATCGCCGGCGGCTTCGACTATGCCAAGGGAAACTATGTCCGTCTGGTGGCTGCGAGCGGCGCTCAGGCGGCGCCGGGCGCGGCGCCGCGCGGCGATGAGAGCAATATGGACGTCTATCTCGCCGGCCTCGAACGCACGTTGATCCGGCTTCGCGCGTCAGGCAAGCGCGTGATTTTCGTGCTCGACACGCCGGAGCTCGATTTCGATCCGAGCACCTGCGTGCGCCGTCCCATGCAAATTTCGGTGCGCTCGCCCTGCGCGGTGCCGCGCGCGAAAGTGGAGCAGCGGCTTTCAGGCGTGCAAAAGCAGATTCTCGCGGTGTTGGGCCGATTTCCCGACGTGAAGGTGTTCAACCCGCTTCCGCTTCTGTGCGACAGGCAGAATTGCTATGCGCGGCAGGGGGGCGAGTTCATGTATACGGATCGCGATCATTTGACACCCGATGGATCGCGATACGTCGGTGGATGGCTCGTGCGGGACATCGGGGGTTAAGGCGAGACGACGCGCCAGCGCGCGTTGCAATGCCGCGCGATCCTATTGGCTTTGCGCGGAACGTCGCGTGTAGTTGCGGATCGACGCGAAGAGCTCGATCGCACGCGTCCGGGCGCGCGGTTCGATGTGCGCGCTCCACGCGAGCGCCACCCCCGTCATGCCGAACCACACCGCGATGCTCGGCCACGTGAGCGGAGCGAAGACGAGTGTCCCGACATACGCCGCCATGACGATCAGCGCGGGCAGGACCAGCATGCGTATCGGCCGCCCATCGAGGCGCGCGGCGTAAAACACCAGCAGCCCGTCGACGAGGCAGCGCACGCTCCAGGCAAGCGCCGCGCCCAGCACGCCGAAGTGTTGTAGCATCCACCACAGCAACGCGAGAAACGGCAGTATTTCGTAGGTCTGAAGACGCGCGACGACACCGGGCTTGCCCGTTGCCTGCAGGTGGCAGGCGGCGATCATCGTGAGCGAGTTGATCCATATGCCGACGAGAATCGCCTCGCCAACCGAGGTCGCGCGCGCGGCGAATTCCTGGCCCAGCCACAGCGATAGAAACGGGTGCATGAAAAAAATGCCGAATACGATCATCGGCGTGAGGACGGCGGCGAGGCCGCGTATCGCGCTGAAGGAGAGTGCCGCGGCACTCGCGGCATCGAGCGCCGACAGACGCGGAAATAGCGTGCGAATGATCACGAAGGGAAAGAGCCGCACCCGCTGGGCGAGATTGAACGGCACCTGGTAGTAGGTGACCGCCTGCGGTCCGAGCGCATGGCCGATCAGAAGGCGGTCGGCGGTTTCCAGCACGGGCGTCGCGAGCCGCGTCAAGCTGATCCACGCACCGTACGAGAACAGCGGACGGACCAGATCGCGGCGCGGGCCATTGGCAAGCGAGAGCGGAAATACCCGCCAGACCACGAGGGCAGTCAACACCAGCGCCGCCGTGCCTGCTGCGAGCGTGCCGAACACCAGATAACGCAGATTCGGTCCGAACAGGAACGCCGCTCCAAGAGGCGCAAGCTGATAAATGGTCGCGACCGCGAGCTGTAACGCGTTGAGCACGCCGAAGCGCTCGCGTCCGACCAGCGCGCCGTTGAACACGCTGATCAGATTCGAGAGCGCCACGAGACAGGCAACGTAGGGCAGCGCGGGCAGCAACTCGGCGGACAGCGCCTCGCCAATATCGAAGAACGCAAGCATCGTGTGCATGAGCGCAAACAGCACGAGGCCGCCCACGACACCCAGCGCGGCGTTCAGGATCAACGCGGTCCACACGACGGCCTGGCGTTCGCTATGCGGCGCGTCGTCGAGTTGCGCGATGCGGTTGGACGTCGCCTGAGACAGCCCCAGATCGAGAAAGCCGAAATAGCCTTGCACCATCCAGACGATCGCTAGCACGCCGTAGCGCGCGGCGCCGATATGGTGGAGGTAGATCGGCGTCGTCGCGAGCGTGATCAGGATCGGCAGGATGCTGCCGACGAGGTTGATCGTGGCGCTGCGTCTGAGACTGGGTTTGGTGCTCATGGAATGGTCCGGTATGTCGACTAGGGCATTCTGGCCGAGGCACGCACCAGAGTTTGTTCGTCGGCGCACGTCACAGGTTTTTTCGCCTCCGGCAAGCTGCACGCAATATCCGTGTTTGCGTGCGGTAGGCAGCAGTGCCGCGCCCGACGCACCGATACGATGCCTGACATAGAAAACCGCATCGCCCGCGCAATGGCGCGCCAGCAGCATTGCGCGTATTACGCCGGAGCGTTGTGTCGATAGTTGGGGGTAGTTTGAGTGGCAATCTGATCGGATTCAGCAAATACCTGCGAAGAAGATTGACGCTTGAGCGGACGGGAAGATGATGAAAACGATCGCATCGAAAACGATAGCGTTCAATGGCAAGTTTTTCGGTTCGGCGCCGACCGGCGTGCTCAGGGTTGCCGAGCAGCTTGTCGCGGCAACCGATGCCCTGATCGCAGGGCAGGCCGCGAATGGCGTCGACTATGCCGTGGTGGTCAGGGACAGCGCCAAGGTGCCGCCTTACCGCAATATCTCGTGTGTTCGCGAGGATCCTTGGGCGCGCAAGATACACAGGACCGCGTGGGAACAACTGTATCTTCCGATGGCGCGCAGAAAGGACTTTATTCTGAACCTCTGCAATCTCGGGCCGCTGTTTCATCGCGATTGCGCGACGATGATTCACGACGCCCAGGTGTATTCCGCGCCCGAATCCTATTCGCTGCCGTTCCGGCTGCGCTACAAGTTTCTGTTCTTTTTTATCGGCAAGCGGCACAAGGTGATCCTGACCGTTTCCGAATTTTCCAAGCAGGAACTCGTGCGCTACGGTATTGCGAGCGCCGACAAGATCGTCGTCGTGCACAACGGCTGCGATCACGTGCTGCAGATCCGGCCCGACGAGGGGCAGCTTGCGGTGTTGAATCTCAAGCCGCGGCGCTATGTGCTCGCGCTTGCGAATACGCAGAAGCACAAGAACATCGGTGTGCTGCTCAAGGCCTTCGCCAATGCGGAAATGAGCGATGTCGAACTCGTGCTGTTCGGCGGCGCGACGCGCGCGGAATTCGAGAATCTCGGGCACGTCGTGCCGCCGAACGTGCGCTTCGCCGGTCGCATCACCGACCCCGAACTCGTTGGGCTCATGATCAATGCCGGCGCGCTGGCTTTTCCTTCGTTAACCGAAGGATTCGGTTTGCCGCCGCTCGAAGCGATGGCGCTCGGCTGCCCGGTCGTCGCCGCGCCGTACGGTGCGCTTCCGGAGGTGTGCGGCAAGGCCGCGCTGTATGCGGACCCGTTCAGCCCCGAAGCATGGAGTCTGAATATTCTGTCGGCGCTCAACGACGATGCGGTGCGCCAATCGCTGATATCCGAGGGGCGCCGGCAGGCCGGCAACTTCACCTGGAAGCAGGCGGCCCGCCATCTGTTCGAGACCGTCAACGCTGCGTCCCGGCCGGGTCTCGCTGCTTCCCCTGAAAAAAGAGACTGAGAACCATGTCTATCGATGTCGATTTCTCGCTGGCGCTCAACGATCGGACCGGCAAGCTGTTTCTCGGCAAGGACATTATCGCGTCGCTCGGCAGCAGTGTGACGAGCGTTCGCTACGGGCGCTTTCACGAATTTCCGCATAGCGACTTCATGCGCCGGGTCGCGGGGCGTCTGACGCTCAAGGAAACGGTCGCGCGGGTATTCAGGCCGCGGCTATCTTCGTTGTTGCCCGTGATCCGCGACCCGCGTCCTACGCTGCATCTCGATCCGCTCAGCGTCGTGCGTCACCGGCTGGAGGCGCGCGATGTCGTGCTCTGCCATGACGTCGGTCCGATTACGCATCCGCAATACTTCGCGCCCGGCGTGCATGAGTTTTACGTGCTCGCCTACGATCAGATTCGACGCATCAAGCCGCACATGGTGTTTGTCAGCAAGACGACCCAGCACGAGTTTCACCGGCTCTACGGAGACGGCTATGCGTCGTCGAGCGTCATTTACAACCCGACGCGATTGGGCATCAAGGAAGGCGAGGGGCGAGCGGTGCCGGGCGTTGCTTCGCGCTTTCTGCTGACCGTGGGAAGCATCGGCGACCGGAAGAATCAGGCCCGTTGTATCGAAGCATTCTCGGCGAGCGGGCTGGCGGGCGACGGGTGGCAGTACGTCATCGTCGGACAGCACGAGCCGGGCGCGCAGGCCGCGATCGAGCGCGCGAAGCAGACCGCCGGTGTGGTCCTGCCCGGCTATACGACCGATGACGAGCTTCGTTGGCTCTACCGCAATGCATCGGGCTTTGTGCTGATGAGTCTTCTGGAAGGATTCGGCATGCCGGTGATCGAGGCGATCGAATATGACTTGCCGTGCCTTGTTTCGAGGTCCAGCATTCTGACGGAGATCGGCGGCGAAGCGATGGTCGATGCCGATCCGCTCGATACGGCATCGATTGCATCGGGTATGAGGTTGCTAGCCGGCATGTCGGACGAGGAGCGGTCCCGCCGCATGTCGCAGGCCCGCGCGCATCTCGTGAACTTCGCGCGTGAACCGATTCTCGCCAGCTGGCGACAACTGGTCGAGCGGATCGGCTGAGCTGCCGCCTCGTGCTCCGTGCGGCGGAGCGCGTGTGAATACTCGCGCTCTGGCGCTCTGGCGCCCTCGCGCGACGCATCAGTCATGCTTCGCGGCAAAGCTCGGTTCGAGAAAACCGGCCACCTCGGCATCCGTGATCGGCGTGAGATGCAAACCGAACGCGGCATTCAGCGAAGCGACGAGGTGCTGCGCCCAAAGCGTGTTCCACACGACGCCCGCGTGGCCGTCGGACAGCACGGAGTTGTGCGGATCGTCGCCCGATGAATTGGTGACGGCCCAGCCCGGCGACAGTCTCACGGTCTTGTAGAGCGGGCGGCCCTGTTCGTCGCGCGCGCCCCACAGGCTTCTGAACCAGGCGCGATCGTCGAGAAAGTAGACATGGCGATTGGCCGCGGCAATCTTGCGCAAGCCATTGTCGAATACATCCATGCCGGCATCGATATTGGCGATGGCCTGCGCCGATTGCCAGCTGTCGAACTCGACGGCCCAGTCCGCATTACTGAGCACACCGACCAGTACCACATTCGTTTGCGGATGCCGTTTGTGGATCAGCGCGACGGTCTCGCCGATTGCCTCGACACATCCATTGATCAACGACATCGGATGCGATGCAGTCGGATCGCGGGCCAACTCGTCGAGCACGCCGTGCCCGCCGACATCGTTGATACCGATCCGGATCAGCACGATGCCGCCTTGCCACGCTTGCGGTTCGCTGTCCATCAGGTTGACGAGATTGACCGCCTGGCGCTGCGGGGTTCCGAGCAATTGATTGCACCAGGCGCCGCTTACCGCGAAATCGTAGCGATAGTCGTCCTTCGGGGGCGTGCGCGCGACCACACCCAAAACCCTGTCGAACCGCGCGCGATATTTGCCGCTGCCCCACGTGCCCCATTCGCCGAGATCGAGCTGGTCGCCGCGCAGGCGGGCAAGGACTTCGGTCCACTGCCAGGTGGTGGCGCGCCAGGCGCCGCCGCGCGCGCTCGGATTGCTCAGCAGCTGCGTGTCGTGGTACGACTGGCTGTCGGAATCGCCGAGCACCGCGAACCGTATCCTGCCCGACGGCGGCGCGGACCCGGCGGCGGCGGCGTCGACCACGACCAACGGGCGGCCAGGGCCGTCAGGCATGGCGGCGCTGACCAGCATCAGGCCGGCTACGGTCAACAGACCGCCAAGCGCGACCAGCAACACAATACGCAAACGGAACATGGTCCAGGCACCTTATCCGATCCATCTTCGATCTAAGCCTCGGCGCGGCTCGCGACCGCCGCGGGAGTGTCCTCCGCGCCGGGGCCCGATTCCATGCTCGCTCCCTCGATGCCCGCCAGGCGCTCACGCAACTGCTTGCCGATGATCGCAGCGCCGTTCGCACGGAACATCTGATCGTGCATGCCCGGAATCTCGGTTACGACGAGTTTGCCCGTGACTACCTGATGCCAGCCGAGGTCGTGGGCGAATAAACGCCCCTTGAGCGCCTGGCCGCTGCGGAAGATCTGCACGTCGCCGTCATAGGGAGCCGCGCGGTAGCGCACCTGTTGCAGGCGCAGATGCCCGATGTACCAGAGGTTTTCGGCAAGCTCGTTGTTCGGCCCATCGTTTTTGAACAGGCCCAGCTTGTGGCCGAGCGCGATCAGATGGAACCAGCGCACGGTGCGGAACTGCTTGAGGAACACGACCATCGAGGTTTCGCGCCGCCGGGCCGCGCGGAAGTCGCGCGGGATGTCGTACGCGCGGACGCGTACTTTGCGCAATAGCCGGTCGTACCAGGGCATGTCCTCGCGATATCCGGGGCACCACGAATCGTTGAGAATCACGAGCTCCACCGTTTCGCCGTCGCGCCGCAACTGATGGGCCGCCTCGATCGCGAGCGCGCCGAGCACGCAGTGGCCCATCAGGATATACGGGCCGGTCGGCCGGGCCAGTCTGATGAGCCGCACGGCGTCCGCGGCGATATCTTCGTAGGCCCGTTTCGGGAACTCGCGCGGCGGCCCTTCCGGCACCATCGGAATATCGATGACGGGCCGCTCGTCGCCGATCTGCCGCGCCAGTTCGTAGAAGACGGCCGTGTTGTTGAGCGCGATGATCGGCGTGCCTGGTGCGTTCTCGTTGAACTTCACGATATTGCGCGCCTTCGCCTCGAGCTGGGCCCGACTCATGAAGCCGCTCGGGCCGACGCCGCCCGTGAAAGGCGCCGCTGTTTTCGCGGGCGCGGGCGCCGCCGGACGTGCGGCGACGATGTCGACGGTTTCGAGCATGTCGCGCCACCTGGCCAGATACCGGTCGATTGTCTCGACGTCGTAGAGGTCCGTATCGCCTTCGCACGAGATGCGCCAGCCGTCCGCGCGCCGCACCATAAAGAAGTTGAGGTCGTAGAGCGCGCCCGCGTTGAACGAGGGCGACGTCGTCGCGGCGAAATCCTGGCGGCGCACCTCGTCGCCCACACCGACGAAGCTTTGCTGCAGGGCGAAGTTGACCGAGCACAGCGGCGGGCGATTCATATCCGCTACCTCGCCGGCCATCTCCATCATTTCTTCGAACGGTACGTGCAGATGTTCGATGGCGTCGCTGAGCTTGGCGCCGCATTGCGCGATCACGGAGGCGATCGTGCTGCCTTCGCGAACGTCGAGGCGCAGGATGACCGTGTTGATGAGCGGGCCGACCACACCCTCGAGCTCCTGCTGGTCGCGCACCGACATCTGCGTGCCGATTGCCACGTTGGCTCCGCTGGTCCCGCTGGCGTCCCGCGTCTGGCCGGCCGCCGCTTGCAGCGCCATGGCGAGGCCGGCTGCCGCCACGCTGAAGAGCGTGACGCCCTGCGCCTTGGCGGCCGCGATCAGATGCTCGCTCAGCGTGTCGGGCAGCAGGACGGAACGAATCACGCCCTGGAAGCGCCGCTGCTGCGGACGCGGCCGATCGCCGGGCACATCGAAGCGGGTGAATCGGTGAAGCTCCTGGCGCCAATGGGCGCGCGCGCGATCGAGCGCGCCGCCGCCGAGGAACTCCTGTTTCCACAGCGCGTAGTCGCCATGGTGAAGCTCGACATCGGGATAGTCGGGATCGTGGCCCGCGTGCAACGCGGCGAGTCCTTCGACGAGTTCGCGCACGACGATCGCAAAAGACCAGCCATCCATCACGAGCGAATGGAAGGTCAATTGCAGCTCGCCCTGCGTGGCCGACCTCGGCAACCACACGGCCCGGAAAAAGGAGGACGACGACAGTTCGAACGGCGTGCGCGCCTGCTGCCCGCCGACACGCTCCGCTTCGGCCACCGCGGCCTTGTCCTCGAAACCGGCGAGGTCCACCACCTCGAGCCGGAAGTCGGCGCGGCTCCAGACTTGCTGGCGCAAGCCCGCGCCGGTCATCAGGAAGCCGGTGCGCAAGATCTCGTGACGCGCGACCAGTTCGCCGAGCACCTGTTCGATGCTC
The DNA here is from genome assembly GCF_054589215.1 of Paraburkholderia sp. 2C. Lineage (NCBI taxonomy): Bacteria > Pseudomonadati > Pseudomonadota > Betaproteobacteria > Burkholderiales > Burkholderiaceae > Paraburkholderia > Paraburkholderia sp. 2C. The sequence continues at coordinate 141,654 of NZ_BAAILL010000045.1, read as the reverse complement.
GCGGCGTCAAGCGGTCCCGACAACTGCAGCCGGAACGCGATGTTGAGCGCCGTCGCGCCCGGCGACGCTTTCTGCTCATGCCAGAAGCGGATCTGGCAGGCGGTCGCCGGGAACAGCGCGTAACCGGCTTCGACCTCGTGAGTCGGGGCGATATCCAACGCTATCGAGTTCATCGCTCAGAGTCCCCCCGCATTCCTGCGCTTGAAGTTGAGGATCGACGGCCGCGCCACGGCAGGAACCTCGATCAGCGTGTCCGTCTGCGTGCCGTCGAGGCTGGCCGCGAGTTCGGCGATCGTCACGTTCTTCATCAACTGACGCGCATCGACGGCGAGGCCCCGCTCGTTCATGCGCGCGACGATGCGAAAGAGATGCAGGCTGTCCGCGCCGAGACTGAAGAACTGCTGGTCGGTGCCGATATGCTGAAGGCCGAGCACGTCGCCCCAGATCGACGCGAGCGTGGCCTCGGTCGGCGTCATGGCCGCGGGTTCGATCGGCTTTGCCGCGGGTTCGGCCGGCACCGTGATTTGCGGAACGGCCTTGAGCGCGGCTTGCGGCTGGCGCACCGGTGCGGCCACCATATCCGCGGTCGGCACGGGCAGGGCTTTGCGGTCGAGCTTGCCGTTGACGGTCTGGGGCAGTGCGGCGAGCGTCATCCACAGCGTGGGCACCATATAGGCGGGCAACTGCGCGGCAACATGCGCCGCGACCGCGCCCTGGTCCGCGTTGCCCGCGGTAGCCTCGACGATATAGCCCACGAGGCGAGGGCTGCCGCTCACGGTATGCAGCGCGACGGCGGCCGCGGCGACGCCGGGCGCCTTGCGCAAGGCGGCCTCGATATCCTCGATCTCGATGCGGAAACCGCGCAGTTTGATCTGCTGGTCGCGCCGGCCCAGGTGTTGCAGCGAGCCGTCGGCAAGCCGTTTGGCAAGATCGCCCGTGCGATAGAGACGGCATGGCGCGGCGCCTTCGATGGCCACCGGCTGGAAAGCCGCCTCAGTGAGGTCGGGCCGGTTGAAATAGCCCTTCGCGAGCCCCTCGCCGCCGATCCACAGCTCGCCGCTCATCCCCTGCGGCGCGAGACGCAAGTCGTCGGTCAGCACATGCAGTTGCGTGTTGGCGAGCGGCGCGCCGATCACCACCGGCCCGTTTGCATTGACGCGCGAGGCGGAAGACCAGATCGTCGTCTCGGTCGGGCCGTAGAGGTTCCATACCTCGGCGCCGGTTGCGAGCAGCGCGTCGGCGAGATCGCGCGGCAATCCTTCGCCGCCGCACAGAATCCTGAAGCCTCGCGGCGGCTTGAAGCCGGCTTCCAGCAGCATGCGCCAGAGCGACGGCGTCGCTTGCAGAGCGGTGGCGGTCTGTTCCTTCAGACGCGTCACGAGTTCGTAGCCGGTGCGTACTTCCGTATGGCCCGCGATAAAGGTCTGCCCGCCGGCGATCAGCGGCAGGAATAACTCGAGACCGGAAATATCGAACGAGAACGTGGTGACCGCGACGATGCGGTCGCTCGCCGTAAAGCCCGGTTCGTGCGCCATCGAAAGCAGGAAGTTGCTCAAGGCGCGGTGCGTAATTTCCACGCCCTTCGGTTGGCCGGTCGAGCCCGACGTGAAGATCACATAGGCGGAATCGGCATCCGTGACGACCGGCAAGGTGACGGCATCGCTGTTGGTGCCGTTGTTGCCTCGCGCAAGCAATGCCTCCACGTCCAGCACGCGGTGCGCGCCCGATTCCAGCACGTTCCGGCTCGCCGCATCGCTGAGGAGCGCGGCGATGCCGGCGCCATCGAGAATCTGGCGCAAGCGTGCCGGCGGCATCGTCATATCGAGCGGCACATAGGCGCAGCCGGCTCGCCATACGCCGATCATCGCGGCCAGCGTCATCACCGTGCGGTCCATCGCGAGCGCGACACGTCCGCGCGGCGCGATGCCCGCTGCGACGAGCCGGCGGGCGATCCGGTTCGCGTATTCGTCGAGCTCGCCATAGGTCAGGCGCACCGTTTGATCCGACGCGGCGGTCGCGTTCGGCGTATGGCGGGCCTGCGCGGCGATCATCGCGGGCGTGGTCTGCGACAGATCGTAGTCGCGTGCCGACGCGTTCAGCTCGTCGCGAAGCTGACGGATTTCGTTTTCGTTCAGCAGCGGCAGCGCGGCCACCGTCGTTTCGGGATCCCGAGCGATCGCGCCCAGCAAGGTCTCGTAGTGGCCGAGCCAGCGCTGGATCGTCGCTTCGTCGTAGACGTCGGTGTTGAAGTCGCAATCGAGACGCAGTCCCTGCGCCGATTCGATCACGTTGAGGAACAGATCGAAATTGCTGAAGGCCTTTGCGTTCGGCGCAAAGCGCGTGGTGACGCCGCCGGCCATCTCGAGTTGTGCGTCGACCTTCTCGAGATTGAACTGCAGGTCGGTCAGCGGCAGCCGGTTCAGATCGCGCTTGATGCCGAGATCGCGCACGAGCGCGCCGTACGTGTAGTTCTGCCGGTCGCCGGCATCGAACAGATGGTCACGCACTGCCTTCATATGCGTGGCGAACGGCTGGTCGCGATCGAACCGCACGCGCAACGGCAGGAAGTTGACGCAGTGCCCGACGAGCAGCGCTTCGCCGGCCTGCGACTGGCCCGCCATCGGCGCGGCGATCACCACATCGTCGTTACCGGACAGACGCCCGAACAGCACCTGGGCGGCGCCGAACAGCGCGGCGAACAGCGAGCAGCCCTGTTTCGAGGCAGCGGTCTTCACCTGCTTGAGCAGATCGGCGCTGAGGTGACGCGTGGTCGAGGCGCCGCTGAAGCTCTTGATCTCCGGGCGCGGACGGTCGCCGGGCAAATCGGCTTGCGGCGCGGGCGTGCGATGCAGGTTCAGCCAGAACTCGCGCGTGCCCGCATCGACCCCGGCCTCGTCCTGCGCCTTGGCGAAGGCGAGAAAGCTTTGCACGTCGTCGAGTTCGGCCTCGGTGCCCGTCACCTCGGCCGAGTAGAGCGCCTGCAGATCGCGCAGGATGATGTTGATCGACCATCCGTCGCAGACAATGTGATGCGCCGTGAACACGAACGCCCACTTCTGCGTGTCGAGGCGGATCAGCGCGGCGCGCGCGAGCGGCGCGCGCGTGAGATCGAACGGCTCGCGCGCCTCTCCGTCGATGAGCGCCTTGAGTTCCTCGTCTGCATCGGCGTGGTCCGACAGATCGATATGCACGAGCGGAACCGTCGCGGCCGTAGCGGCGAACATCGTATCGCCGACGCGTGAGAAGTGAGCGCGCAGTGCATCGTGGCGCGCAACCGTGGCCGCGAAGGCGCGTTCGAAAGCGGCCTCGTTCAGGTTGCCCGTCAGTTCGAGCGTGAACGATTCATTGAACGCGAGCGATGCTTCGTCGCCGACCTGAGCCGACATCCAGATTTCTTTCTGCGGCTCGGTAAGCGGCGACTGCGTGAGTTGCGGTTGTTGCGGTTGTTGCGGTTGCCGCGGTTGTTCGGGTTGCCGTGGTTCCGCCAAGGCCGGCGCCGCGACAGAGACCGCCTGGTTCGCGCCGGCGAGAATGCCCACGCGCTGGAGCGCATCGATGCTTGCTTCAAAGGCATCGCCGATCCTGCGGATGTCCTCGTCCGAATGGCTCGTCGTCAGGAAGCAGGGGAAGCCTTCCATGATGTGGATGCCGAGGTAGCGCATGTAGGCGTAGAACAGACTGCCCAGGCGGTCCTCGCCCGAGAAGCTGACATAGAACCAGCTCGAGAACGTTTCGGCCCGTGTGGCGATGCCGACTTTCTCCAGATGCGTGTTGATGCGTTGCACGAGGGCCGCCATGCGGCCGCCGAGCGATTCCTGCAGCGCCGGGCCGGCTTCCTTCAGGTGCAGCAGGACGGATTTCATCGCGGCCAGCACCAGCGGATGGCGTACGAACGTGCCGGCGAAGAAGGTCGGCGGCACTTCGGGTACCGAAGCATCGCCGAATTGCCACTGGCCGCCATCGAGCGCATCCATGTATTGCGCGCTGCCGGCGAGCACGCCGACGGGCAGGCCGCCGCCGACCACCTTGCCGTAGGTCGCCATGTCGCCCTGGATGCCCCAGTAGCCCTGCATGCCGGCCGGGTGGACGCGAAAGCCCGTTACGACCTCGTCGACGATCAGGGCCGACTCGTTGGCGGCCGTGAGCTCGCGCAACTGCTGCACGAATTCCTTCGGGCGCAGATTCGGATGGCGCGACTGCACGGGCTCGATCAGCACGGCGGCGATATCGTCGATGTTGGCCTTGATCCATTCGAGACTTTCGGGCCGCGCATACGGCAGCACGACCATATTGCCCACGGAGTTTTGCGGAATGCCGGGCGCGATCGGGAAGGCGCGCGGCACGCCGGACTCGCTGCCCGGCTTGACGAGCACTTCGTCGAACTGACCGTGATAGTCGCCGTCGAAGCAGACCACTTTTTCCTTGCCGGTCACTGTGCGGGCGAGGCGCATCGCCGCCATCACGGCTTCGGAGCCCGTATTGCAGAAGGTGACGCGCTGGTGCCCGGTGATCTCGGCGAACATCTGGGCGACCTCGCCCGCGAGCGGCGATTGCGGTCCGATGGCGAAGCCTTCCTGCATCTGCGCATTGACGGCGTCGACCACGAAATCGGGCGTATGGCCGAACGCGGTTTGTCCGTAGCCGTTGACCAGATCGATATATTCGTTGCCGTCGACGTCCCAGATCTTCGAGCCCTTGGAGCGCTGCGCGACGACGGGATAGACGAGCTCCTTCCATTCCTCGCGGAAGCCGCTCGCGGTGCGCGGGTCGGCCAGCACCGCGCGATAGGACTGCGTGCGCGCCTTGGAGGTCGCCGTTTTGGCCGAGTAGCGAGCGGCCAGATCCGTGATGAACGCCTTCTGCACGTCCGTCATCTGAGCGGAGCTCGTTGCGCCGGGCTTGTAAGCGGCGAAGCGCGACGGGCGGTTCTCGTCGAACTTGATTTCGGGGCCGGTGGGGCGGGCGGGTGCCGCGGTTGCGGGTACTGAGGGTGCTACGGCCTGTGCAGGCGCGGCGGCGGCGGGAGCCGGCGCGGCGAGCGACGCGGGCACGACGATCGGAGCGGACGCCTGGATGGCCGCCGCGGGCTGCTGGACCGTGAGCGGCGCGCCTTGCAGCATGTCGAGCTGACGCGACATCAGCGACTGCATCGCGGCGAGCTGGTCGCGGAACACCGACTGGATATCGCCGGTGGCCGGGGTGGCCGCGAACGGCGCGGCCATGATCGGCGCGGCGGACGCTGCCACACCTGGCATTGCGACCGGCGCAGCTGTTGCCGGAGCGACCGGCGCGGCCGCTGCAGCGACGGCGACCGGCACAGCGGCCGGTGCCGCTTCGACCGCAGCCGGCGCGGCCGGCTGTTCCGGATCGGGCGGCAACGCGCCATCGAGGAACTGCGCGAGCGCCGGCAACGTCGGGTAGTCGCTCATGATCTGCCGGAAGCTGACCGTCACGTCATAGCGGCGGCGCAGTTGCCGCGAGACTTGCCCCATAAACAGGGAGTCGTAACCGAGGTCCCAGAAGGTCACGTCCGGGTTGGACGTGTCGGGCGCCTCGCCGGACATCTCGGCAAGCAGGGAAGCCAGTTCGGCGATAAGGCGCGGTGTGCGGTCGATTTGGACGGTTTGGGACATGGCGGTCTGGGCGGTCTCGGTTATTGCGACTGACGATGCGGGAGCGGTAATCGCCGCGGCGGTCGAGACCGTGGCAGCGGGTGCTGCTGCGGTCGTTATCGCCGCGGTCGTCACCGGTTGGCGTGAAGCAGTGACCGGGGCATCGATCCAATGCCGTTCCGGTTCGAATGGATAGGTGGGCAGCGAAACGCGGCGGGCGCCTGCGGTCTGGACGGTTTTCCAGTCGGGCGTGACGCCGTTGAGCCATAGCCGGCCAGTCGCTTCGGCGAGTACCGCAAGCTCCCGGTCGCGCGTGGCGAAATCGGGCAAGGAGGCAATCGCGCCTTGATGACGGTCCTTCGGCAAGCCTTGCATGACGAACGTCGACAGCGTCCGGCCGGGGCCGATTTCGAGCAGAAGCGGCTTGCTCTCTGCCGTCACCGTGGCCAGCGCATCGCTGAAGCGCACCACGTTGCGGCAGTGGCTTGCCCAGTAGTGTCCTTGCACCGGCTGGTCCATCGACGCCCATTGGCCGGTCACCGACGAGACATACGGAATCGTCGGCGGTGCGAAAGAAAGCGTATCGGCAACCTTCGCAAGCTCGTCGACGACGCCCGACATCATGCGCGAGTGGAACGCATGCGATGTGTGCAACCGGCGATGCTCGATATCGCTTGCCTTGAGCTGGGCCTCGAACGTTTCGATGGCCGCGAACGGGCCGGCCACGACGCTGAGCGATGGCGCATTGATCGCGGCGAGGTCGACGTCGTCGGGCAACACGGGCGCGAGTTCGGCCTCCGACAGGCGCACGACCAGCATCGCGCCGGGCTCGGCCGACTGCATCAGCGCGCCGCGCCGTGCGATCAGATACAGCGCATCCTCGAACGAAATCGCCTCGGCCACGCAGGCTGCAACCAGCTCGCCGACGCTATGGCCGATCATCGCCGTCGGCTTGATGCCGCGCGACATCCACAGTTGCGCGAGCGCATATTCGACGAGGAACAGCGCAGGCTGCGCGTAGATCGTCGAACGGATCGGGTGCGGGGTGTCGTCGCCTTCCGGCGGTGCGCTGAAGAGCAGGGTCCGGATATCGAGCCCGACGTGCGCGGCCAATGTTTCGGCACCCTTATCGATCCACTGACGATAGACGGGCTCGCTGCGATAGAGCGCTTCTCCCATGCCCGGATACTGCGCGCCCTGGCCCGGGAACATGAAGACGACGGGAGGCGCGGCCGGCGGGGTCTGCGGCGCTTGTGCTTCGATGGCCCCTTTGCCGAGCCTGGCCTGCGCCTGATCGACGCTGTCGGCAATCACGACGGCCCGGTGCGCGAACGCGCGGCGTCCCGTTTGCAGCGTGGCGGCCACGTCGGCGAGCGCGACACCGGGATGGGCCGCGAGGTGCGTCGCGAGCCTCGTCTTCGCGCGCTCGAGCGCGGCCGCGCTGCGCGCCGAAAGCGGCAGGATCTGCGGTCCTTGTTCCGGCGCGCGCGCGCATACGTCGGCGCGCTCAGGCGCTTCTTCCAGCAGCACGTGGACGTTCGTCCCGCCGACGCCGAACGAACTCACACCGGCCCGGCGCGGCGTCGGGCCGGCAGCCCACGGACGCGCGATCATGTTGAAGAAGAACGGGCTGCTGGCCACGTCGATGCCTGGATTCGGCGCGCCGAAGTGGAGCAGCGGCGGCAGGACGCGGTCGCGCAGCGCGAGCGACGCGGCGATAAATCCGGTCACGCCGGCGGCCGCATCGAGGTGGCCGACATTCGCCTTCGCCGAACCGAGCGCGCAGAACTGGCCGCCCTCGACGCCGCCGAGGCGAAACGCCTGCACGAGGCCGGCGAATTCGATGGGGTCGCC
>NZ_BAAILL010000045.1:0-134048 GCF_054589215.1 Paraburkholderia sp. 2C | reverse complement strand
CCCCCCCCCCCCCCCCCGGGCCTGTGCGTCGACGCTCGGTGCGGTGAAGCCGACCTTGTCGGAACCGTCGTTGTTGATGCCGATGCCGCGGATCACGGCATAGATCGGATCCTCGTCGGCGATCGCGTCGTCGAGACGTTTGAGCAGAACGACGCCGGCGCCGCTGCCGAACACGGTACCTTGCGCATCGGCATCGAACGGGCGGCACACGCCGTCGGGCGCGCCCATGCCGCCTTCCTCATAGAAGTAGCCGCGCTTCTGCGGGAATGTCACCGAGACGCCGCCGGCGAGCGCCATGTCGCAGCGTCCCGACCGAAGGTTTTCGACTGCCATGCCGATCGCCGTCAGCGACGTCGAGCACGCGGTCTGGACCGAGACGGCGGGTCCGGTGAGGCCGAGCTTGTAAGCGGTGCGCGTCGCGACGAAGTCGCCGGCGCCGACGAGCTTCTGATACTCGCCGATCTGGAACTGGCTCGTGAATTCATCGATCACGCCGCGATCGGACAGCACGTGCTTGAGGAAGTACGTGTTCATCGAGGTGCCGGCGAACACCCCGACTGCACCGGCGGTGGTCGCCGGGTCGTAGCCGGCGTCTTCGAAAGCCTCCCAGGCGATCTCGAGGAAGAGGCGCTGCTGTGGATCGGTCAGCGCGGCCTCGCGCGCCAGCACGCCGAAAAAGCCCGCATCGAAGCGGTCGACGTCGGCGAGGATCGGCCGCGCTTTCACATAACGCGCTTCGCGGCGCGCGTTTTCGTCGAAGCTGTCTTCGAGTTCGGTCACATCAAAATGCGTGATGCAGTCGCGGGCCGCGAGAATATTGGCCCACAGTTCGGCCACATTGCGCGCGCCGGGAAAGCGGCCCGACATGCCGACCACGGCGATCGCGCTGCCTTGCATACCGGTGTGGCGGCCGCGCCGGAATGTTTCATTACTGTTCATCTCGAGCGTGGCGCGCAGGTGCGCGGCCAGCGTCTCGACGTTCGGATGGCGAAACAGATCGACCAGCGCCACGTTCGCCGCCACGTCGCGCATGATGATCGCGTGCGCGCGCATCAGATCGAGCGAGCGCAATCCAAGGTCGAAGAAATTCGCGCGGCGGTCGACGGCATGGCCGAGCAGCCCTTCGAATACGGCTGCGAGCTTGCCGGCGAGATCGTCGTTCACCGGTTCGGGCGCGGGTGCGGCTGGCGCGGCGGCGGGCGCATCGAGTCCCGCCAGCAGTGCCTTGCGGTCGATCTTGCCGTTCGGCGTCAGCGGAAAGTCCGGCAGGACACGCAGTTCGGCCGGCACCATGTAGTCGGGCAAGGCAGCCTTCAGATGCGCGCGCAGGGCGTCCCTCAAGACAGCGGCTTCTTCCGCATTTTCCACCGCGGCCTTCACGAAGCCGGCGATCGACTTGCCCCTGCGGCCTTCGAATGCCGCCACGGCCGCGTCGGCGACACCGGGCGCCGCGCGCATCGCGTGTTCGATCTCATCGAGCTCGATGCGCTTGCCGGCGATCTTGATCTGCCGGTCGTTGCGCCCGAGGAAATCGATGGCGCCATCCGGACGGCGGCGCACCAGATCGCCGGTGCGATAGAGCTTGCCGCCGGGCGTCAACACGTCGTCGATGAACTTCTGCGCCGTCAGTTCGGCGCGATTGAGGTAGCCGAGCGCCACGCCGTCGCCACCGGTGACGAGTTCGCCGATTTCTCCGTCGCCGACGGGCGCGAGCTTGTCGTCCACAATATAGACGCGCGTGCCGGCAATGGCTTCGCCGATCGGAATGGCTTCGCCGTTCGCGAGGGCCGCGCCGTCGCACGGAATGCGGTAGCAGCAAGTGAAGGTCGTGTTCTCGGTCGGGCCGTAGCCGTTGACGATCTGCAGGCCCGGATGCGCGTCCATGACCTTGCGCACATGCATGGGCGATAGCACATCGCCGCCCGTCAACACCTCTTTGAGCGGCGCAAAGGCGTCGAGCCGATAGTCGGCGAGCGCATTGAAGAGACCGGCCGTCAGCCACGCGCTCGTGACATCGAGTCGTGCCATCTCGGCGGCAATCGTGTCGAGCGAAGGCTGCACTTCGCTGATGATGGCCGCACAGCCGCCGTTCAGCAGCGGCCCCCAGATTTCGAGCGTGCTTGCATCGAAGGCGAGTGGCGCGAGGTTCAGGAAGCGTGTGCGCGGCGACAGATCGGCAAAGCGCTGGCCACGCACGAGGCGCAGGATCGCGCGATGCGGCACGATCACGCCCTTGGGCTTGCCGGTGGAACCCGAGGTGTACATGACGTAGGCCGGGTCGTCGGCGTTGCATGTCTCGAGCAAAGCGGGATCGGCGGCTTCCGACGTCGCCACGATATCCGCGAGATCGACCATCGCTCCATCGAGATTGCCGATACTGGCGAGCGCGGCCCGTTCCGCGACGATGAGCTTCGGCGCGCAATCGGCCACGATGAAATCGAGCTGCGCTTTCGGGTAGGCCGGGTCGAGCGGTACATACACGGCGTCAAGCCGCAGGATCGCGAGCATCAAGGCGAGCGTGTCCCGGCTGCGCGGAACCATGATGGCGCAACGATCGCCGCGCCCGAGTCCCATCTCGCGCAGGGTGGTTGCAAGGCGTGCCGAACGAACCCCGAGGGCGGCATAACTTTCCTTCCCCGTTGCATCGATCACAGCAAGATGATTGCCAAATTCCGCACATACGGCGTCGAAGCGCGCTGCGACGCCGGGTCCATGAGCGGTCCAGTCCGGCAAGCCGCCTGGAAATCCATCTCTGTGTGACATGTGCCGCTCTCCAATAATCTAGATGTAAGCCTTGTACCTGCGCTACGTCTGGCGATAAGCGCGCAGCGAGCACACACAACGGCGGCGGGTCACGGGAGGTAAGCGGCGGGAGGCTTTGCGCGCCCGACCCCCGTGTCTCAAGCGCGAAATCTGCCGCAAGTGAAAGTTAGTCTTCCGCGGCATCGCTATCCGTACGCCGTCGCACGAACGATGCAACAACGCAACACCCGCGAACGCCCGTGCGCAGAGCCTGCATCGGTATGGTCGAAGCAGGGCATGTCGAACAGAAAATGGTTGCGCCGTGCGGTTCGGACAGTTACCCGAAGCCTCTATCTGGAACGTCCCGGTGAGCGCCGCATAGGGTGGGGCTGGCTCGTATGGGTTCGGTCAATTCATCCTGACAATCGACCAGTCGATCCATCGTGCCGCCACCGCGCCCGCGCAGGTCGGACTCAACGGCAAGTCGCCGATGCGCCAACGCGTCGCTTCCTCGGCCTCGCCGCCGACGAAGCGGGGTGTCGTATCGCCGCGAATGGAAAGATCGAACTCGAAGTGATCGGGCGGCAGCGTAAAGCCGGTGCCGAGCGCCTTCAGACAAGCCTCTTTACGCGCCCAGCTTTCAAAGAACACCGCTTGCCGTTGCGCAGCCGGCAGTGCGGCGAATTGCGCATGCTCGCGAGTCGAAAATACTTCGAGCGGCACACAGTCCTCGATCGGACGCACATGCTCGACGTCGATGCCAACTTCGAAACCGCTTGAAACGGCGAGCGCCGCCGCGTGCTCGCTATGACTGAGGTTGAAGAAGACTTTCCATTCTCGCGGCTCGACCGTGCATAAAGGTTTTCCATCCGAACCATATTCAAGCGTGATATCGCGTGGCGCCAACGCAAGATAGCGGCCAAGCAAACGCCTGAGTTCGCCTCGGCCCGCGACGTAGCGGCGGCGATGCCTGTCGAAGCGGAATTCGTCGGCGCGCTCGCGCTCCTGCCTCGACAGCGTTTGCCAGTACCGATCGAAATCGTCGCCGCAGCGATCGAGATCCCACTGCCAGACATGCACTTCGTGCGCGGACGGCGGTGTCAGGAGAGCAGACATTAAAAGCCTCGATTCGACTGGCGGTGGGCCGGGCTCGCGCCGCGAACGTTGCACGCGCAACGTATTCGATGCGGCCGGTCGATGAAACCGCTGCGCCAGACAAGCGGGGCAACAGCCGCTCGTGGCCGCTGCCCGCCTGTTTCCCCGTTCTTCTGTGAGTGCGAGAAGCACTTCCACACGGCGATCGACGCGCCCGCACGCTCGTGGCGTGCGTCCAGGCGGCGCGCAGTGCCCGGGAAGCTCAAGACTGCTGTTATCGTTGTTTTGAACCCGTATGACACGATGGCCTGCATGAAGACCTGCTTCGATGCTCTCATCGTCACGTGCTTAGCTTGTCACGTGCTTAGCTGACCGCTTCGGCCTGGCGCAGACGCGGCAGCAGGCGATCGAATTCGCGCCGCACGAGACCGTAGCATTCGCATGCCTTCGCTTCGAGCCCCGCGCGGTTGAGCACCTTGATATGACCGCGGCTGTGATGAATGAGCCCTTCGTTATGAAGCTTGCCGGCCGCTTCGGTGATGCCTTCGCGGCGCACGCCGAGCATGTCCGCGATCAGCTGCTGCGTGACGGTCAGTTCGTTCGACGCGGTGCGGTCGACTTCGATGAGAAGCCAGCGGCACAGTTGCTGATTCAGCGAATGGTGCCGGTTGCATGCGGCCGTCTGCGCGACCTGCGTGAGCAGCACGTGCATGTAGAGCAGCATCAGGCGGCGCAGGAAGTCCGAGCGCGCGAACTGCTGCTTGAGGCACTGCGCGGTCATCCGGTAGGCGAAGCCGGCCGATTGAACCTGCACGCGGCTCGGCATCGTTTCGCCGCCGGTCAGAATCGGTACGCCCGTCATCCCTTCGCGGCCCACTGCGGCGATCTCGACCGAGCCGCCGTCTTCCATCGTCGAGAGCATCGAGATGATTGCGGTGGTCGGGAAGTACACGTGATGAATGCGCTGCGCGGAGTCGCACAGCAGTTGCTCGGCGCGCAGGTGCACGAGTTCGAGATGGGGCGCCAGCGCCTGCCACTCGTGCGACGGAAGAGCACCCAGCAGGTGGTTGCCGTGCAGGTCGGATTGAAGGGTAAGCATGATCGGTCCTCGCATCGAAGCCGCTCGCGGCTTCTGTTGTATTCCACTCCTGTCTCCCTCGCGCTGCGCCGCGTGGCGGGCGGCCGAGGGGGCGGGAACGGCCCCGTAATGCGGTGCGCGTCCAGCGTCAAGCGCCATTTGCGTCCGTGCATGTGTGTTGCGGCTCACTTTTAGCGAGGACTATGCCAACCGGTCACAAAACGAGGACTGATGCGATGCAACGAACCATGCGACTGTTCGCCGAGGGTCGAAATGTGCGTTTTTGTTTCAAATATGTAAAACGCAGCCCGCGGGCTTAATTGGCTTCGGAATCTGATTTTGTCTGATTCAAGTGATTGATATTATTAGATTTATCTATGTTGATCCGAGCCGCGGGACGCGACCGGGCGCGCTCTGAACACACGATTCCGGTGGTATTTCACACGCGACCGGGTTGTGCCAGAAATGATTCAGTTGTGTTCTATCGCTTGCGTGGGTTTGCGAACATAACAGACGCGCGAACTGCGCTTGGTGCGTCGGAAAAAATCCGTCTGTTGGTTCGTCTCCGACACCCGGCGCGCGCGACATCAGGTGCGAAGCGCTTCGCAGGCCGATCCTGTGACTGCATGCGAGTATTCGCTGTTCAGCACCGCACTGTTCGCATCGAATGGCAGTATGGGAGAGCTTGCGAACGTGCGGTGTCGCACTTGTATCGTCAACTTTAAACAGAGTAATAAGCGTGTCTTCGCCGGTTCGCCGCCCGGCTGCCGAGCGCCTTCGTTGCGCATACATCGCATGAATATCGAGGATAACGAATCAATTTTTACCCCGATATTGGACGGGCACGACGCATGTCGGACGATCGACTTGTGCAAGTGATTAGTGAATGCCGATGTCCAATTCACACGTTCGCCGGTCCGAATGAGAAATACGTCACACGTTACGTGTGTTGTACGAGCAATCACGTATGGCTGTGTGTTCCCTCGCACAGAATATGCTGTCAATCGTCTGTTCCAATCGATCGCGGGTACTGCATGACGTTTGCTTTCGGGGACGCCAGGCAATGCAAAATTTCCAGCTCGGCGTGTGCGGTACCCCGCCAGACGTGCTTCGCTTCATCGCGCGTTGCACGAACGAAACAATTCGTAAGAGGGATAACCCTGTTAGGAAGTTTCCTAACTGGCGGATGCGCATTGAATTAATCAACGTGTCGAGATAAATACGACTAGAAGGCACTTAAGGGGCGCGTGATCAACAGGCATTAAACGCCGAGTCGGGGAGAAAGTCATGGAACAGAGTACGAAGGAACGATCGCTCGTCAGCAAGGTAATGGACGGTCTCGTCACGGGGATCGTCGAAGAAAAATACGGTGCTGTATTACCTCCGCAAGACGTGCTGTCGAAAGAGTTCGACGTGAGCCGCACCGTGATGCGCGAAGCGCTGTCGATGCTGCTCGCGCGCCACATGCTCGACGTGCGTCCGAAGATCGGTACGCGCATCAGGCCGATGCGCGACTGGCGCATGATCGACGAAGATGTCGTGAGCTGGCGCTTTCGCGCGAAGCCCGATCCCGAGTTTCTGCGTGACGTGATCGAGTTCCGGATGCTGATCGAACCGCGTGCATCCGCTCAGGCGGCCAAACGCGGCAACGCCGCGGATATCGCGGCGATCCGCGAGGCGTTCGAGAGCTTCCGCGCGATGCGGCCGAACGATCCGGGCCACCAGGCCGCCGACGAACGGTTGCACACGCGCATAGTCGTTGCCAGTGGCAACCAGTTTTTCCAGCAGATGGCGGCGATCGTACGTGGCGCGCTGTCGGCGTCGACCCAGTTCGTCAATGCGGACGAGGCCGTGTGGGAAGAGGTGATTCGCAAGCACACGCGCGTGGTCGAAGCGATCGAACGTCACGATGCGGTCGAGGCGGAAGCCGCATCGCGCGACCTGATCGAATTCGCGGCCGACGAGATGGGCGACAGGAAAGCGCCGAACGGCATGCACAAGTAACGCGGCTTCGTGCCGGCCGGCCGGTTCGGCGAACGTCCGTGCGTGCGCGACAATAGCGCTTTCGCACAACCGGACGGGATCCGAATAACCGATGAGTCACGATACTGTCGTTCGTTGGGGCATTATCGGCGCGGGACGCATTGCGCGCCGCTTCGCACAGAGCCTGGCCTTCGTGCCGGGCGCCGAACTTGTCGCGGTATGGTCGCGGCGCGCCGAGGCGACCGCAACGTTTGCGCGGGAAGCGGGCGGCGCGGCATGCGTGCCGTGCCCGACGCTCGACGCGCTGCTCGAAGGCGCTATTGACGCCGTATATATCGCCACGCTGCAGGACAGCCACGCCGACTACGCAAAGGCCGCGCTGCGAGCGGGCCGCGCTGTGCTTTGCGAAAAGCCCGCGACGATCAATACCGCTCAACTCGACGACGTCCTGCGCGTTGCGCGCGATGCGAAGCGGCTTTTCATGGAAGCGATGAAGCCGCCGTTCTATCCGCTGTACCGGAAGCTGCGTGCGCACCTGGCGGCCGACCCGATCGGCGACGTCGGGCTGGTGCGCGCCGGCTGTTCGATTGCGAATGCGCCGGCCGATCATCCGGCCTTTTCGTTCGAGCATGCGGGCGGCGCATTGCTCGATATCGGCATCTACGAACTGTTTCTCGCGGTCGACTGGCTCGGCGCGCCGCTCGACGTGCAGACGCTCGGCCGCCTCGGGCCGACCGGCGTCGATACGTTCGCGAGCCTCAATTGCCGTCACGAGCGCGGTATTGCGCAGCTCTTCTGCGGCCTCGACCTGCACGGCAAGGGCGATGCGTTGATCGCCGCGAGCCACGGTCACGTGACGATTCACGAGAACTGGTGGAACCCGGTGCGCGCGACGGTGCGCTATGCCGATGGGCGAGTCGTCGAACTCGATGCGCCGTTCGACGGCGGTGGCCTCAACTACGAGACCATGCACTTCTGCGAACTGCTACGCGCGGGGCAACGGGAAAGCCCGGTCATGCCGCATTCGACGTCGCGCCATATGATCGCGATGGCGGACGCGGCGCGCGAAGCGCTTGGGTTGCGCTTTACAGGCGAGTAGACAGGCGAGCAGGCCGGCGTAGGCCGGCTAGCACGCCGGCGGGCGGGCGCCCGGTGCGGCGCTATACGGCGTGTTGTGCTTTCGCCAGTGCGTCCGCGCATTCGGCAACGAGCGACGGCCCGCGATACACGAAGCCCGTGTAGAGTTGCACGAGCGATGCGCCGGCCGCGATCTTCGCGCGCGCATCGGCGCCCGAAAAAATGCCGCCCACGCCGATAATCGGCAGCGCGTCGCCCAACTCGCCGCGCAATTTGCGGATCACCTCGTTCGACGCATCGAACACCGGCTTGCCCGACAGGCCGCCGGCCTCGTCCGCGTGCGGCAGACCCTTGACCGCGCTGCGCGAGAGCGTCGTGTTGGTCGCGATCACGCCCTCGATCCGATGGCGCAGCAGGGTATCGGCGATCGATTTGATCTGCTCGTCGTCGAGATCCGGTGCAATTTTCAGCGCGAGCGGCACGAGCTTGCCGTGCAGGTCGGCGAGCCGCTGCTGCTTGTCCTTCAGCGCCGCGAGCAACGGGTCCAGTTCGCCCGCGCCTTGCAGCTGGCGAAGATTCTTCGTGTTTGGCGAAGAGATGTTGATCGTGACGTAGCTCGCGAACGGGTACACGCGCTCGAGGCAATAGAGATAGTCTTCCGCGGCGCGCTCGATCGGCGTGTCGGCGTTCTTGCCGATATTGAGGCCCAGCACGCCGCGATAGCGCGCCGCCTGCACGTTCTTCACGAACTGGTCGACGCCGGCGTTGTTGAAGCCCATCCGGTTGATCAGCGCGTTCGCCTGCGGCAGCCGGAACATGCGCGGCCGGGGATTGCCCGGCTGCGGACGCGGCGTGACCGTGCCGACCTCGATAAAGCCGAAACCGAGCGCGGCGAGTCCGTCGATGCAGGCGCCGTCCTTGTCGAGACCCGCCGCGAGACCGACGGGATTGCGAAACGGGAGACCCATCACGGTGCGCGGTGCGTCGGGCACGCGCGCGGCGAGCGCGCTCGCCACGCCGGTCCGGCCGGCTGCGCCGAGCATGCGAAGCGTCAGATGGTGGGCGTCCTCCGCGTCCATGCGAAAGAGTTGGGCGCGTACGAGCGGATAAAGGGAACTGAACACGAAAGGGCGGGGGCGGAAGATGGTAACCCGCTATTTTACGACAACGCGCCGGACGCTTTTCAGCGTGGGCGTTTACAGATAGATCGCTCCGCGGCGGCCGGGCGTGGCGGCATCGACGGTCGATTCAACTGGATTCGACGGGTCGAGCACTTTCCAGTTGCCGTCGATAAGTCCTTCCAGCGGCCGGTAGTTCGACTTGTACGCCATCTTCGGGCTTTCGCGAATCCAGTAACCGAGATAGACGAACGGCAGATGCAGACTCTTCGCCTGCTCGATCTGCCACAGGATGTTGTAGGTGCCGAAGCTGCTGCGCGGCTGATCCGGATCGAAAAACGTATAGACCGAGGAGAGCCCGTCGCCGAGGATGTCGATCATGCTGATCATGCGCAGCGCGCCCTGGCGGCCGCCGGCCTCCGGAGGGCCGATTCCCAGTTGTCCCGCGCCCGGGTATCCGCCCTCGTCCGGTGCCGGTTCCCGGAATTCGACGAGCCGCGAGTTGATCCTGCTTTGCAGCAGAAACTGCTCGTACTGGTCGCGGCTGTCGCGATCCATGCCGCCGCCCGCGTGACGTGCCGACTGGTAGCGCATATAGAGCGCGTAGTGCTCTTCGTCGTAATGAAGCGGCGTGACCTTCGCGATCAGGCCGCTGTGCAGCTTGCTTATACGACGCTGCGTGCGGTTCGGCGTAAATCGCTCGACCGGCACACGCACCGGAATGCAGGCGCGGCAGCCGTCGCAGTAAGGCCGGTAAGTGAATACGCCGGAGCGGCGAAAGCCTGCCTTGACGAGGTCGGTGTAGACGTCGGAATTGATCAGGTGGCTCGGCGTCGCGACCTGCGAGCGCGCGATGCGCCCTTCCAGATAGCTGCAGGGATACGGCGCCGTTGCATAGAATTGCAGCGCGGAAAGCGGTGAAAGCGGCAGCTCGTTCGGGTGAGTCACGTTGGCAGCTCTCGAAGCGTGTCTATCACGGGCACGTCCGCAATTGCGGGCCGGGGTATTCTTCGCATCGGCGTTTCAGTGGCGCCTGATTGCGCTCAGTTGCGGCTAGTTTCGCTGACTGCGTCGCCTGATTGCGTCGTCTCACTGCGTCGCCTCGCTAGTTCGGGTCGCGGCGGGTGAGGTCGAGCAGTACCGATTTGTCGAAGCGCCAGGGAATCTGCGGCGCATCGACCGATGCGCGGACATGCGCGACAAACACCTTGCGCGCGATTTCGCGGCCGCCCAGCGACGCCAGATGCGACGTGTTCTGCTGGCAGTCTATCATTTCTATTTTGTGGTGTTGCAAGTGGGCGACGAGCGCGGCCAGCGCTATTTTCGAGGCATCGGTCACCTCGGCAAACATCGATTCGCCGAAGAACATCCGGCCGAACGACACGCCATACAGTCCGCCGACGCGTACGCCGTCGCGCCAGGTCTCGATGCTGTGCGCATCGCCGCGCCTGTGCAGCGACGTATAGGCGTCGACCACGTCGGCGGTGATCCACGTGCCGCGCTGCCCGCGGCGCGGCGCCTGCGCGCACGCGTGCATCACGGCCGCGAAGTCGTGATCGATGCGCACTTCCCATGCGTCGTCGCGCACGACGCGCTTCAAGGTCTTGCGAAGCGACGGCGACACCTTGAATTCGCGTGGCCGTAAGATCATCCGCGGGTCGGGACTCCACCACAGCACCGGCTGGCCGTCCGAATACCATGGGAAGATGCCGCGGCGGTACGCTTCGATCAGGCGCGACGGCAGCAGGTCGGCACTCGCGGCGAGCAGGCCCGGCGCGCCGCTCGTTTCGCCGAGCGCGCGCTCGACGGCAGGAAACGGATCGTCGGGGCCAAGCCAGGGAACCATGCGGACCGCTCAGCCTTCGCGCAGCGAGCGGAAGATGTCGCCGGTGTGAAGCCCGAAGCTGCCGGAACTCCGGTCGGCGAAGAAGAAGCGCAGCGTCTGCCCGACGGTCGGGAACGCGATGTCGTCCCACGGAATGTCGCGTTCTTCGAAGAGTTTCACTTCGAGGCTTTCTTCGCCGGCCGCGATATCGAGGTCGAGCAGCCGCGCGAGATAGAACAGATGTACCTGGTGCACATGCGGCACATTCAGAAGCGTGTAGAGGTTTTGCACCTCGACGCGCGCGCCGGCTTCCTCGAGCGTTTCGCGTGCCGCCGCTTCCGACGTGGTTTCACCCATCTCCATGAAGCCCGCGGGCAGGGTCCAGTAACCGTAACGCGGTTCGATCGCGCGGCGACATAGCAGGACCTTGTCGTCCCAGACCGGGACGGTGCCCACCACATTGCGCGGATTCTGATAATGCACAGTGCCGCAGTTCGCGCAGACGAAGCGCTCCCGGTTGTCACCGGGCGGAATGCTCACGCTGACCGCGTGGCCGCAGACAGAACAGAATTTCATGGAAACGGGGACTGGAATGGATGATGGGAGTTTATCACCGGGTCGGAATTCCCGGACGCGCGGCGCCTGTGCAGGCTATGTTCATCGGTTGAAGCGGGGATGTCGACTTGCCGCGTGACAGTCCAGTGCGCGAGGCGAGGTTTAAACGTTGCGTATGTCCCTGGCCGAATGGCTAGCGCGAGAGAAAGCGCGTGAGGGGCGGTGAGGATTGAGTTAGGATTGCTACTGTGTTGGAGAGGTACTTGATTGAACAGGGAGCGTTATGAAAAGACAGAACGTCTTTGGCCGCCTTCGGTGTGTCGCGAACGTCGCGGCGCTTGGCGCCATCACTATGAGTATCTTGTTCGGTTGGATCGATCGGTCAGTTGACTGGCATCCGATCGGAGCAATCCTGGGCGCGTCGATAGCGTCGCTTAGGCTGTTTCACTCTGCTTGAGTGCACTTGAGAAGTTTGTGCGTCGCGTATGGATACATTCGGACTACATATCGACGGAAATTGGGTTGACGAATGTTCATTTGTGATAGCTGCAGTATGGGCGGTGATGCGTTATCGGAGGAGGCGGCAAATGTCCGGGCGTGCACGGCGCGGTGTGTCGCGCCGCGGAACATTTCGCTCGCGCTGTCGCGCCACGATCGGGAAGGGCGGTGAGTCGGCGATTTTTCTGCGGGGCGACGGCGATGGATGTGATCAACGGCGCATGCATCTTTCCGATGTGTGTGCAACGTGCGATCTTTCCGATTAATGAACGATCGGACGAATAGGTAAATTAGCGACAGCCTACTGATTTAAAAGGAGGACGCCAGGCCAAACCTGCCGTTGCCGGTCATGAAACGTCGAAATTGCCGCCGACGAGGAATCGTCGCAAAAGCCTAGAAAATCGGGTGAATGGTGAAGACTGTTTCCGCTCGGACTTGCCCGTGCCGCTGGACTTGTCCGAACTGAATTACGGCCGCGGACCTAGCCCGTACCGGCAATTTAACCTTTCAGACGCCCGCATTCGCGGGCGTCGTCATTTAAGGGGCCGCATCATGAGTTTCGGCCAGAATGTCCAGCACCTTCGTCAACTGTACGGGTGGTCACGCAGCGACATGCTACGTCGACTGTGCCCCAACGCGACAGCCAGGCAACGTGCGCGCGTTGGGCAACAGGTGTATCAGCTTGAGCGCCGCTCGTCGCGTCGATCGGAGCTGTTGCTTCCCGTCTCAGAACTTTTCGGTATCGCGCTGCATGTCCTGCTGAACCGCGACCTGACGGCTATGACGTTGAGGGAAGTGAAGCTTCTTCGCGTCGACGTTGGCGTGCCTGTACCGGGCGAACTTATCGCGATTGCCGGAAGGTTCGCCACGGCCACTGTCGAGGCCCGGTCAATCGTCGACAAGGTGTTTGCGCTGGATCGTGATCGGCCGCAATCGCTTGCGAAGCTTTCGATCATCGTTGACGCGTATCTCGACGGTATCCGCGTCCGGTCGCATTCGTTTGGTAAGCGACGGCAGGAACCTTAACGCGCAAGTGACTCCATCAGCGATTTCTGTCGAAGTTTGGGACTCTTCGTACGACGGCGCGTTTTGAAATTGCCTTAGATTGCGTATGCGCATGTCTCGCTACCTTCGCCGCGAGGGATGCGCCGCGATCACGACCCCATCACGCCCGGATAGCGGTGGTCTTTTCGCCCGCCTTCGCGCGGGCGTTTTTCGCCTGACCTGGCTAGCGTGTCGCCGCCGTGTGCTCGATCAGAAAACTCCGATTTCGCGAAAATCGTTGTATCTACCTCACCGACATCGCGTCGCGTGGGCCTGATCCCGTCGTCTGGCGCTAGATTACCGGTTCGCTACAAATTAGCACACCGAATGACGTAGATGAACAAGAACAACTATCGGCTTGTGTACAGCCGTACGAGAAGAATGCTCGTCGCTGTCGAGGAAACCGCGACGGCAACGGGCAAGGAAACTGGTCAGCGCACGGTCCGCCCGGCTGCATGCGTAGCTCTTGCACTGCTCGGTGCATTGCCTGCGTGGTCGGGTGCCCAGATCGTCCCGTCCGGTCCGAATGCGCCGGCAGTCAACCAGACGCAGAATGGACTGCCGCAGGTCAACATCAACAGGCCGTCCGGTGCGGGCGTGTCGATGAATACTTATGGCCAGTTTGACGTGCCGCAGCGCGGTGCGATCCTGAACAACTCGCCGGCCATCGTCCAGACGCAACAGGCCGGCATGATTAACGGCAATCCGAACTTCGGCCCCGGCGACGCAGCGCGGGTTATCGTCAATCAGGTCAATAGCAGCGCGGCAAGTCAGATCAACGGATATCTTGAAGTCGCGGGGCGACGCGCGGAAGTGGTCATTGCCAATGGCAGCGGGATTTCCGTCAACGGTGGCGGGTTCATCAATACGTCGCGCGCGATTCTCACGACGGGCACGCCGAACTTTGCGGCCGATGGTTCCCTGTCCGGTTTTAATGTCACGGGCGGCAACATCGTGGTCAGCGGCGCGGGTCTGAACGCGTCGAACGTCGACCGGGTCGATTTGCTGGCCCGTGCTGTACAAGCGAACGCGGCCATCTACGCGAAGAACCTGAACGTCGTCACGGGCGCGAACGGCATCAACCACGATACGCTTGCCGCTACGCCGGTTGCAGGCGACGGCCCCACGCCTGGCGTCTCCATCGACGTGAGCAGTCTCGGCGGCATGTACGCGAACCGCATCTTCCTGGTGGGCACCGAGGCAGGCGTAGGCGTTTCCCTCAAGGGCGTCGTGGCGGCGAATGCCGGCGACCTCGTGCTGACCACACAGGGCAAGCTCGAACTCGCGAGTCAGGCGAGCGCAAGCGGTAATGTGAGCGCAAGCGCGCGCAATGGCATCGACAACAGCGGCACGACCTACGCGCAACAGAACGCCAGCCTGAACACAGGCGGCACACTGACAAACAGCGGCATGGTCGCCGCGCAGCAGAACACGGCGGTCAGCGCAGGCTCGGTGAATTCGACCGGTACGCTCGCGTCAGGGGTGAACCGCGACGGTTCACTGGCACAGTCCGGCGACCTGAATGTGAGCGCGTCCGGCACGGTCACGGCGACCGGCAGCAACGCGGCAGGCGGCAACGCAACGATCAGCGGCGCGGCCGTGAATCTCGCCGGCAGCACCACGTCAGCAAACGGCGCTGTCGCGCTCGCGGCGAACAGCGGCGACCTGAACCTGTCGGGCGCGGCCACGACCGCAGGCGGCACGCTGGACGCCCGCGCAAGCGGCACGCTCACGAACGACAACGGCGCGATATCCTCGGGCAGCGCACAGACCGTTACGGCAGACGCGCTATCGAACCGCGGTGGCCGGATATTCGCGCCGGACCTCATGGTGACGACCGGCAGCACGCTTGACAACAGCGGGGGTGACATTGAGGCGAACCAGATCGCACTGAATGCGACGGACCTGCTGAACCACGCCGGCACGATTACGCAATACGGCCTGTCGTCAATGGGCTTCAACATCAACGGCACCTTCGACAATTCAAGCGGCGGCACATTCCAGACCAACAGCACCAACCTGACACTTGCCCCAGGGGCACTCATCAATGACGGCGGCACGATCCTCGACGCCGGAACGGGCAAGCTGACGATTGCACCGCGCAACGGCACGGGACTCTTCTCGAACGTCGGCGGGCAGATTGTCGCTGCGGGCCAGCTTGCCGTGCAGGCCCGCAGCCTGAACAACACGAACGGCTTGCTGGCCGCACAGGACAATATTGCGGCGAACATCGCGGGCGACGTGCACAACACCCAGGGTGCTATCCGCTCGCTCTCGTCGGCGTCTTTGACGATCGGCGGCACGCTGGCGAACACCAACGGACAGATCCAGTCCGGCACAGGTGCAGCGGGCGACGCGAGCACGCTCAACATTCAGACCGGATCAATCGACAACACAAACGGTCTTGCCGGCAACCTCGGCGCGGGCGACACGGCCGTACACGGGGGCACCCGGACCTTGAACGCAGGCGGCGTGATAACGGGTAACGGCAATGTCACCGTCGATGCTTCGGCGCTCGTCAACACGCAGAACGGCCAGCGAAGCGGACAGATCAGCGGCGCGAATGTCACGGTGCAGGCGGACACCGTCGACAACAGCAGCGGCAGAATCGGCAACCTCATCGGTGCGGGCGGCGATGTCGCGATCACGACGACCGGTGCGATCACGAACACGAACGGGCAGATCGGGGCCACGCACAACCTGTCCGTCAATGCCGCGGCACTCACGGGCGGCGGCGCGTACAGCGCGGCGAACGATGTAGCGGTAAGCGTCCACGGCGATTTCGCGCCGACGCCGGATTTGCAGTTTGCCGCGGGACATGACCTGACCTTCACCCTGCCGGGTACATTCAGCAATGGCGCGACGCTGGAAGCGGTGAACAACCTCGGTATCATCGCGGGCGATATCGCGAACCGCGGCGTGATGATGGCGGGCGGCGCGCTCACGACACACTCGAACACCCTGGAGAACACAGGCGCGATTGTTGGCGGCAACGTGTCGCTCAACGCGACGCAGTCGATCACGAACGTCGGGACAACCGCGCTGATCGGCGCGACAGCCAGCAACGGAACCCTTGAACTGCTCGCGCCGGATATCGAGAACCGCGACGACACGACGACAACTGACACGCAGGCGACGACCGCAATTTACGGTCTTGGCAAGGTTGTTCTGGCAGGTGGCAAGGATGCGAACGGCAACTACGCGAACGCCAACCTGATCCGCAACCAGTCGGGCCTGATCGAATCCGCCGGCGACATGGAACTGCACGCCGGCCAGGTCACGAACACGCGCACGACGATGACCACGACCGGCCTGAATCAACCGGTCGATTCCGCGCTGCTGGATCAACTCGGCATCAGCACATCCGGATGCACAGCGGTCGATATGGCGGCCTGCTCGGGCCAGAATGTGGGCTGGTCCGATGCGAACCCGGGCATGATCGGCGGCGTCAATGTCGAACCGCCGCACGGCGGGCAGTGGAATAGCGGCTACCAGTACACGACCTACACAGGCGCGGCACTGGCAAACCTGGTTGCATCGATCAGCCCGCAGGCGCAGATCATCGCGGGCGGCAATCTGGATGCGTCAACGGTCGGCCTGTTTCGGAACGCCTGGAGCGCGGTCGCGGCGGCCGGCAACATCGCCGCGCCTGTCACGCTCGACCAGAATAGCTGGCAAGGCCAGCGCGCACCTGAAGTCCAGGTCACGTATTCCGGCTACTACCACTACAACAACTACGACAACTCCGAGCACGACTGGACCTTGCCGTTCGGCGATGCGCCGTTCGTTGGCTCCCGGCCTGGCGGCTATACGCAGGCGGCGCCGGCAGATATCCGCTATTACTCGCTTCTAGCCTATGAATCGAGCTTTGTCGCAGGCGGCACGCTGTCGGGTTCCGGCATCAGCATCGACAATACGGCCGGTCATGCAGGCATCCCTTCGATGGGTTTCGCGCCTCTCCAGGCCATGTCGGGGGTCAATATCAGCGGCATTAGCGCAACCGCCACAGCTCAAGGCGTTCTGCACAACCTGACGGTTCCTCAAGGTGGTCTGTTCAGCCCCGCCACCGCACCGGGCGCGACCTGGCTGATTGAAACGAATCCGGCCTTCACTAACCAGAAGACGTTCATTTCGAGCGACTACTACCTGCAACAGCTTGGCCTGAATCCGCAGACGACCGAAAAGCGTCTCGGCGACGGCTTCTACGAGCAGCAGCTCGTACGCAACCAGGTGACGGCGCTCACCGGCAAAGCGGTGCTCGGCCCGTACACCGATCTTCAGTCGATGTACCAGTCGCTGCTTGCAGCAGGCGCATCGGTCTCGCAGTCGCTGAATCTGCCGCTCGGCATGAGTCTGTCGGCGGCGCAGGTGGCGCAGCTCACGAGCAACGTCATCATCATGCAGACCCAGGTGATCGATGGACAGTCCGTGCTCGTGCCGGTCGTCTATCTCGCGAAGACGAGCCAGCAGAACGTGAATGGGCCACTGATCGCGGCGACCGACATCGACATCCGGAACGCGCAGACCTTCACCAGCAGCGGCACGGTGCAGGCAGGCAATACGCTGTCGATCCAGGGCAACCAGATCAACAACGCGTTCGGCACGCTGCAAGGCGGCGGCTTGATGTCGTTGACGACCAGGGGCAACGTCGACCTCACGTCCGCAACGGTGAATGCCGGCAGCCTTGCGCTGAACGCAGGCGGCGACCTTCTGCTGAATACGGCGGTGCAGACCGTTGACCAGGTCAGTGCAACGGGAGCCACGCGCACCACGACCACGCTCGGGCCGACTGCGAACCTGAACGTGAAAGGCGACGCCGCCGTCGTGACGGGCGGCAACGTCGAGCAGAATGCCGGCAACCTGAACGTCGGCGGCAATCTCGGCATGGCGGTGGGCGGCAACTACGACATCGGCTCCGTGCAGACCGGCGAGCATAAAGTCGTCGAGCGCGCGAACGGCGTGTCGAACACCAGCATCAACCAGACGACGGGCAGCAGCGTGAACGTCGGTGGCGTGTCGCAGATCGGCGTCGGCGGCGACCTGACGGCAACAGGCGCGAACCTGAATCTCGCTGGAGGCGGTACGGTCGCGGCGAATGGCAATGTGACGCTCCAGGCTGCGAGAGCAACGTCGACGACGGACAGCAACAGTTCGGGCAGCGACAGTCACGGCAGCTATTCGGAGTCGATGCACAGGTCCGACGATACGCTCACGGCGACGACGCTCAATGCGGGCAACTCGCTCACGGTGGCGTCGGGCAAGGACATTAACGTGACCGGCAGCGAGATCAGCCTAGACAGGGGCACGGCAATGCTCGCGGCTACGGGCAATGTCACCATCGGCGCGGCGACGGAGACGCACGTCGATAACTCGCAGGAGCATCACAAACACAGCAATGTCGTGAGCGGCAAGGAAGTATCGAGTTCGCGCAATACCACGACGACGCTTTCGCAGGGAAGCATGGTTTCCGCCGATGCAGTGACCATCGCAAGCGGCAAGGACATCAACGTCGTGGGAAGCACCATCGTCGGCACGATCGATGTTGCGCTCAGTGCCGCGCATGACGTGAACATCACCACGACGCAGGACACCATGCAGTCGTCGGGCAGCTATCAGGAGAAGCGCACGGGGCTCGGCACGAGCGGGCTGACCGTCACGGTCGGCACGAACAAACTCGCGATGACTGACCAGGAATCGAGCGTCACGAACAATGCCAGTACGGTCGGCTCGCTGAAGGGAAACCTTTCCATTGCAGCGAGCAACACCCTGCACGTCACGGGCAGCGATCTTGTCGCCGGCCAGACCATCACAGGCGCGGCAGCCAGTGTGATTATTGATGCCGCCACCGACAGGTCGTATCAGGCGCAGACGCAGAAGACGAGCAGCAATGGCCTCGCGATGGGTCTCGCAGGATCAATGGGCGACGCGATCAACAACGCTTATTCGGAGTCGCAGGCGGCCAGTCATTCGACCAGCACAGGCAATGATCGCGCAGCGGCGCTGCACAGTATCGCGGCGGCCGGCAATACCGCGATTGCCGGCATGGGGGCGAAGACGCTTGCCGATGGCGGCAAGCCTGATATCGGCATCAAGGTCAGCATTGGTTCGAGCAAAAGCGAAAGCCAGTCTTCGGAAGATCAAACGGCGCAACGTGGCTCCAGTGTTCAGGCTGGCGGCAACGCCACGTTTGTCGCGACCAGCGGCGACCTGACCATCGCTGGCTCTAACGTAAGCGCGAACGATGTGGTGCTCGCCGCGAAGAACAACGTCAACATCATCAATACGACGGACACCGATTCGACGCGTAGCTCGAATAGTTCCAGCAGCGCGAGCTTCGGTGTGCAGTACACGCTCGGCGGCGGCTTTGGGGTCTCTGCGGCGATGGCAAATGCGCACGGCGACGCGAACAGCGATGCGTCGATACAGAACGCGTCGCATGTCACGGGTGCGAACAGCGTCACGGTGGTCTCGGGCAGCGATACAAACATCATCGGCTCGCAGATTGCGGGCAAGCAGGTTACGGCCAACGTCGGCGGCAATCTGAACATCGCGAGCGTGCAGAACGTGACGTACAGCGCCGCGCACCAGAGCAGCGCGGGCGGCGGGTTCACGATCAGTCAAGGCGGGGGCAGCGCAAGTGTCAGCGCGCAGAATGGCCATGCGGATTCGAACTATGCGGGCGTCAACGAACAGGCCGGCATCATGGCGGGCAATGGCGGATTCAACATCAACGTCAAGGGCAACACCGGCCTAACTGGTGCGGTGATTTCCAGCACGGCAGATGCAGACAGGAACAGCCTGACGACGGGCACGCTGACCTACAGCGATATCCAGAACCAGTCGCACTACTCGGCGAACAGCAACGGTATCAGTGCGGGTGTGGGTGTTGGCGTAACGGGCAAAGCGGTCGGCCCCGGCTCGGTGAGCGGTCAGCCTGGCGTATCGCCGATGATTTCGCAGAACGAGAGCGGCGATTCGATTGCGACGACGCGTAGCGCCGTGAGCACAGGCACCATCAACGTCACGAACGGCGCGAGCCAGACGCAGGACGTGGCCGATCTCTCCCGCGACGCGGCGAACACGAACGGCAAGGTAGCGAACACGCCGAACGTGAATGACATCCTCAACAAACAGGCTGACACGATGCAGGCCGCCCAGGCAGCGGGCCAGGTGGTGGCCGAAGGCATCGGTGCGTATGCCGATATGAAACGCGACGACGCAGTTGCCGCGCTACAGGCTGCGAAGGATCGAGGTGACGCCGAAGGCATGGCCGCAGCACTGGTCGACTACAGCCACTGGCGTGAAGGTGGGGATTCTCGCGCAGAGCTTCACGCGGCGGGAGGCGCGCTCATTGGCGGGCTTGGCGGCGGTAGTGCGTTCAGCACCATTGGCGGCGCTGCTGGAGCTGGTTTCTCGTCTTTTCTCGCACCACAGACAAAAGAGTTCAGCGACTCGGTGTCGGGTGCAACCGGCTCGTCACTGATTGGCAACCTCGCCGGGAATATCGCGTCTGGAATCGGCGGCGCGGTCATCGGTGGGACGGCCGGCGCAGCAGGCGCGTCGAACGTGAACATCTACAACCAGGGGAACAACAAGGACGAAGACAAGGCCCGTCGCCTTGTCGAACAGTCAATTGGTGTCCCTCCCGGCGCAACACAGGGGCAATCGCTCGGAACTCTAATCGACCAATTCATCGGGATGATCAAGGGCGGCGCTGCCGCGAAAATGTCTGAGTCGCCGACTGATCTGATGGCACAGAGCGCGGCAAACGGTGCCGCTGCGGTGATCGGCATTGGCGGTGGTAAGCCTCCCGCGCAAAGTCCCGGTGCCGTGCTTGCGGATGGCGCAGGCCAAGCGCTTACTCGCGGCACGGGATCGGCTACGTACCTGCCTGACAATGCGATCCTTAATGTTCAAGACAACAGGGACAAGGGTCGTGCTTTTGAGGCTGAAACCGTGGAAAGGTATGAGCAACGAAACCCCGAGGTGGTGCAGGAAGTTACGGTCAAGGTTGCTGATGGCACCAAAACTCGCTTGGACATCGTCACGAGAGACACCGACGGTAAAATTGGCTGTGTGGAGTGCAAGTCCTCAGACACGGCGCCGTTGACACCCAATCAGACGGTCGCCTTCCCACAAATCGAAACAGGCGGCGCAGTCGTTGTCGGGAAGGGTAAGCCCGGCTTCCCCGGTGGTACCGTGATACCACCTACCAAGGTTGACATTGTCCGGCCAGTTACTGTGAAAGGAAGCAAATAAATGTCTATTCTCGACACAAACGTCGTTGACGTGATCGGCATCGATGCACCCAACGGCATCGTGCGATTAGCGATTTCCGATCACCTTAGATGGGATGAGGCAGAACACGACCATCTTGTTTTGCTCCAGGACAAGATCAACACCTATTTGGTCTATCTGGAGAGCGGCCAAGTCTACGAAAACAATCCCAATACAAAGGGTTGCAGATTTGAAATTGAACTTGTCGCTAAGTATGCTCTCTCGCCGGGAGCATTGGATTTCTTCAGGCAGGCACAAATGATCGTGCGTGGAGCCGGATTTGAACTTACGTACCAGGTTCCTCCAGCGACTGAGCAGTAACGGGGATTGAAATGTGCGTTCTCAAGAATGAGAACGCACACCACACAATTAGCAATACAAATCATCATGAAAACTCGAAAGAGGCTGGCGGCTCTCCCGCTCACAGCCCTGGTCACACTCGCGCCCAGTGTTCCGGCGCAAAGCTTGGGCGGCATAGAAACAGAACAAAACCAGCAGCAACGGCGCGACGCGCAGCAGCGGGAAGCGGCAGTGTCGGCCCCCGTTGTGCGCTCGGACCTGCCGAAGATCGAAGTGTATCCTGCACTTCCGCACGACTCACCATGCTTTCGCGTCGACACCTTCTTCCTCAACGTACCTGAATCCGTGTCAGCGGCGACGCAGAAGAAAGGCGCATCGGCGCTGCCGCTCGACCCGTTCATGTTCGCACGCGAATGGCTCGACCACTACAAAGGGCAGTGTGTCGGGAAGCAAGGCATTGATATGCTCACGAAGGGATTGCAGCAGGCGATTCTGAGCCGCGGCTATGTCACTACGCGCGTACTCGTGCAGCCGCAAGACCTGACGGGCGGAACGCTTACGCTCGCGCTTGTACCCGGAATCGTGCGCAACATCGCCTTCGTGGATCTATCGATGTGGGGAACCTGGGGGACTGCCTACCCGACGCGTGGCGGCGACCTCTTGAATCTGCGCGATCTTGAGCAGGGACTTGAGCAGATGAAGCGCGTCAGCAGCCAGGACGTGAGCATGGATATCCGGCCGACTGACATACCGGGCGAAAGCGATGTCATGCTCACGGTCAGGCGGTCGAAGCCGTGGACCTTCGTCGCGTCGGTCGACAACTCGGGCACGGAGTCGACGGGCAAATGGCAAGGCAATATCAGTCTCGGTATCGATAACCCGCTTGGCCTGAACGACATCCTCACAGTTGGCGCAAACCAGGACTTGTCCTTCGGCAACAAGACGCTCGGCTCGCATGGCTTCAACGGCTCGTATTCCATTCCCTGGGGTTACTGGACCACGACGCTATCGAGCTACACGAACACCTACTACCAGAACATCGCGGGCGTGAACCAGACATTCGTCTCCAGCGGCAACTCACAGACCGCAGCGCTGCGCATCGCGCGCGTCCTCTCACGCGGCCAGAACGACGTGCTCGGCGGCTACATTCAGCTATCGAAGCGCTTTGGCGACAGCTTCATCGACGACACAACCATCCCGACGCAGGCCCGCAACAATACCTTCCTGGAACTTGGCGCGACCGACCGCCATTACTTCGGCGCAGCGCAGTTCGACGGCACGCTCGCCTACCGTCAGGGCGTCGGTGGCTTTGGCGCGACGGCGGACCCGTATCCTGACGGCCCGACATACCGCTTCCACATGGCCGTACTCGACGCGAACCTCTCGGTTCCGTTCGCGATGGGTGGTCAGGGCTTCAGATACGTTGGAACGGTACACGGCCAGTTCACGAAAGACACGCTGTTCTACATCGACGACCTGACCATCGGCAGCCGATACACAGTGCGCGGCTTCGATGGCGAAACGATGCTCGCGGCCGAACGTGGCTTCTACTTGCGCAACGAATTGCAATGGCCGGTGTTCCAGACGGGACAGACGCTGTATGCGGGGCTCGACTATGGGCGTGTGTTCGGACCGAACACAGCAGCACTGGTGGGCACGCAGCTCGCGGGTGCGGTGATTGGCATTCGGAGCGGCGTACCCGCGAAGTATGTCGGCGTTTCCTACGATCTGTTCACAGGAACGCCGATCTACAAGCCTTCCGGATTTCCCACTTCGTGGGTGACCGTCGGCGTCGCGCTGACAGCGAGGTTTTGAAGCGGCCTGCGTCTATCAGTCCGCCACTCTGAGGTTTTCGCGGAAACCGCCGACAGCGAAATCAGACCGGACTGATAGATTTGCCGATTGGATTGTGACAGCCTGTGTACCCGGTCCTGGCGCAGGGGAATTCCGACGTGACGGAAAGGGCGGCGCATGGCATGTGTGCCGTGTCACCGTCGATGAGGCCATGACCGGCCTGTTGCGTGATTCACTCCGCGCGCTTCCTGAACTCCTACCGTCTCCATCAGCAACGAAAGCTCCGTACGCTCGGCGCGTCGCTCGTCGTCAGTAACCGCAGGCTTTCGCAGGACCGATGCGACCAGTACCGAAATGGCGCGGAACTGTTCGATCGAGCGGTTGCAGTGATTCAGCGATGACATTGCAAGGCGTGTATAGCGGGTATTTACAAGCGACAGCTTGCCGTTCTTCAAGGATTGCGCTTTTTTCATGGTTGTTCTCACGCTCGCTCAATGACATGTAGCTGTGTGCGCATCGAACTGCCCGACACTGACTGTTTCGTGTCTCAGGCAGTTCTCGAGCATCGCAACTTCGCCGTCTACTTCCATCTCTGCATGAGCGATGGCGTCGTTAAGCGCGATCACAAGATAAGGGCGGTCGAAGTCATGGGCCTTGCTGAATGAGCGGCCGAGTGCGCCGAATATCCTGAGGTTGGTCTGGTAACGCTGGATGGCTTCGAGTACGGCCTTGCTGGCCTCGCACAGCGACGCGTTCCGCGTCAACAGGTCTTCGGTGGATAGGGTGTTGATTGGTTTGGTCATGGGGGCATCCTCCGCTGTCCAAGGGAGCCCGCAACCAGCCGTAAGAGGTGGTGAGCGGGCACGATGGCAGGGTTGGCAGACCGGTCAAGTAACCCAAAACCCGGCAGACCCGAAGGTCTCCCCGCCACGGCCCGCCCATTGAGGATAGGCGTGCAGAAGCAGCACACGGCCTGCCGGAGCAGGCGTGTGGGGTCACTTGAAGTCAGGCTGCCAAGCCTGAACCGTCGATCCTCTGACGGCACTCGGGAGTATAAAAGCGCAGCGCCAAGGCGTGTTCACCCGCGCAGACTAAATCCAAGGGGGCACCATTATTTCAGAACTTTCCTTCTCAAGCCCCGGATTTTGCCTACAGGGCGAATCGGGATCGATGGAGCGGAATCGGTATCGCGTGACCGCCCCCAGGGACAGTTCTGATTCTGAGCGGGGAGCGATTGATTGTCTCGCGCGCGTGTGTGACGACCCTCGGAACGGGGCGCGCGTCGCGATGACGTTGCGTGTTGGCACAGGGGCAAGGCGATCCATCAGGATCGCGAATTGATTGGGAGTTGCGGCACGCGAGAATGCACGAAACGAGCAGGCAACAAAAAACCCGCTCGGGGCGGGTTCCATTGCGACGACAGTTCGCCTAAAATGCGCGGGCTTTGCCCTAACAGCGAAACGGGGCAATTCACACGGGATGCAAAAACCGGCTGAAAGCCTTGCTGCACTTGGTTGCGGGGGTAGGATTTGAACCTACGACCTTCGGGTTATGAGCCCGACGAGCTGCCAGACTGCTCCACCCCGCGTCCGTCGAAGAAAAGATTATAGAACAAACCCCCTCCCCGTGCAACACCTTTGTTCGCTTCGACATGTTCGCGGCACGATTGCGAGGTGCGATGGGCACGCACGTTTCAAGTACATACCGCGGCGCACACACGTCCGCACATGTACCGCGGATGTCGCATACGGCTGCGCTAGAATCGCAATTCGATCTGCGGCAGCGGCACCTCATTGCCGTAGCGTTCCACATCTCTCTGCCATTCAATCGCATATGGACATCGTTCACGATCTGCAAGCGATCGCCGCTCAGGAAAAGGCGCTGGTGTTCGCGCAATTCGATCCCGATCGCGCATGGCAACTCGGCGCGTACCTGCATGAAATCGCCAAGGCGCGCGGCCTCGCGCTTGTCATCGATATACGCACGTTCGGCCAGTTGCTGTTCTTCAGCGCGCTCGACGGCGCGACGCCGGACAACGTCGAGTGGGCGCGTCGCAAGGCCAATGTCGTCGCGCAATTCCGGCGCAGCTCGTACGCGGTCGGACTCAAGCTGCAACAATCGGGCGCGACACTCGCGGACAAGCATGGACTCGCGGTGGCCGACTACGCGTCGCATGGCGGCGCATTTCCGTTGACGGTGACGGGCGCCGGCGTGATCGGCTCGGTCACGGTGTCGGGCTTGCCGCAACGCTCCGACCACGAACTCGTCGTGGAGGCGCTGTGCGCGCAACTCGATCAGGACTACAGCAAGCTCGCACTTGCGAAGGCCTGAGGCGATGCGCTTGCCGCCTTATGCATTGCTCGCGATTGCAATTGTCGCGGAGGTGATCGCCACATCCGCGCTGCGCGCATCCGATGGCTTCACACGATGGCTGCCGGCCGTCGTCGTCGTGCTCGGTTACGGCGTGTCGTTCTATATGCTGTCGCTGACGCTGAAGAGCATTCCGGTTGGCATCGTCTACGCAATATGGTCGGGCGTCGGCATCGTGCTGATCACGCTCGTCGCGCTGGTGGTGTACAAGCAGGTGCCGGACTTGCCCGCGGTGGCAGGGCTCGGGCTCATCGTTGCCGGCGTGGTCGTGCTCAATCTGTTTTCGAAGATGCAGACGCACTGACGCGCGAACGCTCATCGACGCGGCAAGAGCCGCTGCCGCGTGCACATCGCGGCAGCGGCTCGCGCCCCTCTCTTACTTGCAGCGAATGACCATCGAGCGGTTCTTCACGTTGGCCGACACGACGTTGGTAATGCCGCCGCCAGCCGTGCCGCCTTCGTCGTTGTCCTTCGAGATGATGTCGTACCCCGTCGGTCCGCATGCCTTGCCCGCCTGCACATAACACGATGCCCAGCTCGATCCCGCATCGGCGCCGCTGCAGTTGACCGCGAAGCCCGTCTCGCCGTTCGGCAGATTGATCAGCGACGTCGTGTTCGACGACGCGCACGCGGCAAGGCTCGCAGCGGCCAGCGCGAGGCCGGGCAGCAGCGCGGCGCGCACGCGCGCGGCAGTCAGGCGCGTCGGGTTCGCACCCGCGCGCGGCGCCGGCGCCGGGTCAAAAGGAGATCGTGACGAACGCAAGCGCGTCGTGAGGTACTTCATGGCATGTCCTCTTGTGGTGAGTTCGTGGCTAGCGGCACGCAACGCCGCCAGCTGATGGACGAGGCAAATATCGAACCGCGCGAAGCTTGAACGGTTTGACCGGTTGCGCTCGCATGGCAAGGCTCGCGTCATGCATCAGCCCATGCCCGGTTCGATGCGAATGCCCGCATTTTCGACCGCGCGCCGGCTGTCGGCGCCTGCTTCGCTCGACGCGTCTTGCCAGATGCTGATTGCCTTGGGCACGTCGATGCCGTGTTCTCCTGCATAGGAAAACCATGCGTTTGCCGCATCGGGTTCGGCTACTTCCGTGTCCCGAAGGAAATATTTTCCCATATCGCAAGTTCTGGATGATGAATGCGCATGACGGACGTCGCGGATTGACCATAGGCCTCGCGACGCAAGATCGATGTATGCCGGATCGGCACGCGGGGTTCGACCGATGTACGGCGAATAAGTGCATTGCGCAGGCGCAGTCGGGCGCATAGAACTAATTTTCCTTGCAGGCGCCTTATATCCATACGCATCCGTAAGCGCAAGCGTCGACACAAGACCGACAAATGGAGGTTGAAATGGCAGAACGTGTCAGTGGACCCTATCGCGGGTACTACATCAGCGCGGCCGCGCGGCTCGTCAATGCGAACGAATCGGCGTCGCAGCCGGGTCAGGCTGGTGCAAGCCCGGGCAGAGTCGCGGGTGGCATCTACGTGGGCTCGGTCAGTCTCTCGCAGCGCGGGCCGGATGATGTGCACCGCATCGAGACCTTGCTCGATCTCGGCGACGAACAGCGTTTCGCGACCGAAGAGGCCGCGCTCGAGCACGTCGAACGTGCCGCGCGTGCCTATATCGACCGTCTGCTGCAGGTATCGTCGGCGTGAACGCGCGGTCGCCGCGGGACTTCGGCGGCCACGATACCCGGAGCGGCGATTGTGCGCGGGCGCGGCCGCCGCGCCTGGCTGGACTGCAGCTTGCGGGGACGAGTACCATAGCCCCCGATAAGCCCGACTATGGCCGACCCGGCCGCCGCGCGGCGGCGTCGGCTTTTGCACGATCATTCAGATGATGAGGCGAACATGGACATCCGCTTCCCTGCGGACGCGCCCGCGTACCGCGATTCGAATCTGACCGTCGTCTTTCGCGCGCTGGTCAATGGCGAGCCGGTGCCGTGCGCGATCTCGGTCGAAGCACTCGAAGATCACTTCGGCGCACCGTCCTACGACCGCGACGGCTGGATGCGCGCTTTCAACAATGGCCGGCCGCGCATCGAGGCGGTTGCCCGCGAGCATTTGCAGATCAGCAATGGCACGCCGGTGCTGCTAAAGAGCGGTCACTTTCCGCCCGGCGACAACGTGCAGTCGTGAGCGCGGTTGCGTGCCGTGCATCCGGGCGCAGGCGCATTTCACAAGCAGCCGTGGCTGATCCCGCAGCGTTGTCCCGAACCCATTGAAGCGACCGAAGCTATGCGCGGCTATCCTTCATTGGCGCTGCATCGCGCGACACCCGCGGATTCAATGCCTGCCGCGCGGCTTCGTAAGAAAGGCGGATCCCTTCGTCGTATGACGTCTTGCTGATCGGGCCGATCAGCGCCTGCAGCGCGGAGTCGTCGAGTACGACGGGGTCTGTGAGCAGGTAGTGCATCTCCACCAGCTCTCGCATGATCGGATTGATGAGGCCGATCGCGCGCAGCATCGTCTTGCCCGCCACCATCAGTTTCGGTTCGCGGCCAGCCAGCGCATACGCGCGCGCCGCGACCTCGCGCGGCGTGATCGTGCCCGCACCGCCGAGATGAAGCACGCGGCCATAGGCTTCGGCCCTATGCGCAAGCGAAGCCACGACAGGCCCCAAATCAGGCATGAAAATAAATTCGTGCGGTATGTCGATCGGCCCGACCATCTGCGCGCGGCCGCCGCGCACCGCACCTTCGAAAACGCCATGCAGGAAGCTGCGCTCGACGCCCGGGCCGTAGAAGTCGGGCAGGCGCAACACGAGCGTCGAGAGGCCGTTGCGCCCGTGCGCATCGAGCACGAGATCTTCCTGCTCGCGCCGCATGCGGCCTTTGAACGTATGCGGTTCGCGCGGATGCGCTTCGGTGACCGGATGCTGCCGCGGGCGCCCATACGGATAGACCGTGCCGATCAGGATCAAGCGCTCGACACCGGCCGCATCGAGCCCCGCGAGCGTGTTGCGCATCAGCGGCGGATGCATGGCAAAGCGGTCGTAAGGCACGCCGACGAGATAGATCGCGGTGTGCAGACCGGCGGCTGCCGCGGCGATCGATGACGGGTCGTGCGGATTCCAGGTCGCGATATCCGCGTTCGGATCGTCGCCGAATGCGGCTTCGAGCGCTTGCCGCGCACGGCCGATGGCGCGATAGCGCTGGCCTTGCGCGCGCAGCGCCGCGGCGATGCTGCGGCCCGCCGCGCCGGCGGCGCCGAACAGGCCGATACGAGCGGGAACGGTGCGATCGTTTTCCATTAGAACTCCCGGGAGTAGCGTTCAGCGAACACGGCAGTGAACACTGTTTAGTAAACGGTGTTCAGTTTAATTTGACATTTCATTTTGTCAACCTGAGAATGCGTCGCATGGGAATCGCCGAACGAAAAAACCGCGAAAAGCAGGTGCTGCGCGAACGCATCCTCGATGCGTCGCGCCGTATCGTGATGCGCGAAGGCTTCGCTGCGCTTTCGATGCGCAAGATCGCCGACGCAATCGAATATTCGCCGGCCACGCTGTATCTGCATTTTGAGAATCGCGACGAAATTGCGCGCGCATTGTGCATGGAGGGCTATGCGCAACTGCTCGAAACCCTCAAGCCGCATCTGTCCGTCGCGGACCCCGCGGAACGTCTGAGGGCGATCTGGCGCGCGTATGTGGCATTCGGCACCGAGCACCCGCAGACCTACCGGCTCATCTTCATGGAAGATCCGACCTACGTCGGCGCCGCGTTCGAAAGCGCTGCGCAGGCCGGCGACGATGCGGGCGAGGCCGCGTTCCGGCTCGTGGCCGATGCGCTCGATGAAATGAAGGGGCAGGGCCGCTTGCCCGCATCGGCCGATAGCGAGGTATGGACCGAAGCGTTGTGGGCCACGATGCATGGCATCGTCGCGTTGCGGCTCACGTGTCCGGTCTTTCCGCGCACGCCGCTCGATACGGTCGTGGATACCGCGCTCGATGCGTGGCTGGGCGAACGTTCCGGGCGCGCCGGAAAAACCGCGGCACCGCCGCGCAAGCGCGCAACGCGCGCGGCGCCGCCGGCCAGGAAAACGAAGTCGTCGAGCACCTGAGGCGGACGCATCAGGGCGCCGCAACGGCGGCTGCCAACCAGGCATCGCAACGCCTTCGCGTCGAAAATGCCGGTGACGCGGCTGCTTCAACGAGGCGCAAAGCGCGGCGCTGAAAGCGGTGCGTCACATTGCAAAGCATCGGTACGTGTTACCGTTCAGTCTGTTGCTTGTCACTCTTGTCTGCGTTATTCCCATGCCGACTCACTCACCGCCAACTGACGGCAAACACGTTACGGCCTACGTCGCAAACCGCATCGGATTCATTGAACTGGACCGGCCGAAGGCGTTAAATGCGCTGTCGACGGAAATGATTCGCACGATGCGCGCCGCGCTCGACCAGTGGCGCGACGACGCCGACGTGCTCGCGATCGTCGTGCGCAGCGCGAACCCGCGCGCATTCTGTGCGGGCGGCGACATCCGCTTTCTGTACGACGCGCATCGGCGCGGCGACCGCGACGCGCTCGATACGTTCTTCGTCGAGGAATACCGGCTCAACCACGCAATCTTTACGTATCCGAAACCATATATCGCGTTGATGAACGGCATCGTGATGGGCGGGGGCATGGGCATTTCGCAAGGCGCGTATCGCACGGGCGGCCTGCGCGTGGTGACGACGTCAACGCGCATGGCGATGCCCGAGACACGTATCGGCCTGTTCCCCGACGTCGGCGTGGGCTGGTTTCTCGCGCGCACGCCCGGTGCGATCGGGCGTTATCTCGCGGTCACCGGCGAGTCGCTGGGGCCGGCCGACGCGCTCTATGCGGGACTGGCCGATGCCTATATCGAAGACGAGGCGCTGGCCGCGCTCGTCGACCGTCTGAAGACTGAAGTGTTCGAGCGTGGCGCCGACGTCGTGAACTGCGTCGCGCGCGAAGCGGCCGCGTACAAGGTCGTGCCGACGCCCGATACGTCGCCGATTGCCGACGCCCGTGCGCTGATCGACCGGCACTTCGCGCTGCCCGACGTCGCGCAAATCATCGCGTCGCTCGATGCGGAAGGCGATTGCGCGAATGCGGACTGGGCCGAACAGATCGGCGGCGTACTGCGCGAGCGCTCGCCGCTTGCGATGGCCGTCTCGCTCGAAGTGGTCACGCGCGCGGAAGGGACGATGGCCGATTGCCTGCGCCGCGACCTCGATCTGACGCGTTCCACGTTCGAGCGCGGCGACGTCAGCGAAGGCATTCGCGCGCGCATCATCGACAAGGACAATCGGCCGAACTGGCGTTTCGCGCGGATCGAGGATGTGCCGGCCGAGTACGTGGCCGGCATGTTCGAGAGCCCGTGGCCGGCGAACGGGCATCCGTTACGCGACCTCGCAGGCTGAAGCGGACCGGCCGGCGCGAAGGCAGACGCGAAGCCGGGTGCGAATCGACGAGCCCGGCCCTACGATTCGTTATCGCCCGCCATAAACGCGCGCATAAAGACGAGCGCGCCCCAGCCCCACATCGCATTGGCGGCAAAACCGACCGCGAGGCGCGGCAGCATATTGCCGGCGGGCCAGATGCCGCGAATCGGATCGACGACGAACACGCTGCCCGCCGTCAACACGATGCCGCCGAACAGGAACGCGGGCACCCACGGCGCCGTGCGTTCCGGCGAGACGCGCAACAGCCACGCCATCAGCACGCCCCATACGGCGCTCCAGATCGCATTGGCGATGAATTCGGGTATCTCGAGCGGCGCGAACGGCGCGGTCGAAAAACCGCTGAGGTCGATCATGCCGGCCGCGTGCAGCAGGCCCAGTGTCGCGTCATGGAAAAACAGCGCGGCGAGAAATCCGGACACGAACGGCAGTATGAGTTTTTGCATCTATCGCACACGCGCGAAACGCAAGGCCGGCGCGGCCAGGCGGGATTAAGAGCGGGATCAGGCGGATTGTCGTAAAACGAGCGTCATTATATAGACGGCGCCTCGCTATCCGGCCCGATTCGACGCGATTCTGCGTGCCTCGTGTTGCATAAATGCAAGTCCGCGCCGGGCTGTCGTCATGCCGGTCGCGCAGGTGGAGCCGGCCGGTCTTGCGAATGCCGCGCGCCGGTCAAATCACGAAAGCGGAAAACCTAAGCTCAAAAAAATCGTTCTAAAGACGCAAGGCCGTCCATAGACTGTTTTCGATGCAGACGGCGCCTGCGCCGTCCTCTGTTGCGATGCCGCGCAGTCGACCCGCGGCTGGCGCGATTCCTTCTCCTTACACGCTTGACCCATGTGCCGCGGCGCTCGGCCCGGGTGCGCTCGCGCGTCGCGCGGGCCGTGCACGGGCGGCGTCTTCGGCGTGTTTCATTCAATCAATTATTCGAACTGCTACAGGCAGGAAGGCAGGAGCTTCAGATGAACGTCTTCTGGTTCATTCCCACGCACGGGGACACGCGCTATCTCGGCACGTCCGAGGGCGCGCGCGCCGCGGATTACAGCTATTTCCAGCAGATCGCGAGCGCCGC
Source organism: Paraburkholderia sp. 2C (assembly GCF_054589215.1). Classification (NCBI taxonomy): domain Bacteria; kingdom Pseudomonadati; phylum Pseudomonadota; class Betaproteobacteria; order Burkholderiales; family Burkholderiaceae; genus Paraburkholderia; species Paraburkholderia sp. 2C. Next base: position 101,789 of record NZ_BAAILL010000045.1, on the reverse strand, counting down.
CGACACGCTCGGCTACGAAGGCGTGCTGCTGCCGACCGGGCGCTCGTGCGAAGACGCCTGGGTTGTCGCATCGAGCCTGATCCCGGTGACGAAGCGGCTCAAGTTTCTCGTCGCGATTCGTCCGGGCATCACGTCGCCGGGCCTGTCCGCGCGGATGGCGTCGACCTTCGACCGTCTGTCGGGCGGGCGCCTGCTGATCAACGTCGTGACGGGCGGCGACACGGCCGAGCTCGAAGGCGACGGGCTCTTCGTCGATCACGACACGCGCTACGAGATCACCAGCGAGTTCCTGCATATCTGGCGCGGACTGCTGGCGGGCGCGCATCGCGACGCGTCGCTCGACTTTATCGGCAAGCATCTGAAATCGAAGGGCGGCAAGCTGCTTTATCCGCCGGTGCAGGATCCGCATCCGCCGCTGTGGTTCGGCGGTTCGTCGCCGGCCGCGCACGACATCGCCGGCGAGCATATCGATACCTATCTGACGTGGGGCGAGCCGCCCGCCGCGGTCGCGGAGAAAATCGCGCAAATTCGCGCGCGCGCCGAACAGCACGGGCGAAAAATCCGCTTCGGCATTCGCCTGCATGTGATCGTGCGCGAAACCGAGGACGAAGCATGGGCCGCCGCCGACAGGCTCATCAGCAAACTCGACGACGAGACGGTTGCCCGCGCGCAGGCGTCGTTTGCGAAGATGGATTCGGAAGGGCAGCGCCGCATGGCCGCGCTGCACGGCGGCAAGCGCGGCAGCCGCAAAGACCTCGAAATCTATCCGAATCTGTGGGCCGGTGTCGGCCTCGTGCGCGGCGGCGCGGGCACGGCGCTCGTCGGCAGTCCGCAGCAGGTCGCGGAGCGGATGCAGGAATACGCGTCGCTCGGCATCGAGACGTTCATCCTGTCGGGCTACCCGCATCTCGAGGAGTCTTACCGTTTCGCCGAGCTTGTGTTTCCGCTGCTGCCGGGCCGGCGGCGCGCGATCGCGAGCGGTCCGCTGTCGGGGCCGTTCGGCGAAATCGTCGGCAACCACTATGCGCCGAAGGCCGCGCAAAGCTGAAGCGGGAGAACGCATCGATGTCTACTGCAGTTGCTGTCGATAAACGGAACTTCATCGCATCGTATGGCGCGCGTGTCGCGCCATGGCTCGTGCCGCTCGCGATTCTGGTCGCGTGGGAACTCGCGGCGAAAAGCGGCGTCCTGTCGACGCGCGTGTTGCCGGAACCGCTTGCGGTCGTCAAGGCCGCATGGTCGCTGATCCGCTCCGGCGAGATGTGGGCCGACGTGAAGGTCAGCACGTGGCGCGCGATATCGGGCTTTGCGCTCGGCGGTGGAGTCGGCTTCGCGCTCGGCTTGGCAACCGGGCTTTTCAGACCTGCCGAAGTCGCGCTCGACTCGACCGTGCAGATGATCCGCAATATCCCCGCACTCGCGATGATTCCGCTCGTGATTCTGTGGTTCGGCATCGAGGAAGAAGCGAAGGTTTTTCTCGTCGCGCTCGGGGTGTTCTTTCCGATCTACGTGAACACGTTTCACGGCATCCGTTCGGTCGATGCGCACCTGATCGAGATGGCGCGCAGTTACGGCGTGAAAGGCTTCGCGCTGTATCGCGATGTGATTCTGCCGGGCGCGCTGCCGTCGATTCTCGTCGGCGTGCGGTTCGCGTTCGGGCTGATGTGGGTCACGCTGATCGTCGCGGAAACGATCTCGTCGCAATCGGGTATCGGCTATATGACGATGAACGCGCGCGAGTTCCTGCAAACCGATGTGGTGGTGGTCGGCATCCTGCTGTATGCGGCGCTCGGCAAGCTCGCCGACCTGCTGGCCAAAGGACTCGAGCGCGTGTCGCTGCGTTGGCATCCTGCTTATCAACGAGGAACGAAGGCATGAGCGCGAGTGGGTTTTCAACGTCGTCGTCGTCGTTCGGCGGCGGCGCGGAGCGCGTCGAAGTGAATGCGCGACGCGGGCAGCGGGGCGGGCGCGAAGCGGATGCCGGCGCGCGGACGCAGCCGACGCAGCCGACGCAAGCGCACGCTGCGTTGAGCAATGCGGCGTTGTTGCGCGAAGCTGCTGAGCAGCACGCCGGCTCCGCCCGGCGGCACGCTGCCACCGAACGGCGCAGCGCCGATTACTCGGTCGAACTGCGCGGCGTACGCAAACAGTACGGCGAGCGCACGGTGCTGGCCGACCTCGATCTGTCGATCGAACGCGGCAGTTTCGTTTCGATCGTGGGGCGCAGCGGCTGCGGGAAGTCGACGCTGCTGCGACTCGTCGCGGGACTCGAAACACCGACGGCCGGCACGCTCGGCAAGCACGCCGACGGTCGTGCATCGAACACCACCCGCTTCGACACCCGCATCATGTTCCAGGACGCGCGTCTGCTGCCATGGAAAAGTGTGCTGCAAAACGTGATGCTCGGCCTGGGCCGCGGCGCACGCGAAGATGCGCGCGCGGTGCTCGCCGAAGTCGGCCTGATCGAACGCGCGAATGACTGGCCCGCGCAATTGTCGGGCGGTCAGCGGCAACGCGTGGCACTCGCACGCGCGCTCGTGCACCGGCCGCAATTGCTGCTGCTCGACGAACCGCTCGGCGCACTCGATGCGCTCACGCGCATCGAAATGCATGCGCTGATCGAGCGCCTGTGGCGCGAGCATCGCTTCACGGCTTTGCTCGTCACGCACGACGTGCAGGAGGCTGTTGCACTCGCCGACCGGGTTCTGCTGATCGAAGAAGGGCGCATCGCGCTCGATCTGCCGGTGCCGCTTGCGCGGCCACGCGAACGCGCATCGGCGGGCTTCGCGACGCTTGAGGATCGCGTACTGCGCCAGGTGCTCAAACGCGACGCCGTCGGCGATACACCGTTGCAGGAGCAGGCCGCGCATGGCGATGCGCATGCCGATCCGCTTTCCACGTCGCCCGTTCGCGCGGCGCAAATCCGCTGGGCCGTTTAACCACACCGAACCACCGACTTTCTTTGGGAGCCAACCGCATGAGCGTCGCCGCTATCAACGTACGTAACCAGTTCAAAGGCAAGATCAAGGAGATCATCCGCGGTCCGGTCGTCTCGGAGGTCGACGTCGAGACGCCGTTCGGCATCGTGACGTCGGTGATCACGACGCGCTCAATCGACGAACTCGAACTTGTACCAGGCTCCGAGGTGGTCGCACTCGTGAAGGCAACCGAAGTATCGATCGCGCGACTTTGATCGGCTCCGAGCGGCTCAGGCTTCGAACCGTCCTGAGCCGCGCCTCGGTCGCGCGGGCATGAACATGGCTCGCGCGAGCGCGCGACGTAACGACCGCTTCACTTCGCATTTGCCGCGCTGGCGGGCGGGTAGTGCATCATCTTGTCGTTGGTCGGCTTGCGCGGTTTCTTGACCGGCATATTGTCCGGATTTTCGCCGCCCGACGCTTCCGAAGGCGGCTTAACCATCGATGCGCCGCTGTCCGCTGCGGGCGCATTTTGTGCGGGCGTGTGCTGCGCGAATACGGCGTCGCTCGTCAGCGCGGACACAGCCAGTACGACGGCCGATGCAACGGCCGATGCAACGGCCGGCCCCAACGGTTTGCGTAGTTTCATTCCGTTCATCGAACCTCCCGGTTTTTCGCTCCAGTTTCACATTCAATTCTGTCTGGCGCGCATGGTGCGCGACCGTTCCCTCATAGACTGCGGGCCGTCGCGAAGATTCGCGCATTCGTCTGTGCGCAAAACGCGCATGGCGTACGGCAGGAGCCGGGCAAGCCTCGCCAGAAGTGCTAGCATGAATCGGGCAACGAAGGTAAATGAAGGCCGCAAGTCAACGCTGCGAACAAGGCCGTTCCTCATGCGGAGGTAGCAATGATGAAAGCGCTGAGTCCCGATGCGATCGACACGTTGCGGCACCTGAACGACGTGCAAGCGGGCGACAGGTCCGTTACACCGCCCGCCGCGGTGGTGGCCGAATTGCTGGGTGCGGGCCTCGTGGCGAAGGCGGGCCGCGATGGCGTCGAAATTACCTGCGACGGCAGGAAGTACCTGTCCGGCGATTGCGATTGACGGCGAGCGATTGACAGCGAAACAAAGGAGCCGGACATGGAGCCTGCAGGGCTCGACATGGGCGACTATCAGGAACGCTACAAGGAATTCGATATCGAGGTTGCGGTCGAGCAGGTGCTCACCGGCGTGAAGGCGCATTTCCGCGTGCTGAAAGAGGGCGCGGTCGCGCTCGATTGGCGTCTGGTGCACATCGACGGGTTCTGGCCGACCGAGCGCGCGGCGGCTGAGGCGGCGCTTCGCGCGGCACGCGATGCGATCGACAAGGGCCTTGGGCACGCGGCGTAGTAGTGATCCGAACGCCGCCAGGTGCAAGAGAAAGAAAGCGGGCGTTCGATTCGAACGCCCGCTTTCTTTGGGGACCCGCCTTGAGCGATGAGCTGTTGGCCTGGTGGGGCCGGTCGGCCCGGGTCGTGTTTCGCTTAGTGGCCGTTGAACACGCCATTGTTGTTGCCCGACGCCGATTGCGGAGCGTTCGACGTACGGATGCCCGTTTGCGTGTCGCCCGAACGGACGCCGCCGTAGGCGACTGCGTTGTCGTCGGCTTGTTGCTGTTCGGCAGCCAGCGTTTGTGCGCTTTCGCCGCGTTGCGACGCCGGCGCGCCGACGTCGGGGCGGTAGTACGGGGCCGGACCATAACCGCTCGCGAAAGCGGGAGCGGCGACAACGGCGGAAGCGGCGAGCAGGGCAGCGGCGATAAATTTGGTCTTCATGACGATAACCTCCAGTAAGTTTCGATATCTGCTAGATGTCGCGTCATCGCTGAGGCGAAAGGTTTGCGACATCGTTGGAGCGCAGTGTATACCCTTACTATCGAAAATTTGTGCTCGATATCTCGAAATTACTATTCTGTCAATCGAAACAATCCCTCGGCCTTACCTGGCTTGGCTTTCAAGGGGGGGCGCCGTGTTATTCCAAGCGAGAGTTGTCCAGCAATTGAGAACGACGAGGGGCGCGGAAACCGATAGGGACGGATCGGGCGTTTCGCAGGGCTGCGTTAAAATGCGGCTCGATCCAAGCCTTGGCCGAGCGGCTTCCGCTGCGGCGCATTCGTCACACATTCCGATGTCTTCTTCGAACCGAACCCCGAGTCCTCGCCGCGTCAGCGTGGCGCCGATGATGGACTGGACGGACCGTCACTGCCGTTCGCTCCATCGCGCGATTTCGCGTCATACGTGGCTGTACACCGAGATGGTGACCACCGGCGCGCTGATTTACGGCGACGTCGCGCGCCATCTCGCGTTTACGCCGGACGAAGCGCCTGTCGCCCTCCAGCTGGGCGGCAGCGAACCGGACGATCTGGCCCGTTCGGCGCGTCTAGGCGAGCAATGGGGCTACGACGAGATCAACCTGAACTGCGGCTGCCCGTCGGAGCGCGTGCAGCGCGGCGCGTTCGGCGCGTGTCTGATGAACGAGCCGCAGCTCGTCGCCGACTGCGTGAAGGCGATGCGCGACGCGGTATCGGTGCCGGTGACGGTCAAGCACCGCATCGGCGTCGACGCGGTCGAACACTACGAATTCGTGCGCGACTTTGTCGGCACGATTGCCGATGCCGGCTGCAGCGTCTTTATCGTGCATGCGCGCAACGCGATCCTGAAGGGCCTGAGCCCGAAGGAAAATCGCGAGATTCCGCCGCTCAAGTATGAATACGCGTATCGGCTCAAGCGCGATTTTCCGGATCTCGAGATCATCATCAACGGGGGAATCAAGACACTCGATGAAGTCGCGCTGCATCTCGAGTATGTCGACGGCGTGATGCTCGGGCGCGAGGCTTATCACAATCCGTATGTGCTTGCGGGCGTCGATGCGCGCTTCTACGGCTCGACCGATGCGATGCCGACGCGCAGTGAAGTCGAGGCGAAGCTCATCGACTACTGTGCATCGGAACTCGCACGCGGCGCGTATCTCGGCGCGATCACGCGGCATGCGCTTGGGCTTTATCGCGGCGAGGCGGGCGCGCGCGGCTGGCGTCGTGTGCTGTCCGATAACCGCAAGCTCGCAGCGCGCGATCTGTCGATCTTCGATGAAGCGCGGCAGTATCTGTTGCGTGAAGTGGTCGAAAGCGATAGCGCTGTTCAAGATGACGTGCCACGCGCGGCCGCGATCGAAATGTTGGAATAAGGGCTAGGCAAACGCGGAACGTATTTGTATAATCTCGCTTCTTCGTCGGTGAGCCAGTTCTGGCAAGCCAGATAGCAGTTCCCAGTGGTGGCTGTAGCTCAGTTGGTAGAGTCCAGGATTGTGATTCCTGTCGTCGTGGGTTCGAGTCCCATCAGCCACCCCAATCCCATCAAGCCTGCCCGTCCTGTCAACTGCGTTTACGTACAGTTGAAAATTCCCGTTTCGGGAATTACAAAGCTTTCCGCTTGACCACTTTGTTGCGATCGTAGACGCGCGCGGTGGTCTCTGGATTCGCATGCAGATCCGGCAACGCGCCGCTCGTCGACTTATACCGGGTCACGTAATAGGCCCGCAGATCGTGGAACGTAAAGCGCTTCGTGATCACCTTTTCCTTGAGCGCCTGATTCATCAGCTTGCCCCACATCGCCTTGAATCCTTCCTGCGTATAGGCGTTGCCGAACCGGTTGGGGAAGACGTACAGGCAATCGCGCGCGAGCGCATCCAGGCGGTCCAGCAGCTCGGCGAGCGCCGGCGTGATCTCGATATGCTCGATCACCTGGCCGCGCTTCTTGCCGCGCTGCTTCGCGCGCTTCACGCGAATAATCCCGGCCGCTCGGTCGATCTGCGGCTTGGCGAGGTCTAGGAACTCGATCTTGCGGTTACCGGCGATCGCGGCGTATTCGGCAGCCATGCCGATGATCGCGCGCTGGCCGGCCTGCTTCGAGAGCCATTCGGCATACGCCTGAAACTCGTCGTGGTCGGGCGCCTCGGTCCGCGGCTGCTCTTCATTGCGGCGCACCTCGCGACACGGGTTGTGCTTCGCCTCGCCGCGCTCGATCGCGAGTCCGATCAGGTTCGACAGTAGTGCCATTTCGCGGTTGGCGCGCACAGGCGCCTCTCGGCGCTCGACACGAAGGTAACGGGCGACATCTGGCGCTTCGATGTCGCTGGCGCGCGTGGTGCCGAATATCTTGAGCAGCGGTACAGAGCACTGCTCATAGTCGTCGCGCGAACCCTGCGCATATCGCTCCCACCGGATCGTGTCCTTGAACTGCTCCCAGAGTCGCGCGATCGTGCCGACGTCATCACCGGTGCCGAGCATGTCTAGCACCTTCTGCACCGCGGCGAGTTTGTCCGATCCGAGGTTGATCGGCTTCGCGCCGACCGGATGGTAGCGGTAGGTGATGCCTTTCTTGTTTTTGCGGGCCTCCATGCGTGGGAGCAACCCGTCGCGGCGTTTCATGCTGCCTTCGTCCAGTTGGGTGATGAGCGGCGCTGCTCGGCCGGCCGGTTGATCTGCTCCCACGTCAGCATCGGGTGTCCGTCGATCTTGCGCGGGCACTTGATGCCGAGATTGCGCTCAATCCAGCGGATCTGCGCGGCACCCTGTTTCAGGCCGCCGGTGAGTTCGACAAGCTCGAGATTCGTGACGAGCGGCATAGCTACTCTCCCTCGCGCTCAGCATCCTCCAGATCGTCGATGATCTGGCAATCCTGGAAGATCAGATGATGGCCGACGTGAGCAAACAGGAACGTCTGAAGCTGGCTCAATTTCTGTTCGTCGCGCCATAGCTTATTGCCGTAGGCGATACTGCCCGATGCCACGGTCTCGACCCTTGCTTTGCAACTGACGCAATACAGGTCGTAGTCGGTGCTCATGAATTATCTCCCTCGCGCTCAGCTGGAGCGGCCAGAGCGCGGATAGCGTCGGCGCAGTTCCCTGCACCATCTGCCATGCCTTCCATGTATGGATTTCCGCGATTCATATCGTCAATTGGAGAGTTTTTGTAGGCATTCATATATGCGATCTCGCGTTCTTCGCACTCCTGCGCCGCCCGTTCCAGCGCGGCAGCTTCTGCGGCTTGCCATGCTTTCCACGCTCGGTTGTGATCGAAGTCAACGTACCCGTCACCATCCCATTCAAGCGGGTCGGTGGAGATGTACTGGCGCGCATGCCACGCCTCAAACCTTTCCCGCTGCGTCTTACTCGACATTTCCCTCTCCCTCGCGGTGATTGGTGGCGCGTAGCATCTCGTTGCACGCGCCGAGTGCTTCCTGATTGACGCCTTTGCTGCTTGGCTGCGGCTCGCTCAGTTCGACCTTGGCGACGGCGTAGCGCTTTCCCTTAGAAAAGCCCATCGAGTTGTACAGATACATGGCCTTGTCAGCGCCAGCACGATCTGAGTGCGATCCGTCGATGAGCTTCGGGTTGTCGTACTGGTCAAGCTCGGCAAGCCAGTATTGAGGTGATCGAATGGTCATTTTTGATCTGCTGGCTTGGTGAGGGTGGAGATAGCATCGTCAATGGCGGCTCGCGCAGTCGAACCTTCGCCGGCCGTCTGCAGGCCATCGCCGCAATCCCAAACGCGCCAGCCATGCTTGCCACCCTGTGCATGCATATGCTTATTCGCGAGAAGCCAATCGAGCCGCGTGGTGTCCCGCACCGCTTCATCACGTTCGCGCTGGAGGGTTTCGAGGGCGTCGGCAACCTTTTGGGCTTCGTCGCAAAATGCGAGCACAGATGCTGGATTAACCCGCATGCTTATTCTGTTGGGGTTGTGCGGCACCTCATCGGCTGCGCCACGCATCAGGCGCTCTTGTTCGCGCAGCCGCGCAATCAGGTCATGGGTTGTCATGGGCGCACCGTGAGCGTATATACGGCGTAGCTATCAAAGGACGAGGATTTGGCAGGGTGCTTCGTTTCCCATCGGGCGAAACGCGCGTTGTACGAATCCCACTCAGTTTCAGTCACGTCCACGCCAGGGTAATCGGGTCTCTTTGCATCGTGGGCGAGGCATCGTGCCTTGAACTGTCTCGCGCTCGATTCAGAAGCAAAGGCGCGCAGAACAGTGCTTCCCTCGTACATAACCTGACCTTCGACGATATAGACCTTCACGATTTCTCTCCTGCGCTATCGCTGGTAGGCGATGGTGTTGATTCGAAAATCGGGCGGCACGTGCCGTCGCAGTACTGCGAAAGAATGCACCGGCATTCGCCGTAGCCGATGAGGCGCGGCTTTTCGCACGGACAACGCGATTCGCCAGGTTGGCGACCTAGGCAATAGCCATCGTTCCAAGCGCATGAATTCATGACTTCGCCTCTCCTTTCTCTTTCGGTGTAGCGCTGTCGCTTGCGGTGGTGGCGAGAGCGCGTCGGTAGTACGTGTCGTTTCCGCAGTTGGGGCACACGTTTTTCCGTGCGTTGGGTATGCGCCTGACGGGGCCACCGTCAACGAGATCCGATTGCATGCCCTTCCAGCCGCACTTGCGAACTTTGGTGCACTCGATCGGCTCGTCGTGCTCGTTTGCCTTCGTGTTGTTGATTGCCGTCATTTAATCCCTCCCCGCGAACAGGGCGCGCGCAAATTTATGCGCATCCTCGAGATAAAGCACATTCACCAAGCTCATGGAGCGGCAGAACGAATAGAATGCTTCGTTAATGCGCTCATCCGTCACCGCCTTCCGCTCCGGCATGGATGCGTACTGTTTAGCCCATTTCCACCCTTGACGTGCTCCCTGTTCCCACGCGACACCGGATGGCGATCCGGGTTGTGGTCGCATGCTCCAGATAGAAATAAGTGAATCAATGTCCCATGTGTTAGGTAGCGCCTCCCCTCCATCATCGACGGCAGCGGTAGGGGCGGCGATAGCATTTCCATAAATTTTTGATAACTCCGCAAACTTAACAGCACGGCCGACCATATCGACGCACTCACCGTACTCCCTTAGCAAATTGTCGAATTGTTCGTGGGTCGCCCCTGCCTGCGCTGCGGTGGCTGGCGCATCGCTGACGCGCTCAATAGCTCGCTCCAACGCGCCGGCCAGTTCATCGTGATTCACGATGCAGGCGTCCGGCTCATCTTCGGGGCTATTGCGGTCGGGCAATTCGCTGATTTCCAGCCACAGCGCGTCGAGCAGGCCCGGAGCATCGACCTTCGGCGCATCGCTGGCGCGCGGGAGCGGAGCGGCATAGACGATGCGCTTCCAGATGGTCCCGTATAACTCATATTCCGATTTCGGTAGGTCGCGCCATTTGGTCTTCGATTCGTCCTCAGCAACCTGATAGATCGGCTCTCCCTGCGCGTCTTTGGCATCGGCGGCGGGAGGTACGGGAGCAGTGGCACGCCCGAACGCAACGCCACGCACGAAGCCCGCGCCGAAATCGAATGCGGACGCGAGCGAATCGCCGTGCTTTAGGCCGTAATCTCGCATAGCCATTTTCTGCGCGTCCGCATCGGTGCGCACGTCGCCACTACGAGTAATCGCCCATTCGGGCACCACAGCCTCATTGCGCGGCGCTGCATCTTCGGTGCGGTCACGAAGCATTTTCAGACCGTCGCGAATGTCGTCAAGGTCGGGATTGTCAGCGCGCAGGTCCGCACGCAGTTTGCCGTTTTGATCGCGCTCGTTCATTGGATGCACGCCTTCTGTTGTTCGGTATAGGTGGTCATTTCTTATAGCCTCCAAGCAACCAGCGAGCGTCCACATCCGGAAGCGCGCGCAGGATGATTTGAATGTTGTCGGCGCCGGGTTTCCGATCGCCGCTCAGGTAGTGACTAACGTTCGCTTCACCGAAACCGGTCCGCGAAGCGAATTCACGCTGCGAGATGCCAGAGTTTTCAAGCGCCAGTTTCAGCCGATCCTTGAATGGCAAGTCGATGGTCATATAAACCTCGGGTTATGCAGTTAATCGCGCTTCTTCAGCTGCGAGGATGAATTCCGCTGCTTGCCACGGGTTGATCGTGTTGCCGTAGGCGCGCAGTCGTCCCACTCGCGAGGGAGCCCCATCAACCAGCGGGAATGTGCCGGGTTCAACTGGCCGCCACTTTCCATCCCTGCACAAGAGCCAGTCAACAGCTCGCCAGAAGCCGTTAGTCGGGCCGGCTGCTTCGGGTGCGGTTGCGCCTGCTCGATCATTGATAGACCCATGCCATTGCCGGTCTTGCCCGCATACTTTTGCTTTAGCGCTGTCCTCCGCGCTTCCTTCAACTCCACAGAGCCTTCGTTCGAGTGGGCCGTCGGCGTCGCCCAACTCGCAAGAGCCGCGATCTGATTCAACGGCCGTCCCGTATCCCATGGGCGAGCGTCTTTCGCTCCTCGGTTGCCGTCCATCGTCGTGCACGTCGGCCAATGCGACAGCCACACGACGCGACCCAAGAGCGCGTTCAGCGAGACGTTCGCGCACTCGCTGCCGTCCTTGTGGTCGCGCGTCGTCGGCGTAGGCCACGAAGAAAGTCCTGTCTCTGATGTGCGGCGCACCGACGCCCGCAGACGGGAAAGGATCCGCCCCGCAGGCGTAACCAGTGGCTTCCATGTCAGTGAAAACAAGGTCGATCCAAGGTTCAACGTCCTTGCTTGCAACCTGCTCTCCAAACACGACTGCAGGGCGATGCTGTGCGATGAGCCAGTGCCAGAGGGGCCATAGGTGCCGCTCGTCAGCAAACCCAAGTCCTTTGCCTGCCGCGCTGAAAGGTTGGCACGGACAGGAACCGGTCCAAACAGGTCTATCGTCAGGCCATCCGGCGAGTCGAAGCGCGTACGACCACGTGCCGATTCCAGCGAAGAAATGGCACTGGGTATAGCCTCGCAAGTCATCAGGTCGGACATCTTCAATGCTCCGTTCATCAACGTCGCCGGGTGCAATGTGACCGGCTGAAATCAGGTTGCGCAGCCACTGCGCGGCGTATGGCTCAATTTCGTTGTAATAAGCCGCCATGCAAATCCCACAATTGGCCGTATCCGGCGGTTAAGGGGCTACGCAATCTCAAGCCCGCGCTGAATGATTCGGCCGCGCTGCAGGGGCTCATAGTCGCGATTCAGTTCGCAGCCGATGAATGAGCGGCCGAGACGCCAGGCAACTTGGCCGGTCGTACCACTGCCGAAAAACGGATCGAACACGATGTCGCCCGGCCTGCTACCGGCTCGGATACATGGATCAACGAGCGCCTCTGGGAACGTCGCGAAGTGTGCGCCGCTATAGGGTTGAGTGTTAATGTCCCAAACTGTTCGACGATTGCGTGTTTCAGAACCCGTGAAAATTGCGCCGGCCGAGTGCTTGACACCCTCGATATACTTATCGCCGCCTACACGATCAGAGCGCATGCGGCCAGCCTGCACCGCAGGTTCCTTGACTGCCTCATGGTCGTAGTAATAGCGCCCTGACTTAGCCAGCAGGAATAGATGCTCGTGACTCTTCGTCGGGCGATCAGCGACGCTTTCCGGCATCGGATTACCTTTCGACCAGATAATTTCTGAGCGCAGATACCAACCATCGGCGCGCAGCGCGAACGCGAGCAGCCACGGAATGCCGATCAGGTCTTTGGGTTTCAAGCCCGATCCGGCAGGAATAGCACCAGTCCGCGATGCCTTGTGCGGACGCGCCTCAATCTGCCGGGCGCTAATGATCGACCGATCGGCCATCTGTCCGGTGCGCCCTTGTGCGCCCCACGAACCGGCGTAGCTATCGCCGATGTTCAGCCACAGCGTGCCGTCATCGGCAAGCACATCGCGACCGGCCCGAAACACTTCGACCATCGCTGCAATGTAGGCGTCCGGTGATTCTTCCAGCCCGAGCTGTCCCGGATGACCGTAGTCGCGCAGCCCGTAGTACGGTGGGCTCGTTACGATCGTCTGCGCCTTCACGCCATCAGCGATCATCGCGCGCATCGTGTCGCGGCAATCACCAAAATGACAGCGGTCAATCCAGTCGCTCATGATCTCTATTCCTGTCTATCGGGCCAATGGTTGAATGGAGCGCCGATACGACTTCGTCAGCGCGTGATTTACGGAATGACCTCGATCGCGCACGACATTGGCGAGCCGCGCACGATCGTGATGACTCGCCGGCGCCTGCCCGTAGAGTCCGAAGTAGCTATTCGCCATGACGTGCACATCTACGGCCGGCGCCGTCGCAACCCGGCGCACACCCTCGTTCACGGTGCGGCGTCGCGTTGAGCGGCACCACGGCTTGATCACGTGCCCGACGAAGTCGACGCCGCGGTGGATCGGCTGCAGGATGGTCTTATGCTCGTTCAGGCGCGCGCCGAGCTGCGCCGGCAGAAACGCGGCGATGTCTTCGTGCGCCGCGTTGAGCCATCCCGACGACTCGTGCAGAAACACGAAGTCGTCGACATAGCGGATGTAATGGCGAGCGCGAATGACGTGCTTCGCGCGCTGGTCGAGCGCATCGAGATAGACGTTCGCGAAAAACTGCGACGACAGATTGCCGATCGGCAGCCCGAGGTGTGCCGGTTGGTTCATGAGCCGCTTGTGCGGCGGCACGAGCCTGATCGATGCCGGGTCGCCGCGGAATTCGAAGTCGGCGCGTGGATCGTGCATCAGCACGACGCCGGTCAGCCATTGCCAGAACGGCTCGCGGATCTTCGCGAGCAGCAGTCCGCACAGGATGTGCTTGTCGATGCTGACGAAGAAATTCGCCAGATCGCACTTCAGGTAATACGCCGGCCGCGACCAGTTTTGCGTGATGCTGCGCACCTTCGCCTCGAGGCGCTGCGCAGCGTACAGCGTGCCGCGCTCCTTGATGCACGCGCACGAATCTGCGATGAAGCTCCGCTCGAAGAGCGGGCCGATGCGGTTGTACAGCAGGTGATGCACGACGCGGTCGCGGAAATCCGCTGCCCACACCTCGCGCGCTTTCGGTCGCGTGATGACGAAGCAGATCGACCGGCCGGGACGATACGAGCCGTCGATCAGCTCGTCGTACAGGTCGCGCAGGTTGTGCTCCAGATTGGCTTCGAACGCAAGTGCGCTGGACTTGTTCCGTTTGGTGCGTCGACAGTCGACATACGCTTCGACCAGCTCGACGAAATGAAACGCCTGATCTCCATTTTTCCAATCTGCGGACGGCCACGGCGCGAAGCTTGTTGTTCTTGTCGTTGTAGTTCTGGTTGCCGTTGTTGAAGTTCTGATACCAGGCGTAGCCGGATATATCGCACTATCTACGTCGCCCGATCGATTGCTCAATTGGGAAACTGCGCTGGACCGGTCCGCACGCCGGCGGGCGGTATCCTCAATACGCATGTCGGTGGCCTCGTGAGCCAGCGGTGCGACCAGATTGAAAGATCGCTCAGCCATGGGAGCCTTGACCTCCATGGAGCGGGCGATTGCTTGCAGCCTTCTTCCATCCTGTGGCTTGCTTGCCGATGCTCGTGGTCAGTTCGACCGCGCGAGCGTAGGAACCCTTGTCGACCTTGCGCTTATTGAAGCCGAGTCGAAGCAGCAGGTTGATCACCTGCAGGCGCTCGATGAGCTCGGTCAGGTGCGGCGATTTATCCGCCGCAACATTCGCGCGATACACGAGCACGATGATCTCGATGCACTCGAGGTTGATCTTCTCGCCGATCGACCGTTTGAAGTCGCGCTGCATGTTCGTGACGACATCGGTCACGACATCCAGCAGGTCTTCAGCGGCGCGGTAGATCGGCAGTTGGGTGTGCAGGGCCACGATGGATTTAAATCGTTAAATTACTGAAGGAATAAATCTGCGGACGGCCACGGCGCGAAGCTTGTAGCTCTTGTCGGTGAAGGTCTGGAGGCCGGTGTCGAAGGTCTGAAACCAGGCGTAGCCGGAATTCGATTCGTGCTGTTCGCCCGACCAGTAGTACTCGGCCTCGAACTTATCTTTCAGGTTCGCGAACAGAATCGATTGCTCCCGCCGCGTCGGCAGAGTGGCGCCGAGATCGGTGGCCCACTGGCGCGCGTCGTCGAAATTGATCGACTCTTTTTCGCCGGGAAGCAGGATCAGGTAGTAGTCAGGCTCGCCGTCATGACCGAGAACAAGCCCCGCGAATTCCTCGCCGGCAGCGAGCGGGATCGTGACGGCGTCGACATGCCGCTCGGTCGGTCGCGGCTGCACCTTGAATGCCGCGATCATTTCAGCGATGCGGGTTTGCTGAGCCTCGATGGCTTCAAGCGTGATCGTCATTGCGATGCTCCGTTGAAAATGGATGAAGGGTTAAATCGACAATCTGCGGACGGCCACGGCGCGAAGCTTGCCGTTCTTGCCGTAGAAGTACTGGTTGCCGTCGTCGAAGTTCTGAAACCAGGCGTAGCCGGAATCCCACTCGACATCGTCGTCGGTCCAGTACCACTCCGGCTTCACGAGCGCGCGATGCTCGTTGTAGATGACGAGGGCGTCGACACGGTTGAACAGGACGCCGCCGACACTCTTTGCCCATTCGCGCTGCAGCTCGCGCGGCAGGCGTTCATCGTTCACGGCCACCAGCACCGTATGTTCGACATCGCCGGTCTTGTTGACGCGGCCGTGCAGATAAACTTCACCCTCGGCAAGCGGCGGAATTTGAATCTGTTGCATGACTTCTCCTAAGGTTGTGGGTGCTTCGCTTCTACTGCTGACGGTCAGGAAAACGCTTCAGCAGATCCCGCTTGCGCAGCTCGTCAGCGAACCGGTCGTGCTTCGCTTCGTAATACTGGTGAATGAGCGCCGCACCGACGGTCAGCAGAACAGCCGCTGCGGCAATCGCAATCATCAGCAGGACGGGATCTATTGAATTCATGAGGTAAAAAGGAACGGGCGCCGGCACTAGCCGCCCGTCCAAGGGGATTAATCGACGTCGTTTGCCGCGAGCGACTTTGCATCGCGGGAAACTGCCGGCGGCGAGTGCGCTTCGCGACCGGCTCGGGCTCTTGCCCCTGCTTCGAGGCAACGGCGCACAGCGGGATTCGTAATGGCATCAACAGCCGAACCGGGGCAGCGCTGCAGCCGAAACTCTCGCGCAAGCATTGCATCGGTGACCGGGATGATGTCCATGGGTGAGCGGATACGGGATCAGGTGTGAGCCATCATGGCCATGCGCAGCTGCTGCGTGTCTTCCTCGTCCCACTGGTGCGCAACATTCATGATCGCCAGCACGACGACAACGGCGAAGGCGAGACGCAGCGCAAAATTGATGTCGGATTTCTTCATCAAAGAACTCCCGCGAGCCAGTGAATCACCGACATCGCACCGTCGACAATCGGATCAGCGAAGATCGCCGCAGCGATCACGATCACGAGACACAAGCCGGGGCGCTTCGACGTGCGGCGAGCAATCTGTGTGCGCTCGGCGTCGGTCAGCGGCTCATAGAAATACTCGGCCTCGTCACGAATGCGCGTTTCGAGCGTATGATTCGGTCGCGGCATCCTGCGGACTACGGTGAAGGTATGCATTCCTAACCTCACAGTCCCGAGCGCTGCTCAGCAGCGTCGGTAGCAATAAGATCGGTTGCCAATGCTCGGAGGAGATGCTCGGTGAGCGCGCCCATGCCACCTTCGGCAAGGCGCATCAGCTCGAGAAGTTTTTCGGCCAGTACGCTCATCTCAATCTCCCACGGGAAGCAACCCGCAAAAGTTCAGGTGAGATGCGCTCTAGGTACTGGAGCCTCGTTAGAAGCTGCAGAGCCTAGAGCGCTCCGCACGCGGCGCTGGTGATCAGCGCTTGGGATGAATTTAAGCACACTCAAATAAAGAGCGCAAGGAAAAGTTGAGCGTACTTAAATTGTGAGGTGTGCGGAATCGCAACCAGGAGGCTGCGTGCGTTCAGGGCTTCTGGTCTACCTTGACCAGCGTGTCGGGTGGAAGTTTTCGGAGCGCCTCGTCCAGGAGCTTGCCGATTTTCGCGAGCGG
Source organism: Paraburkholderia sp. 2C (assembly GCF_054589215.1). Classification (NCBI taxonomy): domain Bacteria; kingdom Pseudomonadati; phylum Pseudomonadota; class Betaproteobacteria; order Burkholderiales; family Burkholderiaceae; genus Paraburkholderia; species Paraburkholderia sp. 2C. The sequence continues at coordinate 85,006 of NZ_BAAILL010000045.1, read as the reverse complement.
TGTGTGCGCCGAGATCTCGACCATCAGGACAGGAGGCGCGCCGCGGTGAAGGCCTGCATTAACCGCTCGAAGAAGTTCGGCATCAAATGATGTGGCGGCAGCCGTAGCTCGAGCGTCGATCGCGTCCCGAATACTTCGCGGAAGCGGGTAGTCTGCGCCGTGGAACGACGCACGTAGGCGAGCGATTATTTCCCCGTTTAGCGACCTGTCCGTTCGCGAGGTTTCGGCCGTCAATAGGTCGTGCAGATCGCTCGGAAGGCGCAATGTGATTCTTGATTTTTCATCCTCATTCATGGCCCCAAGGCTACACCAGTATGGGGCCACGCCTTAATTTGACACCATAATGGTGTCATTCTACGATTCGATGATGTAAGCACCAAAATGGTGTCATTTCGAAGCGTTCAATTAATATCAGGCGGATAGAATGAGTAATACGGATGTGAAGAAACTCAATCTGCGCCTTCCTGCTGATCTGAAAAATTGGCTTGAACACGAATCAAAGAAAAACATGCGCAGCTTGAATAGCGAAATCGTCTTTCGGTTACGTGAATGCATGACGCATACCGAGCGCGTACGCCGCAGTCCGGGACGGCAGGCTCCGCAGTAACTCGGGTGCATCAGGGCTTGCCCCACTCAAATTCGACGCTAAAAGGAGTAGCGTACTCATATTTATATGAATAAATTACTTTAGCGCTTGCGATTGATAATTATTCAAGGCCAACGGGGCATATATGAATGAATTTGCAGCGAGATTCGCGGATAGCGAATTGCCAGGCTTTTCAGTTGATATTCAAAAAGAGAAGCGTTTTCGCGTAATACGAAATAACAATTCGTCTAATGGTTTATCAAAATCACCGAAAACTTACGTTTCTATTTCGGTAGACGAGAGCGGCCGAATCGACTTTGAATCAGAGGTTGAGCCACGATACGCAGAGCGGCTTACCGACGTTTTGCTGTTGATGCTTGTGCGTGCGCGCGAAGCAAGGAAGATAGACTAAAAAATTATTTAGCTTTGCGGCGTCTCGCAGGCTGTCCCTTCAAGATCAGTTTCTCAAGCCGCGCGCTGGTTCGGGCGCGGCCCACGTTGCGCGCGCCGGTTCCCGGCGACATCGCGCTCCCGAAGATGATGGCAAACGCGCCCATAACGTCACTCGATACCGAGCGATTACGGTCAGCGCTTTCGATCATGCCGATCAGTCGCTTCGCCTCTTTGCTCAAATTTACATCGGACTGTGCTGCCGCGCTCTCTGCTGGTTTGGCATCGGCTGGCCGCATCGGGCCATCATTGTCACGGAGCCACTCGACCCTGACCTTCAGGTATCGCGCCAGACCGAGTATGGAGCCGGCCTTGAGTTCGTTCGTTCCTCCTCCCTCGGCGCCCTTAAACCAGTATGTAACCGCGGACGAGCTTACTTCTGCCGCTTCGGCAAGGTCTTTTTTGAGGATGCGCGTCCCCAGCTCGCGCTCTCGTAGGGCGATGGCGTTCTTCAGGCGGTCGATAAAGTTCAACATGTTATCCATTTGAGCCAGCTTAAACGACATGATTTGAGTGCACTTGATTTATGAATTTGAGTGTGCTTAAATCGCACCATGGAACCGGAAAAGCGCGACCCAATTGCCTGCCAGATCATCGACGGCCTCGACGGAACAGTCGCGGTCGCTGATCTGTGCGAAATCGACCCCAGCGCCGTGTCTCAGTGGCGGTATGACGGGATACCGAAGCCTCGCATGCAGTTCCTCAGGCTCGCTCGCCCCAACTTCGATTGGAGTGTTGTGCCGGCGTCGTACTACGAGCGGCGTGCGCGCCGTGTTAAGGAGGGCATTTGATATGGCGCGTATGTCACCTGGAGTGCTCGTTGACCACGGCGCCGACTGGCTGCCGTTTGTCGTGCCTGTCAATGAGGCAGAGGCGCAGGGGCCGGCCAAACCGATTGAGATCGGCAAACGGTCGCTTCTGGCTCGGCTGATCGCCCTGTTTGGGAAAGGAGCGCGGCGTGTCTGAGTTTTCGGTTCACCTTGCTCCCGATACCGCTGCGATCGAGCAGGCGATAACGGAACTGTCAGCGCTTGCGAAACGCTTTCCCGATGTCGTCGAGCGATTTCTTGATGGATTGCTCGACGGCGCGGAACTGGTCCGCATTCACTGCGTTGACCGCCCCGCAGAAGCGACAGGTCACCTTCGGATTCTGCTTGAGCCGTCCGATCGTCTCCGTGAATTTCTTGCCGCAGCCCGAGCAGGGAATATCCACTGGGTGTTTGTCGAAGTTGATGGTCATGAGCGCCTCGGTCGTAGAGGGGTTGATCGTGTGGAAGCGCAATTCTGACACGGCCGTAGGCGCTCTCGTTTTCAACCGCAGTCCAACCATGAAAGGAGGAAATCATGTCTCGTCGTACCGAGTATCGCAACGAAGTGAAGACGCGTCTCTCGGACCGTACATACGAGGGAATGCAGGCATTCAAGCTGTTGCACGGCATTGAAAGTGATTCAGCGGCTTTATCGCGCATTGCGGATCTCACGTTGTTCGGGACAGTTGGCAATTTGCCCGCGAACCTGATCGACCGCAGTGCCAACGCGGCCCATGTCGGGACGCGGATCGCCGCATGACGCAATGCAATACCAGCTTTGAAATACGGCTTCCGGGACCGGAGGCGGCTGATCTCGCGGTGCGAGCAGCAAGGGAGGGCGTTTCGACACCTGAACTGCTGACTTACCACGTTCTGAAGGGCGCTTACGGCGTTTTTCACCCGATGGTGATCGCATTCGAGTCGCGACCCAAAGAGGGACGCGAGGAGACCAGTTAAAGCAGCGCAGCAAGCCGGTTAAAGCCGGCCGATCTGACGGGATTGAATCGACACATAAGCCGCTTGGTGCGCCAGTCGTCTTATGTGTCCGTTTCGCACTACTAAACGCGGTGTTGACCGCGATTTACCCGTGGAGATCACATGTTGACGTTGAAACTCTCGAGGCAATTTGGCCGCCTCTCAAGCGCGATCGGGCATAGCTTGGCGAGCATTGGCATGCCTTCGCGCTCGCCTCGCCCGAAATTCGGCCGCAGCAAGTGCATGCCGCACATTGGCGCAAAGGAACAGGAGCGCGCAAAGCGCTGCTACATGACGCGCCTACACGGCAATTTTCCGTTCGCCGAGCGCAGCGCGCCGACGATGTGTCAGTACGCGAAGCCGAAAACGGTCTGACCGTAGCCCGACCATGCAAACGGAATTCCATAGCCCGCGCTCCGGTCGCCGCGTCGCCGAGACGCAGCAGGACGCATTCCACGCGATCAGCGTCAAGGAACTGACGACCCGACAACGCATGGTCATCGACGCGTTCGAGGCCGGCGCGCGGAATCTCACTCGCGAAGACATCGCGGCAATCACCAACATGAAGTTGTCCAGCGTGTGCGGCCGCGTGCGCGAACTGCTCGACGCGAATCGTCTGGTCGTAGTCGGCAAGCGCGAATGCCCCGCCACGAACTCATCTCAGCAACTTCTTGCGATTCCCAGATAATGGCAAAAAATTCAATTGAGGCGTATGGCGCTTCGGGCAAGAGCAATGTCCTGTTCTTTGACCCCGATGCCCTCACGCTGATCACCGATCCCGCGCACCCACTGTTCGATCGTCGCGCGCTTTTGCCGTTCGATGAAGCGATGGTGCGCAACATCCGTCACCGAGGCGTGCTCGAAACCATTCTGATCCACAAGGATCCGGAAACCGGTGAGGTCGTCGTGGTCGACGGGCGGCGCCGTGTGATCGCCGCCCGCGAGGCGAATCGTCGCCTTCGTGATGAAGGCCTTGCGCCCGTTCTCGTGCCGGCGCTCCCGAAGCGCGGCAAGCCTGCGGAGCTGGCCGGCATGATGGTCGCCACGAATGAGCACCGGGAGCACGACAGCCCGATCAATCGCGCCGAGAAGATGCAGCGCTTGCGCGATCTGGGCTATTCCGACGAGCAGATCGCCGCTGAATTCCGCGTCGAGCCGCCGACAGTCGCATCGTCGCTCCGGCTGCTCGACTGTACGTCGGCCGTTCGGGACGCGCTGGAAGCCGATCAGATCACCGTATCGCATGCGCTGAAGCTGGCGAAGCTGGAGCCGGCCGAGCAGCGTGCCAAGGTAACGGCGCTGATCGCTGCCGCCGACGGCAAGCAGGGTCACGAGCGCTCGCGCGCGCAGAAAGCAGCGCTGTCCGGCGACGCCGCACCTCGCATGCGTTCGCGCAAGCAGATAGAGGCCGAACTGACCACGGCGACGGGCGATCGGGCCGCGGCGTTGCGTTGGGTGCTTGGCATGGATCCGGAGGCGTCTTGAGCGTTCCAGCGACATTCTGGGTGCGTGCACAGCGGGTCGGTAAGGGCTCGCCTAAGGCCGTTCTGATCGCGCTCGCAGACTTCGCGGGCGAGGACTTCCGTGTGTGGGCGAGCATGGATGCGATCGAGCAGTTCATCGAGCAGGACCGGAAGACGATCCTCGCGAACATCAAGCGGCTGAAGGAACTCGGCTATCTCGAAGACACGGGCGATCGAACCGGCAAGACTGGTCAGGTCGTCGTGTATCAGATCACCAGCCCTGCCGGCGCCGCAAAAGTGCAGATGACGAATCGTGACGGCAAGGTGGTCGAAATCGGACCGCCCCAATCGAAACAGTCACAAGAACGGAACTGTTCCGAAAACGGTACTGTTAAAGATACCCAAAAGCGGAACAGTTCCAAAAACGGAACAGTTCCAGATTTGGATGGTAAGGGTCCCAAATTTTCCGCCAAAGGGTCCCAAATTTCCTCCGAAACAGTCCCAAATTTGGGACACGGAACTACTAAGGAACTACCAGAGGAACAGAAAAGCAACGACCAATACGCGCGGCGTGCGCCGCGAGTTGCGTTGCATGCCGAACTTCTGAACATCGAACTGCCCCCGACGATCCCGTTCGCCGTGTGGGACATGTGGTGCGAACACCGCGAGGCGAAATCGAAGGATGCGCCGTGGACGCGCCCAGCAGCGAAGGTGTCGATCAAAAAGCTCGAGATGCTGGCGGCGGCGGGTCAAAGCCCCGAAGTGAGTGTCGAGGAAGCCGTGCTGCGAGGCTGGACGGGGCTCTTCCCGGTTAGGCAGGTGGCGGGTTCCACGACGGGCGCGAGTGCTTCGGTTGCCGCCGACTGGTGGAAAACCGAGAGCGGCATCATCACCCGCGGCCAGCAGCTAGGGGTCGTGCGCAAAGACGGCCAGCTGTTCGAGCAGTTCAAGGCGCGCGTGTTCAAGGCGGCCGGGCCCGGCGAATGGATGGAAGAAATGCTGCGCGTCGTCAGCCGTGAGAGCGAGGAGCGGTACGAGGCGCTGTACGCGTATTTCAACGACATCCCGCGCGAGAAGGTCGCGCAAGCGGAGGCCGCATGAACATCACCCGCTTTAACGGGCAGATCATCGCGCATGACGGATTCGAGGCGGTGAAGATGCCCGATGGCGAGGTTGGCTGCTCCGGTTGCGTTTTCGTCAGCGGTGGCGAACCAGGTTGCGATGAGCATGCATGTTACCCAGGCGCTTTCCCGTACGAGCATCCGCTGAGAGGCGCACGCTGGATCTACTGGGTGCGCAAGGAGCCTGCATGACCAGCCGCTCGACCTCGCTCCGCTACCCGGAAGGAACGAAGACCGTCGGCACGGCGCGCGTGCGCGAAACCGGCTGTGCGCAACGCGAGATGCAGCGTGTGTCCGGAAATGTGCCTGTTCGTGAGCCGGACGAATTCGACCGCGTGACGCTTCACGAGCCAACCATGCTCGGCGGCGTTTCGTTCATGGTTGCCGGTCAGCCGGTCGCCAAGGGCCGTCCGCGCGCCGGCATAACGGATGACGGCATTCGCATGCACACGCCGGCAAAGACCAAAGCGTACGAGCGGAGGATTCGCAGCGCAGCGCGCGTTGCAATGCACGGCCGCATTCCGTTTGGCCGACCGGTCGCGCTGAAGGTTTCGATCTATCTCGAAATCCCGATGAGTTGGCCGAAGACGCGGCAGACCAAGGCAAAGATCGGCGTGATCTGCGCCACGAACAAGCCCGACGCAGACAACGTGCTGAAGGCGATCAAGGATGGCATGAACGGCATTGTCTACGAAGACGATTCTCAAGTGGTCGACATCGCGGTGACGAAGAAATATGCGCTCGAGCCGCGCGTCGAGGTCGAGGCAAAGGAAATTGACGGGGAGGCCGCGTGAACCATCCTCCAATGAGCCTTGAGCGCCGCCTTCTGCTTGAGTGGTTCGAGAAGCATCCGAATTCATCGCGCGCTCAGTGCTCAAAGGCGCTAGGCGGATCTGATACCGCGACCCTAAAGAAGATCATCGCCGTGGTCCGCTCAGGTCACCTGAAATCCAACGGCGACATGCGCATTCCGAAATACCGCCTGACAGGTAAGAAATTCGAGCCATCGGACGATTTCGTCGCTGCTCGATGGGTAAAGGAGAAAGCAGCAGCATCAGTGCGCGAAGCTCTCCAGCACGCCACGACCGACACGTTGGCGGTTTCGTCCAATGCAATGATTTTGGTCGGGAGGGCTCAAGCATGAGCGATGTTCGAATTTGTCAGGCCACGAACAGTGTGTGCGCTACTTGCAAGCCTTCCGAGGAGTGCGCGCTGTTCGCGGGAACGCATACCCATCTCGAGCGAGTCGATCATCCCGCGCACTACAACGCCCATCCGAGCGGCATCGAATGCATCGACGTTGTCGAGCACATGGGCTTCAACTTGGGCAACGCGATCAAGTACATCTGGCGCGCGGATCACAAGGGCGCATCGATCGAAGATCTGAAAAAAGCTCGCTGGTATGTCGACCGCGAAATTCAGAAGCGGGAAAACGGCAAGTGAAGCGATCAGGATTCGGGCCGCGCAAGGCGCCAATGTCACGCGGCTCATGGTCGCGCAAAGACGCGCCGCTGCCTGATACGCCGTTGCGGCGGTCGCGCATCAAGAGCAGCCCGAAGCGGTCGACGGTTGCGGAAGGCAAGCGGTTTATCGATGCATGCCGCGGCGAGGAGTGCTATCTGCGCGTGCCGGGTGTGTGCTGTTCGATCGGCTGGGCGCACGAATCAGTCGTCGACTGTCATTCGAATCAGAGCCGTCATGGCAAAGCCGGCGCTCGTAAGGCAGACAACATTTACACGGTGCCGGGTTGCGGTCCGTGCCATGCATTTATCGACCAGAACCGCGTCGGCACGCCAAAGCAAGAGAAGTACGACATATGGGATCGAGCATACGCGGAGTGGGAGCTGGTGCGCGATCGGAAGATGGGTATCCAACAACAGGAGGCGGCATGAAGTTCGTGAAATTTATGGCGTATTGGGCGGTCCATGCCGCGTTCTTTTATGCATGGCTTGAGCTAGGGTATGACGGCGCGTTCAACGTCGTCGCGACCGGAGTGGTAGTTCTGACGCTGATTTTTCTGCTCAGTCTTGGGATGTCGAAGGATCGAGTTGCAGAAATTGCTTCCGAGAAAAAGCAGTGGTATTCGCCGGCGGGTGTTGTGTTGAGGCTCGGTGAAATCACGATCCTTATTTGGACCGGCCACGTATGGCTTGGCGTTCCCTATTTCGTCTCGTGGGGAATATGCGAACTACGGATTCAGGCAGCGCGTGAGGATGCTGCGCGCGCATGAAACCTATTCGCCTTTTAGTCGATATGCCGTCGCACGGTGTATTCACGATCGGCGGCCGCATGGGCGTCGGTCCGATCGAAGAGCAAGTCGAAACGACTGCCGATGGGCTGCGGCGCGTCGAGTTCAAGGGCGAGACGCGGGACGACTACGTCATGGCTCGTGCATATGTCCCGCCTCAGTATCAGGACTATCTGCGCCGCGAGCGTCGGCTCAGTGCCGATGACCACGTGTGGTGCGTTGCCCGCGTGAAGGACAACGTCAAATCGTTGGCGCCATTCATGGCAAGCGATGATCCCCATTGGGGTGAAAAATGATCGAGATCGACGTCACGCTTTATCCCGCGATAACCGTGCCGGGTCAGAGACGCGCCTCGCGCGTCGAGCCGTACAAATTCAAGGCCCGCGCAATCGCTCTACGCCGCGTCACATATCAGGGGAGATTCGACCGCGATCTCGTGCAGGCGCTCGCGTACATTCCAGAGAAACTGCGACAGTATGTGAGCCACTCCGACAAGAACCGCGTATGCGATGGCCTGTGCTGGCTGCACATCGACACAAGCATTGCATCGCCGGTCGTCGCCGATTTCATCTCGAGCGGTCGGCTTGAATTGCTACTGGAGGGCGCATGAACTGCATATCCGTAGGTTTCTGGTTTGAAGTCGGCCGCGTTATGGCTGGCGTTGCGCTTTTCGTCGGCGCCCTAGCAGTCATTGTAATCGGCATGTTGGGTGCATCTTTTTTATGGAGCCGTAGATGAGCGCACAAGCATACATCCAATGGGCCGACGTGCCGAAGTCGTTGATCGAAAGCAGTCGTCAGCACATCGACGAACCGACGAAAGCGCAGATCGTCGCCTTCGACGGTTGCCCACTTTGCGGCGAGATCAGCCAAACCAGCGAGAAAGTTCTGCAGGTCGAATACGTGTTCCCGAGGCATCGCGACTTGCGCGACTCGTTAGTCGACTGGTTTATGCATCACGGCATCAGCTTCACGGTAGTGGTGTGATGGAGCGCGTAAAGGGAGGTCCGCTCGCGAATCTCGCCGGCCGATGGTCAAACGAACCGGCATTCCTCGAATGGATGCGCTCAACGAACCAGCCTGCAAACACGCCGCGAGACGCCGCCGAATTCATTCGCGCGCGCTGCTGCATCGAGAGCCGCGCGCAGCTCGACCACAACCGGGAAGCTAAGGCGCGCTTTGACCGCTATGTGCGGGAACCGTATTCGAAGTACCGCGCCGAGACCGGGCGCGCTTGATTTAACACCGCATGGGGACTAAATGAGCCAAGACCAAGAGATGCATACGCGTGAGCGTAACGCGGCCGATGACCAGGCGAACGAATGGGTATCATGGTGTTGGACGCGCCGCCTTTTCGCGCCGCCCGTGCGATCGAGCGTGCTGGCCCGTCTCCAGCCTCCGTCTCGGCCAACGTACGGAGAGCCGGATGCGGCGCTCATTCCCGACATGCCATTTTTCAATATGGCTGTGCATGCGTTGTGCGAAAACGCGGAATTCAATGGCGAAGCCGCATGCTTCGTCGGTGTGTATTGGTATCGCGCGAACATCAAAGCGATGGCACACGAGCAGCAATGCGCGCGCGGCACTGTGTATAACCGAGCTCGTCGATTCTCTGAGCGCGCCATAACGCTGAGTCGCTCAATTAAGAAAGTGCACGAATCCTTCTCGGCTGAAAAGTGTTCAATTTCAGTTGAACAAAATAGTACGTGCGTTGATTGAACACTTAGCCATAAAATACGGCCTTAATAGATAGGCTGAATCACTGCCTCCTAAGAGCCCGCGAGTCGAAAGACGGCGGGCTTTCGCATTTCTGGAGCATGCGATGGGACCTCGTTGCTGGTGGTGCGCACGACTGATGCAAGGCCGCACACGATGCTGCGATCCCCTCGACAAGCTCGACACGATGTCTCCTCCGGTGCCGAGAGTCGCCGGTTCGCCCCGCTTCATGCTGGGCGCTTTCTATTCCGCCGATGCTTAAGCTCAATGTCCGCGCTGATGTAAAGGGTGTGACGGCCAGTCTCACGCGATACGTTGGCGAGCAGCAAAAGGCTGTTGTTCGGGCGCTGAACAAGACCGCGCAACAAGCGCGCACGACCGCATCGCAAGAGGTCCGCGCCGCTGGCTACAACATCAAGGTGAGCGCGATCAAAAGTTCGTTCGCTATTCAGCGTGCGTCGCGTGGCAATCTCGTTGCAGTGCTCAAGGCGACGGGCCGTCCTATCGCACTGATCAACTACGGTGCGCGGCAAGGAAAGGGTGGTGTGAGCGTGCAGGTGAAAGCAGGGCGCACGATCCTTCGCCATTCGTTCATTGCGACGATGCAGAACGGTCACCGTGGCGTATTCGAGCGCACGGGCAAGCAGCACAAAAAGGTTATGCGCAACGGCAAGCAAATTAGAACTGGCTTGCCGATAAAAGAGTTGTACGGTCCATCGATACCGCAGTCCCTCGCGAACGAGGCTGTGCAAAAGGCAATCACGACGAAGATCAGACAAAAGTTCCCGCAGATCCTCGCGCGCGAACTCGCATTTGTAAGGATGTCGAAATGATCACGCACCCCTGTGGTGAATGTTGCGAAAATGCAACGGTTTTCGAGCGGGTCCCTCCGCAGCGACCCTGTAGGGCGGAGACGAAGACCCGCGAGTTTCGTCTAGCTATGAACTTTTCAAATTTGGGTAACAGGTAACAAAACCAGCGATGAAACAGAGCGAGTTTGCAGCCCTCCACGGCGTCAGTCGAAAGACGGTCACGAAGTGGAAGGAGCGCGGCTGGCTTGTGTTTGCGGGCGATGAGGTCGACGTCGACGCATCGAATGCGCAGCTGAAAAAATATCGGCGCGATGGCACCGATGCTGTTACCCAAAATGCGCAAGGTAACAGCCAGGGTAACAAGCCGTCGGCCGCTCGAAAGCGCGTTACCCGACGCGATGCGGAGGTAACAATCCGCGACGGCGAGACTGCCGAGGATGCTGCCGGCCGCGTGCTGGCAGCGACCGGCGCTGAGATGAATTTTGATGAAGCGCGGCGGGTGAAGGAAAACTACCTCGCGCTGCAGGCGCAGCTGGAGTATGACCGCGATGCGGGGCTCGTTGTCGCTGTCGCCGACGTCGCGAAGGTGGTCGGCGAAGAGTATGCCAAGGTGCGCACGAAGCTGATCGCCATTCCTGCAGAGCACGCCCCGCGCATCCATATGTTGAAAACCGTCGTCGAAGTTCAGGACGCCCTGCAAGAGATCATCGTTGAAGCGCTCGAGGAGCTGACCCGGGATGGAGTCGCACGCTGAAGCGCGGCGATATGCAACCGGGTATGAAGCGCTCAAACGCGAACTGCTTGCTGCGCGCCGGCGCAATATTCAACCGCCGCCGAAGCTGACGCTTAGCCAATGGGCTAATAAGTACGCAGTGCTCTCGCGCGAGACGAGTGCCCAGACGGGGCGATTTCGCGCGTTCCCGTACCAGAATGGGATCATGGACGCGGTCACCGATCCGACAGTCGAGACGATCTCCGTTCAGAAATCGGCGCGGGTTGGCTACACGAAAATCCTCGATCACGTCGCCGGCTACCACATTCATCAGGACCCGGCGCCGATGCTGATCGTTCAGCCGCGTGTCGAGGACGCCGAAGATTACAGCACGACCGAGATCGAGCCGATGCTGCGGGACACGCCCGCGGTCGCGGAGATCGTTGGCGACCTGAAGAAGAAGGATTCGAAGCAGAAGATCCTGAAGCGCGTTTTCCGGAACGGCGCGTCTATATCGTTCGTCGGGGCAAATAGCCCTGGCGGCTTCCGTCGTATCACGGCGCGCATCGTCGCGTTCGATGAGATCGACGGTTATCCGGTCCAGGGCGCCGGCAAGGAAGGCGACCAGATCAAGCTGGGTATCAAGCGGACAGAGTCATTCTGGAACCGCAAGATCATTCTCGGCAGCACGCCGACAGTGAAGGGATTCAGCCGGATCGAAAAGAGTTACGAGCGAAGCGATCAGCGACGCTACTACGTGCCGTGCCCGCATTGCGGTGAGCATCAAGTTCTCGAGTGGGGTGGTCCTGACACGCCGCACGGAATGAAGTGGGATAAAGACGAGAACGGGAAAGGATTGCCCGATACCGTCTATTACGTGTGCCGCCACAACGGCTGCATCATCCACGACGTAGACAAGCCCGATATGGTCGCGCGCGGAGAGTGGCGCGCGACGAAGCCATTCAACGGTCATGCCGGATTCCACATCTGGGCCGGATACAGCCTGTTCCCGAATGCGTCGTGGCGCAACCTAGTCGCTGAGTGGCTCGACGTCAAAGATGACCCTCTGCAGCGTCAGACGTTCGTCAACCTGGTGCTCGGAGAGACGTATGAAGACCGAGGCGACCGAGCGCTGAGCGAAGACAAGCTTGTCTCGCGATGCGAGGTTTGGCCTGCCGAGGTGCCTGATGGCGTTGCGGTTGTGACCGTCGGTGTCGACACGCAGGACTACCGATTCGAGGTCGAGGTCATCGGATGGGGGCGTAACGAGGAAAGCTGGTCGATCGCGCACGAGGTGATCGAGGGCGATATGGAAACGCCCGATCCATGGAATCGTCTCGACGAACTGCTCAAGCGTATCTGGTATCGCGCAGACGGCCGCGGATTCGAAGCGATGGCGGTTTGCATCGACTCTGGCGGCCACCATACGCAGAAGGTCTACGACTTTTCGAAAGAGCGCCTCGGCCGGCGCGTGTGGGCGATCAAGGGTGAATCGGCGATCGCCGGCAAGCGCAATCCGGTGTGGCCGACGAAGAAGCCAAGCCGTCGAAACAAGTCATCGTTCAGGCCAGTGATTCTCGGTGTGAACGCGGCAAAGGACGTCATCCGCGAGCGGCTGCACAAGGAGGCGCCGGGGCCGGGCTATATGCATTTTCCGACTGACCGCGACATCAACTATTTCGCGCAGCTCACGTCGGAACGCGTGCTTGTGAAGGTGACTGGCGGCCAGAAGTATCGGGTGTGGGATCTCCCGCCCGGCCGCGCGAATGAGGCGCTCGACTGCCGCGTCTACGGCTATGCGGCGCTTTGCGGCCTGACTCACCTCGGCCTGAAGCTGAACGTCACCGCAGACGAAGTCAAGGCCGCGCATACCGCGCTGCCGTACGTCGCGCCTGAACCTGCCGCGAACGCGCCAGCACCAGAGGTGCCAATCGTACCGTCGGCCGTGCGCGGTCCGTCCGTGAAAGTCATCGGCGGTGCAGCGGGGTCGAAGTCGCGGACGAGTCAATTAGCGTAGTGGAGAAAGTATGGGTGCCTATGACGGACGCAGCAGGGCCGACATGCAGGCGCAGTTGACGGCACTGCTAAGCGCCTACGACCAGTTGATGGCCGGAAAGCAGGTTGCGACAGCCAGTTACGCGCAAGGTGATGGAACGAAGTCGGTTTCGTATCGCGCGACCGATCTTGGATTGCTCGACGGGGCGATCTCTCTTCTCCAACAGAAGCTCGGCATCATCCGCCGCGCGCGAAGACAAATCAGATTCATCTATCGCTAATGGACAATCCGGTGCAAATCCTTGGTGCGGACGGTAAGCCGTTGCCACCGCAGCGGGGACGCGCGTCCATGCTGACAGGCTATAGCGGCGCGCCGTACGACGCCGTCGACCTGTATAGCCCGCATACCGAAGACTGGATGCCGTACCTGTGGTCTCCCGACGGGGAGATCAACATGTACCAGCCGCGCCTCACGGCGCGCGCACGCGACCTGATCCGTAATGATGGATGGGCGACCGCCGCAGTGATGCGGTCGGTGGACAACGTGATCGGTCCGGACTTTCGCCCGATCGCGAAGCCCGATTACATGGCGCTCCAGGCGATCACGGGAAACAAGAAATTCGACCACGTCTGGGCGGATGAATTCGGTCAGCAGATCGAGGCGAACTGGCGCGCGTGGGCGCATGACACGGGGTTCTATTGCGATTCGGAGCGCATGCTCACGATCCCGCAAATTTTCCAGCTTGCTTTTCGTCATCAGGTCATCGACGGTGATTGCCTGGCGATGATGCACTGGATCCCGAATCGTGTCGGCATTGGCCGTGCACGCTATTCGACTGCTGTGCAGATCATCGATCCTGACCGGTTGTCGAATCCTCAGCTGCAATTCGACCAGCAGGCGATGCGCGGTGGCGTCGAGGTCGACGAGTTCGGTGTGCCGACTGCCTATTGGATCCGGCGTGCGCACCAGGGCGACTGGTTCAGTGCGGCGAAGGCTCAGCACTGGGATCGCATCCCGCGCGAGACCGATTGGGGCCGGCCGATCATCGTGCACAGCTACGACCATGATCGCGCATCGCAACACCGCGGCATCGGCTTTCTTACGCCGGTGCTCGCGCGCTTCAAGATGCTCGCGAAATACGATCGCACGGAACTCGATGCCGCGATCGTGAATGCTTTCTTTGCAGCATATATCCAGAGCCCGTTCGATGGCGAGCTGGTGGAGGAAGCACTCGCCGGATCGAACAAGGTTAGCGCGTACCAGATGGAGCGGTCCTCGTTCCATAAGGAGCGCGGCACGCGCCTGGGTGACGTCGGCATGACGCATCTTTACCCGGGTGAAACGATCGGATCGCTCGCGCCCAATCGGCCGAGCAGCAACTTCGCGGCATTCGAAAGCGCAATGCTGCGCAACTTCTCGGCCGCCACCGGTTTGGCTGCGCAGCAGATCAGCCAGAACTGGGCCGAGGTGAACTATTCGGCATATCGGTCGGCGATGCTCGAGGCATGGAAGACGTTCGGGCGGCGCCGTATAGGCTTCGCCTCCGGGTTCGCGCAGCGCATCTATGTTTCGTGGCTCGAGGAGTCGATGGAGGTCGACGACTACGTGATGCCGGGCGGGACGGTTCCTGACTTCATCGAAGCGCGCGCAGCGTATGCGCGCGCCAAATGGATGGGCCCGGGTCGCGGCCTCGTGGACGTCGTCAAAGAACGTCAGGGTGCGGCGCTCGGTATTGCTGAGGGTCTGTCATCGGTAGAAGACGAGGCCGCCGAAACATCCGGCACTGACTGGCGCGAAATTGCGGAACGCAATGCAATCGTCGTCGAGCGATACAAGCGCCTTGGCTTGCCTGTGCCGTCTTCGTTGTCTGGTATGGGTGCCAAGGAGGCCAGCAAACCTCCGGAGGAAGAATAAATGCGGTTTGCACATCTGGCGCAGCGTCTGTTCAACGTGCCGCTCGCGATCCGTCAGGACAAGGCCGAGGTGATCATGGCGGCGCTCGCCGAGCGTCTCGGTGTCACGCAGATGATGCGTGTCGACGGATCGCCGATTCGCCCTATGGCGTACGACGACTGGGATGGCGACTACTACGAGTCGACGAGACCCGGTCAGGTTGTCGATCCCGGGTACACCATGGTCGCCGATACCGGCGTCGCGATGATCTGCGTGCAGGGCACACTCGTGCAGAAGCTTGGCACATTGCGGCCCTATTCTGGAATGACCGGGTACGACGGCCTGCGCGAGAGCATTCTGCGCGCGCATGCGGACCCCGCTGTCAGGGCGATCATGTTCGACATCGATTCGCCGGGCGGCGAGGTCGCGGGTTGTTTCGATCTCGTTGACACCGTCTACGGTTTGCGCGGCGACAAGCCGATGTGGTCGATTCTGAGCGAATCGGCTTATTCGGCAGCCTATGCATTCGCGAGCGCGACGGATCGGATCATCGTTCCTCGCACGGGCGGCGTCGGCTCGATCGGCGTGATCACGATGCACGTCGACTGGTCGAAGGCGCTATCGAGCGCCGGCGTCGCGGTCACATTCATCAAGTACGGCGATCGAAAGGCGGATTTCCACCCGGAGATCCCGCTGTCGCCTGAAGCACTCGAGGCGGCGCAAGCCGACATCGACATTATGGGCGAACTGTTCTGCAATACGGTCGCCCGAAACCGGAACATCGCGGCGGATGCTGTCCGCGAGACGCAGGCAGCCTGCTACATGGGCGAAAGCGGTGTGAGCCGCGGGCTTGCGGATGCAGTGATGGCGCCCGATGCGGCGTTCCTGGCCTTGCTGGATGAGCTGGCCTAAACCACCTGTGAGAGGAAACTCATGAGTTTGAAGAAGACCCTTGCGGGCGCGATGCCGTTCGCCCATCTGTTGAGCAATGGCCCGCGCGCCGCACGCGCAGAAGAGCAGGACGATGAGCGCAAGCAACGCGACGGCGAGTCCGACGACGATTACGCGAAGCGTATGGAAGAGCTCGACGAGAAGGAGCGAGCCGAGGAAGAAGAGCGCAAGCAAGAAGAGGCGAAGAAGGCCAATAAAGCCGACGATGTCGACGGTGACGATGCCGACATGGAAGATGGCGACGACGAAACCGACGACGCGAAGAAGGCTGCTCGTGCGTCGGAGCGCGCCCGTTGTGCGCGGATCATCGCGCACGGCATCAAGATCGGTTCGGTTCGTCAGGCCGGCGTGTTTGCCTTCGATACCAGGATGTCGTCGAAGGCTGCGATTGCTGCGCTCGACGCGAGCAAAGCCGATGCGCCGGCTCCCGCACCGAAGCGCGCCGCTCTCGCCGACCGCATGTCGACGACGCAAGTGCCGAATCCCGGCGTCGGCGGCGCGGCTACTGCGCCGAATCTCGCTCAGCAAATCATCGCGGCTGGCAAGAAGCGCCGCGGCGAAGCGTAATTCAATCCCCAGTCCAGTAAGGAGCAACGTCAATGACGCTCAACGTCAACACGATTGGGGACAACCCCCAACAGCCCGGCATCTACGCCGAAACATACATCCCGGATCAGCTGATCGCGGGCAATCTGAAGATTGTCTCGCAGCCGATCATTCTTGCGGCTGGCGCTTTGCCGCGCGGCTCCGTGCTCGGTGCTGTCAGTTCGCTGGATGTGATCTCGACGCCCGGCACGAACACCGGCAACGGCACGATCGGCAGCATCAGCGCATCGACAGGTTCGAAGCAGGGCGCATATGTCCTGACTGCGACCGGCGCGACCACATTCACCGTGGTCGATCCGGAGGGCAACTCGTTGCCGAATGCAACCGTCGGCACGGCGTATTCGCAGCAGGGTATCGGCTTCACCCTCACAGCAGGCGGCACCGCATTCGCGGCTGGCGACAAGTTCACGCTGAATGTTGTCGACGCGGTTGGCACGTACAAGCTGAGCGTGAAATCGGCAAGCGACGGCAGCCAGACGCCGGTCGCAATTCTCGCCGACGACGCCGACGCAAGTGCGGGTCCGGTTACCGCCGGCGCGTACCTGATGGCCGAAGTCAACGCGAACTCGTTGCACTTCGACGCGTCGTGGGACATCCCGTCGCTGACGACCGCGCTGCGCCCGTACAGCATTTTCGTCAAGTCCTCGGTCTCCGCAGCAGACCCGAGCTAACCGCAATCGCGCATCGAATGAAGCCCGCTTCGGCGGGCTTTTTTGTGCGCGCTCGCTTTTCATCTCAACGGAGAAAGAGGAATGACCCAGTCATTTTTGTACGACACCAACACGCTGATTCAGGTGGTTCCCAACCTGAAGCTGGCGCAGCAGTTCCTGCTGGACAAATTCTTCCCGAACATCGTCACGGCGGATTCCGAAAAGGTGTCGATCGACATCGACGTCGGTAAGCGCCGGATGTCGCCGTTCGTATCGCCGCTCGTCGAGGGCAAGCTGGTCGAGCAACGTCGGTATCAGACGAACGAATTCAAGCCGGCCTACATCAAGGACAAGCGCGCGCCGGATCTGCGCAAGCCGGTTCGCCGCATGATCGGCGAACGCATCGGCGGCGACCTGAAGGGCATCGAGCGCGAGATGGCGAATCTCGAGGCCGAGATGACGGACCAGATCGACATCCTGAACCGCCGTCTCGAATGGATGGCCGCTCAAGCGCTGCTCGGCGGCGCAGTGACCATTTCGGGCGAAGGCTTCGAAACGGTCGTCGTCGACTTCGGCCGCGATCCCGCTCTGACCGAAGCCCTCACGGGCAACCAGCAGTGGACGCCCGCAAATGTCACTGCCGGCACGGCGACGCCGACGGCGAATATCGAGACGTGGCAACACATCATCCTGAAGAAGTCGGGCGCCAAGGTCACGGACATCGTTTTCTCGACGTCGGCATGGACCGGCTTCCTGGCCGATCCGCTGGCGAAGGGTGCGATCCAGTACCCGAATCTTGCGCAGAGCGGCAACGTGATCAATCCGGGCGCGCAGATCGAACAGGGTGCGGTCTACAAGGGCAAGTGGGGCCAGTATGACCTGTGGGTCTACAACGACTGGTTCGTCGACGACAACAACGTCGAGCAGCCGATGCTGCCGGATGGCGAAATCATCATGTCGGGTCCCAACCTGATGGGCACCCGTGCCTTCGGCCAGATCATGGATCCGGCGTTCAACTACGAAGCACTGCCGTACGCGCCGAAGACGTGGGTCGAGCAGGATCCGGCTCAACGTCTGCTGCTGATGCAATCGTCGCCGATTGTGATCCCGAGTCGGGTGAACGCCTGTTTCTCGGCGAACGTCTGCCCGGCGGTGGTCGACTGATGGGCGCCCCTGTAAAACAGGAGCCCGCGCAAAGAACCGCTGCACTGGAAATCGCGATCGTCGCGCGCGGCCGTACCGTCAGGGATCTGGACGGTGTGCCGCACGCAGCAGGCGACAAGGTGCAGTTGCCGGCATCGGAAATCGCGCGCTTGCGCGCGCGTGGCTTTCTGATCGATCCGGAGCGCCCGGCGATTCCTCTTGCTGACGGGCCGACGTTTGGCTCCGCGACGGGGCCGCGCATCAAGCGAGGCTGACATGATCGATTGGGACGCAGAGGTTATTGGACCGCTGATGGATGTTTTCGGCGAACCGGTGACCTATATGCCTGCAGCGGGAGGCTCTTTCTCGGTCGATGGCGTATTCGACGATGCATACCTCAAGGAAGTGATGTTCGAGGATGCATCGACGGGTGTGACCGAGGTCAGTGCGGTGCTCGGCGTGCGCATGTCCCAGTTCCCGTCGCCGCCGGCGCAGAACGATCGCCTTACCGTACCGCGCACGGGCGCGACGTACATCGTCAAGCAGCCTCGAGTCGACTCACATGGCGGCGCCAAGCTGCTGCTCACGAGATCCTCCTGACATGACGACATCGGCCGAACTCCGTGGCCTCTTCGTTGACGCGCTCAAGGGCGCGACTGACGCAGGGCAAGCGGTTTATTCACCGTTCGACTGGCCGACGGCGGCCGATAGCTATCCGTTGATCCTCGTGCGCGCGCCTCACGAGCGTAAGGAGTCCATGGGCCGAAACGTGCCTCAGTTCAACACGACGGCATCGATCGTAATCATCGCTCGCACGAAAGCGATTGCGCAGGTCGGCGACGCCGGTTCTGCGGAGGCTCTTGCGGCGGCCGAACGTCTGAAGGCGCAGATCGAGTCGGTGCTGATCAACAACCCTGCGATCTGGGCATGCGGCACGACCGGGCAGCAACGCATACAGCAGTTCTCGTCTGTCGAGTCCGATCTGTCGACAAGTTCGGAAGGCGAAATGCCGATGGCGGAATTGAACATGACCATCGACGTCGAGTTCTTTCAGGACGCGGACGACTTCTTCCCGATTCCCGTCGTGCCGCTACAAGGCGTCGACCTCACGGTGCAGGAGCCCGACGGCACGACGGAGCCGGGGCTCACCCTCAACTTTTCATAGGAGCGACGCATGGTCGTCCAACCTGTTCCGGGCGGGCCGAACGTGCTCGATCCGATCACGAAGAAATTCATCCCGCCCGAGGGCATCACGGTGGATGACTTCGACATGTACTGGCATCGCCGTCTGCGCGACGGTGATGTGCGAATCGTGCAACCCGAAGTGAAGAAGGCATCCAGCAAAGGGGCTGATCAATGACGATCTCGTTTCCGAATATTCCGTCGAATCTCCGCGTGCCGCTGTTTTACGCGGACATCGACCCGCGCAACGCGAATACGGGTCAGCAGACGCAACGCGCGCTGATCATCGGGCAGATCACTTCGGGCGGCACCGGCACGCCGGGCGTCGCGCAGATCAGCCAGGGTGCCGCAGACGCGAAAGCTGTTGGCGGCGCGGGCTCGATGCTCGCGCTGATGACCGCGGCATATCGCAACCGCGATTCGTTCGGTGAGGTCTGGTATCTGCCGCTCGCGGACGATGGCGCCGCGGTCGCGGCGGCGGGTTCGCTGAACTTCACTGCTGCCGCGACGGCGGCGGGTACGCTCTCGCTTTACATTGCCGGCCAGCTGCTCTCGATGGCTGTTTCTCCGTCGCAGTCGGCCGCTCAACTGGCGACGGCGCTCGCCGCGGCGGTTACCGCAGCGCCGGATCTGCCGGTGACGGCCGCCGTCGACGGCACGACCACGTCGAAAGTCAACTTCACGGCGAAGAACAAGGGCGCTGCTGGCAACGACATCGATCTGCGACTGAACTATCAGGGCGCGGCCGGTGGCGAGTCGTTGCCGACTGGCCTCGCAGCGACGATCGTCGCGATGACGGGCGGCACGACGAATCCGGTGCTGACGACGGCGCTCGCCGGTCTCGGCGACAAGACGTTCGACTTCATCGCGCTCCCGTACAACGATGCCACGTCGCTCAATGCGATAAAGGCGTTCCTCAGCACCCAGACGGGCCGCTGGAGCTGGTCGCAGCAACTCTACGGCGGTGCGTACGGCGCCTTCCGCGGCACGCTCGCGGCGTGTCAGACGTTCGGTGCGACCCGGAACGATGAGCATGTGTCGATCATGGGCTTCAACGATTCGCCGACGCCGAACTGGATCTGGGCTGCTATCTATGCGGCGGCCGCCGCGGTGTCGACGCGCGCCGATCCGGCGCAGCCGATGCAGACGGTCACGCTCGACGGCGTGCTTGCGCCGCCGCAGCAATCGCGATTCGCGCTGACGGACCGCAATACGCTGCTGTTCACGGGTATCAGCACGTTCGATGTCGCAGACGACGGCACGGTGTCGATCGAAAATGCGATCACGACCTACCAGCTGAACAGCTTCGGTCAGCCCGACGACAGCTACCTCGAGGTCGAGACGCTGAACACGCTCGCTTTCGTGCTGCGTCAACTGAAGTCGGTGATCACGACCAAGTACGCGCGCGTCAAGCTCGCGGCGAACGGCACGCGGCTGACGGCGGGCAACAATGTCGTCACGCCGAACACGATCCGCGCCGATCTGATCGCGCAGTATCAGGCGATGGAAGAGGCCGGCTTCGTGCAGGGTAGTTCGGTCTTCGCGCAGGGGCTCGTCGTCGAGCAGAACGCACAGAACCCGAACCGCGTCGACGTGCTGTATCCGGCGATCCTGATCGACCAGCTGCGGATCTTCGCGCTGCTGATGCAGTTCTCGAACATCGTTCCGGCAGCCGCCTAAGCGATTTCATCCATCAACGAGCGAGGCCGCCTTCGGGCGGCTTTCGTTTTTCTGGAGATAGAAGATGGCTCAAGGTCTTCTCGCTGGCACCGCATCCGTGACGATCGACGGCACGACGTATCTGGTCTCGGCGAATTTCAAGTACAGCCCCGGCACGGTGACGCGCGAGACGCTTACCGGCATGGACGGCGTGCATGGCTACAAGGAAAAGCCGCGCGCGCCTCGCATCTCGATGCAACTGCGCGACTGGGGCGGCCTTGTCGTGCAGGACATCAACAACATGACGAACGTCACCGTCGTCGGCTCGCTGGCGAACGGAAAAACGATCATCGGCCGGAACATGTGGTCGGTCGAGGATCAGGAAGTGGATTCCGAGGATGCAGTGTTTGACCTGAACCTCGAGGGTCCGCAGGTTACTGAAACGACTTCGAACTGATCATGAGCGATACCGAAAACAAACCGCATCCCGAGACTCTCGCGCTGAAGCTGCGCAAGCCCATCCAGATCAAGGGCGATACCGAGTCGTACGCCGTGCTCGAACTGCGCGAACCGACCGTCGACGAGCTCGACCGTTGCG
Source organism: Paraburkholderia sp. 2C (assembly GCF_054589215.1). Taxonomy (NCBI): domain Bacteria; kingdom Pseudomonadati; phylum Pseudomonadota; class Betaproteobacteria; order Burkholderiales; family Burkholderiaceae; genus Paraburkholderia; species Paraburkholderia sp. 2C. The sequence goes on along the minus strand of NZ_BAAILL010000045.1, from coordinate 63,437 downwards.
TGAAGGCCGGTGAAACCGCCTATGCGACGAATGCCGCGCTGATCTCGTTTGTCACCGGCGTGCCGGTGCAGGCGATCCGAAACCTCGGCAAGCGTGATTACGAGGAGGCGGTCGAGTACCTGCAGGGTTTTACGACGGATGGCCCGACAACTGGCGAAGCCTAGTCGCCGAGGTCACGAAGTTCTATCACTGGGGGCCTGAAGATGCGTGGCGCCTCAGCATGAGCCGCTTTCGCTTCTGGCATTCTGAAGCGGAGCGCATGAAAGCTAACGGGGCGATTTAAATGGCGGCAGCAGGCTTCCAGCTAACGATCAGCGCTGTCGATAAGGCGACGGCGGTCGCGAAGCGGGTCAATGACTCCATCGCGAAGATCACGAAGCCGGTCAACGACGTCAAGTCGTCTGTCGCTGCTTTCAACAAGGAAACGGGCCTCGACCAGCTCGGCAAGCGCTTCGAATCCGTCGGCAAGTCGGCCGCCGGCGTGGCGCGCAGCGTCGCGTCGATCGCGCCGCCGCTTTCGGCGATCATCGGCGTCGGCAGCATCGCCGGCATGGCCGCATTCGCCACGAGTTGGGGCAAGGTCGCGACCGAGATCGCGAACACCTCGAGCGTGATCGGTGTTTCGACGACGGATCTGCAGCGATACCGCGGTGCCGCCCGCGTTGCGGGGCTGTCTGCTGACGCCATGACGAGCAGCATGCAATCGCTCGGCGCCGCATTTGAGGACGCGTCCGCTGGTCGCAATACGTTCGCGGCTGGCGTGCTGTCGGATAAAGGTATTGGCATCCATCGCCTGAAGGATGGGACGGTAGATGTCGTGCGCGGCCTGAATGATGTTGCAGCCGCCGCGAAGAAAATTACGAACGCACAGGCGCAGCGCGCGTTCCTCGATATTTTCGGGCTGGGCGGTCTGCAGGCGATGATTCGCCGCGGCACAATCGGCCAGTTCGTTGCGCAGTTCGATAAGCTCCACGCGACTATGTCGCCTGAGCAGATCGCGCAGGGCGAGAAATTCAACCAGTCAATGATCGCGCTCGATGCATCGGTCGACAAGCTGAAGAATTCGATCGGTTCGGCGCTCGCGCCGGCTGTCGGTCGCGCGGTTGACGAGTTCGCGCGCCTTGCGGACCAGTACGGCCCGAAGATCGCGAACTGGATCGATCATATCGATTGGGATAAGACGGCGAAGTCGATCGCAGACGTCGGTACGGCGCTCGGCGGCGTCAAGGGCGTCGCGCTGGCTCTTGCGGCAGTCACATTCGCATCGCCGATTGCAGGGCTCGTGAGCATTGCTTCGAAACTCGCGGTCATCGGCGGTTTTGCAGCGAATCCGGTGATTGCCGCGCTCGCTGGCGGATATTTCGCCGAGACTTCGCGGCAGCGAGCACTCGACAAAGCGATTCCGGCTGGTGCAAACCACGATCAGGCGGTCGCTGAAGCGCAAGCGGGCGGCGTTGTCACGCCTCAGACCGGCGCGTCGCCGGGCGGCTTCGGCAAGCTGGGTGACGCCGTTCGGAACATGTTCACGCCGTCGGGCTCGAAAGTGCCGCGCGGCATCCGGAACAACAACCCGGGCAACATCCGCTATGGTGACTTCGCGCGCCGTATGGGCGCGACCGGTCGCGACGATGGCGGCTTTGCTGTCTTCCCGAACATGGCTGCCGGCCAGAACGCAGCGCGGCAGCTGCTGAACAGCTATGTCGCGTCTGGTTTTGACACGCCGAGCAAGATAATCAACCGGTGGGCTCCGTCGAGCGAAAACGATACGGGCAGCTATATCGCCCAGGTTTCGAAAGACCTTGGTGTTTCGCCGGATCAGAAGCTCAATTCGACGCAACTGGATTTGCTCTCGCAGGCAATCTTCCGACGCGAGAACGGTGCGTCGGCGATGGCGTCGCTTTACGCGAAGAACAATTCAGCTGCATCCGATACGGCTTCTTCAGCAGGCTCGGCGGTCGGGCCGGGAACGGCGGCGCAAAACGCGACGCCGGCAAATCTGAAGGGTCATCTCGAGGTGACGATTCACATGCCGAATGCACCACAGGGAACACGCGCGAGCGTGCACTCGAAGGGTGACATCCTCGCAACCGGTCAGATCGGACATTCAATGCTTTTGGGGCCCAACGTATGAGTTCAGCCGATGCAGTCGTCGTAGCAGGCAGCATCGGCGGCGTTGCGACCTCTGCTGAATCGCTCGCGAACGGTGCGTCGGCGATCGTCAATGGCGTATCGAACCTGCTATCGGGCAACTGGCAGAACCTCGTGCGCACGGCGTCATATGGCGGCGTGCCGTTCGCCGTCGAGGCAGCTCGCACGACGGGCGGACGTCGCAATGCGATCCACGACTACCCATTCCGCAATGAGGTGTGGGTCGAAGACCTTGGGAAGATGCCTCGCCAGTTCAGTCTGGCCGGCTTTCTGATCGAGGATAGCCTTATCTACGGCGGTGGAAGCGTCATCGATCAGCGCAACCGCTTGCTTCAAGTCTGCGAAACCGCTGGCCCTCAGACTCTGGTGCATCCGACATTCGGAACCATCGAAAACGTAAATTGCATCGGACAACCAGAGTTCATTGAACGGAAGGATCTGGGCCGAGTAGTAGAGGTGAACTTCACGTTCATCATCAGCGGCGCACGGATTTTTCCGAACACCAGCACGTCGACGACGAGTCTGGTGTCGAGCGCGGCGGCCGGGCTGCTGTCGGGTTCGGTTGTCGATTTTGTGAAAAACACAGCGGCGGCAATCAGCAAAGGCGCGGCGATTGCGCGCTCGGCTGTGTCGGCCGCCGTCGGGTTCTATCAGCTTGGCGTGGTCGCGGTGCACGACGTGAACCGGTTCCTCGGTGCCGTGTCGACGCTGTCGGGAAACTTCGGAAGGCTGTTCGGCGGCGGCAACGATGGGTATCAGGGCTCGAATCAGAAAGCGCCGGCGGGGACCACTGTCGCGATGCTGATGGCGAACGACACTGTCGTGCGTCAGGCGGTCACGGACACCGGCACGGCGATGCAAACAGCGGCAGCCGCTGTGAGCGATCCGACAGCGTTCTGCGCAGCGTCACAGGCATTTGTTCAGGCAGTCGCGGCAAGCGCATCTGACCCGGCTGACGCGATCCGCATGCTGATGAGCATGGTCACGTACGCGCCGACTGGCAACACGTCGAATTCGCAAATCGGCGTGGCAATCGCGACGATGCAGACGCAGTGCGGCAACGTATTTCGTCGCACGGTGCTCGCGTCCCTCGCGCAGGCGTGCGCGACATATCAACCGGCATCGCAGCAGGATGCACAGACGCTATCCGCACAGGTGGCCGATGCGATCGATGCGGAAATCGAGATTGCCGGCGACGCTGGCGACGATGCCAGTTATACGGCAATGCGCACGCTGCGGCAGGCGGTAATAACCGATCTTCAGTCGCGCAGCGCGGGTCTGGCTGCGGTGACGACGTTCAATTTCCCGACGTCACTGCCGGCGCTGACGCTCGCGAATCGCATCTACCATGATGCGACGCGATCGGATGGGCTCGTGCAGCAGGCGGATGTTGTGCATCCGGCCTTCATGCCCACGTCGTTCCAGGCCCTTGCGAGCTAAACGCTATTTCTTGATCTTGTCGGCCGGCACGTACCAGTAGGTCGTGACGGCCGGCTTGCCTTCCTCGAGCGCGAATGTCGAGCTCACGTAGGCGATTTTTCTCGTTTTGCCCGCGACGGTCACGTTGTCGATGCGGACGATTTTGTCGTAACCGCGGTTGTCGGGTTCGGTTGGCATGCATTGGCCGCCATCGGCGAGCCCCGAGAAGATTTTGTCCGGAATTGGCTTTTTCGATTCCTTTAGCGCCGCGAAGTCGGCTGTTACGAACTCATCGAAGCACGCCATCACGTCATTTTCCGTCACGTGATAGCGCGCGGGCTCCTGCGCGAAAGAGATAGCGGGAGCTAGAAGAAATGCAAAAAGAATTGAACGCATAAGGTCCCCGAAACGTATGGATGATGATCTCTACCTCAGCATCGGAAATCAGATCGTCTCAGGCTGGACTGACGTACGGGTTTCAAGAGGGGTCGAGCGCTGTCCGAGCGACTTCGAGCTGGGGTTGACGGAACTATATCCTGGGCAATTGAAAACGGTCGTTGTGCAGCCTGGAGATGAATGCCAGCTGATGATCGGGCAGGATCTCGTTCTGACTGGGTATGTCGATCGGTATGTTCCATCTATGGACGGACATTCGCATTCGATCCGCGTCGCGGGTCGAGGCAAATGTCAGGATCTTGTCGACTGCGCCGCACTCTGGCCGAATGGTCAAATAAGCGGGACATCAGCGCTCGATGTCGCTTCGAAGCTGGCTGAACAGTATGGCATCACTGTTTCGTGCGATGTCGCTGGCTTGCCGTCAATTCCGCAGTTCAACCTTTTTCTCGGCGAGTCGAGCTACGAGATCATCGAGCGGATCAGCCGATACAGCTCGTTGCTCGTCTATGACACGCCAGACGGAAATCTGAAGCTCGCGCAGGCGAGTGATGTGCAGGCGGCTAGTGGATTCGAGCAGGGCGTGAATGTCCAGGCAGCTCAGGCCTCGTATTCGGCTGATCAGCGTTTCTCTCTTTACAAGGCATACACCCAGTCCGTTCAAACCTTCTCTGACTTTGGCTATGTGGGCGGCCTGATCAGCGAGGTGCCCGACGTCGGCGTGAAGCGGCAACGCGTGCGCATGATCATCGCGGAGGCTGTTCAAGGGTTCCCCGATCTGACGAAGCGGCGTGCCGAGTGGGAGATGAACAGGCGTGCGGGCCGGGCTGCGGTCATGACGCTCACGACCGATTCATGGCGCGACTCGGCTGGAACGCTATGGACGCCGAACACGCTGGTTCCTATCCTGCTGCCGCAATTGAAGGTTGCGGACGACTCAGGAACGGGGCCTGTTGTGTGGATGATCGGCGACGTGACCTACCAGCGAAACGACCAGACTGGCACGACGGCGACGATCACGGCGATGCGCAAAGAGGCGTATCTGCCTGAGCCGACAGCGCTGCAACCTTTCTTTGTCGACGGCAGCAGAGGGTCTCAATGAGCGATCACGTGAGCGGAGCTCTGAGTCGAATCGCTCGGTTCCTCTCGGTAGTCGTTGGCCGCGGGCGCATCACGACGACGAATGACGGCGGGAATGTCCAGATGGTGCAGGGTCTGATCAATGGGCTTGAGACTGTCGATAACCTGCCGCGGCTCGCGGAATTTGGCTTTTCCAGCGTGCTTCCGACGGATGGATCGCCTGACTTCGTCATGGTCAATCTCGGGAGTGGCCGCAACAACGCGGCCGTCATTGCGACGGGACATCAGCAAAGCCGACCTAAGAACCTGAAGCCTGGCGAAGTGATGGTCTACAGCCAGGACGGGAAGTCTGTCTATCTGACTGCGAGTGGCGGAATCGTCGTCGAAGCGAAGGGTCAGCCTGTCACGGTCAATGACGCATCGAATGTCACGGTGAATTGCAGCGGTGTTTTCAAGGTTGTGGCGCCCGGTGGCGTCGAGTTTGATACGCCGCTCGTGAAATCGAGTGGCGACATCCAGGACAACTTCAATACCAACAGCCGAACCATGGCTGGCATGCGGACGATTTACAACGGCCATAAGCACCCTGTCGAAAATGTGCAGGGCGGTAGCAGCACGATCGTATCCGACGTTCCGAATCAGACCGAATGACAACCGATATTCGAATCACGTGGGATGCCGCGCATTCCCGAGGCGACTGGTCGATCTCGCCTCCCGATCTGACGACCGGCAACGACCTCGAGACAGCAATTCTCGTGAGCCTGTTCACCGATCGCATGGCGGCGCCGGATGACGTCATTCCGGACGGCTCGAACGATCCACGCGGGTGGTGGGGCGACGATGGCGAGGCGACGCAGATCGGCAGCCGGCTATGGCTGCTCCAGCGAGCGAAGCAAACGACCGAAACGCTGCAGCGTACCTACGACTACATCGCCGAGGCCCTGAAGTGGCTTATTGATGACGGTGTCGTCGCGCGCTTCGACATCACGGTTCAGTGGGTGCGCGAGTCGTTTCTAGGCGCGCAGATCGTTGCATATCAGCAGGACGGGGCGAATGTCGCGTCTGCCTTCACGTGGGCTTGGCAGGGGATTCAGTAATGCCTTTTTCTCGACCGTCGCTAACGGACCTCAAATCACAGGTAGCGGCCGACGTCCAGGCGAATCTGCAGGGCGTGACCGCGTTGCTGCGCTATGCCGTCGTGCGCGTCGTCACGATCGTGCAGGCCGGGCTCGCGCATCTCCATTACGGATATATCGATTGGATCTCGAAGCAGGCTGTACCGTGGACCGCAACCGATGAATATGCGGCAGGGTGGGGCGCACTGAAGGGCGTCTATCTGAAGGCCGCGACTGAGGCGTCGGGCGCCGCGGCGTTCATCGGCACGACCGGTACTCCGCTCCCGGCCGGCACGACGATAGTGCGCGGTGATGGGCGCACGTATGTGACGCTCGCCGATACGGTTGTTGATGGGTCGGGCAATGTCACCGTTCAGGCGCAGGACACCACGCCGGGCGCAGCGGGGAACTGCGACCAGGGCACTCAGCTATCGCTCGGCACGGCGATTCCTGGCATTCAGTCGACCGGCAGCGCTTCAACTGCGTTCACTGGCGGTGCTGACGTTGAAAATGCGGAAGACTTTAACGCGCGCATTATCGATGCTTTCCAGAATCCACCACAGGGCGGCGACAAGACCGACTATGTGACGTGGGCGCTCGCGGTCGCGGGCGTCACGCGCGCATGGTGCCGGCCGAATGGGTTCGGTGCTGGGACAGTTGTCGTGTACACGATGTTCGACGATGCAGAATCGGCGCACGGCGGCTTTCCGCAGGGCACGAACGGCGTTTCGCAATTCGACCAAGGTCCCGATGGGTTGCCGCGCGACACGGTAGCGACCGGCGATCAGCTCGCGGTCGCAGACGCCATTATCTCTACGCAGCCAGTGACCGCACTCGTCTATTCGTGCGCGCCTTCCCAGAACGTTGTGCCTTTCACGATCACGGGCCTATCGACCGCCAGCTCGGCAACGAAGGCAGCGCTTGAGGCAGCGATCGACGACGTCTTTCTGCGCACCGGGGATCCGACCGGCGCAACGGTGGCGCTCAGCGACATCGAATCCTCGATTGCTGCTATAGCCGGCACCGAGGGCTTTGTGATCACGTCTCCGACGGGGAACATCACCAGCGCAATCGGGTTCCTGCCGGTGCGCGGAACCATGACCTATCCATGAGGTGAACTTGGCCGCTCCGACTCTTCTGTCGGCGGACTTCCTTCGGGCATTTCAGGCGTTACTGCCACGCGGCCGGGTGTGGCCGCGCGATCAGGATGCCGTGGTGACGAAGACGTTCGCCGGCTTGGCGCCGTCGTACGAACGCAATGCAGCGCGCGCTGTGTATCTGCTGCAGGATGCTTTCCCCGGATCGACATTCGAACTGCTTCCCGAATGGGAGGCAACGCTCGGCTTACCTGATCCATGCGCAGGCGAAGCGCCGACAATCCAGCAACGCCGGCAACAGGTTGTCTCGCGACTTACTGCGACAGGAGGCCAGTCGGTCGCGTATTTCACCGCGGTCGCGGCAGCGCTCGGCTACGACATCACGATCACGCAATACGTGCCGTCTCGCTTCGGGCGTCGGTTTGGCCTTCCGTTCGGCGGTCAGGATTGGGCGTTCGCGTGGCAAGTCAATGCGCCGACGTTCACCGTCAGCCGGCTTCAGTTCGGCGGCGCATTCGGCTCGCCGTTCGCATCGTGGGGCAACAACGTTCTCCAGTGCGAGCTGAATACCTACTCGCCCGCTCACACGATTCTGCTTTTCCAATTTTCAGATTGAGGACCCATTCATGGATCGATTGATCGCGCCTAATACAGTAGATGCGGCGCATGCAGACACAGCGCCGGCGAGCGGTACGCCTGGTTACGCGACGGACGGGAATCCGGCTACGGGCGTGCCGGCTACGCTTTGGCCGTCGTATCAGTACAACGCGATTCAGGAGGAATTGATCGCGTTGATCGCTGCCGGTGGCCTGACGCCGAGTAAGGGAACGCTCACGCAGGTTCGTGATGCGATCCGTGCGCTGCTGAATCAATCGTCGCCAGCCGTTGGGGCAGTCCGCAATCTGAAGGCATCGCTGATCGCGGCAGGAACCAGCATCGCATTCACGGCCGATGAGGTCGGTGTCAAATCGGCTCTCGGCGGTGTTGCTACGATCCTGCCCAGTTTCAGTGAGACTGTCACGACTACGGGCAGCGGTATTGGCGGCGTAGTCGGGACGGCTCTTGTCGCAAGCAAATGGGCAGGCATCTATGCGGCGTGGGGACCTACTGTCGGCGCCGGCATCTTCTGCACTGGCGGTACGGCGCTCTTTCCAGAGGTCTACGGTGGAACGTTGCCGTCTGGCTATACCGAATCAGCGTTGATCTCGGTATGGCCGCTTGATACGAACGCGCATTTCGCTATTGCAAGCCAATTTGATAGGTCTATCGGATTTCCATCGACAGCTGCACTGAACAACGGGACCGTAACGTCCATTACCGCGCTCTCCGTGGCTAGCATCCTTCCCCTGAATGCAAAGTCAACATCTGGGTCTATTACATATGGAAATTCCGCCTCGTCGACGAGTGGTGGCGTTTTCGTATATGAAAATGCGGGTTCGTCCGGGACTCAAGCAATAAGCGCCAGCGTGGCCGTTGGAAACAGCTCATATGGCTCGACGTTTAACAGATTGAAAATCACGCTGGCTCAATCGATCTACTACGCGACAGTCACGAATGGCGGCACGCCATCCTTCGCGATTGGCATCAACGGATACGAATTCTAGTCATGGAAATAAACGTGCAATTCAGCGATAGCAGCAGCTCTGCGATCATCGGTTACTTTTGCGATCCGCAAGATCCAAAGGCTTTCCCAAACCAAGGTACTGTCTCAGCTGGTGATCCGCGGTGGAAGGCATTTTACGATGGGCTTATGCCGGATTTTCAAAGTGGATTGCCCGCCCCGACGGCAGACTGACGCTCTCGTTGCATACCTGAAGTAGAGCGGCAGTTCAGGCTATCCACTTCAGCCGGCATTATTGAAGTGTCTTCGCGATCTCCGCCACTATGGGCGCTTCCATCTGCGCTTTTGCAGCGTACAGAGCATCGCCCGGATGAAGGCAGTCTGTGAGCATAGACTGCCAGTTCGGCATTGCTTCGATAGCGCTGTATTCGTTCACAATCGGTACATTCTGTGCCGACGCGACGCCTTGCAGCGCTTGAACATATGCCCCCAAGACGTTCGCGCGAACTGGCACGCAGGTAGGGTTCGGCTCGAATATCACGACCTTCTTGCCCATTGTCGTTGCTATCTGGACGAGCTGAGTCACGGCATTTGCGAAGTCTGATGGTGATTCAGCAGGGAATCCCGTGGTCGGAACTTGGCTGTAGTAAGCGTCGTTCAGGCCGAAATTCAACGTCACGATCGCAGCCTTTGACATTGCCATCTGATTCGCCCAGGTGGGATGGACACCGTCGGTACCGTTTAAGAGTTGAGACGCTTCGGTTCCACCTACTCCCTGGTTAGAAACGGTCACGCTCGGCCCAAGTTGGGCTTGCAGAAGTCTTTGAAGAACGGCTGGCTCGGAGTTTTGTGTATTAACGTAGACACCATCAATCAATTCGTTTCCGGCAGTCGTCGAATCGCCGTACGTTTCGATCAGCACGGATTTAGGCACGGGCGGTGCGGCGCCAGCCGAAGAAATATCCGCCCCCCCGCCTCCGCCACCACACCCACTGCAAGCCACGATAATCGCCCCCAGAAAAGACGCGACGATGCCACGGTATGCCATTCTCATAGCCTTGTTATTGTTCAAGGCGAACATGATACGCGCATGCATGATCGCCCTCATTTTTGGCTAACCAGCGGTTTGATAACGGGAAGCAGAGTCGTGGCTTCAAACTGTGATCTTTGCGCAAGCACGTAGTCGTCCGGGTAAATTCCTTGTGTGTAGTGTGAGCAGAGATTCGGAATCGATAGCAGCGCGTTGTACTGCATCACAATCGGAACGCCATATTGCTGCGCGATGCCGTCCATGACGCTTACGTAGTTCGCCAGATTGGGATGCTGATCATCGCAGACAGGGCCAGGCTCTTCAAGAACGGGCGTTTTCCCAGCTGCGCGCACGTCCTGAATGAACGCCACCAGCGCATCCGCGTAGGGCGCAAGCGACTGGCCCAAATCATCTTCGACGCCGTGCCCGTCCAGCACGATTTGCGCTTTCGACGTCAGCATGCGCTGCGCGAACGGCGGTCCACCGCCATCGACGCCGGCGATCATGTTCGCGACGGTTGATGCGGTGCCGCCTTCGGCCAAGTTGTCGATGGTGATCGCGTCGTCGCTCAATTCATCGCGCAATGCTGCCTGCGTATCGGCAGGCTCACTCTGTGGGTTAAACGAAAATGTCGGCGCCGAGAGGCCGGATAATGCATCATCGCCGTGAACCTCGATCAGGACCGGAACTGCAGGCGGCGTAGTGGGCTGCGTCTCGGGTTGTGATGCCGCTTCCGGCGCGGACGCTTGAGCGGGTTCCGATGACGCTGCAGGCGACGAACTTGCGACAGGAGCCGAGGCAGAGGTCGGCGCTGATGCGCCCGATGCCGGCGCTACGAAAGAATTGAGATGCGGCGGGTTGTTAGAGCCGCCGCACGCGGAAAGGGCAGCGCTACAGACCAGCGCGGTTGCTACGACCGCTGACCGCCATCCGGCACGGCGCGCACGCGCGCCCCGAACGTTTCCATGCACTGAAGCACCCGTTCGAATTCCTCGGGCGTCAAGCACATGCGAGCTGCGCCCAGGAAAGCCATATGCGGGCTCATTTCGCGCGGGGAATTGCCACCAGTGTATTTGCGCCATTGATGGTCGCCGCCCAGCCAGAACAGTTCGGCCATGTCCTTGCCAGTCGCGTTGCGGCGGGTTTTTAGATCGTTTAGATCCCGCGTCGTCGGTGCTTCGAATTCGATGGGCATAGGCGGCGGCGCGCGGAGCGCGCACACGAAATGTGAGCAACATGGCTGATCGTCCTTTCGGGTTGTCGGGCTGCGCGGTGCGCTACCTCTGGGTGTTACATTAGACCCATTGGGTCTAAACGTCAAGCGTTAGACGAATGCGAAAGTAACAAGCTTGTGACTTTCGACGGATCGCGGCCCGCTAGTGCCTGTCTCATTTGGCACGGATTCTGCTTTAACGGGGAACGATTGACTTCTGCCTGTGTGACCACATCTCGTTGGTGCGTCGCTCCGCAGACCGTATGTTTGTAGAGACGTAACTTCGTTGACAAATACGAAAAGCATTGCTATTCGGAAACAACTAGCTCAAGTTTTCTGTGTAGAATGCCGTCAACAGCTGTAACACCAACCCGTACGGAGAACCCATATGATCATCCACAAAGGAAAGACTGGGACCATCCACGGAATCGAAGTAAAAGCCCGCAACCGGACGCAAGAACCGAAGGTAAATATTACGACGAACTCCGCTGATGGTCGCAAAGCCATACTGAAGGCCGCGCAGAGTGTGTACGAGCGTCACCACGACGTCATCCAGGCTCTCGCCAAGCGGTGAATCTCAGTGCGGATCTAGTCGTGGTAATCCACGACTTCATTCTGGACCGCGAGCCTGGCGTTAAGGGCATGAACAAGGGCGCTCTCGAGGGCGCCCTTGGTCGTATTGAGAACCGGCGAGCATACGAAAACCTATCTGATGTTTTCGAGATTGCGGGCATGTATGCCGAGGCAATCGCACGGGGACATGCGTTTTCGGATGCCAACAAGCGCACGGGACTAATGTCTGCGCTTACCTACCTGGTGCTGGAGGGCTTCCTCCTGCAGAGAACGCAAGCACTGGAAGACATCATGGTCGATGTCGCAGAAGGCAAATTGAACTATCTAGATCTGGCTAACATCTTCTCGAGCTTGGCCGAGCCATTCGATATTCCTGAATTAAAAAACGGCGCGGATTCCTAACGAATTCAGCGACCGCAATAAGCCGATGAGCCGCCTACTTGGGCGGCTTTTTTACGTCGATACCAACAGGCCGCCTAGAGCGGCTTTCTTCGTTTACGGGGCAACCTTGACGACACAAGCCGAAATGCAATCAGACATTGCAGAGAACGAGCAACGTATCGCTGTCCACGAGGCTGTTTGCGCTGAGAGATACAAAGGGATTCAGGATTCCCTGAGCCGCGGCGAGACGCGAATGAACCGCACGGACAAGAAGCTCCAGCGGATCGAATACGCCGTGTATTTCCTCCTGCTTGCGGTGATCGGCGGCCGCGACATCGCAATCAAAGTCTTCGAGTTATTCGCGCGATGAACCTCACACCATCAATCATCGCGGCCGCGTGCGGCGCGACGCCTGCCCGAGCGGAGCAAATGCTCCAGCCGCTCGAAGTGACATGCGACCGCTTCTCGATCAGTACGCCTCTTCGCGTAGCCGCGTTCCTCGCGCAAGTAGGCCACGAGTCGAGCGGTCTCAAGGCAATGGCCGAGTCGTTCAATTACAGCGTGGCAGCACTGCCGCAGAAGTTTCGCAAGATGACGCCGGCACTCGCATCGATCCTCGGCAGGCAGCCGGGCGAAACGATGGTGCCGATCGCGCGGCAACAGAAGATCGCCAACATCGCCTATGCGAATCAGTACGGCAATGGGGATAGCAGCTCGGGCGATGGCTGGGCATATCGCGGCTCGGGCCTCATTCAACTCACGTTCCGCGGCAACTTCGAAGCGTGCAGCGATGACCTGAATCTCGATCTGATCACGAACCCGGATCGCGCGCGCACTGACGACACGATAGCCGCGCTCGTGTCGGGGTGGTTCTGGGCGAAGAACGGATGCAACACGCTCGCTGATGCGGGCTCATTCGATTCGATCACGAGGCGCATCAACAAGGCGATGGCAGGAAAGACGCAGCGCGATGCGCTATATGCGGCCGCACGTCAAGCGCTGTCGATATGACGGACCGCGCAAAAAATACCCGCCTGTAGGAAGGCGGGTAAAAAAGGGGGATCTACATATCCGCTCGAATGGCTCGAGCGGAGGTAAATCTAGCACTGAAAATTGCGCTTTTCAAGAACCAGCAAGCTCGGCCACGCGCCGGGCTTTTTTCGTTTACGGCCATGAGCGTTCAACAAGTCCACGAACAGAAAGAAACCATCGAGGTCGACGTGCTGCTTCCCGGTCACGATCCGCGCACGACGACATCGCTATTCCGGCGCACGCGCGCCCAGCTGCTCGAGCGCGAAGGCGGCCGTTGCTTCGTGTCGAACATGACGGCCGAAGAACTGGGCGAGCCGCTCGAGGCACACCACCACCCGATCGAGCGCTGCTACGCGGAAATCATCGATTGGCCGAAGTTCGCCGCCGATTGCAGGCGCGGTCTGTGGGGCCCGCACGCGGCCGCGTTCGACTGGCTGTCATTTCTCGCTGCGAAGCCGTTCGACCCGTATCGCTTCGTCGACGACATGACCGTCAACGGCGTGCTGCTCGGCAAGCAGTTCCACACCGCGAAAGACGCCGGTATTCACATGCTGCCGTACCCGATCTGGATCGCGCAGAAGTACGCGCGCGAGGGTTACCAGTTCTCTCCCAATGAAGTCATTCATCACGACCCGGAGCATCTATGAACCAGACTTCCCCTTTGAACACGGCGACCGCAGTCGGCGCCGGCGCAGTCGTAACTCCCGTCGTCGCATACGTGGCAAGCCTGTTTCACGTCGTACTGCCGCTCGACGTGCAGAGCGCGATCGTCGTGCTGATCGTGGCCGGCGCACACAAGCTGACCCAGATGCGTGCCGCGAAGCAACCGGCCGCGCCGCAGGCGTGATCGGCGCTGCGCTGCTGACGCTGGTCACGCATCTTCAAGTGCTGCCAGCGATCGACAGGCAGTACGACATCCAACCCGGCGTGATCGTCTATGCCGAAATCCCTCCGTCCACTCGCTTGAGCCTTTCTGTCGTGAAGGGCAATAACGGCGTGCAGGCAAAAGCCAGCGTCCGCTGGCGCTTCTAAACCTCTCCCGGAAATCATCACCATGAAACGTACGCTACTTCAAGTGGCGGGCGCGATCCTGCTCGTCGCCTGCTTTTCTGCATGCAAGTCGCTGCCCACGCTGCAACAGCAATTCACGACCGCATGCCCGATCGTCACAGCAGACCTCGAGACGCTTTCGACGTCGCCGATGATCGGATCGGCTGACCAGGAGGCGTTCGCCAAGGCTGCGGCCGCGAACAAGGCAATTTGCGCATCGGGCGGCCAGATCAACGTGACGAGCCTGAAGGCATTCCACGATAGCCTGTTGCCCGCTGCCGTCGCGATCGTAAATGGCAATCCGCTGATTCCGAACCAGACGGCCATCCTGCTCGTACTGAACACGTTCGGGCCGATCGTTCAGCAGTTGGTCGATCAACTCATCACGGCCACGACCGCGCCTGCTTCGGCACCCGCATCCGACGCTGCGCCGGCGGTTGCTCCCGATCCAGCCTCGGGCACGGCGGCGTGATGCGGCTCGACTGGCGATCGATCACGCTGGCCGCCAAGCGCGCGAATGCCGCCTACCTCGATAAGGACGACCAGTCGAAGAGGGCATACGAGGCGATCGGCGACGTGTGGCTAGGCCAGTACGAGACGGCAACCAATCAGGCTGTCGTCTCGCGCAGCGAGAAGGGCTACCACCTCAGCATCAGCGGAACTCGAGCGTCGCAATTGCGACTGCTCGACGTCTTCGCGGACGTGTCGCTTGATCCCGTCGGCGTGATGGGTGGCGCAGTCACCGAAGGCGTCCTGACGGGCATGGATGAGGTCTGGTCGTGGGCAAAGTCGCTTGCGCCGGCCGATGCGGCATGGAACGTCTCGGGCCATTCGCTCGGTGCGAGCCGCACGCACCTGACGCCGCTGTTCGTCGCCGTCGATCAGATCGGCGAACTGCACTCATTCGAGGCACCGAAGTTCTGCGACGCGCAGTTCTATCAATCGCACGCCGCGGCACTCGCCAACATGGTTTGCGTCCTACATGGGCGCGACACGTGGGCGGCGTGGCCGTGGCTCGACGCGCGCTGGCAATCGCGACCGCTTCAGGATCATGTGTGGCTCAAGAGCGTCAGGTTCTCTGTGATCCCGGCTGCGCAGTGGCCTGGCGCGGGCAGCATGGGCGATCACGACATGGATGATGTCGAGGCGTGCTGCGCGAAGATCGAAGCGACTGAATCGGTCACGTCCGCGGTTTAACAGCCTATCGACTGTATTTTGGTTTTACAGTCTTTAGGCTGTATCTTCAACCTCGTCGCCGAATTTGCTCGCCACATAGGCGCGCATTGCGGCGATAAGGGGTTTTGAGCCTTTCTGCTCGAACGCGCCGACGATGCTACCGTCATCCCATCCGTGAACGCCACCAATGGCGGCGAACCACACGTCTTTGGGCAGCCCATATTCTCCGTCGTATTTCCACAGGATGATTTTTTCGCGCTCGATGATCGGGCCAGCATACGCTGAGCGTCAATCCTTCTTACCGCATGATTTTCCGCTGAACCGGAATCCCACCCTGCGACCCCAGCCGCTCCTTTTCGTTGCCAATGCAATCTACGACCTTCTCAACGAACGGTCGGGCCTTGTCTGCATCTTTGTCCCATAGTGCGTACAGAGCATCATGAGCCGCTGCATGGCAGATTCTATGCACCTCGCGCGCGCGATGCACCTCGAGGATCAGGCGCCGTACGTCGACGTTTCTGTGCTCGCGCCACAGCTCGCGAAGCTCCCGGTCCATCACGATGGGGAAGTCGTCGGGCGTCATTTTGACCGTCCTGATATACTGTATGGGCATACAGTATATCGTCGTCGACATCATATAATCGCACCCCATTAATGGGGCAATGCGATGGCGCGGTAGGCTCCCCATCCTCCGACAAAAAACAAGGCGAACGACGCTACCCCTGCGGCGATACTCAAGCATTGGAATATGTAAGCAAACCGTAGCCATCGCTTCTTGGACGTGTCTTGAATAACATTGCCGAATCCATACTGCGAAAGGTATCTGAACGCGGTGGCCACACCACCTACGCCAGTGCCACCAGCGAAACAAGTCATTGCCCAGCCAACACTGGTTAGGAGTGGCGTACCCGGCTCCATCTTCCATTTGGTGATTGCATTTCCTGCGAATGCAAGCAATGCAACTGCCGCTCCTCCGTTAATGAGAATTGCGGACTTAAGAGCCGTCTGCCCCGCCTCAATCACCGCTTTGAACATCTCGACATTGAAAGTCGAGTGCGCCGAAAGCTGGGCCTTCCACACCTCCAGTTGGTGCTCGGCTTGCGCCTCCGTAAGTTGCGGCTGTGCTTGCTCTTGGCCCTCTGCCATCTCGAGCATGTTCTTCAAGTACGTTTTTAGATTGACGATTTCGATCAGTTTGAATCCTTGCGCCTCAACATCGTTGACTGCCTGTTGGAATTGTTTTACGAAGTCAGATGCCTTCATGGGTTCCTCTGAAAATGGGCAAAGAACAGCGAATTTTACGGGAATGAATGCTGAAAAACTCAATAAAATCAGAGGTCGGAAAACGTATAAAATTCCCGCATACAGGCTTGAAACCGTTGCTGCGTATGGGTAGATTGCTAGGATTGTGATTCCTGTCGTCGTGGGTTCGAGTCCCATCAGCCACCCCATATCGCTTCTTTCAGTTTTCCCCCTGCTGCTTTCCAATTTTTCACTTGCAAGTGTTTGAGTCGCACGCATGCGCGCTTGCGCAACGAAGCCTGCATTTACGCGTCCCTTGATCCCGATCCGACACCGGCCTCGAACAAAAGCTACTATTCGTGTCTGCCACCCAATACACGGGAAACACACGGGACTACGGGAGAACCCATGAACGTTGCCGATCTGGAAGGTCCGCTGCTCGACTATTGGGTCGCGCGCGTCGCGCAGCTACCGAAGCCGCGCGTCGACGACGGCTTTTGCTGGATCGAAGAGCCCGCGTGCGACGGCGATCCCGCCGGTGCACTCGAGGCTGCGTACGCGCCGTCGACGGACTGGACGCACGGCGGTCCGATCATCGAACGCGCGCTGATCTGCGTCGGCTATTCCGAGGCGCATGCATGGGGTGCCGGGCCGACCGGCGATGCACCGCATTTCCGCGCCTTTGGAGCGACGCCGCTCGTCGCGGCGATGCGCTTTTACGTCGCGAACCGGTTCGGCAGCGAAGTGCCCGACGAAGATCAACCGGCGGCTGTTTAACCCCACGCGTGTCATCCGGTATTGGCAGGCGCGTACCCCTTCGCGCGCACATCTCAAGCCCGCACCGCATGCTAGGATTCCTGAAGAATCCCCGCCGGGAGCCGAACATGTGGGATCGCATCGAGCACAACGGTTACGAAATCTGGGTGATGCCGGTTTTGGCCTACGGGCCGCCGGCGCCCAATACGCTGTGGCATTACACCGCCTATTTTTGCCGGCACGGCGCGGACGCGCATCTGGCGGGCCAGAGCACACGCTTCCAGGAAATGGTCACGACGTTTCGCAGCGAAGACGAAGCGCGCGATGCGGGCTATGCCGAAGGACGACGGCTCGTCGATATGGCGCCTCGCCGCGACCGGCCTCGTTTAGCCCATTGACGAAAAAAAACCCCGCCGAAAGTCGGGAGCGGGGCTGCGCATGACAAAGGTTCCTTGGAGATCAAGCGCAACACTACAGTATCCGCTTAAAAGTCTGATTTCAACCGTACAAAAATGACAAACTGTTACGAAACTGTGTGTTTCAGACGGCTTCGCGTCGCGATTTCGGCAGATTTCGTCTAATTCGCCCGTTTCCCACCGCGCGTGTTCGCCGCCTTCCCAGTTCGCTCGCCGCGCCGCGCGGGGTGCCCCTGTGTGTGCCCTGTGTGTGCCCCTAAGTCTTGCGGCGCAATGTGTGCCCCTAAGTCTTGCGGCGCAATGGCTCGAGTATCGGCTTGAGCCCGTTGTGATCGATCTCCTGCATCAGCGCCAGCAACCGTCCGATTTCGCCGGGCGGAAAGCCTTGCCGCGCGAACCAGTTCAGATAGTGGCCCGGCAAATCGGCAATCACGCGATCCTTGTATTTACCGAACGGCATAACGCGCGTGACCAGCAGCTCGAGGTCTTCGGGCTTCATCGCGCGGCTCCGGTGCGGGACGGGCGATGCCCGCTCACATGCTCGCCGGCGCGCGCATCGAGCCCGAACACGTCGAAGATCGAAGCGAGCCCCACCACGGAAACAAGCAGGAAAGCCACGCTGAAATCGGCATTCGTCACCGACTGCGCGCCGTGCCCATGAAGCCATGCGGCAACGCGCAGCGCGATCGCGCCGAGCGCGACGCCCATGCCGATCGTCAACTGCTGGACCGTGCTCGATAGCGTCGATGCGCCGCTCATCTGCTGCTTCGGCACATCGGCGAAACTGAGCGTGTTGATCGCGCCGAACTGCAGCGAACGCACGAGACCGCTCGCAAACAGCACCGCGACGATGATCCAGTACGGCGTTTCGGCGGTGAGCAGGCTCATCGCGGCAAGCGACAAGGCGGCCAGCACGCCGTTGACGAGCAGCACGGAGCGAAAGCCGTAGCGGCGCATCACCTGCGACGTGACGAGCTTCATCGACAGGTTGCCCGCGAATACCGCGAGCGTCAGCAGCCCGGAACGGAACGCGTTCATGCCGAAGCCGAGCTGGAACATCAGCGGCAGCAGAAACGGCACCGCGCTGATCGACACGCGAAACAGCGACCCGCCCGCCATCGATGCCGCGAACGTCTTGACGCGCAGCGCGCTCAGCTCGATAACCGGATGCGCGGTGCGCCGCACATGAAAGAGGGCGGCCGTGCCCGCCACGAGTCCAATGGCGAGAAAGGCGAGCGCTTGCGGCCAGCGCGTATCGACGCGGCCAAGCAACTCCATCGCGTACATGACCGCCGTGCCCGACAGCCCGCACAATATGAAGCCCAGCACGTCGAACGGCCGCCGCCCGGTGCTGCCCGCCGCGTGGATAAAACGCCACGCCAGCACGATGCCGATGAGCCCGAGCGGCAGATTCACATAGAAGATCCAGCGCCACGACGAGTAGGTCGTGATAAATCCGCCGAGCGGCGGCCCGATGACGGGCGCGACGAGCCCCGGCCACGTGACGAACGCGATCGCCCGCATCAGCCCGTCTTTTGGCGTCGCGCGCAGCACGGCGAGCCGCCCGACCGGCACCATCATCGCGCCGCCGATGCCTTGCACGACGCGCGCCGCGGTAAAGCTGACGAGGCCGTCGGTCATGCCGCACATGACCGACGCCGCGGTGAAGACGGCGAGTGCCGCGGTGAACACGTTGCGCACCCCGAAGCGGTCCGCGGCCCAGCCGCTGATCGGAATGAACACCGCGAGGGTTAGCAGATACGACGTGATGCCGATCGAGAGATCGACCGGATGCACGCCGAATGAGCGCGCCATCTGCGGCAGGGCGGTGGCGATGATCGTGCCGTCGAGATTCTCCATAAAGTACGCAGCCGCGACGAGCATGACAATCAGGGTGGAGTCTTCTGAACGGGCGGCGGCGGTCGGCGAATCTGACATCGGGTAACGCTCCGGGGCGGCGGGAAGCAGAGTGGGGTGAACGCTCGGGGCGACATTCTACTGATCGCAACGGTTTTCGTCGTCTTCGCATGCAGCCATATCGCATCGCACACGGCGATCTATCGACGCAACGCGATGCGCCTCGCGCACTGCTCATCGCCGACGGGCATCGCATGAGATAATCACGGATTCGCAGAATCCGTGCGCGCGGGTACCCCGACTACGCACGGAAATGCCCTTTATTCGCGTGTCCAAATTGAAAAGTCTGCTTGCGCCGCTCGACGAACTCGCGCGCTTCGATGAAATTATCGACGTGCGCACGCCGCTCGAATTTGCCGAAGATCATATTCCGGGCGCATTTAATGCACCGGTGTTATCGAACGAGGAGCGCGTGATCGTCGGCACGATGTATAAGCAAGTGTCGCCGTATGAAGCGACGCGCCATGGCGCCGCGCTCGTATTACGCAATATTGCTCACCATCTGGACACCACCTTCGCCGACCGGCCGCGCAACTGGCGTCCGCTCATCTATTGCTGGCGCGGCGGCAAGCGTTCCGGATCGATGACAACGCTGTTCAACATGATCGGCTGGCAGGCGCGGCAACTCGATGGCGGCTACAAGACGTACCGGCGCTCGGTGCTCGACAGGCTCGCGACGCTGCCGCAGCGGTTCGACTACATCGCGCTCGTCGGTCATACGGGCACCGGCAAGACGCGGCTTTTGCACGCCTTGCGCGACGCGGGTGCGCAGGTGCTCGAACTCGAAGGGCTCGCATGCCATCGCGGGTCGTTACTGGGCGCATGGCCCGACCGGCCGCAGCCGTCGCAAAAGGCCTTCGATAGCGCGCTGATCGGCGCGCTTGCGCAATTCGACTCCGCGCGGCCGGTGTTCGTCGAATCCGAAAGCCGGCGCATCGGCGCGATCACCTTGCCCGATGCGCTGCTCGAACGCTTTCATCGGGGCGCATGCGTGGAGATTCGCGCGCCGCTCGACGAACGCGTGGCGTTCCTGCTCGAAGACTACGGCCATCTGTTCGACGACCGGGCCGGATTCCAGCGGCAACTCGCGCATCTGATCGGTCTGCACAGCCGCGAGCAGGTGATGCGCTGGCAGCAGATGATCGACAACGACGCACGCAGCGAACTGTTCCACGAACTGCTCGAGCGGCACTACGATCCCGCGTATCAGCGCAGCAGCCGGCAGCACTTCAGCGAGCTTGCGCATGCGCAGCAGTTCACGTTCAGGCCGATCGCCGGCGATACGCTTGACCAGGCGCGTGCACTGCTCGCGCAGTTATCGGTGTCGGTCAGCGCCGACGAGGCAAAGATGGCGCACGCATCGACGTAACCGATCAGGCGAGCGGCCGTCATAAGCGCGCCAACATAAGCGCCGACATAAGCGCCAACATAAGCGCGCCGACATAAGCAACCCAACAAGCACCAACAAAAGCAACCAGCAACATACGCATCAGAGGACGACCAGATGAATACCACGCGACAAGCCGCCCCGGCATCGGGATGGCTGATCTTCCTGCTGCTTGCGGTGGCGGGACTTTTTTATGTGAAGTGGTTTCCGTACTATCACCGCGCATTTACGGCGGCGTCGACGCACTCGATCGGCTCGTCGATCCTGATGGGCACGGCGGCGAGCCCGCCCGCGCCGTCGCTCGATGCGGCGCTCGGCTATGCGTGGGCGTACGGCAAGGCGATCTGGCAGGCGATGGTGCTGGGCCTGCTGCTCGGCTCCGCGGTTCAGGCACTGCTGCCCGCGCATTGGGTCGCGAAAGTGCTCGGCAAGACGGGCTTTGGCAGTGTGGCGGCAGGCGGCTTGCTTGCGATTCCCGGCATGATGTGCACGTGCTGCGCGGCGCCGGTCGTGGTCGGCTTGCGCGAGCGCCAGGCCTCGCCGGGCGGGGCGATCGCGTTCTGGCTCGGCAACTCGGTGCTCAATCCGGCCACGCTCGTCTTTATGGGTTTCGTGCTCGGCTGGCAATGGGCAGGCTTGCGGCTTGCATTGGGCCTATTGATGGTGTTCGGTCTCGGCTACCTCGTGAACCGGCTCGTGACGCCCGGTGAAGCCAGCGCGGCCGACGCGCGCCTCGCCGAACTGGCCGCGCGTCAACAGGACGGCAACGCTTTTGCCCGTTGGCTGACGATTCTCGCGCGCATGGCGGTGCGCCTCGTGCCCGAATACCTGGTGCTGGTTTTGCTGCTTGGCGCGGCGCGCGCGTGGCTGTTTCCGCAGATCGGGCCGGCGATCGGCAACGATATCGGCTGGATCGTGGCGTTCGCGGTCGCCGGCATGCTGTTTGTGATTCCGACGGCAGGCGAAGTGCCGATCATTCAGGCGATGCTGACGCTCGGCATCGGCGTCGGCCCCGCGGGTGCGCTGCTGATGACGCTGCCGCCGATCAGCGTGCCGTCGCTCGCGATGCTGGCGCGTTCGTTCCGGCCGCGCGTGCTCGCGATCGTCGCGGCGGCGGTGGTGGCATTCGGTATCGCGGCGGGGCTGCTGGCGGTAGGACTGGGCTTGTGAATGACGCGCTGCACGGCGGATGGCAGTGCCGGCAGGCGTTTGAAGGCGAGGCAGCGGGAAGGCGCAGGCAGGCATGTCGAATGGAAGCTACCGGGACGCCACCCGGGAAGCAATCCGCGGGACGCTACATCATCGCCTGGCGACATTGGGCGATGCGGCACGTCAAATGGTTTCAAACCCGTTTCAGGCCGTTTCAACAGTTTCAGCCGGTTTCAAGCCGCCTCATACGGTCGAATCTCGAACTACACTGGGTGGAGCCGGGGCGGCCAGGGGCGGCAGATTGCCGGTCGGCAATCCGGTAGGCGATTATTCACAGTCAAAAGACGATCGAATTCAGGACAGACGCATGGCGCAACAGAAGACCAATCCGAAGCTCGAGCAGGCGCTCACGCGTGGAGACCTCGCGATCCGCCAGGCCAATTCCGCGCGTGCCACCGCCTTGCTGCGGGCGCTTGGCAAGATGATCGTCGAGGCATCGGCGACAATCGGCGTCGAGGCATCGACATCGATTCCGGACGGCGACCGCATCTACGATCCGGACGAAGGCGTGTGGCCGCAAGCCTTGCTGGTCTCGCTCGACGGCCCCGTCGACGAGGCCGATCCGGACGAAGTGCGCACCGTACGCCTGCTGGCCAACGATCCGGGCACCGTGTTTCGCGTCGAGTGGCACCGTGCGGACGGCAAGATCGGCCGACAGGAAGGCGGGCCGTTCGCCACAGTCGCATTTATTTCCGACGTCGATATCCCGTGGTCGGACGACGAAGACTGAGGCCAAGGCCCGGACCAGGGGCAGGGCGATCCGCCGCGGGGCGCTTACCGCATCATCCGGCGGCGCAACAGCACCGCTGAGATCAGAAACGGCACGATCGCGTAGATCGCGAGCACGGCAACGTGCAGCGCGGCGTCGTCGATTGGCCGCGCGAGCATCGCGGGGCGGATCAGGTCCACCGCATGCGCGAGCGGCAGCAGCTGGGTCGCGTATTGCGCGGCGGGCGGCAGTTGCGATACGGGAAAGAACACGCCGGAGAGCAGCAGCATCGGCGTGAGCGCGAGCGTCTGATAGAACATAAAGAAGTCGTACGAGGGCGCGAGCGCGGTGACGATCATCGCGAGACTCGCGAACGAGAGGCCCGCGAGCGCGATGACGGGCAAGGCGACGAGCGTCGCCGGAAATTCGGCGTAGCCGAGCAGACCCGCCACGATCAGAATGGCCGTGCCGGACAGCACCGATTTGCTCGCCGCCCAGATTACCTCCCCGAGCACGATATCGCCGAGCGTGAGCGGCGTATGCATGATCGCTTCCCACGTGCGCTGCACGTGCATTCTTGAAAAGCCCGAATACATCGACTCGAAGCTCGCCGACATCATCACACTCGATGCGACCGTGCCTGCCGCGAGGAACGCGATATACGACACGCCGTCGACGCGCCCGACCATCAGCCCGAGCCCGAAGCCGAGGCCAAACAGATAGATCATCGGATCGGCCAGATTGCCGAACATCGACGCGAGCGCGAGCTTGCGCCACACGAGGTAATTGCGGCGCCACACCGCGACCCAGTTCAGCGCATTGGCGGGCAGCGCCGCGAAGCGTTCGCGCGCGGGCTCGAGCGGGTGGTCGGGCGTGTCGTATGAGCGGGCATCCATGGTCGATGAGTCCTGCCTGGTTCTGATACTTTGATTCTGCTGCTTTGACTGTACTGCCTTTAATCCAGCTGCTTTTTAATCCTGCATCTCGCGGCCGGTGAGCCGCAAGAACACGTCTTCGAGATTCGCGGGGCGATGCAGATAGCGCACGTCATCGCGCTGCTTCAACCGCGCATGCACGGGTTGCGGATCGTCGACATAACAGAAGAGCGTCTCGCCGCTGATGTCGATACGCGTGGCGAACGGCGCGAGCGCATCGCGCAGCGCCAGCGGATCGGGTCCGTAGACTTCGATCACGTCGCAGCCGATCTCCGATGCAATCAGCTCTTTCGGCGCGCCCTCGGCGATCTTGCGGCCTTCCTCGATCACACAAAGCCGGTCGCACAGGCGTTCCGCTTCTTCCATGAAGTGCGTGGTCAGAAGAATCGTTTTGCCGCGCGAGAGCAGCGAACGCAGCCGCTCCCAGATCAGGTGGCGCGCTTGCGGATCGAGGCCCGTGGTCGGCTCGTCCATGACGAGCACGTCGGGGTCGTTGACGAGCGCCCGCGCGAGCGTGAGGCGCCGCTTCATGCCGCCCGACAGTTCGGCGACACGCGCATCGGCCTTGTGCTCGAGCCGCGCGAATTCGAGCAGCGACGGTACGAGTTCGCGCGTTTCCCGGCTGTTAAGGCCGAAGTAACGGCCGAACACGAGCAGATTCTCGCGAACGGTAAAGTCCGGGTCGAGATTGTCGAACTGCGGAACCACGCCGATGCGTGCGCGAGCGATGCGCGCACGCGCCGGGATCGGTTCGCCGCATAGGCTGATCGTGCCGGCATCGGGCGCGGCGATGCCGAGCAGCATGCGCAGCGTCGTTGTTTTGCCGGCGCCGTTCGGACCTAGCAGACCGAAACATTCGCCGACCCGCACATCGAACGACAGTCCGTCGACGACCTTCCTGCCGGCGTAACGTTTTTCGACTCGATGAAATTCGATCGCGGCTTCGGGCATGGGCGCAGAGTCCGGTAACGACGGTTGATTCGACAAAGATTACGGCTGCCGGGGTTGATGGCCAGGCGAAGACAGTGCAACGAAACAACGGACGACGAACGGCAAGCAGCAGCGAAGAGCGGCGAACAGCGGCGAACAGCAAACGCGGCCGCGTGTCCAACGCAGTGAAGCAGCCGTTCACAAGCGGCCCTTGCGAAGCGTTGCCTATTCTAGGCCACGTCTTCGGGCGCCGGACAGCCGCCCCACACGAGCCCCGGGCATTTGTGCCCCGGGTTTTCGCACCCCGGGCATTCGTGCCCCGGATTCTCGTGCGGTGCGGCATACGGCGTCGAACGTGCTCGGGCGCACTTAGCGTTTTCCATCCCTTGCAAGCGCAATTGCGGCGCACCATGATTGACTCGACGTCCGCGATCGGCGCGGAAGGGAGAACGACAATGGCCAGCTACCAGAAAATTCTGCTGTGCTACGACGGCTCGCGCGAAGGCCGCAAGGCGCTGCGTTGCGGTGCGGATCTGGCATTGGACCTGAAGGCGCAGACGCATCTGCTGTCGGTGGTCGACATGCGCTCGAGCATCGCGCAAAGCGCGGGCCTGCTAACCGATGTGGCGTGCGGCAGCTTCGAAAAGACCGCGCGCGACATCCTGCAGGAAGGCGTCGACTGGCTCACCGAGCGCGGCGTCAGGGCGCAAGGGCATTTCGCGTTCGGTCATCCGATCGATGAAATCGCGGCGCTCGCGGAAGAACTGAAGGTCGATCTCGTCGTGGTCGGTCATCGCTGCCGGCATGGACTTTCACGATGGTGGATGGGCGCAGGCAACACGCCGCTGCTCGATCGCGTGTCGTGCAGCATTCTCGTTGCGTGTTCGTCGCCCGACGAGGAGCAGCCGGCCGCGGCGGCATGACACTTGTGCCGGCGCGACCCGCACGGCTTACTCGCCGAGATCGACTCCCGCAAGCTTCCAGGTGAAGAGGCCTTCGCGACGGAAAATCGCGGCGTAGCGTGTGTCGCCGACGCCATGCCGATACGTGACCACGAACTCGTTGATGCCGCGATACCCGGCCGTGGTCTGGGGTGGCCGCGGTGGCTGCGGTGGCTGCGGTGGCTCGAGCGGCGTCGAGCTGTTCTCAGCCGATGGCGCTGACACAGCCGGCGCCGCCGGTGCGGCAGGCCCGCCGCCGCTTGACGAAGCAGCGGGTGCATCCGGCGGCGCCGGCGGCCGTTCGCCGGATTCACCGCGCGGCGGGATCCCGTTCAGCAACGCGGCGACGCCGTCCGGCGTCGCATAGGCATCGACGAGCGGCCCGATCAACGCAACGCCGATCATCGCGCCCAGCGCGGCGAGCGGATTGCCATGGCTTTCCGCGCCGATTCTGCGTCTAAGCAAGGCGCCGAGCTGATCCTTGAGACTCTCTCGGAACGCCGGGAAATCGACATATTCGTTGACCGTTGCCGCATCGCGCGTATCGGCTGCGCGCTTCAGGCGGTCGAGCGCGATATACGGCGATGCATAGGCGAAGGCCAACGCAATCAGAACAACGATGACAACGAGCGTGACCAGCACGGACCGCCTGATGCTGCCGCGCATCTTGTGATTCGTGCCGTGTTTGATGTGAAGACGGACGGTGCGATGACCGATGCAGCCATTTATCGCGCGCTTTGCGCGGCTTGTGCGAACCATCATCGTGCGGGGCGTTCCTTCAATGGGTTGAACAGGGCGGTTTAACGTGGACCCCATTCTCGCTGAAACGATCCCGCACTCTCCTCTACCTCACCGCGTCTCGCTGGTTGGTGACATGCGCGTAGGCGACACGCGCGTGCGCGATGAACGAGCAGGATCAGGCCGCTTGCGCGTGTTCCTCTGCGATGCAGCGGTCGATCATGTTGCACACCGCATCGACGGTGCCGACCATGATGAGACGCGACGGCCCGTGATAAACGCGCACCGGCGCGCGGCGCGCGGGCTCGGCATTGAGCGCGGCGTTCAGCGAAACGCGCGCAAACGCAGGCAACGACGACGGCAGCGACGCGTGCTGCGATGGTGCGTCAGCGTCAATGAGCGACCGCTCATGCTCATCGAAATCGAACAGCGAAGCGGTACGCGGTGCATGCATCGCGTCGAGCACGGCGCACGGCACGAGGTTGCGCAAGTGGCGCAGACGGCCGAACTGGCGGAAGGGCAGCAAGCGGGCGAGGCGTTCCATGAATCTCTCCAGACGGTATTCGGATACTGAGCGGGAACTGAGCGGAAACTGAGCGCAAACTGAGTAGAAAACTCAGCGGAAGCGCTGTGCTAAATCAGCGGGAAATCAGAATTCACCTGGCCGGATCAGCCCGACCGCGATGCCTTCGAGCGCGAAATCCGCGCTGCCGGCTTCGACGAAGATGTTTTCGTAATCGGGGTTCTCAGCGATCAGTTCGATGCCGTTGGGCCGGCGCTTCAAGCGCTTGACCGTGACGTCGTCGCCGAGACGCGCAATGATGATCTGGCCGTCTTTCGCCTCGCTGCGCTTTTGCACCGCGAGCAGGTCGCCGTCGAGAATGCCTGCGTCGCGCATCGACAGACCGCGCACCTTCAGCAGATAGTCGGGCTTGCTCGAGAAGAGCGCCGGGTCGCATGCATAGTGCTGCGCGATGTGTTCCTGCGCGAGGATCGGGCTGCCTGCCGCGACGCGGCCGACGAGCGGCAGCGACAGTTGCATCAGTGCCGCATGCGGCAGCGTGAACTGATGGGGCGCATCGTCCTGGCCGGCGAGCAGCCGGATACCGCGCGACGCGCCGGCCGCGAGTTCGATCACACCTTTGCGGGCCAAGGCACGCAGGTGCTCCTCCGCCGAATTCGCCGAGCTGAAGCCCAGCTCGGCCGCGATTTCGGCGCGCGTGGGCGGGAAGCCCGTGCGCTCGATTGCGCGGCGGATCAGATCGAAAACCTGCTGCTGTCGTGCGGTGAGTTTGGTCATGGCGCCACTGTATGGATAAACAGGTGACTGTATTTTTATACAGTATCGGGCGCTTTTCAAGCTTTACTTTAAGTTCGCCCCGCAACGCGCCAGTCATCTGCCGCAAAAACACCGTTCGACGGCGCCCCGACAGCGAAATCCGTGTCCGAACGCCGCATCCGGCCGTCATTACCACTTTTGCGTATTAAAAAATGAAGAAACATTATTTTTAATGATGAAGCGCGACGGATAGACTGGCCGCAAATCGATATCAGGCCCGGCGGATAAGCAAATCGCTGGGCCTGGAAACACCGGAACGCGGAGAGAACATGGTCTATCGGACTACGGGGTTGGCAGGAAACGTGGCGCAGCGCGCGAGAAAATTCTTCGCTTCAATGGCCATCGGTGCGGCCGCGGTGCTCGGTCTGGCCGCACAGGCGCATGCTGATACGACGCTTCTCAATGTGTCGTACGACCCGACGCGCGAGTTGTACCAGGATGTCAACGCGGCATTCGGCAAGCAATGGAAAGCGCAGACGGGCGAGTCGGTCACCTTCAAGCAGTCGCACGGCGGCTCGGGCGCCCAGGCGCGCTCGGTACTCGACGGCCTGCAGGCCGACGTCGTGACGCTCGCGCTCGCCTACGACATCGACGCGCTCGCGAACAAAGGTCTGATCGACAAGGACTGGCAGAAACGTCTGCCCGAGAACGCCTCGCCGTACACCTCGACGATCGTGTTCCTCGTGCGCAAGGGCAATCCGAAGCACATCAAGGACTGGGACGATCTGATCAAACCCGGCGTATCGATCGTCACGCCGAACCCGAAGACGTCGGGCGGTGCGCGCTGGAACTACCTGGCCGCGTGGGCATACGCGTTGCATCAGCCGGGCGGCAACGAGCAGAAAGCGAAGGAGTTCGTGTCGAAGCTCTACAAGAATGCGGGCGTGCTCGATTCCGGCGCGCGCGGCGCGACGACGAGCTTCGTGCAACGCGGTATCGGCGACGTGCTGATTGCGTGGGAAAACGAGGCGTTTCTGTCGATCAAGGAGTTCGGGCCGGACAAGTTCGAGATTGTGGTGCCGTCGGTCAGCATTCTCGCGGAGCCGCCGGTCGCGGTGGTCGACAAGGTGGTGGAGCGCCATGGCACGCGCAAGCTCGCGGACGCGTATCTGAAGTTCCTGTATAGCGAGGAGGGGCAGGAGATCGCGGCGAAGAACTTCTATCGTCCGCGCTCGAACAAGGTGCCCGCGGCGCTGACCGATAAGTTTCCGAAGCTTAAGCTCTACACGGTCGACGATACGTTCGGCGGCTGGACGAATGCGCAGAAAACGCACTTTGCCGACGGCGGCGTGTTCGATTCGATTTACTCGCCGCAGTAGTTTCAGTGACTGCAACCGATGCAGTCAGGCAGGCGCGCCTTCGGGCGCGCTTTTGAGCTTGTAACCGAAGCGCGCGTTTTCGTATGCGCGCCATGCGCGCGGTGACGCGCGCGATCCGGCAAGACTTTTGAAAGAGTACCCAGCATGACGACGTTGACCTTCCGCAAGCCGAGCGCATTGCCGGGTTTTGGCCTGACGCTCGGCATCACGGTGGCTTATCTGAGCCTCGTGGTGCTGATTCCGCTTGCGTCCACGTTTCTGAAAACGGCGACGCTCGACTGGAGCCAGTTCGTGCGCGCGGTCACCTCGCCGCGCGTGCTGGCGTCCTATCGGCTCACATTTTCCGCGGCGCTCGGCGGCGCGTTGATCAACGCCGTGTTCGGTTTTCTCGTCGCGTGGGTGCTGACGCGCTATACGTTTCCGTTCAAGCGCATCGTCGATGCGATCGTCGATCTGCCGTTCGCGCTGCCAACTTCGGTGGCCGGTATCTCGCTTGCCGCCGTCTATGCGGGCAACGGCTGGATCGGCCGGTTTCTGGAACCGCTGGGCCTCAAGATCGCGTTCACGCCGCTTGGCGTGCTCGTCGCGTTGACGTTTATCGGCTTGCCGTTCGTCGTGCGCACGGTGCAGCCGGTGCTCGAGGAGTTCGAACGTGAGCAGGAGGAAGCGGCGGCATGCCTGGGCGCATCGCGCTGGCTGACCTTCCGGCGCGTGATATTGCCGGCGGTGTTTCCCGCGCTCCTGACCGGCTTTGCGCTCGCCTTTGCGCGCGCGCTCGGCGAATACGGCTCGGTCATCTTTATCGCGGGCAATGTGCCGATGAAGTCCGAGATCACGTCGCTGCTGATCATCACGAAGCTCGAGCAGTACGACTACCCGGGCGCGACGGCAATCGCGGTCGTGATGCTGGTGGTGTCGTTCATCATGCTGCTGCTAATCAATACGCTGCAGTGGTACTTGCAGCGACGCACGAGCCGCAGCGCGTCGGCGCCGCCGACGGCGCCAGGCCTTGCACTGGCGTCAGCAACGCCGGACGGAGGTGCGCGATGAGCGACGAATCCGTCGTGCTGTCGAACACGCGGCGTGCGGCGGCGAAGGCCGCGCGTGTCGACGGTCCGGTTACCGAGCCGCGCGCGATCCGCTGGATTCTGACCGGCATCGCGTTGCTGTTTCTTGTGCTGTTTCTCGTGGTGCCTTTGGCCGCGGTGTTCTATCAGGCGCTCAGCAAAGGTTTCGCGTTCTACTTCGAATCGCTGGCCGACCCCGATGCATGGTCCGCGATCAAGCTCACGCTGCTGACCGCGGCGATCGCGGTGCCGTTCAATCTCGTGTTCGGGCTTGTCGCATCGTGGTGTATCGCGAAGTTCGAGTTCCGCGGCAAGGCGCTGCTCACGACGCTGATCGATCTGCCGTTTTCGGTCTCGCCCGTTATTTCAGGCTTGATCTATGTGCTGCTGTTCGGCGCGCAGGGCTGGTTCGGCCCGTGGCTGCAGGCGCACGATGTGCAGATCGTCTTCGCGGTGCCCGGCATCGTGCTCGCAACGGTATTCGTCACGTTCCCGTTCGTCGCGCGCGAACTGATTCCGCTGATGCAGGCGCAAGGCACCGACGAAGAAGAAGCCGCGCACGTGCTCGGCGCGTCGGGCTGGCAGATATTCCGCCGCGTGACGCTGCCCAATGTGAAGTGGGGCCTGCTGTACGGCGTGATTCTGTGCAACGCGCGGGCGATGGGCGAGTTCGGCGCGGTGTCGGTGGTGTCGGGCCATATTCGCGGACAGACCGACACGATGCCGCTGCACGTCGAAATTCTCTACAACGAATACAACTTCTCGGCGGCATTCGCCGTGGCGTCGCTGCTCGCGTTGCTCGCGCTCGTGACGCTCGGCCTCAAGCTGCTTGCCGAACGGCATCTGTCAGCGGACGTATCGTCCGTGCATGCCGGCGCGCATGCTGCCGCGGCATCCGGCATCGCGGGCGCAGCAGCGCCGTCGAGTGCGGCCGCCGGCCGCCAGGTCCAATAAGGAGCGCTTCAGATGGGCATCACCGTTCGTAATTTGCGTAAGCGTTTCGGCGACTTCACCGCGCTCGACAACGTATCGCTCGACTTTCCCCCCGGCGAGCTGGTCGCGCTGCTCGGGCCGTCCGGTTGCGGCAAGACCACGCTGTTGCGCGTGATCGCCGGCCTCGAGTTCGCCGACGACGGGCAGGTCGTGCTGCAAGGACAGGACGTCGCCGAGGTCCGCGCGCGCGAGCGCCAGGTCGGCTTCGTGTTCCAGCATTACGCGCTGTTCCGGCATATGACTGTGTTCGAGAACGTCGCGTTCGGCCTGCGCGTGAAGCCGCGCCACGAGCGGCCGTCCGAAGCGGCGATACGCGAGAAAGTGCATGAACTGCTCAAACTCGTGCAGCTCGACTGGCTTGCGCCGCGCTATCCGTCGGAACTGTCGGGCGGGCAGCGGCAGCGTATCGCGCTGGCGCGCGCGCTGGCGGTCGAACCGAAGGTGCTGCTGCTGGACGAGCCGTTCGGCGCGCTCGATGCGAAAGTGCGCAAGGAACTGCGCGGCTGGCTGCGTCGCCTGCACGACGATCTGCATATCTCGACGATCTTTGTCACGCACGATCAGGAAGAAGCGCTCGAAGTGGCGGACCGGATCGTCGTGATGAATCACGGGCATGTCGAGCAGGTCGGCAGTCCGCAGGACGTGTACGACCATCCGCAGACGTCGTTCGTCTACGAGTTTCTCGGCGCGGCGAACCGTCTTTCCGGCAGCGTCGACCGGCATGGTTTTGTTGCCGACGGCGCCGGGCAGCCGATCGCTGTCGATGCGGGCTTCGAGGGGCCGGCGCTCGCGTATGTGCGTCCGCACGATCTCGTGCTGTACCCGCGGGCCGCGGGCGGGCATCGCGATGGCATCGCGTTGGGCGTGCGGCGTGTGGTGACGCTCGGCGGGTCGGTGCGCGTCGAACTCGAAGGGCTTCGGAGCGGTGCGGGAGCGGGCGCAGCGGCGCCGGACGGGCGCGCGCCATCGGTGCTCGAAGCGGAGCTCGACCGCGAAGCGTGGCGCGAATTGCAGCTTGCGGTCGGCGATGCGGTGACCGCGGTGCCGCGTTCGCTGCGCGTGTTCCCGGCCAGGACCTGAAAAAACAGTGGAGACAAACACATGAACTTCCAGCAGTTGCGCTTCGTGCGCGAGGCCGTGCGCCAGAACATGAACCTGACCGAAGTCGCGAACGTGCTGTACACGTCGCAGTCGGGCGTGTCGAAACAGATCAAGGACCTCGAGGACGAACTCGGCGTCGACATCTTCATTCGTCGCGGCAAGCGGCTCACGGGGCTCACGGAGCCGGGCAAGGCCGTGCATCAGCTGATCGAGCGGATGCTGCTCGATGCCGAAAACCTGCGACGCGTCGCACGGCAGTACGCGGACCAGGACAACGGCCACCTCGTTGTCGCGACGACGCACACGCAGGCGCGCTACGCGCTGCCGAAAGTGATCCGCCAGTTCACCGACGTGTTTCCGAAAGTGCATCTCGCGCTGCGCCAGGGTAACCCGCAGCAGATCGCGCAGATGATCATCAACGGCGAAGCGGATCTCGGCATTTCGACCGAGGCGCTCGACCGCTACCCCGATATCGTCACGTTCCCGTGCTATTCGTGGCATCACGTCGTCGTCGTGCCCAAGGATCATCCGCTCGTCGGCCGCGCGAACCTGACGCTCGAAGAAATCGCCGAATATCCGATCGTCACCTACGACCAGGATTTCACGGGCCGCTCGCATATCGATCAGGCGTTCACGAAAGTCGGCGCGATGCCCGATGTCGTGCTGACCGCGATCGACGCGGACGTCATCAAGACCTATGTCGAACTCGGCATGGGCATCGGCATCGTCGCGGCGATGGCGTTCGATCCGAAGCGCGACAGCGAACTCGTCGCGCTCGATACGCAGCATCTGTTCGAAGCGAGTACGACGCGCGTCGGCTTGCGCAAGGGCGCGTTCTTGCGCGCTTACGCGTACCGGCTGATCGAGATGTTCGCGCCGCAGTTGAGCGAAGCGGAAATCGCGGCGCAATTGCGCGAGGCGGTTTAAGCGCGGGCTTCGCTTATGGCGTTTGGCGTTGAACGCCTGGCGTTCGGCTTCGACCGAGGCGGCGCATCGCTTACAATCGCCCGCATGAATACCTCACCTTCCTCGCCTTCTTCCGCGCCGCCCAGGGCGTTGCCGCGCATCGCGGTGCTGGCGACCGGCGGCACGATCGCCGGCTCCGCACAGGACGCCACGAGCACGGCCGGCTACCAGGCCGGTGTCGTCGGCGTCGGGCAACTGCTGGCGGCCGTGCCCGCGCTTTCCGCGCTCGCGACCATGCACGCCGAGCAGGTGGCCAGCATCGACAGCAAGGACATGCCGCTCGCGCTATGGACAACGCTCGCGCAGCGTGTGAACGCACTGCTCGCGAGCGACGACATCGACGGCATCGTCATCACACACGGCACCGATACGCTCGAGGAAACCGCGTACCTGCTGCATCTGACTGTCAAAAGCGCGAAGCCTGTCGTGCTGACCGCGGCGATGCGGCCGTCGAGCGCGCTGTCGGCCGACGGGCCGTTGAACCTGCTCAACGCGGTTAGCGTCGCGGCGCACCGCGCGGCACACGGGCAGGGCGTGCTCGTCGCGTTCAATAACCGTATTCACGGCGCGCGCGACGTCGTGAAGACCAGCACGTTCGCCGTTGAAGCATTCCAGTCGCCGGAAGTCGGTGCGCTCGGTTGGGTGCAGGACGGACGCGTCGAGTTTCAGCGCGGCGTCATACGGCCTCATACGACGGCCAGCGAATTTGCGATTGAGTCGACGTCGAACGACGCGTGGCCCGCGGTCGAGATCGTCGCGAGTTATGCCGGCGCGACGCGCGTGATGGTCGATGCGCTTGTGAAAGCCGGCGTACGCGGCATTGTCGTGGCGGGCACGGGCAATGGGTCGATTCACGCAGCGCTGCAGCAGGCGCTTGCCGAGGCGGCCGCGCACGGCATTGCCGTCGTGCGTGCGTCGCGCGTCGGCTCGGGACATGTGATGCACAACGGCGCGGCAGCGGACGATGCGCTCGGCTTCGTCAGCGCGAACTCGCTCAATGCCTATAAGGCACGCGTGCTGCTGATGCTGGCGCTAGCGGCCGGCAACGCGGCGCCGGCAGCGTTGCAGCGCGTATTCGATCTTTACTGATTCCGTACGTGTTCTTCATACGCTCAGTGATGCGAACAAAGCGCAGCGCGTTGCGGTTGCGCTCGATTGTGAAATCCGACAGGCGGACACCCGACGACGACGTCTGACCGACCAAGGCTTCCCCGTCGCCGACGGGCGCCGCTGCGGACCCCACTGGCCGCTCTCAGCCCAGAGCGGCCTGATTTGTCCAGCCCGTCGCGTTGTGCGCTTCGAACCGGACGCCCCACAAGAGGGCTGTCGCTGCTGCGTGTTGCTGCGTGTTGCTGCCTGTTGCTTCATGTGGCCGCGGCTGCGACAGCCCGAGTCCTGCCGTACTGCCTTATCCGATACAGGAACGCTTTACGCCGCCTTCGCGTCGCTCGCGGGCGCCTGCGCGACCTCGAAGTTGCCCATGATCTCGAGCGCACGCACCATCGCCGAGTGATCCCACGCCTTGCCGCCGTTTGCCGCGCAGACGCTGAACAGTTGCTGCGCGCTTGCCGTATGCGGCAGCGCGATGCCGAGCTTGCGCGCGCCGTCGAGCGCAAGGTTCAGGTCCTTCTGATGCAGCTCGATCCGGAAGCCCGGGTTGAACGTGCGCTTCGTCATGCGCTCGCCGTGCACTTCGAGAATGCGCGACGCCGCGAAGCCGCCCATCAGCGCGCGGCGCACGCGTTCCGGGTCCGCGCCCGAGCGCGCCGCGAACAGCAGGGCTTCCGCGACCGCTTCGATATTGAGCGCGACGATAATCTGGTTGGCGACCTTGCAGGTCTGGCCGGCGCCGTTATCACCGATCAGCGTGACGTTCTTGCCCATCAGGTCGAACAGGGGCTTGGCCTGATCGAACGCCTTCTGCGGGCCGCCGACCATGATCGTCAGCGTCGCATCGCGCGCACCGATTTCGCCGCCCGACACCGGCGCGTCGAGGTAGTCGCAGCCGAACTCGTTGATCTTCTTCGCGAACGCCTGGGTTTCGAGCGGCGAGATCGAGCTCATGTCGATCACGAGCTTGCCCTTGGCGAGGCCCGCGGCGACGCCGTCAGCGGCGAACAGCACGTTCGCGACGTCCGGCGTGTCGGGCACCATGATCACGATCACGTCCGATGCCTGCGCAACGGCCGTCGAATCCTTGACCACGGTCGTCGTTTTGGTCAGATCGTCCGGCACCGGGTAGGCACCGTTCACAAACAGCGTGTGGCCACCCTTCAGAAGGTTGCGCGCCATATGCGCGCCCATGATGCCGAGGCCGATGAAACCGATCTTTGCCATTTACATACTCTCCGTGAAAGCTAGAAATTGGGGGGCTGCGATGTTTGCTGTGCTTACGCCGGCGCTTTCGCATGCTTGAACCAGCCGAGTCCTTCGGCGGTCGTCGTGCGCGGCTTGTATTCGCAGCCGATGTAGCCCGCGTAGCCGAGCGAGTCGAGCAGATCGAACAGGAACGGGTAGTTGATTTCACCGGTGCCGGGTTCGTTGCGACCGGGGTTGTCGGCCAGCTGGATGTGCGCGATCGACGCGAAGTTCTTCTTGATCGTCGCGGCCAGTTCGCCTTCCATCCGCTGCATGTGATAGATGTCGTATTGCAGGAACAGGTTGTCGGAGCCGACCGCGCGGATCACGTCGAGCCCTTCGGCGGAGCGGTTCAGCGCGAAGCCCGGAATATCGTACGAGTTGCACGGCTCGACGAGCAGCCGGATGCCTTCCTTCTTCAGCGCGGCAGCGGCAAAACGCAGATTCTCGACAATCGTCGCGCGCGCCTTGTCCGCATCGACGCCGGCCGTCGGAATGCCGACGAGGCAATTCAGTTGCGGCACCTTCAGCGCCTTCGCGTATTCGATCGCGCGGCCGACGCCTTCCTGGAACTCGCCGACCCGATCGGGCAGGCATGCGATGCCGCGTTCACCGGCTTCCCAGTTGCCGGCCGGCAGGTTGTGCAGCACGAGCTTCAGGCCGTTTTGCTGCAGGCGCTCGGCCAGCTCGGCGGCCTTGTACGGATACGGAAACAGGAATTCGACGGCATCGAAGCCCGCGTTGGCCGCGGCGGCAAAACGCTCGAGGAACGGTACTTCGTTGAACAGCATCGTCAGGTTGGCGGCGAATTTCGGCATTGTTTCTCTCTGGTCGGTCAGGTGGACAGCGTCCCGCGGGCGGTTTTCACAAACCGCCGCGACGGGCACGGCAAAAACAGAAGCAGACTGAGAAGCGCGGCGCGACGGCAATGCGCGCCGCGCGAGGGCGATACGCGCACTGCGCCGCCGCTCGCTGTTCGGCTCGATCCTCAATCGAGCGCGCTGAGCGCGCTGATCGAAGTCGGCGCATCCTTGTGCGATGCGGCCAGTTCCTCGAACTCGTTGACCGCGTCGATTTCCGCGCCCATCGAGATATTCGTCACGCGCTCGAGAATCACTTCGACGACGACCGGCACGTTGAACTCGGAGAGCATCGATTGCGCCTTCTTGAGCGCCGGCTCGATGTCTTCGGGCTTGAACACGCGCAGCGCCTTGCAGCCGAGGCCTTCGGCCACCTTCACGTGATCGACGCCGTAGCCTTCCACTTCGGGCGCGTTGATATTGTCGAACGACAGTTGAACGCAGTAGTCCATTTCGAACGCGCGCTGCGCCTGGCGGATCAGGCCCAGATACGAGTTGTTCACCACGACATGCACGTACGGCAGCTTGAACTGCGCACCGGCCGCGAGCTCTTCGATCATGAACTGGAAGTCGTAGTCGCCGGAGAGCGCGACGATCGGGCGCTGCGGATCGGCCGCACGCACGCCGAGCGCGGCCGGGATCGTCCAGCCGAGCGGGCCGGCCTGGCCGCAGTTGATCCAGTTGCGCGCCTTGAACACATGCAGGAACTGCGCGCCGGCGATCTGCGACAGGCCGATCGTGCTCACGTAGCAGGTGTCGCGGCCGAACACCTTGTTCATTTCTTCGTAGACGCGCTGCGGCTTGATCGGCACGTTGTCGAAGTGCGTCTTGCGCAGCATCGTGTGCTTGCGCTCCTGGCATTGCTCGACCCACGCGCCGCGATTCTTCAGCTTGCCGGCGGCCTTCCATTCCTTCGCGACTTCGACGAACAGCTCGAGCGCGGCCTTCGCATCGGACACGATGCCGAGATCCGGGCCGAACACACGGCCGATCTGCGTCGGTTCGATATCGACGTGCACGAACTTGCGGCCCTTCGTATAGACCTCGATGCTGCCCGTGTGGCGGTTCGCCCAGCGGTTGCCGATACCGAGCACGAAATCCGCGGCGAGCATCGTCGCGTTGCCGTAGCGGTGCGACGTCTGCAGGCCGACCATGCCGGCCATCAGCGGATGGTCGTCGGGAATCGCGCCCCACGACATCAGCGTCGGAATCACGGGCACGCCGAGCGTTTCGGCGAACTGCACGAGCAGGTCTTCGGCCGCTGCGTTGATCACGCCGCCGCCCGAGACGATCAGCGGCTTTTCCGCATCGTTGAGCATCTTCAGCGCCGCTTCGATCTGTGCGCGCGTCGCCTTCGGCTTGTAGACCGGCAGCGGTTCGTAGGTGTCGATGTCGAACTCGATTTCGGCCACTTGCACGTCGACCGGCAGGTCGATCAGCACGGGACCCGGGCGGCCCGAGCGCATCAGATGGAATGCCTGCTGGAACACGCGCGGCACGAGCGCCGGCTCGCGCACCGTGACGGCCCACTTGGTGACCGGCTTCGCGATCGATTCGATATCGACGGCCTGGAAGTCTTCCTTGTAAAGGCGCGCGCGGGGAGCCTGGCCGGTGATCGCGAGAATCGGAATCGAGTCGGCCGATGCCGAGTAAAGGCCCGTGATCATATCGGTGCCCGCGGGGCCCGACGTGCCGATACAGACGCCGATATTGCCGGGCGCGGCGCGCGTGTAGCCTTCGGCCATATGCGAGGCGCCCTCGACGTGGCGCGCGAGCACGTGGCTGATGTTGCCCGCCTTGCGCATCGCGGAATAGAACGGATTGATCGCGGCGCCGGGTACGCCGAAGGCGGTGTCGATCCCTTCTTTTTCAAGTACGAGTACGGCTGCGTCGACGGCTCGCATTTTGGCCATGAGTGTCTCCTCGGGAGGTCCTGCAAAGTGGGAAATGGGGCGTTCCCTGAACTGTAGGCGCGCACCAAAGGTTTGATAAGATCGGTTTGGGTCGCTTATTCCGATACAAAAAGTATTGAATCGGTTTTGCAGGGAGACACGAGATGGACCGCTTCAAACAGATCGAAACCTTCGTGCGCGTGGCCGACTCGGGTAGCCTCGCCGCCGCGGCGCTCGAGGAGGGCGTGTCGCCGGTGATTCTCGGCCGCCGCATCGACGCGCTCGAAAAGCGGCTCGGCGTGAAGCTGATGTACCGCTCGACGCGGCGGCTCGTTGTCAGCGAGGAGGGCGCCGCGTTTCTCGAACGCTGCCGGGGGCTCCTGTCCGAATGGGACCAGGCGGAAAACGAACTGTCCGCCGGGCACCGTGCGGTGAGCGGGCATCTGATCGTCTCGGCGCCGGCCGCGTTCGGCCGCAAGCATGTCGCGCCGCTCGCGCCGGCATTTCTTGCCGACAAGCCCGAATTGCAGGTGTCGTTCAATCTGACCGACCGCGTCGTCGATCTCGTGCGCGAAGGCTACGACCTGTCGATTCGCATCGGCGGCGCGGTCGATCCGAATTTCGTCGCGGTCAAGCTCGCGTCGAACCGGCGCGTCGTGTGCGGCACGCCCGAGTACTTCAACCGATACGGCCGGCCGAAAACGCTCGAAGACCTGCCTCAGCACAATTGCCTCGCGTTCAATCTGCAAGGCGGGCAGAACCGCGGCTGGTACTTCCGGCGCAACGGCAAGCTGGCGACGGTGCGTGTCGGCGGCACGCTCGACTGCAACGACGGCGAGCTGCTGCATCGTTGGGTATCCGAAGGACTCGGGCTCGGCTGGCGCTCGACGTGGGAAGTGCAACAGCAACTCGCGCGCGGCGAGCTCGAAACGGTGCTCGACGAATACGCGCTGCCCGAGTACGACATTCTTGCCGTGTATCCGCAGCAGCGGTTCGTGCCGGCCAAGGTGCGCTATTTCATCGACTATCTGAAGGAGGTGTACGCGCGGCCCGGGTACTGGACGGGCGAAGCGTAGCGGTCATCCGACCGTGAGCACGCCGTTCATCGTTTCGTGCCCCGACCCACAGAAGATGTCGCACAGGAATTCGACGGTGCCGGCGTCTCCGGCCTGCGCCGCGAGCCGCACCGGCGGCCCCGGCGGCACGTCGACGCGCACGCCGTACTGCGGTATTGAGAAGCCCATGGGTACGTCTTCGGACGTCAGTTCGAAGACGACCGCTTCGTGTGGAGCGAGCTTGATCTGATCCGGAGTGAACACGAAGCGCTTCGCGTGCACTTTGATTACGCGCGGCGCGGCGGCATGCGCGGGCAGGCGCGACATCGCGGCGAGCGCGGCGCCAGAGCCGGCCAGCATCAGCCATCTGCGCCGCGCGACGTCGACGGCGGCGCGTTGGCCGGCGGGTTGGGCCGAGGAAGTCGTGATGGCGGGCCTGCCCGCGGTTTCGGTTGGCTTTTGCATCGCGCGTCCCCACGATCACGAAAGGTTGCGAATCGGCTTTTCGTTGAGCGCGAATGCGTTCGGCGCCCGGTCTACCTCGACCTGCCGCCAGCCGAGTCCGCGATAGGGCGCAGCCGCATCCCACGGCACCGGCAGCCGCTTTTCCTGCGAGCCTGGCGCGGGCAGCGGGAACATCAGCGAGCGCGCCGCGTGGTGCGCGATATTGCCGGTCATCGTGTGGTGCTCCTGATGGATATGCCCATAGAAGACGGTCACGTTCTGCCGGCGCGTCAGCACGTCGATGACCTGCGCGCCATCGCGCGTCGCCCAGTCCCATTGCGGCGCAAGGTCGAACAGCGGCCGATGCGTGAAGACGACGATGCGCGCATCCTGCGGCTGCCTGTCGATATCGGCGGCAAGCCAGGCGATCTGCTCCGCGCCGACGCGGCCCGCCGGGTCCGATACGTTGTCGAGCGTGATGAAGTGCACGCCCTTGTGATCGAACGTGTAGTGCGTGTCGCCGAAGCGCTCCTTGAACGCGGCGCCCGCGTCGAGGCTCGCATCGTGTTCGCCGGGCATCAGGTAAAGCGGCTTCACGTCGAGATTCAGCACGATCGCCTCGAACTGCATCATCCGCTCGCGGCGCACCTTCGGGTCGTCGGTCGTGTGCGTGAGGTCGCCGGTGAAGATCACGAAGTCCGGCTTGACCGGCAGCGCGTTCACCGCGGCCACCGCCTTCGGCAGCGTGCCTTTTGCATCCGGATTGACGGCCGGGCCTTCGAAGCCCCAGTGCGCATCGGATAGCTGGACGAAATAAAAGTCCTGGTCGCGGCCGTACGTGAAACCGGGCAATGCCGACGCGAATGCCGCGCCGCCGACCGCGGCCAGCTTCAGGAAATCGCGCCGTTTCAGATGACGAAGGGTCTTTTGCATGATCGCTCCTCGCAGGATGCGTCGTTCGGTTGTCACTCGGTTGCCGCTCAGTTGCCACCAAATTGCGCGGTCTGCCTGTCGAACCTGGCAGGCGCGCGGTTTATTCCCGTTAAATTTTTTTTGCTCAACGACACATCGGGCGGGAATAAACTCGTCGCGTAGCCGGTACAGCAGCGGTAACGATCGGAGGGCTTTGGTGACGGAAACCGACAGTGACACCGCACAGCGCAGCGCCCGCTTCCAGCAGATGGCGCTGCCGCATCTCGACGCGGCTTTTAACCTTGCGCGCTGGTTGTGCGGCAATCCGAACGATGCGGAAGATATCGTGCAGGACGCTTACATCCGCGCATTCCGCTACTTCGATATGTTCCACGGCGAGAACGCGCGGCCGTGGCTGCTCACGATCGTGCGGCGCACGTGGTACAGCGAGTGGCAGAAGCGCGAGATGTCGCGTCATTCGGTGGAATTCGACGAAAACCTCGACGACACGATGTTCGAGGGCTGGAGCGATTCGAACGCCGATCCCGAGACACTGATGATGCGCGACCAGGACGCGCGGCTCGTGCATGCGGCGCTCGAGCAGTTGCCTGCCGAGTATCGCGAGGTGATGGTGCTGCGCGAACTGGAGGAACTCAGTTATCGCGAGATCGCGACGATTGCCGATCTGCCGGTCGGCACGGTGATGTCGCGGCTGGCGCGCGGACGAAGGCGCCTCGCGGCGTCGCTTGCGTCGATGCAGGCGCGCGCTGGGAGCGCGGGGGGCGGATCGGCGCCATCGCGCGCGGCCGTCGGCGGCTCCGGGGTGGCGAGCGCGGCGGCGGGTTCTGGCGGGCGCAGTGTGCGCGACAAGCGATGCGGGGCGAGCGCCGCCGGCCTGGCAACGGGCATGCCGGCGTCGAGCGCGGCTTCGATGCCGCAGGCCGGCGCCGGTCCGGCACCGGTTACGCTCGCCAGTCGGAGCGGCGAACGAGGGCCGACTTCGCCCGCGTCCACCGACACGCAAGACCGGATGCCCGGCAAGACCACCGAACCGCCGGCACGCAAACCCGGCCATTCCGGCAACCCCGGCGCGACGCCGGGAGGTATCGCTCAGGAGAGCCCAGATGGACTGTAACGACGCCCGCCCGCTTATCGACGCGAACGTCGACCGGGAACTCTCGCCGCCCGATGCGCATGCGCTGCAGCAGCATATCGACGCGTGCGCCGCATGCCAGCGCGAAACCGACGCGGTGCGCGCGCTGAGCGCCGCGGTGCGCAACGCGGCTCAATATCATCGCGCGCCGCAGGCACTGCGTGCGCGCATCATCGGGGCGCTGCCGGCGACGCAAGTCGCACCGCAGCGCGACGAGACCAGCCGAGCCGCCGCAGAGCGGAATTCTGGCGAAGAACGGCGTGGCGACACGCCGGAAAGAGCGCGCGACGCAGCCGCGGACCAGGCCCGCGCGGGCAAGCGCAATACGCCCGCGAGGAACCGCTGGCTCGATTTTCTGCGCGGCGCGTGGCCGGCCACGGACAGTGCGCGCGGAACATCGTGGGATGCGGCACGCGGCGCGGCGTCGGATGCGGCGCCGCGCGCGCAGCCGTTCGGCGCGGCGGCGTGGCGCGGCGGCGCACTGGCGTTCACGGTATGCGCGGCCGTCGCGCTCGGCGTGCTCTACACGCAGCAGCGCGCGGCTGCGCCGTCCGGGCTCGTCGACGAACTGGTGTCGAGCCATGTGCGCGCGCAGATCTCGGGGCGCGATATCGACGTGATTTCGTCGGACCAGCATACGGTGAAGCCGTGGTTCAACGGTCGCATCGACTATGCGCCGCCCGTCGTCGACCTCGCGTCGAGCGGTTTTCCGCTCGCGGGCGGGCGGCTCGATTACGTCGGCCATCGCCGCGTCGCGGTGCTGACCTACACGCATCGCAAGCACGTGATCGATGTCTACGTGTTTCCGGACAACGATCCGGCGGCCGGCAAGCCCGGACCGTCGCTTTCGAGCGATGGCTACGCGGTGGCGCGCTGGCGCGATGCGGGGATGATGTGGTGGGCGGTCACCGATGCGTCGTCGGAATCGTTGACGCAGCTCGAAGCGGCGCTGCGCGCGCGGCTGCAAAGCGGCGGCGGGTGAGTGCGCGGCGGCCGTTGCGCAAGCCGGGGAGTCTGACAGGATAAGGTACGGGGGGAGTGGCGGAAAACCGCGCCGGACATTGGTATTGGTCCGGCGCGGCGAGGGGACTCGGCGAATAGAACAATGGGCGAGCTCAGACCCGGTCGCGCCGGCACACGGTAAATCGTTGAAATTGAAGGCATATCCGCGCAGTAGCAGCACAGATTCCCGCTTGCAGTCGGACCCCATTCGGGTTACACTCTCGGGCTTCTCACTTGCCACACCGGTTCGACGCCCGGGTGGTTCTATTAGCCAAAAGCAGCCAAAAGCGCCACAAGGAGTGTGTATGCGTCATTATGAAATCGTCTTTATCGTGCACCCCGATCAGAGCGAGCAAGTGCCCGCCATGATCGACCGGTACAAGTCCACGATCACGTCGCACGGCGGCCAGATCCACCGCATCGAAGACTGGGGCCGTCGCCAGCTGGCCTACATGATCGAGAAACTCGCGAAGGCTCACTACGTCTGCATGAACATCGAGTGCGACCAGGCCACGCTCGAAGAGCTCGAGCACGCATTCAAGTTCAACGACGCTGTGTTGCGCCACCTGATCGTCAAGATGAAGAAGGCCGAAACCGGCCCGTCGCCGATGATGAAGGAAGTGCAGCGCGAAGAAGCCAAGAAGGCGGCTGCTACGCAACCGTCCGAAGCGCAGGCTTAAGACGCTTTATTTAAGCCATCAGCGTCACGCAACGCCGTCAGCAATGAATCAATGAACCGGCTGCAACTCACAGCCAGCGTCGTCGAACGCGAACCGGTGCGATATACGCCCGCCGGCGTTCCGATTGCAGGCTGCACGTTGCAACACCGTACCGAAGTCGTCGAAGCGGGCATCGCCCGGCTGGTCGAACTGACGATGCCAGCGGTAGCGGCCGGTGAGGCGAGCGGCAGGCTGGAAAGCTGTGCGATGGGCGTCGAAACGCTCTTCACGGGTTTTCTGGCGAAAAAAAGCCGCAATGCGAGAACGCTGGTGTTTCACATCACAGATTTGCAGGACCTTGGAAAGGACTGAACATGCCCCGCCCGACTGGTAAAAAATTCGACAAGCGTCGCCAGCAACAAAACCCGCTCTTCAAGCGCAAGAAGTTCTGCCGCTTCACGGCTGCCGGCGTCGAACAGATCGACTACAAAGACATCGAAACGCTGAAAGACTTCATCGGCGAAAACGGCAAGATCACGCCGGCGCGCCTCACGGGTACGAAGTCGCACTATCAACGCCAGCTGGACACGGCCATCAAGCGCGCGCGTTTCCTCGCGCTGA
The DNA here is from genome assembly GCF_054589215.1 of Paraburkholderia sp. 2C. Classification (NCBI taxonomy): domain Bacteria; kingdom Pseudomonadati; phylum Pseudomonadota; class Betaproteobacteria; order Burkholderiales; family Burkholderiaceae; genus Paraburkholderia; species Paraburkholderia sp. 2C. Next base: position 19,248 of record NZ_BAAILL010000045.1, on the reverse strand, counting down.
TGCCGTACACCGACCAGCATAAGGCCTAAACCCGACGGCGCCATTAGGAGCATTTGAATGCAGATCATTCTTCTCGAAAAAGTCGTCAACCTGGGTAACCTCGGCGATATCGTCAAGGTGAAGGACGGCTACGCACGTAACTTCCTGATCCCGAACAAGCAGGCGCGCCGCGCAACGAAGGACGCGATCGCCGAATTCGAAGTCCGCCGCGCGGAACTCGAAAAGGTTGCCGCTGAAAAGCTGGCTGCCGCTCAGGCACAAGGCGAAAAGCTGAACGGCCTGACGGTTCAGATCAGCCAGAAGGCGGGCGTCGACGGCCGTCTGTTCGGTTCGGTGACGAACGCGGACATCGCCGGTGCGCTGTCGAAGCAAGGCTTCCCGGTCGAAAAGGCGCAAGTGCGCATGCCGGAAGGCCCGCTCAAGATGGTCGGCGACCATCCGGTGCAGGTTTCGCTGCACACCGACGTGCTCGTGGACGTGACGGTGTCGGTGCTGGGCGAGCACGTTTAAGCGTGCACGTTTAAGCGTGCACTAGGCGCGTAATAACGTAGCTGAAAAAAGTCGCCAGGCATCAGTGAGGCGCAAGGGCAGGGGCCGGGAAACCGGCCCCTGCTTTTTTATCGCCGTGGCGTCTCGCCGGTCTTTGCTGACGGGGCTAATTGCCCGATAATCCCACCCCATGAACGCACCGCCGAAAGACCCCCAACTCGAGTCGCTGAAGGTCCCGCCGCATTCGATCGAGGCCGAGCAATCGGTGCTCGGCGGTCTGCTGCTCGACAACGCCGCCTGGGACCGCATCGCGGACTTTCTGTCGCAAGGCGACTTCTACCGGTACGACCACCGGATCATCTACGAACACATCGGCAGGCTGATCGCGGCGACGCGGCCGGCCGACGTCGTGACGGTGTTCGAGGCGTTGACGACGTCGGGCAAGGCGGAGGACGTTGGCGGCCTCGCGTATCTGAATGCGCTTGCACAGAACACGCCGAGCGCGGCGAATATCCGCCGTTATGCGGAAATCGTGCGCGACCGTGCGGTGCTGCGCCGGCTCGTGTCGGTCGCCGACGAAATTTCGGCGGATGCCTTCAATCCGCAGGGCAAGGAAGTGCGCCAACTGCTCGACGAAGCAGAATCGAAGGTGTTTTCGATTGCCGAAGACGGCGCGCGCGGCACGCAGGGCTTTCTCGAGATCGGTCCGCTGCTCACGCAGGTCGTCGAGCGGATCGACACGCTTTATCACACGGCGAACCCGAGCGATGTGACGGGTACGCCAACGGGCTTCGTCGATCTCGACCGGATGACGTCGGGCATGCACGGCGGTGAGCTGATCATCGTTGCGGGAAGACCGTCAATGGGTAAGACGGCCTTCTCCATGAACATCGGCGAATACGTCGCCGTCGAATACGGCCTGCCGGTCGCCGTGTTCTCGATGGAAATGCCGGGCACGCAGCTGACGATGCGTATGCTCGGCTCGGTCGGCCGCCTCGATCAGCACCGGATGCGCACCGGGCGTCTGACCGACGAAGACTGGCCGAAGCTCACCCACGCCGTGCAGAAGATGAGCGAAGCGCAGATCTTTATCGATGAAACCGGCGGTCTGAACCCGATGGAATTGCGTTCGCGCGCGCGGCGGCTGGCGCGCCAATGCGGGAAGCTCGGGCTCATCATCGTCGACTATCTGCAGCTGATGAGCGGGTCATCGTCGGGCGAAAACCGCGCGACCGAAATTTCCGAAATCTCGCGTTCGTTGAAGAGTCTCGCGAAGGAACTCGATGTGCCGGTGATTGCGCTGTCGCAGCTCAATCGCGGCCTCGAGCAGCGCCCGAACAAGCGGCCCGTGATGTCGGATCTGCGCGAATCCGGCGCTATCGAGCAGGACGCCGATGTAATCCTGTTTATCTACCGCGACGAAGTCTATAACCCGGACAGCCCGGACAAGGGCACGGCCGAGATCATTATCGGCAAGCAGCGGAATGGCCCAATCGGCCCTGTTCGACTCACGTTCACGGGGCAATACACGAAGTTCGATAATTTTGCGGGCGCGCAGAATTTCTACGGCAGCGAATAGGGCGAGGGCTTGGGGCGTCTGTATCGGCAAATCGCGAATCAGTCGCGTGGACGCCACGCAGAGCGATTCAAAGTCAGTGTCGTGGTGTGCGGCGAACGGTACAATATGTCGGATTTATGACATATCAACTGTCATCCTCACACCGCCCGTCTGATCGCTAGCTCTCCTCCAGGAACCCAATGTTCGGTCGTTTCATGCCCACCGAGGGCAAATTCTTCGATATCTTCAACGCCCATGCGAAGCACATTGTCTCAGCGAGCCACGAGCTCGAACTGCTGATCGACAACCTCGCCGACGCGGAAATCCATAAGCAGAACGTCCAATCCGCCGAAAAAGCCGCCGACAAGCTCACGCACGAAACGATCGACCTGCTGCACAAGACCTTCATCACGCCGCTCGACCGCGACGAAATCCATAAACTCATCAGCACGATGGACGACATCCTCGATTTGATGGAGGACGTCGCCACCGCCATTTCGCTCTACGACGTACGGGCCGTCACATCGGAGGCGAGCCAGCTCGCGCATATCTGCACGTCGACGTGCGAACGTGTGCAGACGGCGGTCGGCATGCTGTCGGACATGAAACAGGCGCGTGCGATCCTCAAGGCCTGCGAGGAAATCGACCGTCTCGAGTCGGAAGCCGACCGGGTGCTGCGTTCGGCCATGTCGAAACTTTTCCGTGAAGAAGACGACGTCAAAACGCTGATCAAGCTGAAGGCAATCTACGAATTGCTCGAAGCCGTCACGGACAAATGCGAGGATGTCGCGAACATCATCGAAGGCATCGTGCTGGAAAACGCCTGATGCATTCGATACAACTCGCCATCTGGGGCGTCGCGACGCTCGTCGCGGTCGCGCTCGTGTTCGACTTCATGAACGGCTTTCACGACGCGGCGAATTCGATCGCCACAGTCGTTTCGACCGGCGTGCTGAAGCCGCAGCAGGCCGTCGCATTCGCGGCGCTGTTCAACGTCATCGCGTATTTCATCTTTCACCTGAAGGTCGCGCAGACGGTCGGCAGAGGCACGATCGACCCGGGCATCGTCGACCATTACGTCGTGTTCGGCGCGCTGGTCGGTGCGATCGGCTGGAATATCGTGACGTGGCACTACGGCATTCCGTCGAGCTCATCGCATGCGCTGATCGGCGGACTCGTCGGCGCTGCGCTGGCAAAGTCGGGGTGGGGCGCGCTCAACATCGACGGTCTCCTGAAGACGATCGCCTTTATTTTTATCTCGCCGCTGCTCGGCTTCGTGCTCGGGTCGTTTTTCATGCTGGGCGTGTCGTGGCTGTACTTCCGCACGCCGCCGAGCAAGGTCGACCGGCGCTTCCGGCGGCTGCAGCTGGTGTCGGCGGGGCTGTATAGCCTCGGCCACGGCGGCAACGACGCGCAGAAGACCATCGGCATCATCTGGATGCTGCTGATCGCGACCGGCTACGCATCGGCGAGCGCCGATGCGCCGCCGCTCTGGGTGATCGGCGGCTGCTATCTGTCGATGGGGCTCGGCACGCTGTTCGGCGGCTGGCGCATCGTGCGCACGATGGGGCAGAAGATCACGAAGCTGAAGCCGGTCGGCGGTTTTTGCGCAGAAACCGGCGGGGCGCTGACGCTCTTTTTGGCGTCGTGGCTCGGCATTCCGGTGTCGACGACGCACACGATTACCGGTGCGATCGTCGGCGTCGGCGCCACGCAGAAGCTGTCCGCGGTGCGCTGGGGCGTCGCGGGCAATATCGTCTGGGCGTGGATTCTGACGATCCCGGCGTCCGCGATACTCGCAGGCGCCGGGTGGTGGTTCGGGCACCGGTTCCTGTAGCGCGGTCGCGCTCGAACCTGCCGACCGCGTCGCGCGCTCAGATCAGCGGCGCGCTGGCGCCGTCCATCGGAACGAGCGCGCCCGTCACATAACTCGCTCGGCGGCTCGCCAGAAAGACCGCGACATCGGCGATCTCCTCGGGCTTCGCAAAGCGTCCAAGCGGCACTTTTGCTTCGCCGCGCGCGCGGGCTTCGGCGATGTCGATGCCTTGCTGCTGCGCGTCGACCGCGAGCCCTTCCTCGATGCGTTCGGTGAGCGCCAGACCGGGGTTGATCGCATTGATCCGGATTCCATAGCGAGCGTGATAGTGCGCGAGGCCCACGGTCGCGAGCATCAGCGCCGCGTTCGCCGCGCCGCCCGCGATATGAATATCGCTCGCGTACTTGCCGCCCATGCCGATGATATTGACGATCGTGCCCGGCTCGGCCGTCTGCCCGGACTTGACGCGCGCGACCATGCGGCGCAGCACTTCCTGTTGCGGGTAGATGTACGGAAAGTATTTCGCTTCCATCGTGGCCCTGAACGCATCGGCGTCGAGCGCTTCCGGGTCGTAGCGGCGCGCGGCGCCCGCGCTGTTGACGAGTATGTCGATCTCGCCGAGCGCCTGTGTCGCTTCTTCAACGACATCGGCAGCGCTGTGCGGGTTGTGCAGATCCGCGCGCGCAAGATGAACCTGTAAGCCTTCGCCTTTCAACTGCTCGCGAGCGCGCGCGAGATTGGCCGGGTCGCGCGATACGATCGCGACTTTTGCGCCTTCGACCGCAAATGCGCGCGCACACGCGAGGCCGATGCCTTTGCTGCCGCCTGTAATCAGGACGACCTTGCCTTTGAGTCCGAGATCCATCGTGGTCACCCGCTTTTCTTGAAAATATCGGACACGATAGCAGACGCGATTGCGGTGTGCCTGGACGCGCGCATGGCGACACCGCATGGCGACACCCCATGGCAACACCGCATGGCAACACAACACGCAGCGGCATTCGTCGCGTGGTGTGCCGCTGACGTCAGTAGCTGCTGTTTGCGAAGCCGGCGATGGGGTCGTCGTTGGTTTGCGTTGGGGCCGGGATGCCGCGCGAGGCGGTCGACGCACGCATGATCTGCACGCCGCCCCCCGGCGCCGGGCGTTGCCACTCGGCCGCTTGCGGAGCCCGCTGTGCGGCCTGCGCCTGGCGTGCGGCCGCAACAGCGGACGACGGCGGCGGTTCGTAAGCGTCGGCGGCCGCGTCGATCGGGTCGGGGGCGCGTGCGCCAGTCGTGACCGGCTCAGCAGGTTCAGGCGCTGCCGCCATCGCCGGCGATACCGCGCCTGCCGCACGGGCCTGCGATTGCGCCGCGCTGAGCGCGGAAGGTGGCGGTTCGAACGCGTCGGCGGAACCGGCGGCCGGCGCACCGGCGGCCGGCATACCGGCGGCCGCGGCCGTCGCCATGCCCGCCGATGCGACGCCGGTACCCGTTGTCGCGCCTCCCGACGCACGCGTCGCGGCCGCGACGCGGCTGTCGCGCTGGGCCGTAAGCGGCGTCTGCCCGTCGTTCGCAGCAGTCTGCGGCGCGGCGATCGCGGCGGCGGGCGTGCCAACCGGGTCGGCCAGCGCCACCCCCGTGTTTTCCGTTTGCCGCGCCTTTGGCGCCGCCGCCTCATACGTCGGCTCATCGAACGGCGTCGGTTTCGACGGCGCGAGCGGCGGCGCAACGCGCCGGATGCCATCGAAGCGTTTCGCCCAGTACGGATTGGTGAGGTAATCGAGCCGCACGGTGCCGCCGGTCGACGGCGCGTTGACGAAGCGCAGCTTGCCGACGTAAATGCCGACGTGCGAATGCGGCCGTCCGGTCGTGTTGAAGAAAACGAGGTCGCCGGCGGCGATCTCGTCCGGATCGATCGACGTGCCGCGCGAACTCATGTCGGCGGTCGTACGCGGCAGATTCACGGAGGCCGCGCGCTGGACGACGTAGTGGACAAGCCCGCTGCAGTCGAAGCCGGCATCGGGCGTATTGCCGCCCCAACGGTAGGGCACGCCGACGAGGCTCATCGCCTGGATCGAGATTTCCTCGCGCCCGATGCTGTGATCGACGAAATTGGGGAAGCCTGGCGGCGGCGTGCGGTAGGCGCCCGCCGTCGATGAAGCGCCGCTCGAGCCGCTGCGTACGGTCCGCTGCGGCGCGCTGGAGCAGGCCGCGAGCAGCGCGGCGAGCAGCAGGGTGAGCAGCTTCAGAAGGGGAACCAGACCGGCACGGCGCATGAAAGGCGAGGCGAGCGCCAAGCTCGCCCGGAAGCGGACGATGCCCGATAGTAGCCCGTCTGGCTTGGCTTGAGCAAGAAAACCTGATGAATTACTTGAAGTTTACGCGCTAACTGTTGCTTTTGAGCTTTGCTGAGCCGGGGCAGGCAAACACGAAGCGAAGCCCCGAAAAAGCGGATCGCCAATGAAAAAAGCCGCCTCCGGCGCACCGGAAGCGGCTTTTGATCCAGAAAGCGGGGGCGAAACGCCAACCGTCAGCCGCCTACAAGATCTCCGACGCGTAATCCGCCAGTCGCGAGCGCTCGCCGCGCGCCAGCGTCACATGCCCGCTATGCGCCCAGCCCTTGAACCGGTCGACGACATACGTCAGCCCCGAGCTGCCCTCCGTCAGATAAGGCGTATCGATCTGCGCGATATTCCCGAGGCAGATGATCTTCGTGCCTGGGCCCGCGCGCGTGACGAGCGTTTTCATCTGCTTCGGCGTCAGGTTCTGCGCCTCGTCGATGATCAGATACTTGTCGACGAAAGTCCGGCCGCGCATGAAGTTCATGCTCTTGATCTTGAGGCGCGAGCGGATCAGCTCCTGAGTCGCCGCGCGGCCCCATTCGCCGGCTGCGTCGTCCGTTTTCTGCAGCACTTCGAGGTTGTCGTCGAATGCGCCCATCCATGGCTGCATCTTTTCCTCTTCTGTGCCCGGCAGAAAACCGATGTCCTCGCCGACCGGCACCGTCGCGCGTGTCACGATGATTTCGTTGTAACGCTTTTCGTCGAGCACCTGCGCGAGGCCCGCCGCCAGCGCGACGAGCGTCTTGCCGGTGCCGGCCTGGCCGAGCAGCGTGACGAAGTCGATTTCCGGATTCATCAGCAGATTCAACGCGAAGTTCTGTTCGCGATTGCGTGCCGTGATGCCCCACACGTTGTTCTTGTGATGGCCGTAGTCGCGCAGCGTCTGCAGCAGCGCCGTCTTGCCGTTGATCTCGCGCACGATCGCGTGGAACGCCGGCTCGCCGTTTTGCGGCTCGAGATAGACGAACTCGTTGACGAGCATCGAAGCGCATAGCGGCCCGGTCACGCGGTAGTACGTGGTGCCCGTCTTCGTGTCCTGCCAGCTTTCCATGCCCTTGGCGTGGCGGGTCCAGAAGTCCTGCGGCAGCGCGCGAATGCCCGTGTAGAGCAGGTCCTTGTCTTCGAGAACCTGGTCGTTGAAGTAGTCTTCCGCGGGCAGGCCGAGCGCGTGCGCCTTGATGCGCATGTTGATGTCTTTCGACACCAGCACGACCTGGCGGTCCTCGCGGTCGCGCTGCAGCGCGCGCACCACGCCGAGAATCTGGTTGTCGGCCTTGCCCTGCGGCAGGCCTTCGACCGGCTCGATGTCGGTCAGCTTCGTCTGGAAGTACAGATGCCCGAGCGCTTCGCGGCTGCCCAGACGCGCAAGCGGAATGCCTTCGTTCATCGCACCGGCATTCGCGACGAGGGCGTCGAGCGTGCGGCTCACCTGGCGCGCATTGCGCGCGACTTCCGACATGCCCTTCTTGTGGTTGTCGAGCTCCTCGAGCGTCATCATCGGCAGATAGACGTCGTGCTCTTCGAAGCGGAAAAGGCTCGTCGGATCGTGCATCAGCACGTTCGTATCGAGCACGAAGAGCTTGCGGACTTCGACCGTCGCCCCCTTCGTGTCGCGCTTCTTCGTGCCGCCGCGCGGCGTCGATGCGCTCGCTGCCACGTCGGTATCGGCGCCGGCCGGCGCCTTGCCGCGGCGCGCGACCACGGGCGTCGCCAGGCCCGCTTCGTCTTGCGTCAAGGGGGCGGGCCGCACCGGCTGCAACAGCGCTGCCGTCTGCTTCGTCTTGCGGCTGCGTGCCGTGTTGCCTGGACCCGCCAGCTCGGGCGGCACGGCGGGCGCGTCGATGCCGGACAGCGTCGCGGCAGCGACCGGCACCGGCCGCAGCGTGGTGGCCGCGTTCGCCGCGTCCGACATCGGCACGGCGACATTCGCGCGCCCGAATTCGGGCGACTCTGCTTGCTCCCCTTCATGCCCCTGTTTTCGAGCAGGCCGTGCCGGATGGGCTTTGGCCTTGTATTCGTCAGGCGGCAACAGATTACCGAGTTTGCTGGGCGGAGTAGGCAAAGGCATGGTTTTCCTCGAATGAATCGGGGGCATAGACCGTATGCGTTCGGTGGCGAAGACCCAAGGCGACGATCTGTGCAACATATCGTGTGCGCCGGCTACCGCATCCTGCACGTGCCCGGGTTGCGCACGCAGTTTGCGCCGGCAGGCGCGCTTCGTTTAGTGATGCCGGTTCCGCGGTTTTTCGATCGGCTCCTTGACGAGGGCGCGCGGTGTTGCAAGCCAAGCAGTGAAGCCGCGCGCAATTAAAAAAGCCGCCGCCCCGGTGAACGGGGCAAGCGGCTCGACTTGGGTCGTCGCGTTGCGCCTCATAAGCCTTGCGGCTCTCACGTCGTTTCTGCTTGCGTTGTTGTCAAGCGAGTGACGAACGTGATGACGGCGCGCGCAACTGCGCAAAATATGGGGTGGACAGGCAATCATTGCGGCCCAATATAACGCGCCTCACAGCGCTTGTACAGCCTCCAGAATTTCATCGACGTGACCGGGTACTTTCACGCCACGCCACTCGAGACGCAGCACCCCGTTACCGTCGATGACGAACGTCGAGCGTTCGATCCCACGTACTTCCTTGCCATACATTTTCTTCAGTTTCATGACGCCGAACAGCGTACACAACGATTCGTCCGGATCCGATACCAGCGTAAACGGCAGTTCGAGCTTCGACTTGAAGTTTTCGTGCGAACGCACGCTGTCGCGCGACACGCCGACGATGTCCGCGCCTGCCTTCCTGAACTTCGGATAGAGGTCGCGGAACTGCAGACCTTCGGTCGTGCAGCCTGGCGTGTTGTCCTTCGGATAGAAATACAGCACCACCTTCTTGCCCCGAAGCGTGGATAGCGTGAAATCGCCGCCGGTCGCAGCGGCGGTGAAGTCGGGAACGGGCTGGTCGACTGCAATGGGCACGGGTTTCTCCGATTGTTATGGCCGGTGCGGGTCATGTGCCGGTTCTGGCATGCACGCTCGCGCCGGCGAGAGCTTGGCGAGACCGAGGGGCTTGTCGCATGGACCATGCGGACCATGAGAACCGCGGGACACCGCGATGACGGCGGCACATGCGCGTTGCAAATGAGCGTCGTCGCGTCAGTCGGGCTGGACGATCAGCTCGCCCGAGCGGCCCGGAATTTCGCCCCAGGCGACAGGGTACGATGGCAGCGTGTCACGGTCTAGCGCGGCGTGATAATCACCCATCGTCGCAAACGTATGGCCCTGTGCTCGCCAGCCTTCGAGCAGCTGTTCGAACACCGGCGCGAGCTTTTGTCCTTCGAGTTCGGCGTGCAGCGTGAAGACCTGGTCGTGCGGATTGCCCGCGGTCAGTTTCAGCATCCAGGCGGCGACATTGCTTTCGTCGATGCCGTCGACGCCGAGCACTTCATCGAGCGTGGGCAGCGTAGTGGGCATCTGCACGTGCGCGAGCGTCTTGCCGCCGACAACCGGGAAGTACGGCGTGTGGCCGCGTCCGTCGGACGCGTAGCGCATGCCCCACCGGTCGATCTGTTCGAACGCGTGGCTGTTCATCTGCCAGCCGGCCGCGCCGTGCGTCGCGGGCGGCATGCCGAAGATGTCGACAAAGCGGGCGTGGCTTTTTTCCATCTGCGCGGCGGTCCAGCCGCGCTCGCGCGTGCGCACGTTGTCCTGCCAGTACACGTGGTCCCACGTATGGATGCCGCATTCGAAGCCGGCCTCGTGAATCGCACGCATCTCGGCGGCCGCGCGCACGCCGATGTCCGGCCCCGGCAGCAGCACGCCGTACATCAACTGACGGATGCCGTAATGCTCGACCACCGAGGTGCGCGAGACCTTCTTCAGGAACCCCGGCCGCAGCACGCGGCGCATCGCCCAGCCCGTGTGGTCGGGACCGAGGCTGAACAGAAATGTGGCGCGCGCCTTGAAGCGATCGAAAATGCGCGCGAGATTGGGCACGCCTTCGCGCGTGCCGCGCAGCGTATCGACGTCGATCTTGAGAACGATGCGAGCCAAGGAATCAGGCCTTTGCGAACGGGCGGAGCGAGGGAGACAGGACCGGGCGCTTATTCGACGAGCGCGCGCGCGTCGGCGACGTGGCCGCGGTACGCTTCGAAGATCTTGCGCAGCGCTTCGTCGAACGTCGACTTCGGCGCCCAGCCGAGTTCCTGCATCGTGTTGTCGATCTTCGGCACGCGGTTCTGCACGTCCTGGTAGCCGGCGCCATAGTACGCACCCGACGAGGTCTCGACGAGCTGCACCTTCTTCGCGTTGTCCGCGTACTCGGGGAACTCGGCCGCAAGCGCGAGCATCTTGTGCGCGAGCTCGCGCACCGAGTAGTTGTTCTTCGGGTTGCCGATGTTGTAGATCTTGCCCGACGCGATGCCGTCCGCGTTGTCGATGATCTTCATCAGCGCACCGATGCCGTCGTCGATATCGGTGAACGCGCGTTTCTGCGCGCCGCCGTCGACGAGGCTGATGTTTTCGCCGCGCACGATATGGCCGAGAAACTGCGTGACGACGCGCGAACTGCCTTCCTTCGGCGTATAGATCGAGTCGAGGCCCGGGCCGATCCAGTTGAACGGCCGGAACAGCGTGAAGTTCAGGCCCTCCTGCATGCCGTAACCCCAGATCACGCGGTCCATCAGCTGCTTCGAGCACGCGTAGATCCAGCGCGGCTTGTTGATCGGGCCGTAGGTGAGGACGGACGCATCCGGATCGAATTCGTCGTCGGCGCACATGCCGTACACCTCGGAGGTCGACGGAAACACGAGGTGCTTGCGGTACTTGACCGCCGAACGCACGATCGGCAGGTTGGCCTCGAAGTCGAGCTCGAACACGCGCAGCGGTTGCTGCACATACGTGGCCGGCGTGGCGATCGCGACCAGCGGCAGGATCACGTCGCACTTCTTCACGTGATACTCGACCCATTCCTTGTTGATCGTGATGTCGCCTTCGAAGAAGTGCATGCGCTCGTGCTTGACGAGGTCGCCGAGGCGTTCCGTCTGCATGTCCATCCCGAACACTTCCCAGTCGGTCGTTTCGAGAATGCGCTTGGACAGGTGATGGCCGATAAAGCCGTTCACGCCCAGAATCAGGACTTTTTTCATCAGTTGCGGGAAGGTTGGGTGAGCCGGGTGAATTCGGCGGGCGTCACTGCCGCAGCGGGGCCGCCGCGGCGCTCGTGCCAAAGTTCGTGAATTGCGATTGCACGGCCGTCGCCGCATGTCGCAAAAAAGACATTATCGCTTACGTGGAGGCCCGGCGGCAAATTTGCGGGTGCCGCGCCGGGCGCCATCAGACGCGCGCGCGCAACGATAAAGCGCTCGTTGCCGATCTCGGTGAACGCGCCCGGATAGGGCGGCGCCACCGCGCGGATCAGGTTGTAGACGCGTTGCGCGGGCTGCGTCCAGTCGATGCGTCCGTCCTCGGGCTTGCGGCCGCCGAAATAGCTGCCCTGCGCGAGATTGTTCGGCAGATGCGGCGCTTCGCCCGCGAGCAACGCGGGCAGCACGCGCCACAAGGTCTGCTCGGCGGCGACCGTGACCTTGTCGAACACTTGCGCGGCCGTGTCGTCGGGCAGGATCGGCACCGGAGTCTGCGCCACGATCGCGCCGGCATCGGGCTTGGCGGCCATTTCGTGCAGCGTCGCGCCGGTTTCGGTCTCGCCGTTGAGCACGGCCCAGTTGGTCGGCACGCGGCCGCGGTATTTCGGCAATAGCGAGCCGTGCACGTTGTACGCGCCGCGCGGCGCGCTCGCCAGCAGCTCGAGCGGCAGCATATGCCGGTAGTAAAACGAGAAGATAAAATCGGGCTTCGCCGCGCTGACGGCCGCGCGCAGTTCCGCGCTTTGCGGGTCCGCGGGCGTCACGCACGGAATGCCGTGCTCGGCCGCGAGCCGGGCGACGCTGCCGAACCAGATGTTCTCGTTCGGGTTGTCTTCATGCGTGACGACGAGCGCGACATCGACGCCGCGCGCAAGCAGCACCTGCAGGCAGCGCACGCCGACGTTGTGATACGCGAAGACGACGGCGCGCGGTTTCATTGGTTCTGCCCCTGGTCCATGATCTGCGCGGGCTGGATCGCCGGCACGACCGACTGGCGCGGTGCGGCCGAGACCGCTTCGCCGTTGCGCTGTTCGAGAATCGTCTGCACGAGATAGCGCGGCCGCGCCCGCACCTGCTGATAGATGCGGCCGATATATTCGCCGAGCAGCCCGAGCGCGAAAATGATCACGCCGAGCAGGAAGAACGTGATGGCGAACAGCGTGAACACGCCTTGCACTTCCGCGCCGATGATGAAGCGGCGAATCAGCAGCAGCACGAAGAGGCCTGCCGAGCCCATCGACAGAATCACGCCGATAAACGACAGCCACTGCAGCGGCACGACCGAGAAGCCCGTGACCAGATCGAAATTGAGGCGGATCAGGCTGTATAGCGAGTACTTCGATTCGCCGGCAAAACGCTCTTCGTGCGCGACTTCGATTTCTACCGGGTTTTGCGAAAACGTGTACGCCAGCGCCGGAATAAACGTGTTGATCTCGCCGCAGCGGTTGATCGTATCGATGATGTGCCGGCTGTACGCGCGCAGCATGCAGCCCTGGTCGGTCATCTTGATGCGCGTGATGCGCTCGCGCAGCCGGTTCATCACGGCGGAAGCCTTGCGGCGCCACAAGCTGTCGCGGCGCTGCTTGCGGATCGTACCGACATAGTCGAAGCCCTCGCGCATCTTCTCGACGAGCTTGGCGATTTCCTCGGGCGGGTTCTGCAGGTCCGCGTCGAGCGTGATGACGATATCGCCGCGCGACTGTTCGAAGCCCGCGAGAATCGCCATATGCTGGCCGTAGTTGCCGTTGAGCAGAATCACGCGCGTCGTGTCGGGACGCGCGCGGAACTGCTCGGCGAGCAGCGCCGCCGATTTATCGCGGCTGCCGTCGTTGATGAAGATCGCTTCGTAGTCCGTGCCGAGCGCATCGAGCGCCGGATAGAGGCGCGCAAAAAGCGCGTGCAGCCCGGCTTCCTCGTTATAGACCGGGATGATGACCGACACTTCGGGCCGTCCCCGGCGCTGTTCCGTTTGGCTCATGTCCGCTTGTATTCCGCCTGGTGTGTCCGTGATTTGCCTGAGTTTCGTTCAGCGTCCGGCCTGTTCGCAGATTTCGTCGACCGCGCGGCAGACGCGCGCAACGTCGCCTTCGGTCATCTGCGTGAAGAGCGGCAGCGTGACCGTGGTCGCGCCGAAGCGCTCCGCATGCGGGAACATGCCTTCCCTGAAGCCGCGCGCACGATACAGCGAAAACAGATGGATCGCCGGATAGTGCACGCCGGACCCGATGCCGCGTTCCTTCAGCGCGCCCATGAAGCCCGCGCGATCGACGGACAGTTTCTCGAGCGGCAGCGTGATCTGAAACATATGCCAGTTGCTGTTTTCGAAGTCGGCGAGCGGCAGGCCGATGCCGAGCTTTTCGGCGACGCCGCCCGCAAAGCCCGCGAAGTAGGCGCGCGCGAGCTTTCTGCGCTGCGCGTTGAAACCCTCGAGACGCGGCAGTTGCCCGAGACCCACGCGCGCGGCGACGTCGGTCAGGTTGTACTTGCCGCCGAGCACGTCGCAGTCCATGCCGTCGAAGCCCGTACGCGTGATGCCTTGCAGACGGTACTTCTGCGCGAGCACGGCTTCCTCTTCGTTGTTGAGCACGAGCGCGCCGCCTTCGATCGACGTGAGGTTCTTGTTCGCGTGAAAGCTGAACGAGACGATGTCGCCGAGCTTGCCGATGCGCTCGCCTTTCCACGTCGAGCCGACCGCCTGCGCGGCGTCTTCGATCACGCGCAGCTTGTGCTCGCGCGCAATCGCGTAGAGCCGGTCCATGTCGACGGGCAGGCCCGCGAGGTACACCGGAATGATGGCCTTCGTGCGCGGCGTGATGGCCGCTTCGATCAGGTTCAGATCGATATTGCGCGTGCGCGGATCGATATCGACGAACACCGGCGTCGCGCCCGTTTCGAGAATCACGTTGGCTGTCGCGACCCACGACGCGGGCGTCGTGATCACCTCGTCGCCGGGGCCGACGCCCGCGATCCGCAGGCCGACTTCGAGCGTCGCCGTGCCCGAGTTGAACGTGCGCACCGGGCGGCCGCCGCAGAATTCGGACAGTGCCGCTTCGAACGCCTGGTTCTGCGGACCGGTCGTAATCCAGCCGGAGCGCAGCACGTCGGCGACGCCGCGGATCGTTTCTTCGTCGATATCCGGACGGACGAACGGCAAAAACGGGACGGATGACTGGGTCATGAGGGCCTTGAGCGATAAGGAAGACGGCGCGATGCCGATAGCATAAAGAATACTTTCAACCGGGTGACGCAAAGCTTAAGCCATGGCGAGCGGCGTGCAGCGGGGCGCACGGCTTTTCAGGCGACGCGCGGCGCCGGCCATGCGAGGCGCCTTGCGACCTGCCGCGTGCCGGCTTGCCTAGCTGCGCGCCAGCACGAACACGCCGATCAGAATGATGCCGATACCGACGAGGCGCTGGACCGACATCACTTCGCCGAACAGGTACCACGCGGCGACCGCGTTCAGCACATAGCCAAGCGAGAGCATCGGATACGCGATCGACACATCGACGCGCGACAGCCCGACGATCCACACGACGACGCTCACCACATAGCAGCACAAGCCGCCGATGATCGGCCATTGCGTCGCGAGCCGGAAGCCGATGGGCAGGATGTTCGCACGGGTGAATTCGAAGTGTCCAACGGCATTCGTGCCGGCCTTGAGCAGCAGTTGCGCGCACGCGTTCAGCGTGACGCCCGCGAGGATGCAGAAGAGGGAGATCGGGTTCATCGACGGGTCGGGGCGAAGGTCAGGGCGTGTGTGGTTTTTCGACGACTGGTTTTTCTACGATCACGCGCCGCGCATCGCGCGCGACGATCTGCATCGGCAGATGCTGCGCCGCAAGATACGCATAGCGGTCGGGCGGCAGCAGCGCGAGCGCATAGCGGTCCGCGTTCCAGCGCTGGATCCACTGGTCCACCGTCGGTATCCACTTTTGCGGTTCGACGGTGACGCCGAACGACAATTCGTCCGCGTGCTCGACCATGATCATGCTGTGGCGCACATAGAACGGCATCGTGTGGTCGAGCACGCCGACCGAATAGAACGGCGTGTCGGGCGGCAGTTTCGCGAGCGCGGCGCGCACCGCCGGCGCAAGCGGCGCGCCCGAACTGAGGCGGCCGAACACGTCATGGCCGGTGCCGGCGATCGTGCCGAGCAGCAGCCAGCCGGCGCCGAACGCGGCCGCCGCGCCGACGATGCCGCCGCGGCTCCTGCGGTTGAGCCAGATCGCCACGAGCGTCAGCGCGAAGCCGACCGCGAGCGCCGCGAAGACCCACGTGCGGAACTCGATGTAAAGCGCCGTCGGATTGCGCTCGTCGCCGAAGCGGCCGAGGAACACCGCGCCGAACGCGGCCGCGACGAGAAACACGGCATAGCCCGTGAGGTGGCGGTGAAACTGCACCCGGGTGACGAGCGGCAGATACATGCCGATCAGAAGCGCCAGGGCCGGCGCGATCGGCAGCGTGTACGACAGCAGCTTCGAATGCGAGGCGCTGAAGAACAGAAAGATGAACGCCGACCAGACGAGCAGCATGATGACCGGCGCAAAGCCGTTCGCCTGACGCGGCGTCTGCAGCGCGCGGCGCACGCTTTGCGCGCTGACCGACAGCCACGGCAGAAAACCGATCAGCAGGACCGGCACGAAGTAGTAGAACGCGCCCGGGCGGTTCTGCTCGGGCGTCAGATAGCGCCTGAACTGCTGGACGATAAAAAAGAAGTTGAAGAACTCGGGGTTGCGTTGCTGGACGAGCACGAACCACGGCGTGACGATCGCGAAGAACACGATGAGCCCGCTTACGAGATAGAGGCGCTTCCAGATCGCCCAGTCGCGCGCGGCGAGCGTGTACAGCACGAGCACGGCGCCCGGCAGGATGACGCCGATCAATCCTTTCGACAACACCGCACACGCCATCGCCGCCCAGCACACCCACATCCAGCCGCGCACCGCGCGGGTGGATACATCCGGGCGCTGCGCGAGCAGCAAGGCGCAAAGCGACAGTTCCATCCAGAACGACAGGGCCATGTCGAGCGTATTGAAGTGGCCCATCAGGTTCCAGTACGGCGAGCACGCGAGCACGATCGCCGCGAAGACGCCGGTGGCCGCGTTGAACACGCGCGCGCCCGTGAAGCCGACCAGCAGCACGCCGGCGAAGCCGGTCAGCGCCGTATAGAGGCGCGCCTGCCATTCACCGAGCCCGAACCACGCGAACGTCAGCGCGTTGGCCCAGGTCTGCAGCGGCGGCTTCTCGAAGTACTTGTAGCCGTTGTAGCGCGGCGTGATCCAGTCGCCGGTGACGAACATCTCGCGCGCCATTTCGGCATAGCGGCCTTCGTCGCTCGGCAGCAGATGGCGCCAGCCGAGCGGCACGAACCAGACGAGCGCAAGCGCGATCAGCAACAGCAGAATGACAGTGCGATTGAGCGGTAGCCGGGACGGCGTATCGTTCATTGATTTCAACCTTGTTTGGTGCCTGGTTAATGCTTTTTTGCCCGGTTCGAATGCTGTCCTGGGCGCGTGTTCGGGACTGCGTGACGGCGTTGCTTTTGTCGCACAGCGAGGTAAAGCCGCCGCGCCCCACGCCCCGCCTGACCGGCGGCGCCTGCACGCGGCGCCGTGAGCATGCATGGTGAAGCTTAACGGCGCCTTATCAACGTGCTATTTCGCGTGCCTGGTCGGTGCGTCTTATCGACATGCCTTATCAACATGCCTTATCAACATGCCTTACAAGCGCATCGAGGTCGCACCTGGTGGGCGCACGCTGCCGTCGCGGCGTGCGTCTTCCGGGAAACGCCGCGCAGTTTACTCGATCGGCGCGGCGCTGCCGACCCACGCGTCCCGTTATTGCTCGATCAGCAGCGCGGCGGCGACCTTGCGGCCTTCTGCCATCAGGATGTTGTAGGTTCGGCAGGCGGCCTTGAAGTCCATCGTCTCGACGCCGATACGCTGTGCCGCGAGCGCGGAGGTGAGCCGCGGATGAGGAAAGCGCAGCCGCTCGCCGCTACCGAAAATCACGACTTCGGGAGCCGGCTCGATCAGAAGCGCGAAGTGCTCCGGGGCAAGGGCCTCGAACGACGAAACCGGCCATGCGATCACCGGCGCTTCGGGTAACACGATGATGCTGCCGGTGTGACGTTCGAGATTGATTTCGACATAGTCGGCGCCGTAACCCGTGACGGTATTGAGGGCGCCGCTCGAATCCTGGTGTAATTTCAAACTGGTATTCCGTGAGTTGCGACGAATGGGTGGCGAACACGCGCTTGACGCCCCTCGCAGCGCGCAGCCCGGGCGGGCGGGGCTTGCACCCGTGCCTCGCGCATTGCGGAAGTCGGTCAAAATCCGCTAAATTATAGCTTTTTGTGCGACGCGAGTCGCATCGACTGGACGGCGAAAGCCGTCCCATTGGTGGCACCTTGTGGCCACCCCTTGTGTAGCAAGCGAAACTGAGCGCTGTACGGTTTGGAATCGCTGCCTTACACGCGTGCGAGTCTTCGGACCCGTGTGCGTAATTGCATTGGCCTGATTACCGTCAGGTCCCGCCCAGTTAGCGGCTTCAACTCCGCTAACAAAGCGGATTGGAGTATGTGATTTTCAGGTGTGTCGAGCGCAAGCTCGGTGTGTCATTGTTCCAGCCCGCGGCTTAGTGCGGGAGAGGGAACCTGCTGTACGACCAGCAGTAGCCTAGGAGGACGTGCGTCACTGGTAACGGTGGGGTATGAAGCTTCTCTGACAACGTAGCCCCCGAAAGTTTCGGGCGGGTGAGTGCCGTGAGGTGGTCATCCGGAGACTCCTAGCAGCAATGGGGTCGAGGAGCTAGGCTGGCTGATAAGGTTAATGCAAGTGAACTGCTGTTAAACCTCGTTAATAATGCAGTGCCAAAGCTGCTGACAGGCACTAACCAAAAGGTGAGCGGTCGGTCAATCCGCTAGAAGGTCGGATTGCGTCGTCGTTGGACCGTCGGGGAATAGGCAGAACCTAAGTCAGTCGTGTGACATGCCGGGAACGCGGTAAGCCCGTATCGTCGCCAGCGCAGTCTGGCTGGCAGGTGGACCGCAAGGAACGCTGTTGACGGTGCGGGTATGGGAGGACGGAAAAAGCGAATGCCGGGCTGTAATGGTTCGGATAGGGGTTGAGACATTACCTCACGCGAAAGCGGGCAGACTTCCGTCTGGTCTACCGTCGCAAGATGGCTGACAGACCTTATGACTTGGTGAGACATGGGCGCTTGCGTCCGTGCGTAGTACCTGGATGATGTATGGGCGCATGCGTCCATACCTGTTCAACTGTTGTTTCCCAGCGGGGTGTGTCTACCCCGCTGGGGAAGATGCGCCTTCTGCTGTGGGAATGATCAACCCAAGGTAGGAGAGCAGCATGAAAGTATCCGTCCGGAAGGATGGATCTGCGCTTTCCCACGCGCCGGACAACTGGTACGCCGTAGATTGGCGCCGGGTTGAACGGAACGTGAGAGGGATGCAGATTCGAATTGCGAAGGCGACGCGGGAAGGCGACTGGCGCAGGGTGAAAGCCCTGCAGCGGATGCTGACCCGCACGTTGTCCGCAAAGTTGTACGCGGTGCGACGTGTTACGCAGAACCAGGGTGCGCGAACGGCTGGAGTCGATCGCGAACTATGGGATTCGCCTGAACGCCGATGGGAAGCCATCGGCAGGTTGAAGCGGCGTGGATACAGGCCTCTGCCATTACGGAGGGTCTTTATTCCCAAGGCCAATGGGAAGGAGCGCCCTCTGGGCATTCCGACCATGCGGGACAGGGCGATGCAGGCCCTGTATCTGCTGGCACTGGAGCCGGTGGCAGAGTCCACGAGCGACCCGAACTCGTACGGGTTCAGGATCAACCGCTCGACGGCCGACGCCATGTCCCAGATTTTTGTCGCCATGTCCCAGAAGGGCTCTGCCCGCTGGGTGCTGGAGGCGGAT
>NZ_BAAILL010000044.1:0-317 GCF_054589215.1 Paraburkholderia sp. 2C | reverse complement strand
GCGATCGTCGGCGCTTCATCGGGCAATCTCGTCGAGTGGTTCGACTTCTACGTCTACTCGTTCTGCGCGCTCTACTTTGCGCCCGCGTTCTTCCCGAAGGGCGATACCACCACACAGCTGCTCAACACCGCGGGCGTGTTCGCCGCGGGCTTCCTGATGCGACCGATCGGCGGCTGGTTCTTCGGTCGTCTTGCCGACAAACGCGGCCGGCGCTTCGCGATGATGGTGTCGGTATTCATGATGTGCGGCGGCTCGCTGGTCATTGCGGTGCTGCCGCCGTACGCCGAGATCGGGGTGCTCGCGCCGGCGCTGCTGCT
>NZ_BAAILL010000043.1:0-371 GCF_054589215.1 Paraburkholderia sp. 2C | reverse complement strand
AGGTAGGAGAGCAGCATGAAAGTATCCGTCCGGAAGGATGGATCTGCGCTTTCCCACGCGCCGGACAACTGGTACGCCGTAGATTGGCGCCGGGTTGAACGGAACGTGAGAGGGATGCAGATTCGAATTGCGAAGGCGACGCGGGAAGGCGACTGGCGCAGGGTGAAAGCCCTGCAGCGGATGCTGACCCGCACGTTGTCCGCAAAGTTGTACGCGGTGCGACGTGTTACGCAGAACCAGGGTGCGCGAACGGCTGGAGTCGATCGCGAACTATGGGATTCGCCTGAACGCCGATGGGAAGCCATCGGCAGGTTGAAGCGGCGTGGATACAGGCCTCTGCCATTACGGAGGGTCTTTATTCCCAAGGCCAA
>NZ_BAAILL010000042.1:327303-404671 GCF_054589215.1 Paraburkholderia sp. 2C | reverse complement strand
AGCAGATGGTGCTCGCGGATCGCCTTGCGCACTTCGCCGTGATTGTGGTCCGTGCAGCCGCACACGGCCTTCGTCTTCGGCGGCTCCTGGAAGTTCGCGCCGACCGTGCTCATCAGGATCTGTTCGACGAGCCCCGTGCACGAGCCGCACGAGCTCGACGCCTTGGTGTGCTTCTTCACGTCGTCGAGCGTAAACAGGCCCTTTTCGGTGATCGCCCTGACGATCGTGCCTTTGCATACGCCGTTGCAGCCGCATACTTCGTCGCTGTCGGCCATTGCGGCCGCGCGGCTTTGCCCCTGCACGCCCGCGTCGCCGACGCTCGATTCGCCGAACATGATGTGATCGCGCAGTTCGCCGAGCTTGCGGCCTTCGCGCAGCAGCTTGAAGTACCACGCGCCGTCGGCGGTGTCGCCGTACAGGCAGGCGCCCACCAGCTGGTCGTCCCGGATCACGAGCTTCTTGTAGACCCCGCCCGCGGGGTCCGACAGCACGATTTCCTCGGTGCCTTCGCTGCCCATGAAGTCGCCTGCGGAGAACAGGTCGATGCCGGTTACTTTCAGCTTTGTCGACAGCACCGAGCCCTTGTAGCTGCCGATGCCCATCAGCGCGAGATGGTTCGCGGCCACTTTGGCCTGCTCGAACAGCGGCGCGACGAGGCCATATGCGATGCCGCGGTGGCTCACGCATTCGCCGACCGCGTAGATGCGCGGATCGTAGGTCTGCAACGCATCGCTGACGACGATGCCGCGATTGCAGTGCAGCCCGGCCGCTTCCGCGAGCGCCGTGTTCGGGCGGATGCCGGCGGCCATCACGACGAGGTCGGCGGGAATCGCATCGCCGTCCTTGAAGATCACGCCGGTCACTTCGCCCGCATCGTTGCCGGCAATTTCCGCGGTCGCCTTGCTGAGCAGGAATTTGAGCCCGCGTGCTTCGAGCGAGCGTTGCAGCAGCCGGCCCGCGGTCGCGTCGAGCTGCCGCTCGAGCAGCGTATCGGCAAGGTGCACGACGGTCACGTCCATGCCGCGCAGCTTCAGGCCGTTCGCGGCCTCGAGCCCGAGCAGGCCGCCGCCGATCACGACCGCGTGACGTTTCACCGCGGCCGTGTCGATCATCGTCTGCGTATCGTAGATGTCGCGATAGCTGATCACGCCCTTGAGCGTATTGCCGGGCACCGGCAGGATGAACGGCGTCGAGCCGGTCGCGATCAGCAGGCGCTCGTATGGCGCTTCGGTGCCGTCGGTGGCGATCACCTTGCGGCGCACGCGGTCGATCTTTTCGACGGTCTTGCCCAGGTGCAGGCGAATGCCGTTCTGCCCGTACCACTCGAGCGGATTGAGCACGATGTCGCTGAAGGTCTGCTCGCCCGCGAGCACCGGCGAAAGCAGGATACGGTTGTAGTTCGGGTGCGGTTCGGCGCCGAAGACCGTGATGTCGTATTGATCGGGCGCGATCGTCAACAGTTCTTCGAGCGTGCGGATGCCGGCCATGCCGTTGCCGATGACGACGAGTCGGGGTTTGCTCATGATGTCCGTTCTGACGAAGTATCGCGCAGCGGGTGAGGAACCCGATGCGACGCACGTCGAACGCCATTGCCCGACTGTTGTCTGCCGAAATCCCACGTCGCGCGTTGCTATGTTGCGGGACTTGCGGCCGTGTTCTGCGCGGACCGCTTTCGCCGATCGCGTAAGGCGGTTCCGCTCGCGCCGCCCGCGTCATTGCGGGCAACGAACCGCTTTAAGCAACGGTCATGCCATTCAGCAGCAAAGCCGCAGATCCTTATGCCGTAACGTGTTGCGCGCAACCATTGCGGTATTTGTATTGCACCGCAGCAGTGCGTGCGGCGAGCGATGCACTGATTTGGCGCGAGAGCGCGCCGATGCGATGCCCGGATGCTTTCCGATTTATTACGATTGGAATAAGTAAGCTGTTTGGACGTTCTGGAAAGCGACTGGCTCTCACGCATCACCCACGGGTGTAACAACAAGATGGACGATGGACGATTCGATTGAAATTGCCGCGAGCCATGGCCGGAGTTTCGCAGGCCATATTGCTTTTCCCGCGCAAAGACCGGCGCCGGGGCTCGTGCTGCTGCACGACATTTATGGGGTCGACGACGCGATCAAGACGATGGCGCGGCGTTATGCCGAAGAAGGATATGTCGTGGTCGTGCCCGATCTGTACTGGCGGCTCTCGCCGCACAAGTCGTTCAGGCGTCACGGCGACGACGTGACGCTCGCGCACGAATACGACCGGCTTCTCGATGTCGATCATGCGATCGACGACATCAATTCGACCTTCGAAGCATTGCGCGAACATCCGGCGCACGACGGCAAGGTCGGCGTGCTCGGCTTCGGATCCGGCGGCAAGCTCGCCGTGCTCGCGGCGGCTTATACCGATGTCGACTGCGCGGTCGGCTACTGCGGCGCCGCGCTCGAAGCGCACCTGGGCGACGCGCGCCGCCTGCGCTGCCCGGTTGTGCTGCATCTGGCCGGGCGCATGTTGTCCGCGCACGACGTGCTGGTGCGCGGCAAGATCCGTGCGGCGTTCGAGTACAAGCCGGGCGTGACGATCCATGAATACGAGTGCGGCGAGGCGTTTGCGCTGCATGGCCCCGAATTCGACCGGCCGTCGGCGGTGCTGTCGTATTCGCGTTCGCTGTCGCTGCTCAAGAAGACGATGGGGCCGATCTACGCGATCGAGCGCGTCTGGAAGCGGCACTCGTACCACAAGTACGTCACGCGCGACGCCGAGGCCGTGATGGCGACGATGGTCGACGATCCCTACTTCAACGATGTGCCGACCATGACGGGCGGCATCGGCCGCGAGTCGCTCAAGCGCTTCTACGTCGAAGAGTTCATGCATTCGTTTCCGCCCGATGCGCAGCATGTGCCGGTGTCGTTTACGGTCGGCGTCGACCGCATCGTCGACGAATTCGTGTTCCGCTGCACGCACACGTGCGAAATGCACTGGATGCTGCCGGGCGTCGAACCGACCGGCAAATACTTCGAAGTCGCGATGGTCGCGGTGATCTGCTTTCGCGGCGACAAGATCGACAACCTGCATGTGTACTGGGATCAGGCGACCGTGCTCGCGCAGATCGGCATGCTCGATACCGAGGGTTTGCCGGTGGTCGGCATCCAGTCCGCGCGCAAGGTGCTCGATATTGCGCGGCCGAGCGATTCGCTGATGCCGGGGATGAGAGGGGGAGAGGACTAGCCGGGGTGAAGCGCTTGCTTATGCGAGGCGGGAGCGGTCGATCGGGGACCGCACCTAACCGGCGGCTTGCGCGAACGGTCGATAACGGGTACCATTTCCTCGTTGAATTTGCTGGGGCGCCGGACCAGCTGTTCGTTACCCGGGCGAGCAAATTCATCAAGCTTCCAGGCCGCTCTCGAGCGGCCTTTCCTTTTTCTGCTGTCCGGTTTTTTGCTTGCGTTTCGCGGGCGAAATGTCGCCCTTCGGAATGACGGAGAACAGTTCCGCCTTCGGTTTGCGAGCCAGAAGCTCGAGCACAGCCTCGTCCCTAACCATCGATCCGTAACCGTCCGCTCGGGGAACGATGCTCTGTACGACGGTCATTTTCGACGAACCGTGGACGACCGAGGTTTCCGCTAGCGAGCTGCGGATCTGGCATAGAACGTCGTCGAGCTTGTAGTGATCCTTGACCACGCGGCTTTGGTGGATGTGACGCCCGAGCAACAGGATTTCGGGATCGTCGAGCCCCGGCAGTCCGACGGAAAGCCGTAGTCTTGAGATCGCCTGATGCTGATCGTCGGTTAGCCGGCCGACGGCAATCGGCTTGACGCGCTCGCCCTCGGCGATGCGGCTCATGTGCGCGCGAATCTCGTGTTCAATGTTCGGGTAAAGCGGCATCGCTCGGCATCGTCCGGTATCGTTTTGCCGCTCGCCTATGACCGGCTATGGGTGATTGGCGATGATACCGGCGTGTTGTCCGCTGCGAAATCCGCCGAATGGCCTATCTGCCGTCTCGGCCAGGGCGATGAGCACGTCGCCAGGCGGTCCTTTGCGTTATCGCAGAGAGTCCGCTAGCGCATGCGGCCACCACGCCCAGCCGCGCTTCGAATAGCGCAATTCGATTGTTGCGAGCGGCGCGATTTCGATTTGCGCGAATGCCGCGGCTGGCGCGCGCAGCACATGGATGAGCGCCGCGCGCAACACAGCCGCGTGCGTGATGGCGACTACCGTGACATCGGTCGGGTCGTCCTCCGCAAGCGCCTCGAGCCACGCGCTGACACGCGCGATAACCGCTTCGAACGATTCGCCGCCCGGCGGTGCGGCAGCAGGATCGCGCAGCCATGCTTCCAGCGCCTCTGGCGCCCGCGCGGCAATATCGGCGACTCGCATGCGCTGCCATTCGCCATAGTCCGTATCGGCGAGTCCGGCGGCGACTGCCGCCTTCAGGCCGAGCGCACGGGCCGTGTCGCGCGCGCAAGCTGCGGGGCTCGTCAACGCGTGCATCTGGCGTGCGCTGTCGAACGCGATGCGCGCACGCTGCGCATACGCGTTTGCTTCAGCGAGGCCGCGCGCGTCGAGCGGCTCGTTCGCATCCGCAAACGTCGCGCTGCGTTGCGCGGCAGTCGACGCGTGGCTGATCAACCAGAGACGTTTCGGCATGACATGTCGGTCGGGTGTACAGGCTGCGCTTGAGCTGTTGCGCGCGGCCCGCGAAAAGCTTCAAGGGGCCGCACAGTTTAGCGCGTAGAATACGCACTACACGAAGTGCGGAAGCCGGTGCAAGTCCGGCGCGGTCGCGCCACTGTAATCGGCCACATCATTGGTCCGGGAGTCAGACCCAGCTTCGTGCCATTTCCTTCAATCGACTATCGGGGCGCGCAACCCCAGGGAGATATCCGTCATGTCCGACGCCGTTTTCAAGCCGCTCGACGCACTCGAACCCGCTGCCGGGCCCACGCCCATTCCGCTGCGTGAACTGTTGCCGTGGGTCGTCTTCGGTGGGCTGCTGCTGTTGCTCGCACTCTATTTCGTTGGCGCGGAAGAGGGCGCGACGTCGCTGATTCCCGGCATGTACGTGCACGAATTCGTCCACGACGGCCGCCATCTGCTCGGCTTCCCCTGCCACTGACGCAGGAGCCAACCATGGTAGGTAAATTGCTGGTGCGCGGCATGCTCGCAGGCATCGCCGCGGGATTGCTCACGTTCGGTCTGGCCCGCGTGGTCGGCGAGCCGCAAGTCGATCAGGCCATTTCATTCGAAGAGAAAGCCGACGCGGCGAAGGGCGAGGCGCCCGAGCCCGAACTCGTGAGCCGCGGCACGCAGGCCGGCCTCGGCCTTTTCACCGGTGTGGTTGTATATGGCGCCGCCGTGGGCGGGCTCTTTTCGCTGACCTTCGCGTATCTGTACGGCCGCGCTGGAAAGCTGAGCGTGCGCGCACTGTCCGCGTGGCTCGCGTTCGGCGCATTCACGGCGATCGCGATCGTACCCGCGCTCAAATATCCGCCGAATCCGCCGTCGGTCGGCGACCCGGAGACGATCGGCTATCGCACCGGGCTGTACTTCCTGATGATCGTCATTTCGCTGACCGCGCTCGTGTTTTCGATGAAGGTGCGGCGTCGCGCGGTTGCGCGCTTCGACGCGTGGAACGGATCGATCGTCGCGGGGCTTGTGTTCATTGCGATTATCGCGGCGGTGCAAGCGGGATTGCCGGTCATCAACGAGGTGCCGGCTGCATTCCCGGCGGTCGTGCTGTGGAAGTTCCGCGTCGCCGCGCTCGGCATGCAGGCGGTGTTGTGGACGTCGATCGGTCTGCTGTTCGGCGCGCTCGCCGAGCGCTTGCAGCGTGTGTCGCGCGCAGCGCAGCCAGAGCAGCGCCTCGCCGGCTAAAGCACGCGCTACCCGACTTGCACGGCCTGCACGGCGACTCCGTGCAGGCCGTTTTTATGGGGGGCCGCCTCGACCAGCTCGAGAAATCGCGCGAGACACGGATTCCGGTTCGTCGACAGCCAGATCAGAACCTGAGAAATCGACGGTGGCTGCGCCAGCGGCTTGAACACCACGTCCGCCAGTTGGGCGCGCTGCATCGACGTCGGCACGAGCGCGACACCGGCGCCTTCATCGACGAGACTCAGCACCGTCTGCTGCAAACGCACTTCGAAGCGCACATCGGGCTCGAAGCCGCCCGTGCGGCAGTGTTCGACGATCGTCGTATGCAGCCCCTCGCCGACCTCCCGCGCGGCGATGACGAACGGCTCGCGCGCAAGCTGCGCGATGGAGAGCCGCCTCGCGCGGGCGAGCGGATGCCGGCGCGGCAGCGCGACGCACAGCGGCTCGGTGAGCACGGTGCGTGCGGCAAGACCGTGGGGCGGCGCGCCCGACAGCATGATCGCCGCATCGAGTTGCCCGTCGAGCACCTGCGGCGCGAGATCGTTCGACACGATTTCCCGCAGATTCAGCGAGACGTCCGGAAAGGCGGCGCCGTAGCGGCGGGCGTAAGTGGGCAGCACACTGTACGCGGCGCACATCGTGAAACCGATCGTCAGTTCGCCTCGCTCGCCGAGCACGGCGGCGCGGGCATTGCGGCCGGCCTGGTCGATGGCCGCGAGAATCGCTTTCGCGTCGGCGTAGAAGCGCGCGCCCGCCGCGGTCAGTGTGACGCTGCGCGAATTGCGCTCGATTAGCGTGACGCCCAACGAGGCTTCGAGCGCCGCGAGCTGACGGCTCAACGGCGGCTGGGACAGATTGAGCCGCGCGGCGGCGCGGCCGAAATGGCGCGTCTCGGCGAGGGTGACGAAATAGCGAAGCGGTTTGACATCGACCATGATGCAAAAAAGGTATGGTTGAGCAATTCAATCGGCATTGGATTGTATCGTTGATCGGGTTTACGCTAACGGCCTTCCGACTCGCCGATTCGCAGGGCCCGATGTTGTCCACGCTCGAAATCCTGATTCCCGTCTTTGCATTGATCTTCGCCGGCTTTGGCTGCCGGCGCCGCAATCTGCTTGGGCCCACCGCCGCTTCCGAGCTGAACCGTTTCGTCGTGTGGCTTGCTCTGCCCGCGCTGCTATTCGACACCATGGCGCATTCCACCTGGCGTCAGCTCGACCAGCCGGGCTTCGTTGCGACGTTTTCGGCTGCGTGCGCGGTGCTGTTTCTCGGCGTGCTGATCGTGCGGATCGTGCAAGGACGACATCTTGCCGATGCGAGCGTCGATGCGATCGCGGCGTCGTACCCGAATACCGGGTACATCGGCTTTCCGCTCGCGTTGATCGTATTCGGCAACGCAAGCCTCACGCCGACGACAATCGCGACGATCATCGTCGCGTGCGTGCTGTTCGCCTTCGCGATCGTGTTGATCGAAGTCGGATTGCAGACCGAGCGTACGCCGCACAAGCTCGGTTTCAAGGTGTTGCGCTCGCTCGCAAAAAATCCGCTGATCGTTTCGCCGATCGCGGGTGCGCTCGTGGCAAGCGTGCATTGGACGCTGCCGCACAGCGCCGAGACATTCCTCAAATTGTTGAGCGGCGCCGCGAGCCCATGCGCGCTCGTGAGCCTCGGGCTCTTTCTGGCCGAGAAGCGGCAAGCGGGCAAGGCACGCCATACGTCGTTCGTGTTTACCGCGCTCAAGCTGATCGTGCAGCCGGCGTTCGCCTGGTGGATGGCCTCGCGCGTGTTCTCGTTGCCGGCCGATACGGTCGGTGTCGCCGTCCTGCTTGCCGCGCTGCCGACCGGCACCGGACCGTACATGCTCGCCGAGTTCTATCAGCGCGAGGCGCACGTGACGTCGCAGACCATTCTCTTTTCGACCGTCGCTTCGATCGTGACGCTGTCGCTGCTGTTGCTGATCATGCAGCGGCACGGCCTCTGACGATTGCTTCGAGCCGCCGCCGACCGCAGCGCCGTCAACGGTACGAAGGCCGCCTGCGGTTCTAGACGAACCGTTCCACGCGATACGGCCGCGGATCCGTGAACGGCGTGGCGCCGGTCATCATCTCCGCAAGCAGCCGGCCGGTGACCGGTCCAAGCGTGAGCCCATGATGGTTGTGGCCAAATGCGAACCACAAGCCGCGATGCCGCGGCGCGGGCCCGATCACGGGCCGCATGTCGGGCGTGCATGGGCGCATGCCGAGCCAGGGCGCCGGATCGAGCCGTTCACCGACGCCGAACGCGGCGCGTGCGAGCGGCTCGATACGCGCAAGCTGGATGCCGGTGGGCGGCGTGCCGGGCGTCGCGAGCTCTGCACCGGTCGTGACGCGCAGCCGGCCGTTTTCCATCGGCGCCACGACATAACCGTATTCGATATCGACAACGGGCACCGACAACGGTGTGCGCGTCGGCCGATAGTGCATGTGGTAGCCGCGCTTGGCGCGCAGCGGAATCCGGTATCCGAGAGGCTCGAACACGCTGTCTGACCACGGGCCGAGCGCAACGACGACGTTCCGTGCGCTCAGACGCCCGGATACCGTCTCGACCGTCCACGCGTCGTGTTCGGCGCGCAGCGTCGTCGCGTCGCCATTGACGAACGCACCGCCGATGCTTTCGAAAAGCCGCGCATAGCTCTTCACGAGCGCGCCCGGACTGCGCACGCTCTTCGGATCGCGCCAATGCAAACCGCCGCAGATGTCCGCGCCGAGGCTCGGCTCGCGCGCGCGTAGCGCGGCCGCGTCGAGCGGTTCGACGCGCAGGCCGTGTTCGTGCGCGTCGGCTTGCGCTTGTGCGCGCTCCTTGTCGAGCGCGGCAGCTGTGCGATATGCCTCGATCCATCCGCCGTCGTGCACCAGTTGACCGGCACCCGCGCGCGCGATCAGGGCGTCGTGCTCGACGACGCACGCGCCGATCAGCGGCAGCATGTCGCGCGCGGCGGCCGCATGGCGTTGCGGCTGCGATTCCCACCAGTAGCGCATCAGCCACCCGGCGTAGGACGGCAGCGCCTTGTAATCCCAGTAGAGGTCGGTCGAGCGATTGCGCGCGTAACGCAGCAAGGTGCGCAGCTGGCGCGGAAAGCCGTACGGCACGATCGACGAACGCTCGATCAGGCCGGCGTTGCCGAAGCTCGTTTCTTCGCCGGGACCGCGGCGGTCGACGAGCGCGACGCGCAACGCGCGGTCCTGCAGATGCACAGCCGATGAAACGCCGATGATGCCGGCGCCGAGAACGATGACGTCGAAGTCCATGCCGGTTTGAAGGTTCGTTGATGAAGGCGATGTGCGGGCTGTCGCTTTGCGATGTCGATCGCTGACGTGGCGATTATAGGGCGCCCGTCGATATCGGCCGTCGCGTTGCCCGGACGCTTTCCGGTGGGATCGCTTTTCAGAGTCTTCGTATGGTCCACAAACAGGTGTGATGTGCGAGCATGCAGGACGCCAGGAAGGTCGCGCGACATCAACGTCCCGGACGATCAGCATCACTAACAGCTAATCGGCCATTAAGGCTGACGGCGATTCAACCTATAACGGGCGCCGACGGTGCGCCGGCTTTCGTGGTTATTCCCTACATGCAGTACCTGGCCGAACGCGGCGGCGAACGCGGGCTGATTCCTCATGATGTGGTGAGCCGCACGGTCGACGGTGCGACGCCTGTGCGCGCATGGCGCGAGCATTTGGGCTTGACGCAAGCTGAAGTTGCACAACGCCTGGGTATTAGCCAATCGGCCTATGCGCAGCAGGAAAGCAGCGATCGTTTGCGTCGGTCCACGCGCGAAAAAATCGCCGCCGCGCTCGACATCACCTCGGATCAGCTCGACTTCTGATCCATCCTGCCCGTCAGTCAGCTCGCGGTCCACGCCGCGAGTCGACAGAGGCTCACATCTCCTGCACGCCGGTCACTTCAATGACCAGATCGCTTTCGGCGATGGCGACGCACGGCAGGATATAGCCGTCCGCTTTTTCTTCGGCGCTCACGCCGGGCCATTCGATCTGATAGCGCACACTGCCCGCGGACATTTTGCACAAGCAGGTGCGGCAGGTGCCGTTGCGGCACGAGCGCGGCAGACGCAAACCGGCGAAGGCGGCGGCTTCAAGCAAGGTCAGCGACTCGGGCGCATCGAACCTGCGTCCGAGCGGTTCGATAAGGACGGTGTAAGTTGCGTCAGGTTCGAGCATCGCAATTAATCGGGGTGGCTAGGAAGGGCATAGGCCGGCCGATGCGGAAGGGCGTAGCGGAGTTTAACGGAACTGCCGCGAACGCGTGGCCACCCAGCTCGCGTACGTGTGGTGCGACCCCATCGCGCGATCGCGGATCAGGCGATCACTCGATCGCTCGATTACGACAGCGACACCCCGAGCAAATGGCCGACCCCAAACGTAAACGCAGCCGCAATCAATCCAATCGCGATCTGCCGCAACGCCGAAAACGCGGCACCACGTCCATTGAATAGCGACGTAAACACGCCGACCGCCGCGAGCCCGAATGCGCTCAAGGCCACGCACTGCGCAATCGCCGTGCTGCCCTGCGCCCACAGAAACGGCAGCACCGGAAAGAGCGCGCCGAGCGAAAACAGACAGAACGACGCGCCCGCGGCCGACCACGGATTGCCGCCAAGCTCCGCGGGGTCGATGCCCAGTTCTTCGCGTGTCAGCGTATCGAGCGCCTTCTGTTTGTCGCGCATGATCTGCGCGGCGACGCGTTTCGCTTCGGTGTGGTCGATGCCTTTCGCCTCGTAGATCATCACAAGCTCGCGGCGTTCCGCCTCCGGTGCGTGCTCGAGTTCGTCCGCTTCCTTCGCGATCTGCGTGCGCGCGAGTTCGCGTGCATTCGTTACCGACAGCCACTCGCCGAGCGCCATCGAGCACGCGCCCGCGATCAGGCCGGCGAGGCCGCTCAGCATGATGGCCTTGTTGCCGGTGCCCGCGCCCGCCACGCCCATGATGAGGCAGAAGTTCGACACGAGTCCGTCGTTTGCGCCGAGCACCGCCGCGCGCAGATCGTTACCCGATGCGACGCCCTTGTGCCACGCCTCTGTTTCGAACGCGCGCGCGACGGACGGCGTGCGGTGCCGCCGCGCGCGCGTGGCCAGCAACCTTCTGGCGCGCTGGATGTCTTGCGCGACCACGGCCTCCATCACCGCGGCGTGACGCTGCTCGTCCGCCGACAGCTGCGCGGCGTCGGGCTGATGCGCATACTTGTCGCGATCCGCTGTTTCCGCGGCCGCGAGCGTCGGCAGCACCGACGACGGTCCGAGCGTGTGGATCAACGCGCGCATCAGGTAGGTCTTCGCGCTCGGATGGTGTGTCCGCACGCGCACGCCGCTCGCGCGCAGCTTGTCGAGCCAGATGTTCGCGTGCTCGCGTTCGGCCCCGGCCAGTTGCGCGAACACCGCGCGGCGCGCAGGGTCTTTTTCGACGCGTGCAAGCGCGTCGTATAGCGCGGCGCTGTCGAGTTCGTCGGCGAGGTTCGTGCGGAATCGTTTGAGTTCGTGACGCGTGGCCATTGCCGATCGATTGCGCTCAGTGCGCTCAGTGCGCACCGCGCATGCGCAGATAACGATACACCGTATTGCGCGCGAGCCCCAGTTCACGCGCCGCCGCGGAGATATTGCCGTCGTGGCGCGCCAGCGTTTGCTCGATCAGGGCGGCCTGCCATTCGGTCATGCGTGCGGGCGCGCGCGCGGTGGAAGGAGAAGAACACGTCGACTGCGCGCGCAACGCGGCATTGTCGTCGACGACGAAGGAGGTCTCCTGGCCGTCGAGTTCCAGCCTTTGCGCGGCCGCATGGTCTTCGAGAAAATCCTCGGGCAGATGCTCGAACCCGATCGCGTCCGCGCCTTCGGCCATGATGCCGGCTGTGCGCAGCAGGTTCGACAGTTGCCGCAGATTGCCGGGCCACAGGCAACGGCCGAATAGTTCGAGTACTTCACGGTTCACCCGAGGCGGCGTGCGCGGTTCCTCGCGTTGCTGCTCCGCCAGCATCCGTTCGACGAGCGTCGCGAGATCGGTGCGCTCGCATAGCGCAGGCAAGGTGACGGCAAGGCCGTTGATCCTGTAGTACAGGTCTTCGCGGAACGTGCCGGCGTCGATCATCTCGCGCAGGTTGCGGTGCGTCGCGCAGATGATCCTCACATCGACGGGAATCGCCCGCGTGCCGCCGAGCGGTACCACCGAGCGTTCCTGCAGCACGCGCATGAGCCGGACCTGCTGAGCGAGCGGCATATCGCCGATTTCATCGAGAAAAAGCGTGCCGCCGTTCGCCTGCACGATCTTGCCGGCGTTGCCGCGCTTGCGCGCGCCGGTGAAGGCGCCGTCCTCGTAGCCGAACAGTTCGGCTTCGATCAGCGAATCGGGCAGCGATGCGCAATTGACCGCGACGAATGGCGCCGCACGGCGCGGCGATTCGTGGTGAAACGCGCGCGCGAGCCATTCCTTGCCGGTGCCCGTCTTGCCGAGCACGAGCAGCGGAATGTCGCGGCCGCCGATCTTTTCGATGCGGCGCAGAACGTCGGCCATTCTCGCGTCGCCGGTATCGAGCGTCGCGAAGCTCACCGCGTACGGGTCCGGTCCGGCGCGCCCGCTGGTCGTTTGAAGTTTGGCCGATGCGCTGCCGCTGTGGTCGTGATGAGGGTCACTGTGGTGCTCACTGCGGTGCTCACCGCGATGTTCACTGAAGCCGCCCGCGACGAATGCAGGCCGCGCACGGCACTCGGCTCGCGCAAGAACCCGCACGCCGCTCGGCAAGATCAGCGTCATGCATTCGCCCGGCGCGCGCTCCGCTTCGCTGACGAGCGCCGCGAACGGCGCGCCGAACAGCGCATCGAACGGCTGCCGCTGCAGCGCGGCGAGCGGCTGTCCGAACTGGAACAGCGCGCTGCGATTCGCGGAAATAAAGCGGCCGTCGGGCGAAAACGCCGCGAGCCCTTCGAACAGCGTGCCGATAAATTCCGCGCGCGCATGGAAGCGCACACGCACGGCATCGACGAACTGGTTCGCAAACAGGTGATTCTCGATGATCTGCGCGGACATCCGCACGAGCGCCAGCGTGTGCTTGTGAAAGCCGCGCGTATCGCCACTGACGTCGAGTGCGCCGATCGTGTGGCCGTACGGGTCGACAATCGGCGCGCACGAGCAGGCGAGGATGCGGTTCGCATGCAGAAAGTGCTCGCCGCCGTGCACGACGGTCGGCTGCCCGTCCGCGAGCGCGGTGCCGATGGCGTTCGTGCCGCGATCGGCTTCGGCCCACGATACGCCGGGGCACAGCGCCACCCGTCGCGCTTTCTCGACGAAGTCGCGATCGCCGAGGCTGTGCAGGATCACGCCATTGCTGTCGGTCAGCAGCACCATGCTTTGCGTATCGACGATCTGGGCATGCAGCGTTTCCATGACCGGAAGCGCATGTGAGTAAAGCGACTGGTTGCGCTCGACAACGTCCTGCAACTGGGCATGCCGTAGCGGATGAAAATCCGGCGCCTCGTGCGCATGCAACCCGAAATTGCGCGAGCGCGTGTGCGCCTGGGCGATCACATCGAGTCGAGCCGCAGCCTGGCCGACGGGCTGTCCAATTGGCTGTCCAGCAGCGGGACGAGGATTCACAGCTTGTCTCCGGTGGAATGCAAAGCCGGGCCGCGTCGAGGCGGCCGGCTTTGTCGTGTCGTCATGCCAATTATTTGGCACTGCAGCATACGATTGCCGGTCATTGGCCATCTTACAGGACGCCGTAACGATTCGGCGCAGCGTGCGCATCGCGGATCGCGATTGCCTGCCCGCAGGCGGAGGCGATCATGGGAACGGGTACAGGTCCGTTCGTTCAATGGCGTGCCCACCGCAAGTGCGGCGCCGGGCGTTTTTTTGCACCGCGGTAGGGCTCGCAGCGGCGCCTTCCAGCACCGCGATGGTGTGCGTCAACGGAAAACTTGCGGCGCGGCGGAAGTCGTCTAAAGTGAATGAAATCGTTCCGGCCGTGCGCTTGCGCACAGTCCGCGGCGGTTCGATCCGCGCCTGCGTTCCACGACGGAGGCACCCGAAGGGCAGGCGCGGCCACGGCAATGGCGTTCAACCCGGCAGGCGATTCCCATGCAGATCATTTTCCCGAACGAGCCCCCCGAATATTCGGGGCGAGAGCTGACCCTGGCTTTTACGGCGATGGTCGATGGTGAAAGGGTGGAATGCACGATTACAGCTGAAGCGCTCGAAGACCATTTCGGCGCGGCGTCGCCGCGCTTCGAAGACATGCTGGGCGCGTTCGATACGCACCGCTCGCGTATCGAAGCCGCCACGCGCCGGCTGCTGTCCGAGACGCGCGCGCAATGCGCGGTGTTGCGCAGCGGCTATGTGCGGTTTTACGAGGCGAACGTTCGCTCGTAGCGTCGCGCTACATCATTCGTTGCAGGGTGCGATCCCTGAAGAGCAGCTGATGCGCGATCGCCGCCAGCGCGTGCAGGCCGATCACCCAATAGAACGCATTGCCGAGCCACACGTGCGCATCGTGCAGCGCGTGCCGCGCCCCCGGATCGGCGCCCACGAGCACGATCGGGAAGTCAGTTCCGGCAAGCGTGACCGGATGACCGCCGGCGTTGACCATCAGCATGCCGAGCAGCGGCTGCGCGAAAATAAACACATAGAGCGCGAGATGAACGAGCCGCGCGAGAAAGGTCAGCAGCGCATTCATTTCCACTTCGGCGGGCGCGCCGCGCCACAGGCGCCACAAGAGCCGCAGCACCGCGAGCGATAGCACGAGCGCGCCGGCCCACATGTGCACGGCGGTCCACAGCGCGCGGCTGTCGCTGCCTTTCGGTCCGCGAATTTCGATCGCGAGAAACGCAGTCGCGACGAGCAGAAAAATGGCCCAATGAAAAAAGATCGCAGGCTTCGAATAGCGCTCCTGCGTCGCGTAAGCGGACATGCATTACTCCTTGACGCTTGTTCTTGTACGGAATCTTTGTGAATGAGGGGGGGGGCAAACAGGCGGAGCGCGGCTATTCCGCGCCGAGATAGAAGAAGCGCAGCAGGAAGACCGCCGCGATGATCCACACCACGAGTTTCACTTGCCGCGCCTGTCCCGTCAGCAGTTTGAGCCCCGCATAGGAGATAAAGCCGAACGCGACCCCGTTCGCAATCGAATAGGTGAACGGCATCAGCAACGCGGTCAGCGCAGCCGGCACGACTTCGGTGGCATCCTCCCACGGCAGGTCGACCATTTCGCGCAGCATCAGACACGACACATAGAGCAGCGCGGGTGCCGTCGCGTAAGCCGGCACGACACCGGCCAGCGGCGCGAAGAAGAGGCTCAGCAGAAACAGCACGGCGACGGTCAGCGCCGTCACGCCGGTGCGGCCGCCCGCCTGCACGCCCGACGCGCTTTCGATATACGCGGTTGTCGACGAGGTACCCAGCACGGAGCCCGCGAGAATCGCGGTGCTATCCGCGAGCAGTGCACGGTTGAGGCGATGCATCTTGCCATGCACGAGCAGACCCGCGCGGTTTGCGACGCCCATCAGCGTGCCCGTTGCGTCGAATAGCTCGACGAGAAAGAAGACGAGCACGACATTGAGGATGCCGGTCGACAACGCGCCACGGATGTCGAGCTTGAAGAGGGTCGGCTCGATCGACGGCGGCGCGGACACGATGCCGTGGAACTCATTGCCGCCGAAGAAAAAGCTCAGCACGGTCACGCCGACGATGCCGATCAGAATCGCACCGCGAATGCGCAAATAGTCGAGCGTGACGATCGCGAAGAAGCCGATGATGGCCAGCACGGCATGCGCGTCATGCAAGTTGCCGAGCGTCACGAGCGTGGCCGGACTGCCGGTCACGATGCCGGCGGACTTCAGCGAGATGATCGCGAGAAAGAGCCCGATACCGCCGGTAATCGCGATGCGGATCGAATGCGGAATGCCGTTGACGATCACTTCGCGCACGCGAAACAGCGTGACGATCATGAAAAGACAGCCGGAAATGAACACGGCCCCGAGCGCCGCTTGCCACGGGAAATGCATGCCTTTGACGACCGTGTACGCGAAGTACGCGTTGAGTCCCATGCCCGGCGCGAGCGCGATCGGGTAGTTCGCATAGAGACCCATGATGACGGAAGCGAGCGCCGCGACGAGACAGGTGGCCACGAAAACGGAGTCTTTCGGCATGCCGGCGTCGCCGAGGATCGCCGGGTTGACGAAGATGATGTAGGCCATCGTCAGGAAGGTGGTCACGCCGGCGAGCACTTCCGTGCGCAGGTTGGTGCCTGCTTCGTCGAAGCCGAAATACCGTTTTACGGAGTCCATGTGCCGATTCTCTCGTCGGGTTGAGTCGTTGTTGTCGAAGAAGACTGCCAGCAAAGCGGCTGCGGTCCGGAACAGCCACGGGGCGGATTGTAAACAGGAACCGGCTGCCGGGGCAGCAGGGACAACCTCGATAGTTGTGCGGAGTTTATATGAACAAATTCTGGAGGAGCATCTCCGTGAATTCCTTGATTGGCGCAATCGTCCTGCTGCGATCAGGAAATCAGCGAACCGTTGCGGTTCGATAAGGAAATTTGAATAACGGCGCTCGCGATGGGCGGAATGCCGTTAATGGGAAAGAGGCGTAACAACAAACCATCGGGAGGGCGCCCGCGGAATGGAGGATTCCGCGGCCCTTGCTTCCTTCATGCTACTGCGCCGGGTGACTCGCCGCCTGTGCCGCGCGCCGCGCGGCCACGATCCTGCCCGCCGCAATTGCGTTCTCCGGATAATCGATCCAGTCGTTCGGGTCGTAGCCAGCGGCGCGCCATTCGGCAAAATCGGCGATGACCTGCGCACGCGTTTTCGGCGCCGACGGGTCGTAGCCGTCCGCGGGCGTTCCCGCCAGCGCATAGGTCGCGCACGAGGCGCCGGCAATCAAACAAAGAACCATACGAGGAATGCGTTTCATGGTTGCGTCCTCAACAAGTTGAAGGAGTGCATTTCCATTCTAGAGCGACTCGCCAGAGCGCGTGAGGCACAGGCGAACTGTTGTTTTCAATAGGCACGTTCAGGTTTGCGTGGGCTTGCCCATCCGGTCCAGCACCGCGGTGATGACGTCGATCGGCAGCGGAAACACGATTGTCGAATTCTTGTCCGCGGCGATCGTCGTGAGCGTCTGCAGATAGCGCAACTGCATTGCCTGGGGCTGCCGGGCCAGCATCTGCGCCGCTTGCAGCAGTTTCTCCGAAGCTTGCAGTTCGCCTTCCGCGTGAATCACCTTCGCGCGCCGTTCGCGCTCGGCTTCCGCTTGCCGCGCGATCGCGCGGATCATCGTCTCGTTGATGTCCACGTGCTTGATTTCAACCGTCGAGACCTTGATGCCCCAGGCGTCGGTCTGCGCATCGAGCACCTTCTGGATGTCGGCATTCAGCTGCTCGCGCTCCGACAGCAGTTCGTCGAGTTCGTGCTTGCCGAGCACCGCGCGCAGCGTGGTTTGCGCAAGCTGGCTCGTGGCCTCGAGGTAGCGCGCAACCTGAATCACCGCGCGCTCCGGATCGACGACGCGGAAGTAGACCACCGCATTGACTTTGACCGACACGTTGTCGCGCGTAATGACATCCTGCGGCGGCACGTCGAATACGACGGTGCGCAGGTCCATCCGCACGACCTGCTGCACGACCGGAATGATCAGCACGAGCCCCGGTCCCTTGACCTTCCAGAAACGCCCGAGCATGAACACGACGCCGCGTTCGTATTCGCGAAAAATGCGGATCGACGATGCGATCAGCAGGACGACGACCACAATCAGAATGCTGCCGAAACCGAACGTGAAACCGATCATCTGTGTTCTCCTTGTGGTGATACCGCGCTGGCCGGCACGACCGTCAGCGTGAGTCCATGGCGGCCCGTCACGCGCACGGTGTGGCCGGCCGGCAGCGGCTCGCTGCTTTCGACCCGCCAGCGTTCGCCATGCACACGCGCCCAGCCGACGCCGCGGTCGGCTTTGCCGCTGCTGTCACCGCTGCCACTGCTGCCACTGCTGCCGTCGCTACCCCTGCCGTCCGGCGTGAGACCGTCGTCGAGCACCACGCCGATGCTGCCGATCAGCGCTTCGGAGCCCGTCACGACGGGCCGTCGCCGCGCACGCAGCGCGACGCTCGACACGGTGAACACGAACAGCGCGCCGAATAGCGTGATGCCCACGATCATCGGCAGCGGAATGCCGAAGCCGGGCACATCGGTATCGATCAGCATCAAGGCGCCGATCGCGAACGCGACGACACCGCCGAAGCCGAGCGAGCCGAACGTCGGCAAAAAGGCCTCGGCAATCAGGAAAGCGAGGCCGAGAAAAATCAGACCGAGTCCCACATAGCTGATCGGCAGCAATTGCAGCGCGAAGAGTCCGACGAGCAGGCTGATCGTGCCGGCTACGCCCGGCAGCACAAAGCCCGGATTGGCGAACTCGAAGAAGAGTCCGTACATGCCGATCATCAGCAAAATCAGCGCCACGTTCGGATCGGTGATCACCGCGAGGAAGCGGCTGCGCCAGTCCGGCTCGAGCGTGATCACGTTCGCGTGCGCGATGCTCAAACGGTGTTCCCCGTCGGCCGTGGTGACGGTGCGGCCGTCCAGTTGCCGCAGCAGGTCCGGAATGTCGCGCGCGACGAAATCGACGACCTTCTGCTCGAGCGCCTCGCGTGCCGACAGGCTCACGGCTTCGCGCACCGCGCGCTCCGCCCAGTCGGCATTGCGCCCGCGCAGCTGGGCGAGGCCGCGGATATAGGCGGATGCGTCTTGCACCTGCTTGCGGGTTTCGGTCGATTGCGTATCGAGCGCGGGCGACGCGGTGGCGGCAGCAGAGGCCGAGGAAGCCGCTGAAGGCGCATCGCCGGGCTTGCTGTCGGGCGCGAGGCCGGGCAGCGTGGGGCCCGCGCCGGGCTTCGGCGCGTCGGAATCGCCCATGCCGATCCGCACGGGCGTGGCGGCGCCGAGATTCGTGCCCGGCGCCATCGCGGCAATCTGGCTCGCATAGACGATATATGTGCCGGCGCTCGCGGCACGCGCGCCGCCCGGGGCGATATAGGCGGCAACGGGTACCGGCGAGCTGAGCATCGCCTTGATGATCTGCCGCATCGACGTGTCGAGACCGCCGGGCGTATCGAGCTGGAGCACCGCTAATGCCGCGTGCTCATGCGCGGCGCGCGCGAGTCCGCGCACGATGAAGTCCGCGCTCGCCGGCCCGATCGCGCCATTGACCGGAATCACGATGACGACCGGCGCCGCGCTCGCGGCCGGCTTGCCGGTGGCGTCGGCGGCGTAGGCCGTGGTCGCGCCGAAGCCGGACGAGCCTTCGCCCGCCAGGTTGGCGAGGACCATAAAAGCGGCGACCAGCAGGAGCATGCGCACCGCAACCACGCGCAGGTGCAGGCCGCATGACGTGCCGCGCGTCGTCGCGCCCGCCACCCGCGCGGCGCCGGATGCGGGGCGGCGCCTGGACCGCGGGCCGGGTTGCCGGTACGGGAGAAGCGGGTAGATTCTCATCGCCGACGGCCGGTGCGCCGCAGGGCGGATCACGGCGCCGGCGGCGGCCAGCCCCAAAAAGGAGGCCTGTTATCAAGCTTAGTCGGAAATCGATCGATGCGCGGGAAATGCGGGACGATTGCGGCGCGAGTTTGCCGACGATTTGATCCAGGTCCAAACAGGTGTTATCGCGCTGCGGGTTTGCGTGCAGAATGTCCGCCAATAGAGCGCATTCACGCCGACTCGCCGCGATACGCCAGCTACGCTTGGAACGCAGGCGGAATTTATGCGGCATGGGACTGGAGACAACCATGACAGCAGCCGACAGCTTTCGGGAAGCGCGCGATCTGTTGTTGCGCCATCGCACCGACTACGAGCGCGCGTACCGCGAATTCCAGTGGCCGGTTCTCGACGACTTCAACTGGGCGCTCGACTATTTCGACGTCGTCGCGCGCGGCAACGACAGCCCGGCTCTGCGGATTGTCGACGACACCGAGGGCCGCGGCCTCACGCTTTCATATGCGCAGATGGCCGAGCGCTCGAATCGCGTGGCGAACTTCCTGCGCGGCCTGGGCATCGGCCGCGGCGACCGTCTGCTGCTGATGTTGCCGAATCGCGTCGAACTGTGGGACACGATGCTCGCCGCGATGAAGCTCGGCGCGATCGTGCTGCCGGCCACCACGCAGCTATCGGCCGATGACGTGCGCGAGCGCGTGCAACTGGGCGGCGCGAAGGTCGCGATCGTCGATCGCGCGGAGCTGGCGAAATTCGATGCACTCGAGGCGCCGCTCACGCGTATCTCGGTAGGCGCCCCGCGCGACGGGTGGACCGACATTGCGGCCGCCTATCAGGCTTCGCCATCGTTCAGGCCCGAAGGCCGCACGCGCGCAAACGATCCGATGCTGCTGTATTTCACGTCCGGCACGACGTCGAAGCCGAAACTCGTCGAGCACACGCATGCGAGCTACCCGGTCGGCCACCTGTCGACGATGTACTGGATCGGGCTGCAGCCGGGAGATATCCACTGGAACATCAGCTCGCCCGGCTGGGCGAAGCACGCGTGGAGCTGTTTCTTCGCGCCGTGGAACGCGCAGGCGTGCGTGTTCGTCTACAACTTCGCGCGTTTCGTGCCGAAAGATACGTTGGACGTGCTGGTGTGTTGCAACGTGACGACGCTATGCGCGCCGCCCACCGTGTGGCGCATGCTTGTGCAGGAGCCGCTCGCCTCGTATCCGGTGAAGTTGCGCGAGATTGTCGGGGCGGGCGAGCCGCTGAACCCCGAGATCATCGAGCGCGTGCGTCACGCGTGGAACATCACGATACGCGACGGCTACGGCCAGACCGAGACGACGTGCCTGGTCGGCAACTCGCCGGGGCAGCCGGTTGTACCCGGTTCGATGGGGCGGCCGCTGCCCGGTTATCGCGTCGAACTCGTCGATGCGGATGACCAGCCCACGGCCGAAGGCGAGATTGCGCTGCCGCTCGCGCAACGTCCACTCGGCCTGATGACCGGCTACGCGAACAACGAAGCGGCAAGCGCGAACGCGATGCGCAACGGCTACTACCACACGTCCGATGTTGCGCTCGTGCGCGACGACGGCTACCTCGTCTACGTTGGCCGCTCCGACGACGTGTTCAAGTCGTCCGACTACCGGTTGAGTCCGTTCGAGATCGAAAGCGTGCTGATCGAACACGAGGCCATTGCCGAGGCGGCGGTGGTGCCGAGTCCCGATGCGCTGCGCGCGTCGGTGCCGAAGGCATTCGTTACCGTGCGCCAGGGCTTCGCGGCAAGTCCCGAAGTCGCACGCGATGTGTTCCGCTTCGCGCGCGAAAAGCTTGCGCCGTACAAGCGGATTCGCCGTCTGCAGTTCAGCGAACTGCCGAAGACGATCTCCGGCAAGATCCGCCGCGTCGAACTGCGCTGCCGCGAATTCGATCGCACCGCGGAGCCGGCGCGCCTGCCCGGCGAGTATTGGGAAGAGGACTTTCCCGATTGACGCTGACTTGTGCTGGCAGACGCCTCGTATGCAGAAAAACATCGGAGAGAACACGATGAAAATCGGCTTCGTAGGACTTGGCAACATGGGTGCGCCGATGGCGCGCAATCTGCTGAACGCGGGTCATGTGCTGCGAGTGTTCGACGTCAGCGCGCTGGCCGTTCAGACACTTGTGGAGGCGGGCGCGCAAGCGGCTGCATCGCCGCAAGCGGCGTCGGCCGAAGCGGAGTGTGTGATCGCGATGCTGCCGGCCGCCGCGCACGTGAAGCGCGTGCTGACCGGCGACGATGGCGTTCTCGCCGGCATCGCGCAAGGCGTGCCGATTGTCGATTCGAGCACGATCGATCCGGCGAGCGTGAAGCGCTTCGCCGCGCTCGCGCAGCAGCAGGGCAATGTGTTTGTCGATGCGCCGGTGTCGGGCGGCACGGGCGGCGCGGCGGCGGGCACGCTGACCTTCATGGTCGGCGGCAGCGCGCAAGCTTATGAACGCGTGAAACCCGTGTTGTCCGCGATGGGCCG
Source organism: Paraburkholderia sp. 2C (assembly GCF_054589215.1). Lineage (NCBI taxonomy): Bacteria > Pseudomonadati > Pseudomonadota > Betaproteobacteria > Burkholderiales > Burkholderiaceae > Paraburkholderia > Paraburkholderia sp. 2C. The sequence goes on along the minus strand of NZ_BAAILL010000042.1, from coordinate 382,795 downwards.
CAATATCGTCCATTGCGGGGACACCGGCACCGGGCAGGTCGCGAAGATTTGCAACAACCTCGTGCTCGGTATCACGATGGCGGGCGTGGCGGAAGGGATGGCGCTGGGAGAAGCGCTCGGCATCGACCCGAAGGTGCTGGCGGCCATCATGAATACGTCGACGGGACGCTGCTGGAGTTCCGACACGTATAACCCGTTTCCGGGCGTGATCGAGACGGCGCCGTCGTCGCGTGGTTATACGGGCGGCTTTGGCACCGACCTCATGCTCAAAGATCTGGGTCTGGCGACCGACGCCGCGAAGCTGGCGCGGCAGCCTGTCTTTCTGGGCGCGCTCGCGCAGCAGCTGTATCAGGCGATGAGCACGAACGGTGCGGGCAAGCTCGACTTCTCTTCGGTGATCAGGCTGTATCGGCGCGACGACGAAGCAGCATGAGCGAAGCACGGAACAACAGGCGACGACGCGTGCGCGTCAATCGTCGAGCGCTTCGTGTACCGCAATGGCGCCCTGTTTCCAGTAGCTGGCCGCGCGAATTCGCGATTTGTCGATGCCGCGTTCGTTGACGAGGTGATAGCGGACCGCGCGCATCGTCGCCGCTTCACCGGCGGCCCAGACGTAGCCCTCGCCGTCGGGCATCCAGGTTTCGCGTACGGCCTGCAACAGCGCTTCGCCGCGAGCCTTCGATTCGCTGCGATAGCACCACACGCTATACAGATTCGTTGCGGTCGCGAATTCGAAACGGGCGGACGGATCGCTGACTTCGATGACCGCTGCGACGCGCGTGCCCGCGGGCAACTCTTCGAGACGGCGCGCGATGGCAGGCAGCGCGGTGTCGTCGCCGATCAGCAGATGCCAGTCGAAGCCGGCTGGAATGACCCGTGAGCCGCGCGGACCGCCGACGCCGAGATACTGTCCTGTCTGCGCCTGTGCGGCCCATTCGGCGGCCGGCCCGGCTTCGTGCAAGGCGAACTCGAGGTCGAGCTCGTGTGTGGCGCGGTCGTAGCGGCGCGGCGTGAAGTCGCGTGCAATGGGGCGCGGCTCGTCGCTGGAGAATACCGGGCCGTCCGGGCCCGCTTGCGGCAGCGACGGCTTTTCGGCGCCGGGGGCAGGGAAGAAGACTTTGACATGGTCGTCGAACGAGGCCGACTCGAAGTCGTGCAGGTCGTCGCCGGTCAGTGTGACACGGGTCAGATGTGGCGTGAGCTGCCGCACGTGCTTCACTTGCAGCAGACGGAATTTCAGTGGGTGACGCACACGCGTCACCGCAAGATCGGAACGATCGTGCATAAGGGAATTCCTTTGGGGTTGTGGGCGGCGGTGGCTGGCGTAAGTCAGGTCCTGTTCACGACTTTTCGCCGCCACCGGTTTTGCCTTCGATCTCGGCCGTCGCGCGCGCAAGGATGGCTGCGATGCGGCGCTGTTCGTCGGGCGATGCGTTGTCGCGCAGGAGCAGCGCATGCTTCAGTGCACGGCGCGCCTCGATGAATTCGGGCAGCCAGGCCGTGCCATGAGCGCCACCGAAATCGTCGCCGCCGGCGTCGGCGCCTGCGTTATCGCCCGCGTCGCCTGAAAACGCGCGCCGCACCATGTCCATCTTGCGTGCGATATGGCTGAGCTTCGCGAGCATCAGATCGGCGCGTTCGCGGTTTGCGGCCAGATAGCTGCGGCCCGGATCGGCCAGCTCGTAGCGCTTGCGGTTGCCTTCCATCTGCACGGTGACATAGCCGAGTTCTTCGAGGTAGGTGAGCGCCGGGTACACCATGCCCGGACTCGGTGAGTAAAAGCCGTTCGAGCGCGCCTCGAGCGCCTTGATCAGCTCATAACCGTGGCTGGGCCGCTCGCCGATCAGCGCGAGCAGCAGCAGTTGCAGATCGTCGGAGCTGAACTTGCGGCCACGCGGGAAGCCGTCCGTTTCGTCGCCGAAGCCGCCGAAGCCGGGGCCGCCGCCTGAAAAGCGGCCGCCGCGGCCATGGTGATGGCGGCCGATTGCGTGCCACATGTGCCACAGGCGGTGCAGCGAGAACGAGTCGGTAAAGCCGGGGCGGCTCGCATAAACGCCGTCGGACGAAAAATGAAAATGGCGGTGATCGCGCATGGCGAGCTCCTTGAACCGTGGTTGACGAGCCGGCGGTTGTGGCGAGCCTTTCTGGCTGGCGAGCTTAACTGGCAGTCCGGCCGGCGGAAGATTTGCCAGTGATGTATATCTAAAGATATATCTCAAGATATATATCTAAAGATACTTTGTCAAATCTGATTTTGACGGGACAGCTGGACTTCCGCGCGGGCAGATTTATCATCGACGTGCTAATCTCGCTCGGTTTCGATATCTGACAGGGCAAAACGGACAATGGACGCCATCGAAGCGAATGTCGCGCAGCGCCCCGTCTTCGTGGTCGCCGAGCGGCATGACGCGTTGGACAAGCCGTGGAACGCGGAGCGCCGCACGCAATTCGTGCACGTCAGCGAAGGGGTGCTGACCGTGCGCACCGACACCGGTTTGTGGGTGGTGCCGCCGCATCACGCCGTGTGGCTGCTGCCGGGCGCTGTGCATCGCGCGACCTCGCTGAATCCGGTCGTGACCCGTACGCTCTACGCGGACATCGAGGCCGTACCCGTTCCGGCGCAGAACGGCGTCGTGACGGTCGATCCGCTTGTCGACGAATTGCTGCTCGCCGCCACGGAATTCGGCGAAGACTACTCGCCGGACGGCCCGCAGGCGCGCCTGATCAATGTGATCGTCGACCGCCTGCCCTTGCTCGCGGCCGCGCCGCTTTCGTTGCAATACCCGCGCGACCGCCGGATTCTGCGCATCGCCGACGCGCTGAGCGCGCATCCCGCTCAATCGGGCGTGCTCGACGAACTTGCGGCCGGCGCCGGCGTGACCGCGCGTACGGCCGCACGGCTCTTCGTCAAGGAAACGGGGCTGACGTTCGGGCAATGGCGGCAGCAGTTGCGTTTGCTGATTGCGCTCGAGCGGCTCGGCGCCGGCGCGAGCGTGACGCGCGTGGCGCTCGACGTCGGGTACAACGACGTGTCGTCGTTTATCGCGGTGTTCAAGGATTCGCTCGGCGAAACACCTGCGCGATATTTCCGCTGAAGCTGCACGGACCGATATATTGCAAGCGGTCTGCGCCAATGCGCACCTGACGCGTCGATGTCGGGCACCGCGGCCCCGCATCGAATGTTCTCGCAAATGAAGGCTTTCTGTAGGCTTCCGCGCCGCACACACGAATTCGCTACGTTGGGCTAAAGATTGTCCACAGCGCGCCGTTAATACCGGACATAAGCCTGAAAAACATGCCCGACGCACGGGTCGGCGGGGTGCCCGCCCGAGCGTTCGAGAGTTTCGTGCCGCCATGGAGTTGCCCCGACGTTGCGCTGACGTTGCCTTCGAGGCGGCCAACCACACACCTACAGAGCCGATATATGGCGCGATCGATGCCACAAGCTTCGCTGAACCGCTCTTCGCTTTTCGGACGCCTGTTCCGCTACTCCGTCGCCGTCGACCTCGGCACGGCCAATACCCTGATCTATACCGATGACGGCGGCATCGTCGTCAATCAGCCGTCGGTCGTCTGCTTCCAGAAGCAGATGTCGGCCGAAGGGCGCAGACGCGTCGCGGCGGTCGGCGCCGAGGCGAAACAGATGCTCGGGCGGGCGCCGGGTAACCTCGAACCGGTGCGGCCGATGCGGCACGGCGTGATCGCCAATTTCCCGGCTGCCGAACACATGATCCGGCAATTCGTCGATATGGCGAAGCCGCGGCCGTTCTTCGCACGCCGCGCGGACTTCACGATCTGCGTGCCGGCCGGCGCAACCCAGGTCGAGCGGCGCGCAATCCGCGAGGCGGCAGTGGCCGCGGGCGCATGGAAGGTCAACCTGATCGAGGAATCGCTCGCATCGGCGGTCGGCGCGGGCCTGCCGGTGTCGGAGGCGACCGGCTCGATGGTGGTCGATATCGGCGGCGGCACGACTGAAATCGGCGTGATTGCGCTCGGCGGCATCGCGTACAGCGGATCGATCCGCGTCGGCGGCGACCAGTTCGACCAGGCCATCGTCAATTATGTGCGCACGATGTACGGCGTCGTGCTCGGCGAGCAGACCGCGGAACACGTGAAAAAGACGATCGGCTCGGCGCTGCGCGATGTGCCGCAGGAGAAGATGTTCGCGACAGGCCGCAGCGTCGACGACGGCCTGCCGCGCACGATCGAGATCAGCACGCAGGACGTCGCCGACGCGATCGCAGTGCCGCTGCGCCAGGTGCTCGTCGCGGTGAAAGGGGCGCTCGAGAACGCGCCGCCCGAGCTCGTCACCGACATCGCGTACGCCGGCATCGTCCTGACGGGCGGCGGCGCGCTGCTCGGCCATCTGACCGGCTATCTCGCGGGCGAACTCGGACTGACCGTGCGGGTCGCCGACGAGCCGCTGACCTGCGCGGTGCGCGGCGCGGGCGCGGCAGCCGAAGCGGGACTGGTCGACGCCTACGTGTACGAGTGAGCGAGGCGTCCGCGTGACAGCACGGCAGTGCGTTCGCATGATGTGCGCGCGCGTGTACGGTCGCCTGCGCAGCGTGCGCAAAAGCGCCTGCAAAACAACGCGCCCCGAAAGCTATGTGACAATGCCGGACATCGCCTGATGTCCGCGCCTTCGTCGTCGCCGCTCACCCATCCCCACCGCCTGTGAATGCCCCCGCGCCCCCGCACGCTTCATCCCCTTTCTTTATCGAATTGAGCAACGGTTTGCGTATGCCGTACGTCGAACGCGGCGAAGGCGAGCTACTGCTCTTCGTGCACGGGTCGCTGTGCGATTACCGCTACTGGCAGCCTCAAGTCGATGGGCTGTCGAATCGCTACCGCTGCGTCGCGATCAGCCTCACGCATTACTGGCCCAACGGGCATACGCTGCCGCGCTTCCCGTTCAGCTGGAGCCGCCATGCGGACGAACTCGCGGAATTCATCGATCGTCTTGCCGCGGGCCCGGCACATGTGATCGGCCATTCGCGCGGCGGCTGCGTGTCGTTTCATTTCGCGCGCCGGCACCGGCAGCATCTGCGCACGCTGACGCTCGCGGACCCGGGCGGTCCGCTGCAGATTGCCGGCCGGCCGGTCGCGAGCTTGCCTGAAACGGTCAATGCGTTGCGCGCGCGTGCCGCGCGGCTGATCGAAGAAGGGAAGCTGGAGGCGGGCTTGCAGCTGTTCGTCGATTCGGTGAGCCGGCCCGGCTTCTGGGCGAAAAGCACGGCCGCGTTCCGCACGATGGCGATGGACAACGCGCACACGCTTGCGCGCCAGTTCCGCGATCCGCTGCCAGCCTACGTGCCCGGCGAGGCATCGCAGGTGCGTTGTCCGGTGCTGCTGATCGACGGCGAGAAAAGTCCGCAGATGTTCAGGCGAACCGTCACCGCGCTTCAATCATGGCTGCCGGATGCTCGCCAGAAAACCGTGAACGGCGCATCGCATGGGATGAATCTCGCGCATCCGGCCGCCTTCAATCGATACGTCGACGAATTCGTGCGCAGTGTAGGGGCTGACGCCCGGGCATGGCCGTCTGCATCGAGGCATGCGCCGGGCGGCGGGCGGTGTTAGTGCTTGCGTTTATGCGTGTGCTTGCGGTGCGCGTCTTCGTCCAGCGCGCGTTCCGCAGCCTCGCCGACAAGGCCGCAGTAGTAAAGATGCACGCCGATGGCGAGCGAGTCGTTGCGGATTTCGTGAAATGCCTTCCACGCTTTGCCCGGATTCCGGAATACGAGGTAGTGGGCCTCCTGCGAGATCAGTCGCGCGACTTCGTGCAGCCCGTGCGCATGCAACTGGTCGACGAGCTTGTCGAGGCTGCTGTGCGTGCGAGCGTCGGTGCGCGGGTAGAGCATGTGCAGCACCGCGATCTTTTCGGTAGCCAGTGCCGCCGACATGGCTAGCACGATGTCCTGATGATTGAGCGCGGTAACGACGGCCTCTTCCTGTTCGCCGGTATCCGGGAAAAGCGTTTCCATATTCAGCGTCATTTTTGACATCCCTGTTCAGTGAGTGTCGGAACTCTGCGCATACCTCAATGACACGCCGCGCAGACGACCGAATGCGTGACTGCAGTATCGCAGACCCATTCGCATGGTGTACCGTTCCACTAAACAAAAGATTGTTGCATTCGTAGCGCTTTCTTTCACTTTGTCGGCTTCGCAAAGGCCTTTGTATCGCGCTTCGTGTCGACGAGTGTTTCTGTCGGTGGTAATCATTGTTGCGTATATCGATGCAACGTTGACGAAGCCGCGCCTTAGAATGCATGTCGACTATACGCAAATGGTTTGATACGAGGACCCCGAATGAATAGCTCAGGCGCACACGCAACGCTAACGTTTTCCGACAGCAACGAGAAAATCGAATTGCCGATCTATAAAGGGTCGATGGGCCCCGATGTGGTCGACATTCGCAAACTGTACGGCCAGACCGGCAAGTTCACGTACGACCCGGGCTTCATGTCGACGGCATCGTGCAATTCCTCGATCACGTATATCGACGGCGACAAGGGCGAACTGCTGTATCGCGGTTTCCCGATCGACGATCTCGCGCAGAACGCGGACTTTCTCGAGACGTGCTACCTGCTGTTGAAAGGAGACCTGCCGAATCCGCAGCAGAAAGAAGCGTTCGTGAAATCGGTGGTCAGCCACACGATGGTGCATGAGCAGATGCACATTTTTTTCCGCGGTTTCCGCCGGGACGCGCATCCGATGGCGATTCTGGTGGCCGCAGTCGGCGCGCTGTCCGCGTTCTATCACGACTCGCTCGACATCACGAACGCCGACCATCGCGAAGTATCGGCGATCCGCATGATCGCGAAACTGCCGACGCTGGTCGCGATGGCGTACAAGTACAGCATCGGCCAGCCGTTTGTCTATCCGCAGAACGACCTGTCGTATAGCGCGAACTTCATGCGCATGATGTTTTCGACGCCGGCTGAGGAATTCAAGGTCAACGACGTGCTCGTGCGCGCGCTCGACCGCATCCTGATCCTGCATGCCGACCACGAGCAGAACGCATCGACCTCGACGGTGCGTCTCGCGGGTTCGTCGGGCGCGAACCCGTTTGCGTGTATCGCGGCCGGTATCGCGTGCCTGTGGGGTCCGGCGCACGGCGGTGCAAACGAAGCCGCGCTGAACATGCTCGAGCAGATCGGCTCGGTCGATAACATCCCCGAATTCATCAAGCAGGTGAAGGACAAGAATTCGCATGTGAAGCTGATGGGCTTCGGTCACCGCGTGTACAAGAACTACGACCCGCGTGCGAAGCTGATGCGCGAGACGTGCCATGAAGTGCTCGAAGAACTGGGCCTGCACGACGACCCGCTCTTCAAGCTCGCCATGGCGCTCGAAAAGATCGCGCTCGAAGACGACTACTTCGTGTCGCGCAAGTTGTACCCGAACGTCGACTTCTACTCGGGCATCGTGCAGCGCGCACTCGGCATTCCGACGTCGATGTTCACCTGCATCTTCGCGATGGCGCGCACGGTGGGGTGGATTGCGCAGTGGAACGAGATGATCGCGGATCCCGAGCAGAAGATCGGCCGTCCGCGTCAGCTGTTTGTCGGTCACACGCAGCGCGTGGCGAAGCCGCTCGCCGAGCGTTGATGGCTCGCTGAGCCGAGCCGGGATGGGACCTCGGAAGTAACCCCGGCCGTAACCGGGATGCGCTCGCACTGCGAGCGCATCCGCCGATCGTCGGCATGCCAAACCGCATGTCGCGTGCCAAAGCCCCCGCGCCTTTTCGCCAGCGCCATCCTGCCTCTGTGTCGTATCGACGTCATGCCCCGCGATTTTCGTTTCCTTTCGGCTTTCTCGTGTGCTTTTTGGGTGCAACCGTGAAATTGCGCGTGCATGCGCGCAACGCAAACGTGCCCATTTCGCGTAGACCCTCTAAAATCGGAACGATGATCGACCAGCACAGACGAGCACAGGGAGAGAGCTGATGCAGAATCCGGAAGCACTCGGTGGACTGACCCATACGGAACGCGAGGACTACGAGGAACAGGAAGCGGACGGCGCATTCATCGCGCCGGAAAACCTGAACATCGCGAGCTCCAGCCAGTCCGTCTTGAAGTCGGGCGGGACATTCATCGTCAACGATCCATTGGGCGACATCACCGGCATCGACGACGGTTTGTTCGTCAACGACACGCGGGTGCTGTCGCAATTGCGCCTCACGTTCGGCGGTCGCGCGCCGTCGCTGCTGTCGGGCAGCGTGAGCAGCGACAACACGGCGTTTACCGCGCACCTGACGAATCGTCCGCTGCCGCCATTGGGCGGCGACAGCACGCCGGAAGGCGTGATTCACGTCGAACGCGTGCGCGTGCTGTGCGGCACGGTGCTCAACGAGGCGATCGAGTTGACGAACTACGGTACGAACGATGCGGTCGTGCCGCTCTCCATTTCGTTTGCGAGCGACTTTCGCGACATGTTCGAAGTGCGCGGGCTCAAGCGCCCGAAGCAAGGCACGATCGAACCGGCGCGCGTCGAGAACGGCGAGGTGCTGCTCAACTATATCGGCCTCGACGACGTCTCGCGCCGCGTGCGCATCGCTTTTTCGCCGACACCGGACAAGCTGCTCGCCGGCCGCGCCGACTATACGGTGCGCCTGCCCGCCCAGGCGTGCCTGTCGATCTATCTATCGGTCGCGGTCGAAGTCGAAGGGAAGGGGCGCGGCAACGAGCAGGTGCCGCAACCGATGCATACGTTCAGCGAGGCGCATACGTCGCAGATCGATACCGTGCGGCCGCGCGTCGGCCGTGCCGCGGTTCGCGCCGCGCTCGTCGACGCGCACCTGATGATGCGCGAGCGGCGCCGTGCGTCGGCGCGCGTGCGCTCGAGCAATCCGCTGTTCAATGCGTGGATCGACCGTTCGCATGCGGATTTGAGTCTGCTCACCACCGATCTCGAAACGGGTCCGTATCCATATGCGGGCATCCCGTGGTTCTCCACGCCATTCGGCCGCGACGCGGTGATCACTTCGCTGCAGTCGTTGTGGCTGCAACCGGGGCTCGCGCGCGGCGTACTGCGTTTTCTCGCGAAGCATCAGGCGCTCGAAGATTCCGCGTTCCGTGACGCCGCGGTCGGCAAGATCATGCACGAACTGCGGCGCGGCGAGATGGCGGCCACGGGCGAGGTGCCGTTCGCGCTGTATTACGGGGGCGTCGATACGACGCCGCTTTTTATCGTGCTGGCGGGCGCGTATGTGACGCGCACCGGTGACACGGCGCTCGTCGACGAGTTGTGGCCGGCCCTCGAGCGCGCCGCGAAGTGGGTCGCGGGCGTGTGCGACAAGAACCGGTTTGGTCTGCTCGACTATCAGCGTGCGTCCGATGGCGGGCTTGCGAATCAGGGCTGGAAAGACAGTCACGATTCCGTGTTCCATGCGGACGGCCGCTTTCCGGACGGCCCGATTGCGCTCGTCGAAGTGCAGGCGTATGCAAGCGCCGCCTTCGACACGATGGCGCAGTTCGCGGCGCTGCGCGGCCTGACGAGCGACGCGGTGCGTTACACACAGCGCGCGACGTCGATTCGCGATCGCGTCGAACAACTGTACTGGATGGAGGACCTGAACTTCTACGGCATTGCGCTCGACGGTCACGGCGAGCTGTGCCGCGTGCTCGCGTCGAATGCCGGGCATCTGCTCGCATTCGGGCTGCCGAAGCGCGAGCGCGGCGAAGCGGTCGCGCACACGCTCGGCTCGTCGCTGTTTCATACCGGCTGGGGCGTGCGCACGCTCGCGGCAGGTCAGCCGCGCTTCAACCCGATGGCGTATCACAACGGCTCGGTCTGGCCGCACGACAACGCGCTCTGCGCGCGCGGGCTGGTGCGCTACGGCGGCAAGGCGGCCGCGGTGAACCTGCTGCAGGCGCTGTTTCAGGCGGCGGTCAAGTTCGATATGCGTCTGCCGGAGCTGTTCTGCGGCTTCCAGCGGCGCCGTGGCGAGCCGCCGACCGCATATCCGGTGGCATGTCTGCCGCAGGCGTGGGCGGCCGGTTCGCCGTTCATGATGCTCGAGGCGTGCCTCGGCGTGACGATCGACGCGGCGCGCCGCGAAGTGCTGATCGAGCAGCCGATGCTGCCGGATGGCATCGACTGGCTCGAGGTCGGTGATCTGCGCGTCGGCGACGCGTCGGTATCGATTACATTCCGGCGCATGGACGGCAAGGTCGTCGCGTCGTCGGAGCAGAGCGACGTGCGGGTGGTGGCGTTGCTGTAAAGCGAAATAGTGTTGTTCAATTTACGCAAACATTGTTCGGGAAGAACGATTACACCGGATGCCATATTTCTCGAACTAAACGATAATTATTGAGAAATATGGCTACCGTATTCTTTTTCCGGGCTTGAATGCTTTAAAAAATGAAACTGAAAGTGCGGTTGGTGAATTTGGTAAGCCGCCGGCAACCGCAATTCATGTCCGATATATATGCGACCGGACCGCATGAATCGCGTAATCGTGTCTGAAAGGCTCCGCAGGCAACCCGGGTCGATACGCGTCAGCCCGCATGCACATTGGTCTTCCGGCGTTTTCGTTTGATCCGGCGTTGCTTTTTTTGCGCAAGCAAAAAGCCTCTTCTCACATCGGAAACATCAGGTCGCGTTGTGATCGCGCCACGACGCCGCGATGAAAGCCACAACCCAAACCTGCTTGAGGCCGCCCAAAGCTTTACCGGACTTGCGTATTACCGTTTTGTGAAATATTTACAGCCTCAATAGACGAACAGTATTGCGATATATGGCGAGATGTTTATTGCGGGTAGCTCCCTATACTTTCGTTCGCCGTTAATCCGGTTTCCACACGAAGGAGCTACTCAGTGAAGAAAATCGCCATCCCCGCGGCGGTCATTGCCGCATTCGCGGCGTCGACCGCGCATGCGCAAAGTTCCGTCACTCTCTACGGCATCATCGATGCCGGTCTGCAATATACGAATAACGTCGTCAAAGGCGGCTCCAGCGGCTCGCTGTTCCAGGCCACCAGCGGCGAAATCAACGGCAGCCGCTTCGGTTTGCGCGGCTCCGAAGATCTGGGTGGCGGTCTGCACGCGATCTTCGTGCTCGAAAACGGTTTCAGCATCACGAACGGCACGCTTGCACAGCACAGCCGCCTGTTCGGCCGGCAAGCGTTCGTCGGTCTGTCGAGCAACCAGTACGGCACCGTCACGCTGGGCCGCCAGTACGACTCGCTGGTCGACTTTGTCGCGCCGCTGTCGGGCACGGCAGGTACGTTCGGCGATACCGGCTTCGCGCACCCGTTCGACAACGACAACCTGAACCATTCGGTTCGGATGAACAACTCGATCAAGTACAACAGCGCGAACTACGGCGGCTTCAAGTTCGGCACGTTGTACGCGTTCTCGAACAGCGACGAGTTCGCCGTGAACCGCGCATATAGCGCGGGCGCGAGCTACTCGTACGCGGGCTTCAACGTCGCGGCCGGCTACCTGCAGATCAACGGCTCGAACAGCACAGTGAACACGTCGGGCGCAGTCGACCTCGCCGAATCGCAGTCGAACGGCACGGGCGGCTTCGTGCTCGGCGCCGACGTGCAGCGCACGATCGGCGCGGGCATCAACTACGCGATCGGACCGGCGCTGGTCGGCTTCGTGTACACGCACAGCCAGTTCCAGGGCACGCAGTCGTTCGGTTCGGCGAACGGCCACGTGACCTTCGACAACTATGAAGTGAACGGCAAGTACGCGCTGACGCCGGCAATCAGCCTCGGCGTCGCGTACACGTACACGGACGGCCACGTGACGGACAGCACCAAGTTCGGCGCGGATCCGAAGTGGAATCAGGTGAACCTGCAAGCGGTGTACTCGCTCTCCAAGCGCACGGACGTGTACGCGGAAGGCATGTACCAGCACGTGTCGGGCAGCAACTTCGTCGCGTTCATCAACAACTCGGGTGGCGCGTCGTCGACGGGCAACCAGGTCGTGGCGACGATTGGTATGCGTCACCGCTTCTAAGACGCGCGGTTCTGCGTACAGAGGCAACGTAGAGAAGACCCCGTCCGACGTTTGTCGGTCGGGGTTTTTTCTTGTGATGTCCAAGATTAGAGCGGGACGTCTGCGTTGCGTTGGCAGTCAATCGGCCTTGAAATTCAGGCGTAAATAGGCCTTCGCCTAACCAGGACTAAGGAGTGCATTGCATTTGTCAGCCTCATAGTTTCCAGTGCAAGATGCGGCATCGTGTTCAACTGCTCGCGGTAAATGAGCGCCGCGCACTTCGAGATGAAAAAAAGCCATCACCAGCCGTTTCACGTCGTCTTTGACGGTCCTGCCCTCGTTGAGCACCGTATGGACGTTCGCGACCTCGCACCTGCCCTTATCGCTATCGCGGATCTGCTCGCTGCCGTCAACAAGGAAGTCAACGGAGACGCATCCAGCATTCGTGTGCATGTCAACGCGAGCTTCAAAGCCGGGTCGTTCGGCATCGATCTCGTTGCCACCCAGCATCTGCTGGCGCACATTCGGGACATGTTGTCGGGTCACGGCGCAAACGCCGTCTGCAACGGCTACGCGATCATGACGCTGGTGGGATTCGTCGGTGGTGGCGGCCTGATCGGCCTGCTGCGACGGCTCAAGGGGCGGCGCCCGGTACAGGTGCAGCGGAACGGCGGTTTAACGACGGTCCATTTCTCAGAGTCCGAATCCATCGAAATCGACTCGCGCGTCATGAAGCTTTATCACAACAGCATCGTGCGTACGAGTCTGGAGAAGGTCGTGTCGCCGCTCGAGCGCGAAGGCATCACGGACTTCAGCATTGTGATCGACAACAAGGTCACGCTGGAGTTTCACGACGATGAACTCGGCGTGTTGAGCGCCGCCACGTTGGAAACAGCGGCGGAAGTCGTTTCCGATACCACGTCGCACAAGATGTTGCAGATCGAATCGCTCGCGTTCAAGGATGGCAACAAATGGCGTGTGCATGACGGCATCGCAACCTTCCACGCGTCGATCGAGGACAAGGAGTTCCTGAAAAAGATCGATGCGGGTGAGCGGTTCGGCAAGGGCGATGTGCTGCTGGTGGATTTGCGCCAGGTACAAAGTGTCGACGGCGGGCGATTGAACAACGAGTCGATGATCCTGAAGGTGCTGGAACATCGCGCGCCGCTTCAACAACACGCGCAGGATCAGGCTCACGCCGGTGAGGATGCACATGCTACTGCTTCGGGTGCCGATCTGGCCGTGGCGTAGCGCGTTGTTCGCGCGCAGTTGGCGTTTTGCTAGCGCTGGCTTTGTCCCGCGCTAGCATATGCCCATGGTGTTTGCCCGCATCCGTGGCCTAGCGCTTGCCCACTTCCTCAGTGTAGCGATTGAGATTGCGCTCGATATCGGGGTCTTTCTGCAAACCGCGCTTCATCAACTCGCCAATGCGATATTGTGCTTCGGGCCGCTGCACAGACCAGATAAACAGGTTCCAGCCAGCGGCAAACTCTGCATCGGGCGGCAGGCTGGCGTAGTTCACCGCCTGCTTGATGTCCGCAAGCGATTCTCCGTCGAAGCTCGCGATACGACGCGCGAACCTGTCCACGAAGTCGTCGAGCTGAGCGTCCGGCAGCGAGCGGTTGACGTAGCCGTATTTATCCGCCGTCTCGCCGTCGATATTGTCGGCGCCGAGCAGGACTTCCATCGCGCGGCCGCGGCCGATCAGGCGGGGCAATCGTGCCATCGGGCCGCCGCCGGGTACAAATCCCGCGCCCGCTTCCCATTGCGAGATCTCAAGGTTCTCGAGGGCGGCGAAGCGCATATCGCTTGCGAGCGCGAGCTCGCCGCCGACGCCGGTCACGCGCCCGCGCAGTTTCGCGATCGATATGACGCGGGACTTGCTGATTCGCACCAGCATGTCGGGTATCGGATGCAGGCTGGTCGGGCCGTTGGGCAGACGGGTCGAGTCCGATAACGGAGGAATGAAATCGTAGTGAGTCAGAAAGTAGCCGGGTACATCGCTCTGAAACACGACAACCTTGAGTTCCGGCGTCGTTTCAATCGCGTGGACCACGGCCTGCAACTGCGGAATGGAATCGGGGCCGAAGATGTTGAACGGCGGATTGTGTAACGTGATCTGCCAGTACGCCGGTGTGACGCGATTGACGCGCACTTGCTCCTGCGCCGGCTGCGAAGCGCTGGGTTCAACCTTGTCGATCATGGTGCCTCCTCGAAAATGCGTTGCATGGGGTGCGGTGCGAATCGGGAAGTCGACGCGGTTTGCCGGAGCCGCCGAACGGGGTCCATTTGCCGCGCGGGAGAGTCGCCCGTTCATCTCGGTCGGAGACGGATGCGCCGGCATAGCGCGAACTTCAGGAAGTCGGAAAGGCCGGGTGGCGAACTGGTTCGGATACTAGCATCGGGCTAAAGCACGCGCCGTTGCAGCGTGCTAATGCTTGAGCAGCAAGGCACGGGCTTGAGCAGCAAGGCACGGCGAACGGCGCACATGCGGAGACCACGAGAGTCTTTCCAGCCGGAGTCTTTCTCAGCGCTGAAAAAGATGGTTCGACCCGCAATCGGGTTGTCGCGATTGCAAAGTGCGCGCATTGCGGCTGCGCCTCGGTTTCGGTACAGCGTCATCGCGGCGTCGCGAGCTTGAGCCTATGATGAAGTCCGGTCTACGCCCGCGCCTTGATCGGAGGGTAGCCATTGCAATGCGACGTTGTTTTCCGCAGAAGAATCCGGGCGGGATCGTTGCGGACAAGCGTCGCGGCACGGCGGATGCGAAGGCATGCACCACGGACAAGGCAACCAACAGGAGAGCGTGATGAAGCGCAAAGCATCAGCAGTCTGGCAGGGTGGTCTGCAGGATGGGAAGGGCAGCATCTCGACCGACAGCGGCGTGCTGAAGGATACGCAGTATTCGTTCTCGACACGGTTCGAAAGCGGTGTCGGCACGAACCCCGAAGAACTGATCGCGGCCGCGCACGCCGGCTGCTTCTCGATGGCGCTGTCCGCGGAACTGGGCAAAGCCGGCATCAAGCCGGAGCGTATCGCGACCACTGCGACGGTTACGCTCGACAAGGACGGCGGCGGCTTCTCGCTAACCGCGTCGCACCTTGATGTCGTCGTCAAAATCCCCGGTGGCGACAAGGCCAAATTCGACAAGGCGGCCGCCGATGCGAAGGCCGGTTGCCCCATCTCGAAGGTGCTCAACGCGACGATCACCATGGACGCGAAGCTCGAGACCTGAGCGCGATCGTTCCAGATCCGCTTGACCCGTCTCCAGACCGGCTTCTGGCTGGCGGAATGCCGCGGCGCACGGACCTGTGCCGCGGCGGCAAATGTCAGGCGCGTTTCAGCGGTTGATTTATTGACTATCCAGTCATAAAATCCGCCCCATGTCGCAATCCATCGTTCCCAAAAAGCGTATGCACAAGTTCGGGCACCGCCCGGGCGCCGAGGGGGCGCGCGGGCGTCCACGCCAGTTCGACACCGATGCCGTGCTTGCGAAGGCGGCCCGCGTGTTCTGGGGCCACGGCTATCACGCCACGTCGATCGACGACCTCGTCAAGGCGACAGGTGTACTGCGCGGCAGCCTGTACGGCGTGTTCGGCGACAAGCAGGGCCTGATGCTGGCTGCGCTCGACCATTACGCCGAGGGATCGATCGCAGCGCTCGTCGAGCGCCTGAACGCGGACGTATCGCCCGAAGAGGCGCTGCGCAATGCGCTGCTGCATCACACGCGCGTCGCGGCTGCGCTCGCCGGGCAGCGCAGTTGCTTCATTACGAACGCCACGCTTGAAATGCAACCGCATGATGAAGCGTTATACGCAAAAGTCGCCGCGATCCAGCGGCGCGTCGCGACGCTGTTCGCAGCGGCGGTGATTCGCGGCCAGGCGGCCGGCGTGTTCAACCCGGCGCTCGACGAAAAAGCGGTCGCCGACTACCTGCTATGCGTGACGCAGGGTTTGCGCGTCGTTGGCAAGGTCAAGCGCAACGAAGATGAATTGGCGGCGGTCGTCGATATGGCGATGCGCGCGCTGACGGTCTAGTTGTAAAATTTTTGTCGATTTTTTGAACGGTCAGTCATGAATTCGAAAGATGTTCCACGCCCGCCATCCGATGACGCGCACAACGGCGGGAAAGGCGGCGCAGGCGGTCACACGGTTTCCCCGCCGCCGACCGCGCAGCAAGGTTCCGATGTGTCGCCGCCTGCCGCACACACGGGCATGGCGCTCGTCGTGCTGCTGGTCGGTGCGTTTCTTGCGCCACTCGACTATTTCATCGTTAATCTGGCACTGCCGTCGATTCACGCCGGCATCGACGCGAGTGATGCGCAACTGCAGCTGATCATTTCCGCTTACGCGTCGGCATTCGCGGTGCTGCTGATCACAGGCGGGCGCCTCGGCGACCTGTTCGGCCGCAAGCGGATCTTCATGACCGGCATGGCCGGCTTTGTCATCGCATCGGCGCTATGCGGCATCGCGACCGACGGCACGATGCTCGTCGGCGCGCGCATTCTGCAAGGCGTGGCGGCAGCGCTGATGGTGCCGCAAGTGCTTGCGACGATCCGCGCGGTCGTGCCGCTGCACCAGCAGACCAGAATCATCGGCTTCTACGGCTTCGTTTATGGGCTGTCATCGATAGTCGGACAATTGGGCGGTGGCGCGCTGATCACCTATCGGCCATTCGGCCTCGACTGGCGTGCCGTGTTTCTGATCAACGTGCCGATCGGGCTGCTCGCGTTCGCCGGCGCGTGGAAGTGCATCCCGGAGAACCGGCAGCCGACCCGCACCAAGGTCGATACGGTCGGCGTCGTGTTGTTGTCGCTGCTTCTGCTCCTGCTGATCTATCCGCTCACACACGGCCGCGAGGCCGGCTGGCCGTGGTGGACGTTCGTCATGTTCGCGCTTTCCGTGCCCGTTTTCGTGCTCTTTATCCGCATCGAGCAGCGCATCGTGCGCCGCGGCGGCTTCCCGCTCGTCGACCTGCAACTGTTCCGCAATCCTGCGTTTTCAATTGGGCTCGTCGTCGCGTTCCTGTTCTACTGCAACAGCGCGTTCTTCCTGACGTACGGCATCTACCTGCAAACAGGATTGCACTGGACGCCGCTCGAGGCGGGCCTCGCCATCATGCCGTTTGCGATCGGTTTCGTGTTCGGGCCGCTGACCTCGCCCGCGGTCGTTGCGCGAATCGGCACGCACGTGCTGACATTGGGCTTCGCGCTGCTCGCGGTCGGCTTCACCGTGACGGGCTGGGCCGCGCTGCGGCATACGGAGCCGGGGCTTGTGTTCTATGTGGGCCTCGTCTGCGCGGGGATCGGGCATGGGCTCGTGTTTCCGTCGGTGATGCGCGTCGTGCTGTCCGAGGTGGTGCCCGAAAAGGCGGGACTCGCATCGGGCGTGGTGAACACGACGCTGCAGATCGGCGCCGCGTTCGGTATCGCGGCGATCAGCGGCGTGTTCTTCGGCATCGTGCAGGATCGCGACACGCCGCAGGCGTACGCGCATGCGTTCGAAGGCAGCCTCAGCATCAATACGATGCTGCTCGCCGCTTGTGTGGTGTTGAGCGTGATGGTGGTGCGCCATCAGCGCCAGCGCGCGTCGCGGCTCGCGCGGGAAAAATCGCAAGCTGAACAATTGCGCGTAAATTGAGCAAAAACCCCCACGAATATTCGTCAGGCATTTTATCTAGGCCTGACCTTTACCTGTGAATAGTCGGACCTTTTGCCCTTTTAACGCTGATCGCGATTTATTGATGTTCAGCAATGATCGATCAATTTATTGATGGGCGGATTATCGGCCATTAAGTCGCTGCACTCCGCGGTGCACTCCGCAGCGTACTCCGCAGGGTACTCCGCGTTAACGACTATTATTGCGCGGGCGTGACATTCGATGGCTGGGTGTAGATTACAGCGCCCTCCACTGAGGCCGTCAGTCCCTTACCCCGAGCGGATCTGATCTTACAGTCCAAGCCCGACGAGCTTACAGCCATAGCGCATCCCATATTTTGAACACTCGTTCTAAAATATTTTATAAATCTGCTTAACTTGTGCGCAGAACGGTTTCTTTTAGAAAAAGCTTGCTTGCGGAAAATCAGATTGATAATCTTGCGGCACTTCTTTCAATTGAATCGACGGCAGTGCGTTTACGGCAGTGTTTGATCAGACGGCTCGACGCTTACGCTTATAACGGGGACATCATGCTGACTGCTACTCTCAAACCATTCGATACGATGCGTACCGGCCAATTGAACGTCGGCGATGTCGTCACGCTCAAGGCCGGCGGCCCGCGTATGACCGTGACTTACGCAGGGCCCGTGGCCGGTTCCGCCGCCGACCGGCTCGTATGCCAGTGGTTCGACGAGCACGGCGAATTGCGTCAGGACATTTTCGATCTCGAGAACGTGCGCCGTGAGCCGCGCTCGATTCCGGCGGGCTCGGTGCAACTGCACAAATTCATTCGGGTCGTGCTTCCCTGATGGGCTTCCATCGTGTGCTTCCCTCATGTGCTTCCCTCATGTGCTTCCTGAGTGAGGCTCACGAGGCGCGTTTCCCTGAACGCGCCTTTCCAGAAGCCTAGCGCCGCGCTTCCACCGCCATTCTTACGGCCAGACCGGTCAGCACCGTTCCCATCATCCAGCGCTGGATCACGAGCCACGTGGGCCGGCGCGCCAGAAACCCCGCAATCGAACCCGCGGTCATTGCGACCGCTGCGTTCACGCACATGCTGAGCGCTATCTGCACGAAACCCAGCGCGAGCGACTGGCCGAGCACGCTGCCGTGTTGCGGATCGATGAACTGCGGCAGCAGCGACAGATAAAGCACCGCGATTTTCGGGTTCAACAGATTGGTCGCAAAGCCCATGGCAAACAGCTTGCGCGGACTGTCCGCGGGCAGTGTGCGCACCTGAAATGGCGAGCGTCCGCCGGGTTTCACCGCTTGCCATGCGAGCCATAACAGATAGAGCGCGCCGCCGAAGCGTAATGCGTCGTAGGCGAACGGCACCGCAAGCAGCAGCGCGGTAATGCCGAAGGCCGCACACAACATATAGACGACAAAGCCGAGCGCGACGCCGCCGAGCGAAATCAGCCCCGCCGTGCGGCCCTGGCAGATCGAGCGCGACACAAGGTAGATCATGTTCGGGCCGGGCGTCAGCGCCATACCCAGTGCGACGAGGCCGAATGCGAGAAGAGCGGTGTGTTCGGGCATTGCATGTCTCCGTGACAAGATCGAGGCAATGCCCAGGCGCGCGGCGGTTCGCGGCTCCGGCCAGCGGCGGAGTGCGGTTCGCGTTCCCCGATGGTGATCCATCTCGTGGCGCCAGTTGCGCGAACCGCGCGATTATCCCACGACAACAGCTGTTGCGGATGCTCAGACGATCTCAACAGTATGGCTATTGAGCGGCGCGTCCGGCCTTGTCCGCCATGCCATGCAACGGCCGCGGCCACCCTCCACGATCGGCGTTCTTCACTTTGACGAACGCTCGCGCGCGTTGTTGCGCGACGAACGCAGGCGCACCCGTTCGGCGAGCATGGTCGAAAAGGTGCGCATGCTCACGACCTTGCGCGACTTGACGATTTCGCCGGCCACGTTTTTCGGCGGATTCGGCTGCAGCGCCCAGTAAAGCGCAAGCAGCCAGCCGAACACGGTCCACCCGACCACCGCGTTGAAGAGCGCGATAGTCAGCAGATCGTAGCGTTTGCGCCGGTCGGCGATGATCGATGGCAGGAAATAGACTGCCAGCGCGACGATAGCCGCGACGCCTTGTACGGCGAGATTTTCCATGAGATTGCGGCGGCGGGAGAGGTGTGGCGGATGCACCATTGTCGCGCGAATACGTCACGCGCGCAGTGCACGGTCGCACGGCGCGGCATGCGCCGCGCCGCGACAAAACGCTGCGCAGCAGCGTCCATGACCGGGCGGGACTATCATGTGCTTTTTCACCGACCGGACATGTTGCGATGATTTCCGACGCCACCACGCACTCAAAACTGGACCCCAACACCCTGCGCGATTTCGTCGAACGCAAATGGAACGACGAGATCGTTCCGGCGCTGACCGACTACATCGCCGTTCCTGCTAAAAGCCCGGCGTTCGACGCCGAGTGGCAGAAGCACGGCTACATCGAGCGCGTCGTCACCGAAGCGGCGAAATGGGCGCAAACGCAGCCGGTGCGCGGCCTGAAGCTCGAAGTGGTGCGTCTGCCGGGCCGCACGCCGGTGATCTTCTTCGAGTCGCCCGCGACACGCTCGGGCAGCACCGAGACGATCGTGCTGTACGGGCATCTCGACAAGCAGCCGGAATTCGCCGGATGGCGCAACGACCTTGGACCCTGGACGCCGAAGCTCGAAGACGGCAAGCTCTACGGCCGCGGCGGCGCCGACGACGGCTACGCGATCTACGCGAGTGTCACCGCGCTTGCGGCGCTCGATGCGCAAGGCGTCGAACGGCCGCGCTGCGTCGGGCTCATCGAAACCTGCGAGGAGTCGGGCAGCTACGACCTGTTGCCGTATGTCGACGCGCTGCGCGACAGGCTGGGAAAAGTCGGCCTTGTCGTCTGTCTCGATTCGGGTGCGGGCAACTACGACCAGTTATGGCTCACCACCTCGCTGCGCGGCCTCGTTTCGGGCGACCTCGAGGTGCAGGTGCTCGACGAGGGCATTCATTCGGGCTCCTATGGCGGCATTGCGCCATCGAGCTTTCGCGTCATGCGGCAACTGTTCGAGCGGCTCGAAGACGCCTCGACCGGCAATCTGCTGCCGAAGGGCTTTCATTGTCCGATACCGCCTGAGCGTCTGCGCGAAGCCGAAGCGACCGCGACGATTCTCGGCGACGATGTGTGGAAGAAAATGCCTTGGGCGTGCGGGCAGGATGGCCGGCAAGTGCTGCCGACCACGACCGACCCGAAAGATGCGCTGCTCAATTCGACGTGGCGCCCATCGCTTGCGGTGACCGGCGCAGCGGGCTTGCCGTCGCTTGCCGACGCGGGCAACGTGCTGCGCCCCCGCACCGCGTTCAAGCTGTCGCTGCGGCTGCCGCCGCTCGTCGATGCCGCCAGGGCTGTCGACGAACTGAAAGCGCTGCTCGAACTCGACCCGCCGTACAACGCGAAGGTCACATTCAAGCCCGACAGCGGGGCAGCGACGGGCTGGAACGCGCCAGACGTCGCAACATGGCTCGGCGCCGCCTTGAACGACGCGTCCCGCCAGCACTTCGGCGCCGACTGCGCCTATATCGGCCAGGGCGGCACGATTCCGTTGATGAACGTATTGAAAGCCGGCTTTCCGCAGTCGCAATTCATGGTGTGCGGCGTGCTCGGGCCGAAGTCGAACGCGCACGGCCCCAACGAATTCCTGCACGTACCGTACGGTAAGAAACTCACGGCCTGCGTCGCCGAGGTGATTGCGGCCGCGCCATAAACGCTCCGGCATCCTGAGCACCTGCCTCGTGCACGATGCAGGTGCGTCGTCACCACGGACACCGAAATGTCCCCCGGCCGCACGTCGCTGCGGCCGTCAACCGCCTCCCCAGCCACTTGCGCCCGGCGCCCCGGCGCTATTTACCCCTTTTCCGATAATTCGAATAAAAATGCAGCCGGAATATATCCGCTCTGCATTACATAAATGGAATGAAATTTCCACAGAAAGATTGAAGCAAAGGTTCTAATGGCATGATGTCCATCCATGCCGCGGCGGTCCTGATCGGGCATTTCGCTATACGTGTTCACTCGCAATCGTTTGCGCCACGAAACGTCGGTACGAGTTACCGCAAAGGCGCGCTGGCAGGTCTGGCGCGCGCACTCCGTTAATTGTGCCGAAATGTTAGCCAGCCGCTCTCGCGGGATTGTGGTCTGTTTTAGGCTCGTATAGCTCTTCCGACGTTTTATAACCTAAAAGGACCACTGGAAATGAACCTGAATAGCCATCACGCATGTCGTCCGTTCGTCGAAGCGGGCAATCTTTCACAAATCTCGGCTTTTTATGAAGAAGAACGCAACATCATGTGGATGATGTTGCGTGCGCAACCACGTCCGTGCTTCAACCTGGAGCTTGTGCACGACATTCTGAGCCTCGCGCGTGCCGCGCAGGAGTCAGGGCTGCCGATCGATTTCTGGGTGACAGGTTCGGTGATCCCAACCATGTTCAACGTCGGTGGAGACCTGAGTTTCTTTGCCGAGGCGATTCGCGCCGGCAAACGCCAGGCGCTGATGGCGTATGCGCGCGCCTGCGTCGATTGCGTGCATGCGGCGGCGCGCGGCTTCGACACAGGCGCGATCTCGATCGCGATGATCGAGGGCACGGCGCTCGGCGGCGGATTCGAGGCGGCGCTCGCGCATCATTTCGTGCTTGCGCAGAACGACGCGAGAATGGGCTTCCCTGAAATCGCGTTCAATCTGTTTCCGGGCATGGGCGGGTATTCGCTCGTGGCGCGGCGTGCCGGCATGCGTCTCGCCGAGGAGCTGATCGGCGGCGGCGAATCGCACACGGCCGAATGGCACGCGGCAAAAGGGCTCGTCGATCAGCTGTTCGAACCGGGCGACGCCTATATCGCGACGCGCACCTTTGTCGATACGCTGCGTCCGAAGCTGAACGGCATCCGCGCGATGGTGCGCGCACGGCAGCGCGTGCTGCAGCTTTCGCGTTCCGAGCTGATGGAAATTACCGAAGACTGGGTCGAGGCCGCGTTCACGATCGAAGAGAAGGATCTCGCGTTCATGGAGCGGCTCGTGATGCTGCAAAATCGCCGCACGGGCAATCTGCGCCATCACAACGCGAGCGTCGCCTGATGTGCGCAGCGAGGCTCGATTGAAACTCAAGCGACGCTGAGCGCAGCCGGGGATAACCCGGTAGCAACCCCCCGGTAGCAATCCGGGCGCAACAGGCAGGAGGCGTCACGAAAGAGCCCGGTCCAGTATCGCGCGTGGGCGGGCAGAGGGTCTTGCGGATCGCGCGGATTGCGCCGTTCAGGCGATCAGCCGGACCTTCTGCCGGTCGACCAGCCATTGTTCGAACTCGGCAGCCGGCATCGGCTGACTGTACAGGTAGCCCTGTACGTATTCCACGCCGAGGCCTTTCATAAAGAGCTCTTCGGCTTCGGTCTCGATACCTTCCGCGACCACCTGCAGTTGCAGCGCCTGAGCGACCGCCACCATCGAACGCACGAGCGCCTGCGCTTTCTTGTCCGTATTGATCGAACGCACGAAGCTGCGATCGAGCTTGATCACGTCGAGCGGAATGCGGCCAAGTTGCGACAGCGACGAATAGCCGGTGCCGAAATCGTCGAGGTGCACCTGTGCGCCCAGTTCGCGGAACTGCGTGATCAGGCCGATCGCCGCGGCTTCGTCTTCTATCAGGCAGCTCTCGGTCAGCTCGAGATCGACGAGGCACGGATCGAGGTTCGCGCATTGGAGCGCCTCGCTGAAATGCCGCACCACCGCGGTATCGACGAGCTGGCGCGCCGACACGTTGATCGCCACGCGCAACGTCAGGCCGCGCGCTTTCCATTGCGCGGCCTGCGCGGCCGCGGTCTGCATGACCCAGCGGCCGAGCGGGCCGATCAATCCGGACTCCTCCGCATAACGAATGAATTCGTTCGGCATGATCTGCCCGCGCTCCGGCGAGTTCCAGCGCACGAGCGCCTCGACGCCGCACACGGCACCCGTTGCGAGCGACAGCTTCGGCTGATAGTGCAGCGTCAGTTGTCCTTCATCGAGACCGCGCCGCAAATTCGTATCGAGCCACATATACTCGGCGACCTTGCGGTTCATTTCCGGCGAGAACACGCGATACGTGCGCTTGCCGCCATCTTTCGCGACATACATCGCGGTATCGGCGGCACGGATAAGCGATTCGAGACTGTCGCCATGTTCGGGAAAGAGCGCGATGCCGATCGAGCAGCCCGTATAGACCTCGACGAGCCCGAGGCTGAACGGCGTGCGCAAGCGTTCGAGAATGCGCTGCGCGGTCGCTTCGAGCGACGCGGCTGTTGCCGGCGAGGACAGCACGATAAATTCGTCGCCGCCCAGACGCGCCAGCGTATCGCCTTCGTCGAGGCAATCGCGCACGGTGGCCGAGACGTCCTGGATCAGCCGGTCGCCGAATACATGCCCGTAGTGGTCGTTGACCTTCTTGAAGTTGTCGAGATCGAGAAACAGGATGCCGACCGACGTATCGGCCGCCGCGCTCGCAATCGCGGTGCGGATCTTGTCCTGGATTGCGTTGCGGTTCGGCAGGCCCGTCAGCGAATCGGTGTTCGCGAGCTCCGATAGACGTTCCTGCGCGCGGCGCTCCTCGGTGATGTCGGTGCCCGAGCAGATCAGGAACTGCTCGTCCATGCCGCTGCCGCTTTGCACGAACTTGTTGCGAAACAGGAAGAGCCGCTCGCCGTGCACGGTGCGCACGAGCCGTTCGACTTCGTAGGACACGCCGCGATTGAAGAAGCCGGAAATATTCTGGCTCGACGCCGCGCCCGCTTCCGATGACATGAAAAGCGCCCATACGCTGCGCCCGATCACGTCTTCTTCCTTCATGCCGGTCAGCTCTTCGGCAAGGCGATTGAAGCGCTGGATACGGCCATTGCGGTCGACGATCACGACCACCGAATTCACCTCGGACACGACCTGCTCGGCAAACGAAAGCCCGTGCACCAGATCGCGCGCGACGGATTCGGTATCTGCGTACTCCGATGCGGTCCCGGCCCATGTGCTGCTATTGAGCTTTTTCCCAACCAGATGCAGGCGCAGCGGTTCGCCATAGAGGCGCACTTCGAGCGTCAGGTGCGACGTGACGCCGGTCAGCCGGCGAATTTGCGCGGCCTGCTGCGTGGTGAGCGCGACGGCGGCGGTGGCGGGGCCGTCGCCGGTAACCGGCGACAGCTCGAGCGCATTGCTGTCGCTCGACAAACGCCAGCATGGACTATGCGTACCGAACCGTGCATACAGCGCCTGGTGTACCTGATCGTATTGGTCGTCGTTCATGAATGAGGGTATCCGGGCAAAAATGCCACCTATCCTCGCCGCCGGTGCAATGTAACCGGCAAAAAACGGCTCGAGCGGGCGGATGGCAAGACGGTCGGCTTGCGGAAGCTGTCCCCATTGTAGCGAAGGAAGTCCGGATTTCGGGCTCCGAACAGGTTAACGGTTTAGCGCAGAATATTCTTAATAGCAATAGCCAACGCTATTGCGCTTGTACCGTCGTCGATCGCTTCATGACGGCGCAGCGCATTGATGTTGAAGCCATGACGACGACGGGAAGGCATGCACGTGAATATGCGTGCTGGATACCTGAAATATACGGCCAGTACGTCGATGCGCGCGCCGGTTAGCGGCGCCGCGCGAGGCACGCGCGCATCTGTTCGCGCGCGGCCGCATCCGTTTCTTCGATGTAGTTGAACGCTCCGACGACCAGTGTGGCGACCGGCACGCCATCGCGAAACAGCACGCGGTTGCCGGCGACGGCCGGTACCTTGTCGCCGGGCAGCAGTGTACCGACGAGATTGAGCGGATCGGTTGCGGCGACGCACACGAAGGCGTTGCCGCTTGCGTCGTGCTGATCGCGTGCGTCCTGTCTGCGCCGGCGTGCCTCACGCAGCACTGGAATCGCTTCCGGCAGAGCGAATTGCTCGCCCGACAGCCCGTTCACGAAGCGTCCGCCGCGCACCTGGCCGCGTGCTTCGAGCCGCTGATAAACACGCAGCAGGTCGCGCCACGGCGGCAGCCATTGCGCCTCGCGTTCGAGCAGCCGCCAGAACACGACGCCATAGCGGCGCAGCAGCGTCAGCGCGATGTGCTCGATCACCTCGGGCGAGAAGGGCGCGCGGCGCGCGGAAGAAGCGGCCACGATGGCGGGCCTCGACGAACCCGGCGTCGTTGCGCTCGCAACGGTTTGCACCGCATCGGAAGGCGATGGCTTGCGCCGCTGCACGAGCGCCCAGCGGCCCGCATCGTCCATCCCGCCGATCAGCGGCGTTGCCGCACGGCGCCGGCCATGATGGAACGCATTGCGTTTGGCCGAAGCGGGCTTGAGCAGCGCGCGCAAGCCCGCAAAACTATCGGAATGCACGAGCCCCGCCGCGACCAGTTCGCCGAGCGTGTTTTCGAGTTCCACCGGAAGCAGATGCACATCGGCCACGAGTTCGTCGAAGAACATCGCGCCGTGATTCGTCAACGCGTCGTACACGAGCTGCGCGCGCGACGACAGTTCAGGCTGCTTCTGCGGATCGAACAACGCATTCCACGCGTTGAGGTGGCGTCGCGGCAACAACACGACAGGCGTGCTGCGCACGGGCGCGCTCGCTGCGCGCGAACGCTCGGTCAACCGCGTCCATACGATCTTGCCCGCGCGGCACAATTCGTCGAGCAGCATCGGCGAGTAGTCGTTGAGCCGCGCGGGCAGAATGTCTTCTTCCCATGCCGCGGCCGCGGCTTCGAAGCCTTCCATCTGATCGAGCACGGCAGCGAGCGCGTCGCGACCCGTACCGCGCGTGTCCGGCGTAACGCGCTGCCATGTGAACAGGAAACGCATGAAATCGTGGCGCTCGACCGGTTCGATCTCGCGCCTGAGCTTGCGCACCGTATAGCGATGAATGCGCGCGAGCAGATGCCGCTCGCACCATTCTTCGTCGGCGCTGCCGGGCGTAAAGCGGCCGCGCATCACATAGCCTTCCGCTTCGAGGCGCGCGAGCGCCTGCGCGATGGCCGATGCGGGCAGCGCCAGTGCACGCGCGAGCGCCGGCACCGGCAGCGGACCGAAGCCCGAGAGTCGCGCACGCACGACTTCGACGAGCGCATCGTCCTCGTTCCACGCGTCGGCGTAGGCTTTCGGTACACGCAGCTTAGGCGCGAGCGGCGCATCGGGATAGAGCGCGCGCACGCACGCAAAGCGTTCGACGGGCACCCACAGCGCGTCGTGCCGCGCGATGGCAAGCCGCGTCGCGTGGCCCGATTGCGCAAGCGCCGCGAGCCATGCAGCCCACCCCTCGTATTGCTGCGCCTCGGCTTCGGTGATGCACGCGAGCGTGTTCAGCGCCTCGTGCATTTCGTCCGCGCTACGCACTTGCGGCCACGCTTCTTCGCGCACGCTCGCGATCGCCTCGGCGTCGAGCGCACCGAGATCGTCGGTGGACGCGGGATCGGTCCAGCGACGATTGAGCACCGCTTGCGTGCGGCGTTCCTCGATCGGCGCATCGTCGAGATACGCGTAGGGCCTGGCGGTCAGAATCTCCGCGGCGAGCGCGGATGGCGCAGGCAGATCGCGTGCGATCAGCGTGACCTGCTTGCGCTCAATGCGGCGTAGCAGTTGCAGCCAGCCTTCGGTATCCATCGCCTCGTGCAGACAGTCGTCGACGGTTTGATCGACGAGCGGATGGCGCGGCAACTCACGCTCGCCTACGATGTTTTCCGCGCACGCAACCTGATCCGGAAACACGGCCGCGAGCAGATCTTCGCTGCGCATACGCTGCAATTGCGGCGCGGTCTTGCGGCCGCCCGTGTAGCGCGGCAGCGCGAGCGAGGTCGTCGCGTTCCAGCGCCAGCGCACATTGAACAGCGGCGCGTCGAGCAGCGCCTGAATCAGCAGATGCTCGGCGCTCGTCGAGTTCAGATAGCGCCACACTTCGGCGAGCGCGAAACTGTGGCTTCCCGTCAGCGAGAGGATGATTGCGTCTTCGGTCGCAGCGGCCTGCAGTTCGAAATTGAACGTGCGGCAAAAGCGCTTTCTGAGCGCAAGGCCCCATGCGCGGTTCAGGCGGCTGCCGAACGGCGAATGAATGACGAGCTGCGTGCCGCCCGATTCGTCGAAAAAGCGCTCCATGACAAGCGTGTCTTGCGTCGGCAATGCGCCCAGGGCCTGGCGCGCGCGGGCGAGATACTCGACGATCTGGCGCGCCGCGGGCTCTGAAATGCCGATTTCGTCGACGAGGCGATCGATCGCGCGTTCGATTGCACGTCCGATGCCGCGATCCACGCGCGGACGCTCGGCAACCGCGCTTTCCACCGATGCTGCGTGGTTGGCCGGGGCGGCCAGGGCGGTGATACGCAGCGCTTCGTCAGCATCGCTCGCAACCATCTGTTCGATCTCACGCCGCAAGCGCGCCACGCCGAATGACAGCTCGTCGCTGCGCCCCGGCGCTTCACCGAGCCAGAACGGAATACTCGGTGGCTGACCGTGCGCATCTTCGACGCGCACCCGGCCGCTTTCGACACGCAAGATGCGATACGACGCATTGCCGAGCTGAAAGACGTCGCCTGCGAGACTCTCGACCGCGAAGTCTTCATTGACGGTGCCGACCTGCACGCCTTGCGGCTCGAGTATCACCGAATAGTCGGCGTTTTCCGGAATCGTGCCGCCGGACGTCACCGCATAGAGCTTGCCGCCGCGCCGGCCGCGCAGCGTGCCGTTCACCGCATCGCGATGGATATACGCAGCGCGCGTGCCGTGGCGCGTGGTAAAGCCTTCGGCCAGCATCTTGAGCACTGCGTCGAACTGCTCGCGCTCGAGCGACGCATACGGCGCCGCCTCGCGAAACCGTTCGAAGAGCGCGTCTTCGCTCCATTCGCGGCTGCACACTTCGGCGACGATCTGCTGCGCGAGCACGTCGAGCGGCGCGCGGGGAATCTGCAATGCGTCGAGCTCGCCGCGCCGCACGCAATCGAGCAGCGCCGCGCATTCGATGAGGTCGTCGCGCGACACCGGAAACAGACGTCCCTTGGGCATGCCGCCGACCTGATGACCCGAGCGCCCCACGCGCTGCAAAAACGGCGCGATCGCGCGCGGCGAACCGAGCTGGCAAACGAGCTCGACGTCGCCGATATCGATGCCGAGTTCGAGCGAAGCGGTCGCGATCAGCACGCGCAATTCGCCGCGTTTAAGGCGCTGCTCGGCGTCGAAGCGATGTTCCTTCGCAAGGCTGCCATGGTGCGCCGCGACCGCCTCCTTGCCGAGCCGCTCGGTCAGATGCCGCGCCGCGCGTTCGGCCATGCGCCGCGTATTGACGAACACGAGCGTCGTGCGATGCTGCGCGACCAGTTCGGCCAGCCGGTTGTAGACGAGCTCCCACGCATCGTTCGACATCACGGCTTCGAGCGGTACCGGCGGAATCTCGAGCGCAAGATCGCGTTCGCGCACATGACCGACATCGACGATCTCGCAGTCCGCAGGCACCTCGCTGTCCACGCTCGCGCCGCCGACCAGAAAGCGCGCGACCGCGCGAATCGGCTTTTGCGTCGCGGACAGACCGATGCGTGGCAAACGACGTCCGCACAACGCGTCGAGCCGCTCGAGCGTAAGCGCGAGATGGCTGCCGCGCTTGCTGCCCGCCATCGCGTGGATTTCGTCGACGATCACGGTGCGCACGGTCGAGAGCATCGCGCGGCCCGACTCGGAGCCGAGCAGTACGTAGAGCGATTCAGGCGTCGTGACGAGAATGTGCGGCGCGCGTTTGCGCAGCGCGGCGCGTTCCTGCTGCGTGGTGTCGCCGGTGCGCACGGCTGTGCGGATCTCGAGCGGCGGCAGGCCGCGCTCGGCAAGCTCTTGCGCGATGCCGGCCAGCGGCGCCTGCAGATTGATGCGGATATCGTTCGACAGCGCTTTTAATGGCGACACATAGACCACGAGCGTTTCGTCGGGCAGCGTGCCGCCGTTGGCGAGCCCTTCGCGCACGAGTTCGTCGAGCGCGGACAGAAAGGCCGTCAGCGTTTTACCGGAGCCGGTCGGCGCGGCCACGAGTGTCGGCCGGCCGCTGCGGATTAGCGGCCACGCGGCGGCCTGGGCGTCGGTGGGGGCGGGGAAGGTTTTCGAAAACCAGCCGGCCACGGCCGGGTGGAACCCGGCGAGCGCGTCGGCAGGAGAAGAGCCGGAAGTCATGCGACCGTAGTTGGGGGCGCGACGAGCCATATCCAGAGGGCGGCGGCCCGCCCGATTGCGTCTTCAGGAAGAAAGTCTCGCAGGTTTTCGGCGCGCGCGCCATGGGCGCGCTGCCCGCGACGCGCATCGCTAGCGCATCGGTTCAGGGTTCGCGGCCGAACGCCTCGCGCAGCTTGCGCTTCGCCTGTTGCAGCGTATCGCGCCGCCCTTTAGGCAGATTGCGTCCGGCGCGGTTGATATAGAAGTTGAGCATCGACATCGCCGACTGGAACGGTGTGCCTTTGCGCCGTTTGCTATGCGTCGACGAACGCTTGAGCGATTCGGCGATGTCCTGCGCGCTGCCGGTCTTGAAGATGTCGGGTTCGAGGTCCATCGCATCGCTATGCTCCATCACCTGATGCGACCAGCGGCGTGACGTGTTGCCTTCGGCGGCCTTCGCCTGCTGCGACGCGTGCGCGTGGCGCTGACGCGCGGGTCGGCCGCCTTTGCTGCGCGTCGACGGATGCTTTGCAGCGGATTTGCCCGACGATGAACGGGAGCGGGATGGGGTCGTGGCCATGGCTGTGCGCTCGCTCAAAGCTTGACGCCGCCCGCCTCGGGCGCATCCGACGAACCGGCTGGGACATCGCCGACACCATAGTCGGACGAAGACGAGCGATAACTATTGCCCTCACCGCGGCCCTCACCGCGACCTTCACCGCGACCTTCACCGCGGCGTCCGTTGCCCCCGTCGCTGCTTCCCCAATACGGCTCGCGTCCGTAGTACTGGTGAATCGACGTCGCCCACGTCGCGTCCGCCATCGACGGCCAATGATCCTTGTCGAAGCCCGGCGCATTTTTCACGCGCGCGGCGTTGAGCGACAGCACGAAGCATTTGCGGTCCGGGTCGAGCGTGAGCGCGCTCCAGGGCATCGCCAGCAGCTTGTCGCCGATGCCGAGAAAGCCGCCGGTCGACAGCACCGCATACGCAATGCGTCCCGAGCGGATGTCGAGCATGATGTCCTTGAGCTTGCCGACGTCGTGGCCATCCGAGCTCATCACACGGTTGCCATCAAGTGTCGCTGCGGCCATCACTTCAGGTCCCGGCCCGTTTGCCATGGCGCGGCCGCTGCCGACGATGTTTGCACCTGTGCTCATCGCGGTTCTCCGAAGGGTTGAGACACGGAGTGGGCGAGCAACTGGCGTTCCTCAGCAGAACGAGGCGATGAACTATGGCCGCGCGGCGATTTCGTCGAGATGCAGCAGCAGATCGGCCGGATCCTCGTACACGCGCAGCGCGCCCGCGCGCTCGAGTTCCTCCTGCCCATAGCCGCCCGACAGCAGCCCGACGCCGAGCGCGCGGCAACGGCGTGCGGCGAGCATGTCCCAGATGCTGTCGCCGACCACGACCGTCTGTTCGATCGGCACCGCGAGCCGGTGCGCGGCGGCGAGAAAGAGGTCCGGGTCCGGCTTTGCATATTTGACGTCGTCGCGGGTGACGACGACGGATTTCGCCGCATCGACGCCGAGCGCCTGCAGATTGACGGCGGCGGTTTCCATGCGTCCGCTCGTCGCAATCGCCCATTTCGTGCCGCTTGCGTCGAGCGCGGCGAGCAATTCGCGCGAGCCGGGCAGCGGGCACACCTGCGCATGGAGCCGCCGGTACGCTTCGGCGTGCTTCGAACGCAACCGCTCGACTCGCTCGTTGCTGATTGCGCCGCCTGTTTCGCGCAACAGCTGATGCGTGAAGAGGCCACCGCTCATGCCGATCTTGCGGTGAATCCGCCATACCGACAACTCGATGCCTTCGCTATCGAGCGCTTCCTTCCACGCAAGCACGTGTTGATAGACGCTGTCGACGAGCGTCCCATCGAGGTCGAACAGAAACGACGTAGTAATGCGCATGGCGAAATCCTTCAAGTGGATAGACCGTGTTGTTCAGGCGCGCAGCGCCGTTGCGCGTGGCGTGCCCGGCCATTAGCGGCTGCGCGAAAGACTTACGTTGCGCATGTAAATTTCAGGCACATCCAGAGTGTAGCGGTCCGCACGGCCAATGCGTACCCGACCGCATACGTGATGACGTTGCGCGGATGTCGCGGGCGCCGCCGCTTTTGCGCGGCGGCACAGGGCTTGCTGAATCGATGGTGCAGGTGACGCATCACGTCGCGGCCTCGGCCGCAGAACAATCCAAGGGAGAAATCGCAATGAAATTCACGAAAACACTGCTGGTGTCGGCGCTTCTCGCGCTCTCCGGCGCGGCATTTGCACAAGGTGCGGGTGGTGGCGGCGGAAACGCGGGTGGCGGAGGGTCGACGGGCGGCGGCGGGGCCGGGATGGCCACCGGCAATGACACAGGCGCGAACAAGGCCGGCCAGAACGCGACGAGTTCGAGCGGGATGAGCCATTCGCAGATGCAACACTCGACGAAGGGCAAGAAAAAGCCGATGAACGATTCGACCAACATGCCCGGCGCGAATGCAAGCAGCGACACGAAGGGCCAGTAAGCGAGGCCGGAAAGCCGAAATGAGGGCCGGCGCGAGCGCCGGCCCGTCATGTCGACCGGAGGACAGATCGATGAACAGTGTATGGCGCAGCGTAGGGATTGCAGCGTCGGTCCTGATGCTCGCGTGCGGCACGGTCGCATGCAAGAAGGCCGACAACAGCAGCACGGACACCGGCGTCGCCGCGGGCAGCAGCGGCGCCATGGGCGGCCCGGCCGCGGCAGCCAGCGGACCGTTGGGCGCAAGCGGGGCAGCCTCGACAGATGCAGCTTCAGGAGCCAGCCAGTAAAGCGCCGGATGACGCGAGGAACCGGATGGCAGCAGGTGCATCACAACTGCGAAGGCGTGACGATCCGCGGCAAGGCCGGGTGCGCAAACGAACGCGCACCTGGCCGCGCGGCGATCCACCGACGCCGGCCGCCGCTTGCGCGACAGGCGGTACAGGCAAGCGGCACGCTCAAGCATGGTGGAGAGGATCATGCAATCGAAAACGCATTACCAGGCCAATATTTGCGGGGGCGACTTTCAGCACGTTCAGCAGTGTTTCGAGACGTGGAGACGCAACCGCTCGTGTATCGGCGCAATCAGTTCATGTTCGAAGGCAAACGCGAAGTGCGGCCGCTGGCGGAAGGTCGCGTCTTCGACAACGGCGAGGTGGCGCAACACGTACTCGCGCAGACCTGCCAGCCGCGCGATCCCTATGCGATCGCCGCCGAGATACGCGATGGCGAACGCGATGTGTGGCTCGTGATGGCCGCATATGAAGAGTGACTGTTTAAAGGAGAGAAATGTATGGTCAATACACCCAATACGTCAGATGCCCTCAAGGGTCGCAAGGTCGCGGTGCTTGCCGTCGACGGATTCGAGCAGGCGGAACTGGTCGAGCCGCGGCGCGCGCTTGCCGAAGCCGGCGCGACGGTTCACGTGATTTCCGCCAAAGCTGGCAAGATTCAGGGGTTCAAGCACGTCGATAAAGGCGAGGCGATCGACGTCGACCTCACGTTCGAGAAGGCGGCGCCCAACGATTACGATGCGGTCGTTTTGCCGGGCGGCGTGGTGAACGGCGATGCGATTCGCCTGTTGCCGGCGGCGCAGGCGTTCGTGAAAGCCGTGGACAAGGCGCACAAGCCGATCGCGGTGATCTGCCACGGCACGTGGCTGCCGGTGTCGGCGGGCATTATCAAAGGGCGCACCGTGACGAGCTGGCCGAGCCTGCAGGATGACATCCGTAATGCGGGCGGCACGTGGGTCGACAAGGAAGTCGTCGAAGACGGCAACTTCATCACGAGCCGCAAACCCGACGATTTGCCCGCGTTCAACAGAACGTTGATCGCGCAACTTGCGCGCGCGGCGGCGTGAGCGCCGTTCACTCATGAACATCACGTTTTCCAACGACCCGCCGGACTTCGATGGCTCGAACCTGATGCTGCGGTTTATCGCCAACGTCGACGGCGAGCCGGTGGAGTGCGCAGTCACCGCCGAAGCGCTGGAAGATCACTTCGGCGCGAGTTCGCCGCAGGAGGACGAACTGCTGCGCGCGTTCGAGCGCGGCCGCGCTCGAATCCGCTCGGTTTGCGCCGACGCGCTCGAGCGCAACGACGGCGCGAGCGTCGAGCTGCATAGCGGCCTCTTTCGTGTCGAAGGGATGTAGCGCTTAGGCACGAAGGGATGTAGCGCTTAGGCAGCGCAAGGCTTAAGCGAAAAAAGACGGCGGCCCGTTACAAGCGGCCGCCGCGCGCTTAAATCGAAGACTCGTTCGAACCTGATGCTTGAACCCAGGGTCTGCTTAAACCCAAAGGGCTTGCGGCCGTGCATGGCGGCCGGTGTCACGGCGCGACATGGCGCGTGGCGGGTCGATCTCCGGCTTGCCTTGTACCCCTTGCGCCGTCTCGCAGCGCACGGGCCGCACGGACGATAAGCCGTCGTGCGCAGCGCCGCAGGCCAATGGTTCGTCGAATCCCGCGTGCCTTTGAACCGCCGGTCCGGCGAGACGCTCGCGCACCTGCACGGCGGCGGCCGCCGACGCGACGATCACCATTAGCACGAGACATTCGGCCCTTCTGATCTTCACCATCGTTTTCTCCTTGTCGTTGCTGCCGACTTTTCTGGTTTGCCGCGAAGTGGCAGCAAACGGCGTACCCGCCAGTACCGGGCACGCCGGGTGCGACGCTTTCAATGCGCAAACCGGCGCGTCGCGACCACTTGAAAACGGATGGACCAATGTGTGTGCGCGCTCAACCTGAAACCATGGAGGTGTCGAATGGCTACGAACGTGATTTCGGCGATCAACGACCTGATTGAAACATCGAAGGATGGCGAGCAAGGCTTTCTGAAGGCCGCGGAAGACGCACACGATGCGCAACTGAAGGAATTGCTGCGCTCGCGCGCCGATGCCTGCACGCGCGCCGCGCGCGAACTGCAGGATGTGGTGATGCAACTGGGCGGCAAGCCCGAGAGCGGCGGCTCGATGTCGGGCGCTCTGCACCGCGGGTGGGTCGATTTGAAGTCGGCGGTCGGCAGCCGCAGCGACCACGCGATACTGGCCGACTGTGAAAAGGGCGAGGACGTCGCGAAGAAGCGCTATCAGGAAGCACTCGAAAAGGATCTGCCGGCCGATGTGCGGGCCGTCGTCGAACGGCAATTCCAGGGCGTGTTGCAGAATCATGATCGCATCCGGGATCTGCGCGACCAGTATGCGGCCACAAAGTCCTAAGTCAGGCAACCAAGGCAGGTAATCAAGGCAGGTAATCAAGGCGGAGAAGCGGGCGCGCGCGGCAAGGGCCGCTCGCATCCGGCCTATCAAAAAAGAGCGCCGACGCTTTCCCAGCGCCGGCGCTCTTTGTCTTTCAACTGCGGCGGTCAGTGTTGCGACCGCTCTGTTGCGTCAATCCTAAGCCGCTACATCAGCCGATCCCCCAAGGGCATTTCAGCCGCGAATCGGTCATTCATCGTTATTCGGACGCGATCTTCAGGTGATTCTTCACACCGCGCACGCCGTCGACGTTCTGCACGACATCCTGCGCAGCCGACTTGTCGTCGGCCGATGGCACCGAGCCCGTCAGCCACACGATGCCCTTGCGAGTCTTCACATGGATATGCGTCGACTTGACGTTTTTCGCACTGAGCAATTCCGCCTTGACCTTCGTCGTGACCGTGCCGTCGTCGAAATGTTGTCCCAGGGTCTCGGACGACGCGGGCGGTGCCGATGCACTCGTCTGTGCGGTGGCGTTCAGGGCGAACGCGACGCACGCGATGCTGCCTGCGGTCTTGAGGAGCTGGATCGTTTTCATGGGTTCTCCTTTTGCGTGAATTTCGCTTGAATCATCGGAACGCGGTTGCGCCGCGCTGGGCGCAGATAGCCGCACCTTCCCAACCGCAAGCCGCGTGCCCGGCATCGCATGTTGCGTTCGGGATGACCGGCGCGCATCGCCCGGATACCGCTGGATCGGGCGTTCCGGCTGCGGGGCCGGGCGTGCCGGTGCGCGCCGCCGGCGCCTGGCGCGGCGCATGGCGTAGGGCGCCCGCCTTTGCCGGACACTTGTAAAAAGCACGCGGCGCGGATCCCCAGCAAGCGCCGTGCAAAAGCATAAATGTGAGAAAAAACAGGCGATTGGCGAAGCTGGTACGGCAGTTGCTCTAACCGGGGAAGAACCGCTTTCGATCACCAACAGGACCATGCCTACAATGCCGCCTTCAATTGAACTACGAGCGAGGCAGTCATTCGCGCTTACTCCGCGTCTGCAACAGTCCGTGCGGCTATTGCAGCTGTCGTCGCTGGAATTCCAGCAGGAACTGCGCACTGCGCTCGATACGAATCCGTTTCTGGAATACGATCCGTCGGCCCCCGAGGATGGCGGTATGACCGACGTCGCCGCGGCGGATGGCCAGGCGGCCGCCGAAACACTGCCGGCCGCGGAGCGCGACCCGGCGCTCGACGGCTCGACCGCGGAAACGCACGGCGAAAGTATCGTAGCGGACGATGTCGGCGGCGATTATTCCGGCGACTCGTACAGCCGCGGGTCGTCGCGCTACAACGGCGACGGGGAAGGCAGCGACCCGGCGGAATGGGCGCGCGTGCAGCCGACGCTCCACGAGCAGTTGCATGATGCGCTGCGCCTGTACCGGCTCGACGAACGCGACCGCGAGGCGGCACGCGTCGTGATCGAGGCGCTCGACGACGACGGTTACTTGCGCCAGGACCTCGCCGATCTGACCGACGTCGTCGAGTTCGACCCGCCGCTCGCCGAAGATGAGCTCAACGTGGCGCTGCGGCTCGTGCAGACGCTCGATCGTCCCGGTCTCGCAGCCCGTTCGCTATCCGAATGTCTGGTACTGCAGATCGATGCGTTGCCGTCCGATACGCCTGGCCGCGACGTCGCCCGCAAGATCGTCGAGCAGCATCTCGACCGTCTCGCGCGGCGCGAGCATGCGGAACTGCAAAAGCAGGTCGGCTGCGACGCCGAGGCGCTGCGCATTGCTTGCGCACTTGTGCGCAAGCTCGACCCGAAACCCGGCAACTCGTATGGCCGCAGCGACGAGAACTACGTCGTGCCGGACGTGCTCGTGCGCCAGGTGCGCAACAAGTGGGTCGTGACGATCAACCCGGCCGTCTTGCCGCGGGCGCGCATCCATCGCATGTACGCCGAACTGTTCGCGCAGTCGGCAGGTGCGAGCCGTTCGCCGCTGGCGCAGCAGTTGCAGGAAGCGCGCTGGCTGATCCGCAACGCGCAGCAGCGCTTCGATACGATCCAGCGCGTGGCCGAATGCATCGTCACGCATCAGAAGGCGTTCTTCCAGTACGGCGAGATCGCCTTGAAGCCGCTCGTGCTGCGCGATGTCGCCGACGAGCTGGGCCTGCACGAATCGACGATCTCGCGCGCGACGGGCAACAAGTACATGGCCACGCCGCGCGGCATCTTCGAGTTCAAGCACTTCTTCCCGCGCGAGCTCGGCACCGAAAGCGGCGGCACCTGTTCGGCAGCAGCCGTGCGTGCGCTGCTCAAGGAAATGATCGCCGCGGAGAACGTGCGCGATCCGCTCTCGGACGTGACGCTTGCGAAGATGCTGGCGGATCAGGGCGTGCTCGTTGCACGGCGCACGGTCGCGAAGTATCGGCGGCTCATGAAAGTGCCGCCCGCGGAGATGCGCAGGCAGGTATGAGCGGGGTCTGCCGCGCCTCATAAACGTGATCGGCATCGCATGCACAGCGCCTTTTCAGGCGCTGTGTTTTTTTGTGCGCACGCCCGACGGCCGTGATGGATGACGGCGGCGAATGACCACGCGTCATGGCTCCTGCAAATGATTGCGCCGATAACGATCGCCGGCATTCATGCAATGCCGGCGAACGCCACGGCGCATTGGCTTTGTGCATGGCGGTGTTTCCAAACCGAACGCGATGCGCATCGCTGGTTACGCGTCTGAAACAGCTTTGCTTGCCGGCCGCGAAATAAGGCCTCGCGCATGGCGAACGGGGGTTGCGGAGATTCGTATGCTCGAACTCGCGAAAAAAGCGCATGGAAGTGAAAGCGGCCGACAGGCGTTTGAACGGCACCCCTAAAGATGGTGCGCGGATGGCGCGCGGCCGTCGCGTATGACGTTCATCGAAACTCGCCGGCCATGCATGCACACCGCGGATGCGCGGGCGCGGCGCGTTCGGGGTGGAATACGCCTGCCCGGCCGGGTGTTTTACGAGGTGACCAAGGGACGAAAGGTCAGACAGCGTACGAAGCCTTACCGGGCTCTCTC
This sequence comes from Paraburkholderia sp. 2C, assembly GCF_054589215.1. NCBI lineage: Bacteria > Pseudomonadati > Pseudomonadota > Betaproteobacteria > Burkholderiales > Burkholderiaceae > Paraburkholderia > Paraburkholderia sp. 2C. Next base: position 344,767 of record NZ_BAAILL010000042.1, on the reverse strand, counting down.
ACCTTTGCAGCGAGTTTTCCATGTCCAAACCTTCAAAGATCCTGCTCTACTACGACGGCACCCGCGAAGCGAAAACGGCGCTGCGCCACGCAGCCGAGCTTGCGCTAGCGCTGGAGGCACACACCGACGTGCTCGCGGTCGTCGATACGACTTCGACCATAGCCGCGACCGGCTGGTACCTGTCAGATCTTGCCTGCGCGTGCGTGCAGGATGCGGCAATGATCACGCTGCGTGAGGCGCTCGATCATATGGAAGGTAACGGCGTGCCTGTGCGTGGCCATATGGCCTGCGGCGACGTCGTCGACAGTATCTCGACGCATGCCGGGCTGCTGAATTCGGACATTCTGGTGGTCGGCCACCGTCCGCGCAGCGGTCTTTCGCGCTGGTGGAACCGGGGCCTCGCGCATGACGATCTGATGGCGCGATGCAACGGCCGGCTGGTCGTGACAATTCCGTGTAACTGAGCCCCCGCCTATCGAGCCGATGCCTCGCGCGGCCCTCCGCCGCAGCGCGGGGGCGCCAAGGCCGACCGCGCACCGTCGGTGCGCCTGCCCCGGCAGACATGCGGATTCTGACAATGGAATAACGCCGCGCGTCAGGTGTTATGACGGTTGCAGGTTGCCGATACCTGCCACGTAGCCGAGGCGCGCTGGGCAGCTTTAGCGCGAAAAGCGGCGGTTTCAGGCATTTGTAAGGAGCGCAACCCGTGATGAGGCGGCCGCTGGAGAACGTCAATGGCTGATATACCGGTTACCGAATCACCGCCGACCTGCCGTGTTGTGCGGCCGGGCCAGCACGCGAATGCGAAGCAGCAGCTGCAGCACGCGGCCGGTATTTCGGCGGACACCGTCGGCGCGAAGGGCATTCACATGCAGATCGCGACGATTCCTCCGCTTGCGCGCGCGAAAGCGCACAAGCATGTAGGGCACGAGACCGCCATCTACATTCTGAGCGGCAAGTGCGGCGTCTGGTTCGGCGAGGAGCTCGAGCAGCATCTGTTTGTCGGTGCGGGCGAATTCTTCTACACGCCGGCGAACATGCCGCATCTGCCTTACAACCCGAGCGAAGAAGAGGCCTGTGTCGCGGTGGTTGCACGCACGGACCCGCATGAAGAGGAAAGCGTGGTGTTGCTCGACGACCTCGACAGGCTGTTCCCCGATCCGGCCGGAGCTTACAGGCTTCCGCGGACAAACAAAGAAACGTCAGGCGAGCGCTGATGGATCAGCGAGGCCTGCGATATCCAGCAGGAAGACAAATGAAAGTTTTCTACGATAAAGACGCCGACCTCTCACTCATCAAAGGCAAGCAGGTCACGATCATTGGCTATGGCTCGCAGGGCCATGCGCACGCTTTGAACCTGAAGGAAAGCGGCGTGAAAGTGACGGTTGGTCTTCGTAAAGGCGGCGCTTCGTGGAGCAAGGCTGAAAACGCAGGTCTCGCTGTGAAGGAAGTGGCCGAGGCGGTAAAGGGCGCCGACGTCGTCATGATGCTGCTGCCCGACGAGCAGATCGCCGAGGTGTACAAGAGCGAAGTGCACGCCAATGCGAAGCAGGGCGCGGCACTTTCGTTCGCGCACGGTTTCAACGTGCACTACGGCCAGGTGATTCCGCGCGCGGACCTCGACGTGATCATGATCGCGCCGAAAGCGCCGGGTCACACCGTGCGCAGCACGTACTCGCAAGGCGGCGGCGTGCCGATGCTGGTCGCGATTGCTCAGGATAAGTCGGGTGCGGCGCGTGAAGTCGCGCTCTCATACGCGGCGGCCATCGGCGGCGGCCGTGCCGGCATCATCGAAACGAACTTCCGCGAAGAAACCGAAACCGACCTGTTCGGCGAACAGGCCGTGCTGTGCGGCGGCACGATCGATCTGATCAAGGCCGGTTTCGAGACGCTCGTCGAAGCGGGCTACGCGCCGGAAATGGCCTATTTCGAGTGCCTGCATGAACTGAAGCTGATCGTCGACCTGATCTACGAAGGCGGCATCGCGAACATGAACTACTCGATCTCGAACAACGCCGAGTACGGCGAGTACGTGACGGGCCCGCGCATCATCACGGAAGAGACGAAAAAGGTGATGAAAAGCGTGCTGAACGACATTCAGACGGGCGAGTACGCGAAGAGCTTCATCATCGAAAACCGCGCCGGTGCGCCGACGCTGCAATCGCGCCGCCGTCTGACGGCCGATCACCCGATCGAGCAGGTCGGTGCGAAGCTGCGCGCAATGATGCCGTGGATCGCCAGGAACAAGCTCGTCGACCAGTCGAAAAACTAGGCATGGAACAAACAGGCAACGTGCGGGGCAGCGGCGCAGCCAGCGAGGGTGACGGATGATCGGCTCAACAGATAAGCAGATTCGGGATGGTAAAACGATGACGAGATCTCGAGTACTGACGATCGATGACGACCCGAAAACGGGCGTGGAAATCGTCGCGGAACTGAAGAACTACGGATTTTCCGTCGACTGGGTCGGCGACGGGCGCGAAGCGCTCGCACGCGCGATCGGCGGCGGTTACGACGCGATTACGCTGGAACGCATGCTGCCCGGTATCGACGGCATGAGCATTCTGGCTGCCATGCGCACCGTCGGCGTGCAAACACCGGTGCTGATGTTGAATGTTCCCGACGACGTCGACGAACGCATCCGCAGCTTGCGCGCACGTGGCGATGACTATCTGACGCGTCCGTACAACTCGGGCGAGCTGATGGCGCGCCTCGAAGGTCTGATTCGCCGCAGCCAGGAGCCTGGCACCGGCAGCACCGCGCGCGCGGATACGCTGCTGCGCGCCGGCCCGCTCGCGCTCGATCTTGCTGCGCGCAGGTTGACGCGCGATGGCGTCGACATCCCGTTGCTGCCGACCGAATGCCGCGTGCTCGAATTCATGATGCGCCGCGTGGGACAAACGGTGACGCGGATGATGCTGTTCGAAGCAGTCTGGAGCTATCACTTCGATCCGGGTACAAACCTCATCGAAGTTCACATGAGCAAGCTGCGCAAGAAGATTGACATGCCTGATAAAGAATCGTTTCTGAAGACCGTGCGCGGCGCGGGATATGTGCTGTCGGTATAACCGGTTTCAATCGAGTGTGAATCTGGCACATGAATCCGGCGTTTGAGTTCGCGCATGGCCGTTTTCAGGCAATTGAGTTTTAGCGTCACGTTGAAAATGTAAGAACCGCCAATCGGCGGTCTTTAGTCGCCTTGAACGAACCAACATATTATTGGTTCACAAAAGACCAGAGATCCGGAAGGTATTTTTTAAGGGTGTTTTGCAAGAACCTGACATATGTCGCGCTTTGCATAATTGCGTTGCAGAGCGATTCGTTAGGGAGAAAAGATGGTTCTTCCTAAACGAATGCTGTTCGGTTGCCGTAACGATGTGCTTTGGTTAAGGTCACGTATGAAAGGGAATGCGCCGGTATGCCGCGTTTCCTCTCGGGTGCGTCGAAGCAAAGCGGTGGCTGGGCCGACAGACGGCAGGGCGCTGTGTAATGGGCAAAAAAATGCATCGCAAGGATATCGAAATGAGATCTGCGCGAGCACATGAAACCAGGATTCTGACGGTGCAAAAACGAATGATATTAGGCAAACCGCACGTATCGCGCGACCCCGCCGGGGTGGTGCTTGCGATGGTCTGCCGTCGTATCGGGACGGCGCCGTCGCGCGGGTGGCTTGTGCTACTTGCGTCCAAAAGGAGAGTAATGGTTTCCGACTTGACTACCTGGCAATTGGCCTGCAATTCGAGTGGTGATCAACGATGACTGCCTTCGTTTCTTTTTCTAATTGCGTTAGCCGGGTTGATAAAGGATGCGCCAGCAAACGTTTGCGATCGACGCTAAACTTCGTCTGCCGCCGGTGTCTGCGGAATAACGCAGAATCATCGACAGAACAGAAACGTCACGCGAGGAATTACGCCGATGAGCGTCGCAGATTTTCCCAGCATCCTTCCAGAATTGCTGCCGAGGTTGTGGGCGTTCGCGCTACGCATCTCTCGAGATCAGCACGATGCGGAAGATCTGGTGCAACGTGCATGCTTGCGCGCGCTCGAGCGGGCGCATCAGTTAAAGCCGGATACCTCTCCGTTGAGCTGGATGTATTCGATCGTACACACCACGTGGATCAACGAATTGCGCGCGCGCAGCGTGCGCAGCCGTACGAGTGCGGAATGGGACGACAGCTACCTGGAAACTGTCGCCGACCCTTCCGCGCCGGATCCTGAAGCCGACGCGCTCAACCGGCAGATCGTTCGAGCAGTCGAGCGATTGCCGGATGCGCAACGCACCGTTATGCTGTTGGTAGTTGTCGAAGGGCTTAGTTATCAGGAGGCGGCCCAGGTACTCGGAGTACCGGTAGGCACCATCATGAGCCGTCTGTCGCGCGCGCGGCAGGCCGTTGGGAGTCAGTTCGGCACGCGACAAGACCAAAAAGTGAAAGACAGCATCAAAGGGTAAGGAGACGGGGAATGAAGATTGACGACATCCTGTTGTTGTCGTACGTCGACGGCGTGCTGCCGGCCGATCAGAAGCAACAGGTTGAAGAGGGGATCGGGTCGTCGGCTGAACTCGCGGAACGTGTGGCGTTGCTACGCGCGTCTCGGCTACCTTATCAGCACGCGTTCGCGCATCAGAAGTTGCCTGAGGTGCCCGAGCGTCTGGTGGAACTGGTGAGTCGCATTGCGCGCGGTGATGTCCATGCGCAATACGACGAACCGTACGACGACGCACCCACTGCGAAGGCTGATGAAATACGCGCGCCCGCGAATCCCGCGGAGCCGCCTCCAGCTGGCGTACCGCCGGCCTGGCAATTGTCGCGTCGCCCGACGTTTCGCGTGGCGCCTGCCTGGCTTGCGGTCGCGTTCGTTGCGGGTGCGTTCTGCTGGGGCGCGGTGTTCCGGCTTGCCGCGGATTCGCGCACGGGCTCGGGCATGTTCGACGGCACGCCGCTCGCATCGCTATCGGGCAGCGCCGCATCGCCGTGGGTGGTGGCCGCCGCGGGCTATCAGCAACTCTATGCGCACGAAACCCTTGCCGAGGTGCAGCCCGACATGGTGCAGTCCGCGCATATCGTCGACGAGATCCGCCAGGAAGATGGGCTCGACGTGCATGTGCCCGACCTGAGCGCATCCGGTCTCACGTTCAAGCGTGTGCAGCGCTTGCGCTTTCACGGCAGGCCGCTTGTGCAGATCGTTTATCTGCCGGCGTCCGGTTCGCCGGTGGCGCTGTGCGTGACGAAAGAAGCGAAGCCCGATCGGGCGATCGCCGAACAACGTATCGACGATATGAGCGTGGTGACGTGGAGGCGCGGGCAACTCGGCTACGCGCTGATCGGCAAACGCGATGGTGTTGCATTGCCCGACTTGGGCAAGATGCTGGCCGATAGTCGCAGCAGCCAGTTATTCGGCAAGGCATCCTTTGACTCGCTGCTTGCCAGCATGACCTGATACGGCACGCCGTGCCGCATGCGCCGCGATGGTGTCGCGCCGACGTGATGGCGCGACCGTATGGTGGGCTCGCGCTAATGAATTCGTGCGCGCTGATTCATCTACCCGCCATGTACTCGCACGTTCACGTTACGACGGCCTATGAACGCTCCGAGAGCGAGATCTGCGTTGCTGAAGCGGCCTACAAACTAGCGGCCTACAACTTCAGCGGCCTTCAACTTACCCAGTAAAGTTTAACGGATTAGCGTTCGCGAAGATTCGCTATTCTCGCAGGTGTTTTCGCGCGCGGCGAAAGTCGCGTCAGAAAGGCGCACTTCGGAAAAGCGCATCCAACAGCGCATCGAACAGCGCATCGAACGCGGCCGGTGGCTGGTCCAAGGCCACAAGGCAGCGCACATCAGATTCCTGTTTAACGTTTGCGCGGCAAGCTGGCTTCGATCGGTCGGACATCAGGCGACATTGCCCGCGATGATGTTGAAGTGCGGGCTTCTGCCCGGCCTACGGCCGCCTTGCATCCATTCACGCACCGAAGTCGTCATTTCCTCGACGACGCCGAATGTATCTTCATGGTCGACGCTGAACTCGAGCATCAGCCCATTCGGGTCCTTGATGTACAGCGACGTGCAGAAGCCATGCTGGAGCATCAGGGGCTCGTAGCCGGCCTTCGTGAGACGCTGTTCGATTTCGTCTTGCGTGGCGGCTTCGACGAGCAGTGAAATATGCACGAAGAGCGATTGCTCCTTTTCCTTCCACGCGGACTGCTTTTCAGGATCGTCGAACGTGAAGAACGCGAGCGTGCTGCCGTCGCCGAGTTCGTAAAACGCGTAGCCGAGGTCGACGCATGTTTCGCCGATCTGCTCGCATTCGACTTCATAGGCGACCAGCGGCAGGCCCAGAACCTTTTCGTAGAAGTGGCGCGTTTGCTGGTGGTCGTCCGTTGTAAAGGCATGGTGATGCAACCGCATTGGAAGCTTCTTCAACGGCCGCACGGCCTTCTCAAACACCGACTGATTCATCATTGCTTCAACTCCTTTGCTGCTGGATGTAAACACGAGGTGGCGCCCCTTGCGCCTTGCAGCCGTGCCGGCACGCAAATGGCCGCACCACCCGCGACGCTCCGATTCTGCTCTGCGTCAATACGCATGCTGCTCAGCTAAAACAACTGGGGCAGGCGATTATTCCTGGGCATTCGCTCGCGCTTGCCGTGAATATCGGCTCATGGGAAACGGCGCTTCGCCGCACGCGCACGCGACGTATCCGATTGGGAATATCGAAATGTAACCACGAAGTAGTACATGAGTTTCCAATGCGGAATCGAAGGGCTTCATACGGATGTCATCGACTGCAGGCTGATCGCGCGAGCATTACAGCAAGGCAACAAAACTGGGCGTAAACAGCCGGAATCGTAGTGAACGCAACCATCCGTTGCGACTGCGCACCCAGGAGGTCTCGCGCTACATCATTGGCATTGAATACGTAGGGGTGGTTCGAGCGTCGATTCGTCCATAAGCGCCGTTCGCCTCATCGTTAGCCCTGCAGCGAAAAAGAGCGTATTGGTCGGCTGATTGTCGAGGCCGTTGCCAGATGCGACTCCCCCTAAGCCCGGTTGAACGAATGCCGTGCCGTTTGCGGTGTTGGCGTACCCATGAGAACGCCGCTCGACTGATCGAACGCATGAATCGTCCCGTCGCCGAAGTTGCCGGTCAGTACCGCATTGCTGAACGGCCCGAAATCCGACGGCGCCTGCGCGATGCTCCACGGCGCGTTGAGCGGACCGGCGGACGTTTGCATCGTGGTGTTGACGGAACTGGAACTGCCGCCTCCGCCGCACGCCACACGCATCGACAAAGACGCACCGCCGACGATGGTGCCTAACGCCTTAAGCACGGACTTCACGGCCGTCCTCCTCGGATCACCGGGGATTTGCTACGGACACGGAACGAAATGCCTGCGCGCTTTATTCCTGCGGTAACGAGACCGTTCGCGGCGCATCGTGCGCGGACGCGTGCGCTATGATCGATGCTCCAAAAAAGAGCGGGAAAGAAGGAGCGACCCATGGATCGTTTGACGGCGATGGAAACTTTCGTCAGCGTGATCGAGGCCGGATCGTTTTCGGGCGGCGCGCGCCGCCTCAATGTCGGGCAGCCGGCCGTGTCGAAGTCGATTGCGCAACTGGAGGAGCGGCTGGGCGTGCGGCTCGTGATGCGCTCGACGCGCGGTCTCACGCCGACCGAAGCGGGGCAGCAGTACTACCAGCGGGCAAAGCGCGCGATCGAAGAGATCGACGAGGCCGAGCTCGTTGCGCGCGGCGCGGGCGCGGGCCTCTCGGGCCGCTTGCGCGTGTGCGCCGCGGTCACGTTCGCGCGGCTTCATATCGTGCCGAAGATGAAGACGTTTCTCGCGCGGCATCCGGAACTGAACGTCGACGTGGTGCTCGACGACCGCAATATCGATCTGCTGGAACAGGGCGTCGATGTCGCGTTCCGCATGGGCGCGCTCGACGACTCGAGCATGACCGCGCGCAAGATCGCGCAGAGTCCGCGCTTCGTGATCGGCACGCCCGCGTATTTCGACGAGGCCGGCGTGCCGGCAGCACCGGCCGACCTGGCGTCGCATCAGGCGATCGTCTACGAGCCGCGCGGCGGCGGCACCGCCTGGTCGTTCAGGCGCGGCAGTTCCGAAACCGCGGTGGCGGTAGGCGGCAGGATGCGCGTGACCGCCGCGGAAGGCGTCCGAGCCGCGGTGCTCGCGGATATGGGCGTCGCGGTGGCTTCGGAGTGGATGTTTGCGCCGGAACTCGCCAGCGGCGAGGTGCGGGCGGTGTTGACTGAATGGACGCTGCCGCCGGTCGAGCTTTGGGCCGTGTTCCCGACGGGGCGCATGGCAAGTGCGAAAGCGCGTGCGTTTACGGCATTTATCGAGGAGGCGCTCGGCGCGGACTGCGCCGATAGCGCGGAGACTTCGGCGCCGGCATGACTAGCGGCACAAGCACGGGCACAAGCACGGCCACCACTACCGGCACCGCATCACGCGCCATATCGCCACGCGTACCCATCGCCTTTACGCATCACGCGGCCGATCGACGTTTCCGGAAAATGCGCGGTAAACAGCAGCGCGTCGCGCTTGACCGCGTAATCGAGCAGCCAGCGCCGCGAACTGCGCGCACGATTCTCGTCGAGCGCAAACGTCGAGCACCATTCGGGCCGATACACCTGCAGCGGGTTGTGCATCACATCGCCGCAAAAAAGCGCCTCATAGCCGTTCGAGCGGATCGAGATCGCCATATGCGCAATGCTGTGCCCTGGTGTCGGATGAAACACGATGCCGTCGAGAAACTCGCCGCCGGTCTCGGGAATCATGACGGCCTGATTCGACTCGAGCACGGGCAATACGCTGTCCTCGAACACCATCCGGCGGCTGGCGCCCGCGCGCGTCGCGAAGAAATCCTTTTCCGCCCGCGGAAACACGTACTTTGCGCGGCCGAATGTCGGCACCCAGCGGCCGTCGACGAGATGCGTGTTCCAGCCGACATGGTCCGCGTGCAGATGCGTGAGCAGCACATAGTCGACGTCGTCGGGCTGCACGCCCGCATGCGCAAGGCGCTCGATAAACGACGTCTGCAACTGGTCGAAGCGCGCGTTGAACGGACGGTACTTGCCGTTGCCGATGCCGGTATCGATCAGCAGCGTGTGTCCACCGGTGCGGACCACCCACGTATGCACGTTCAGCATCGCTTCCTCCTGCTGCACGTCGAGCGTGGCCGGCGACAGCAGCCGCCCCAGTTCGGCGCAGCAGATCGTGCGCCAGTTCGGATAGAGGAATGAAAGCGGCAGCGCAAACGCGGTTTCAGTGACGCGGGTGATCGATACGTCACCGATCTGATGAGTAACGGTACTGAATGCCAATTTTGCCTCGAGACATCGAGCCTCGGCGTGCGGCTCGCGCAATCGTGTGCGCAAGGCATCGCATGCCGTTGCCGTGAAAAAGACTCATTGTTGGTGTTCGGACCGTGTACGTCTTGCCAATTTGCACAGCGTTTGTTCGATACGCCGTGATCGCGGATAGCGGAGCGGATGACGGGATATCGGAAATTTTCACGTCCTAACTGCGGCGAGTACGCCACCAGTCGCGCACATAGCGCATGGCGCGCGCCCACGGCGGATCGGCGAACAGCACGAACGCGCCGGCCGCGAGACACCCGCATGCAAGGAAGGTGCCGCGATAACCGATGCCGGCCACGAGCAGGCCGGACAATACGCCCGAGAGAATCGAGCCGACGCGCGACGCGTTGAAGAATAACGCGGTGGCCGCGCCCGGCTTGCTCGGCATCAGATCCTGGATATACGTCATGCCGAGACACGACGTGACCGCGACGACAAACGCATTGAGCCCCTGCATCGGAATCAGCATATCGATCGAGCCGGCCGCCGCCATCGCGATGAAATAGATCACATGCACGATGCAGCAGGCGGCCAGCCAGCGCATCTTGTTCAGCGTCGCGCCGCGCGCGCCGAGCGCGAGCATCATCGGGATCTCGAGGAACGCGCCGAGGCCGAGCATGATCGATACGTCGATGCGCGCGCCATGCATGCCATGCACGATGTAAAGCGGCAGCACGATCATCGTCGCGTTGGCGGCGAGGCCGATCAACGTCAGGGCGATGACCGAACGCCAGATCTGGCGCGCCGGCGCGCTCGGGTGCGTGTAATCGGGCTGCACGGGCTGTTCCGGCTCCGGCGTGGTGACTTCGAGCGACGATGCCGGATCGCCGGGAACATGTTCGGGCGCGCGATGCAGTTCGGCGCCGGGTACCTCGTGCATGCGCCAGATAATCGCCGCGCAGCCGGCAAAGCTTGCGGCCGCGAACAGAAAGAGCCCGTGAAAATTCGCCGCTGCCAGCACCAGCGCGCCGAGCGACGGACCGAATACCCATGCAACCGACAGCAGCGTGCGCAGCGTCGCCGTTGCAAACGCGCGCTCGGCTTCGTCGCGCACCGGCAGCGCGGCGCGGCCGAACGAAAACACGAGGGAAAGCGCGGAGCCGCCCGCACCGAGAAACACGATGCCGACGACGAGCAGCGCATGATAGTTGCGCACGAAACAGATCAGCAGATAGCCGAGCGCCGAGAGCAACAGCGCCGCGAGCAGCAGCGGGCGATGGTGACCGCGCCGGTCCGACCACTTGCCCGCCCATGCGCTGATCGCGACACCGCTCGCGGCGATCAGTGTCATAAAGACGCCGAGCATGAGCGGCGTCATCTGGGCCTGTTCGACGCCGAACAGCGACAGATACGGCGCGGTAAACGACATCGCGACACCGAGCATCAGCGTCGCGGCTGCGAGAGGCAGGAAATGCGGAATTCGGGCGAGTTCGACGAGTCGGGCGTTCATTGCTGCTGAGAGGATCACTGCGCTGCGTGGGCCGCGCACCATGCGAGCGAGCAACGCGGCACGCACAACGGCGCCGCGCTACGCGCTCAATGCAGGTTGCATCGCGCGCCGATCCGCTCGCAGCGTCGCCGTCGAATCAGCACAGCCTCCGATTCACACGACCCACGCCGCGACATCCGCCGGTCCGACCTCGCGATTGCCCAGCACGAAACGCGCATTGTCCGGCGCGTTGGCTCGCCATGCAACCTCGCCGTAATTGAAAACAAATTGCAGGCTGCCCAAGCGCTGCAAACGTACGCCTTCGGGCAGTGCCGTCACGACAATCCCAGCATCGCGCGAAGCGCGTGCGAGCAGCGCGCGCAGCGATGCGTCGTCGAAGCAGGCGGTGGCCATGCGCACGCGCCCGGCCTGCACGACCGCGGGCAGGCCGTCGTCGAATGCCGCGGCGACCGTGACGCCTGCGCCGGGTTCGACGTGATCGCGCCAGCGCAACCCATGCCCTGCGACGCCGTCGATCGTCACGGCCGGGCGCAACGTGGGTCGCAGCGATTCGCTTTGCAGCACGCGCACGCTCAACGCGGCCTGCAACGGGCCCGGCGGCAGCGTGGCCGGAATCGTGAAGTCGCGCGTTCGCGAACCGGTGCGCGGACCGAATAGCCATTGCGCATGGCCGCGTGCGATCTGCGCGACAAGACTGTCCGGCATGATCGGCAGCGACGGCGCGACGACGAGCGCGTAGCCCGATACATCGGCGTGAGGGGAGAGCATATCGACGTCGATGCCCATCGACCGGAATACGCTGTACCACTCGAACACAACGCGCTGATAGTCGAAATCGGCGCCGTGCCGCTGGATCTGCACGATCCAGTCGGCTTCGTAATCGAACAGCAGGGCGACCGGCGCGCGCTGCTGGCGCGCGTTGCTGGCGTTCGCAACGAATTCGGCCTCGAACGCGGCGATCTCGCGCGCGACCTGCGCGATCTCATGACCGCCGGCCGTCAGCGTGTCATCGGGTGCGTGGATGCCCGAATGCATCTGTTCCTGCGCAAACGGTGCCTGCCGCCAGCGGAAATATGACACGAGCTCGGCGCCGTGCGCGAACGCCTCCCATGTCCAGAGCCGCGTCATCCCGGCTTTTGGGATTGGGTTATAAGGCGCCCAGTTGACCGGCCCGACCTGTTGTTCCATCACCCACATGCGGCCGCGGCCGACGCCGCGATACAGATCGTGATTGAACGATGGAATGTCCGGATGGCCGCTTCTCGCCCAACGATGTTTGACGTCGTCGTCAAACCACAGCACTTCGGTGCGCGGAATCGGGTAGCTGTCCCACGCGGCGACATCGAGGCCGCTCTTCGCGAACTCGTAGTGATCGAAGGCGGTGAAACAGCCCATGAAGTTATGCAGCAGGTCGCGTCCCGGCGCATGCTCGCGGATCAGCTCGCCTTGCAGCGCGTGAAAACTCGCGGTTTCGGCGGACATGAAGCGCCGGAAATCGAGCCAGTGGCTCGGGTTCGCATCGGTCGGCGTGCGGTTCGGCAGGCCGATTTCGTCGAAATTGCGGTACTCCATGCTCCAGAACACGTTGCCCCATGCATCGTTGAGCGCGCCGATGTCGCCATGGCGCTTCGTGAGCCATTGCGTGAAGCGCACGCGCGCGGCCTCGGTGTAGGTCGGCACCGTATCGTGGCAGCCGAGTTCGTTATCGGTTTGCCAGGCGACGACCGCAGGGTGCTTGCCGTAGCGCCGCACCATCTGTTCGACGATGCGCGCGCAATGCTGGCGATAGATGTCGCTCGAAATGTCGTAGTGACGGCGCGAACCGAAGTTGTACGTCATGCCGTTCTGCGCGACCGGCAGAATGTCAGGGTGCCGATGCACGAGCCACATCGGCGGCGCCGCGGTCGGCGTGCCGAGCACGACTTCGAGACCGTGCCGCGCGAGCACGTCGATCACGGTATCGAGCCATTCCCATTCGTAACGGCCCGCTTCCGGCTCCATCCGGCTCCACGCGAATTCGGCGATGCGCACGCGGCGAATGCCGAGTCCGGCCATGCGTCGCGCGTCGCTCTCCCATTTCTCGCGCGGCCATTGTTCGGGGTAGTAGCAGACTCCTAAACGCATGAGTGTCTCGCTTTCGAATAGATGAAGCGTTGAATGTCGATAGGCACGCGCGCGCCGAACCGCGCACGCGCATCGGCGTGCGAAGGATGAATCAGCGCGGCGGGGCTTTTACGGTTTGCTTAACCTTTCGTCGCACCGAACGTCAGGCCCGCGACGAAGTGTTTCTGCATGGCGAAGAACATCAGCACCGACGGCAGCGCGGCGAGCACCGAGCCTGCGGAGACGAGGTTCCACGCAGTGGTCCACTGGCCCCGCAAGGCAGCGACACCGACCGTGATCGGCGCGGCGTCGTCGCCTTGCGTGAGGCACAGCGCCCAGAAGTAGTCGTTCCAGATAAACGTGAAAACCAGAATGCCGAGCGCGGCAAGCGCCGGACGCACGAGCGGCAACACGATGCGCGCGTAGATCGCCCATTCGCTCGCGCCTTCGACGCGCGCCGCTTCGATCAGCTCATACGGCAGCTCGCGAATGAAATTGCGCAGAAACAGCGTGCAAAAGCCGGTCTGGAATGCGATATGAAACAGCATCAGCCCCCAGACGGTGTTATAGAGCCCGAGGTCCAGCGTGAGTTGCCGCACCGGAATCATCAGGATCTGGATCGGCACGAAGTTGCCCGCGACGAAAATCGCGAGCAGCAGCATGTTACCGCGGAAGCGATAGTTCGCAAGCGCGTGGCCGGCCATCGACGCGAGAAAAATCGACACCACCACCGCCGGCAGCGTGATCAGCACGCTGTTCATGAAGTAATGCAGCATCGGCGTCTGCGTGAGCGCGATCTGGTAGTTCTCGACGAGCGCGAAATGCTGCGGCCAGCCCCAGTAATTGCCGGCGGAAAGCTCGTCGCTCGAGCGGATCGACGTGGTCAGCACCGCGATCAGCGGCAGCAGCCATAACAGCAGTGCGAACGGCAGCGAGATCTTGTACAGCAGACGGTTAGCGGGGCGCCAGCGCGAAACGGGCATCGGATACATGGCGGGTCCTCACGATTCGCTGCGCACGAGGCGGCGCAGCTGCCAGACGATAAAGGCAAGCATGATCAGGAACAGCACGACGGCGATCGCGGCCGAGTAGCCTTCGCGGTAGTACTTGATCGCCTGGTCGTACATGTAATAGGCGAGCACGGTCGAACTGTCGAACGGACCGCCGCCGCTCATCACCGAAATCAGATCGAAGCTGCGCAGCGCGCCGATCACGGTCAGCACGAACGCCATAAACGTGGCGGGGCGCAGTTGCGGCAGGATGATGTGCCACAGCAGCTTGAAACCCTGTGCGCCTTCCATGCGCGCGGCCTCGACGATTTCGCTATTGATGCCGGTCAGCCCGGTCAGATAGAGAATCATGCAGAACGGAATTTGCGGCCACAGGGCGGCGAAAATGATGCCATAGGTCACATAGCGCGGGTCGCCGAGCACCGGTATGCCGTGGCCGATAATCAGCTTCAGCAGGCCGAACGTCGGGTCGTAGAACCAGCTGAACACCAGACCGACCACCACACCCGGCAGCACGAACGGCGCGAAAAACAGCGACTTCACCAGCCGTATGCCGCGCACGTTCTGGTTCAGATACAGCGCGAACGCAAGACCGATCGGCGGTGCCAGCAGAAATAGCACGAGCCACAGCACATTGTTCTTTAGCGCGACGTAAAACGTATCGGTCTGGATCAGTTCCGCGTAGTTCGCGAGGCCGATAAACGTGCGCGGCGTCATGCCATCCCAGTTGTAGAAGCTCAGCATGATGCTGTTCAGCACCGGGTAAACCACGTAGATCGCGAAAATCAACGCGCCGGGCAGCAAAAACATCAGCGCCGCGCGATTGCGCCGCCGGTTCAGCGGCGACTGGCTTTTGCGGCGAACGCGGTTTGCGCTCGCAGTGTGATCGGAGAGAGTCGTGGACATACGGTTTCCTCGCGCGGGGTACGGCGTGGGCTGGGCTCGCCGCCCGTTGAAGCAGAATCAGCACCAGCGTCGGCATCAGAACCGGATTCAGGCCGGGCGCAGCAGCCCGGCCGTACAACAGGGGCTCGACGTGCGAGCCGCTGCTTGCGCTACTTATGGTAGATGCGCTTGCGGGTCTGTTCCAGCCGCGCGAGGATCGAGTCGATCTGGCTCGGATCGTTGAAAAACTGCTGCATGCCCTTCATGCCTTCGTCGGCCATTTCCTTCGTCATGTCGCGATCGTAGAACTGCGCGACGCCGCCTGGCGTGTTCGAAAGAATCTGAAAGCCGATCTTCGAGATCGCGTCCTGCGGCTCCGGCGCCTTGTTGTTCGACGGCAGCTGTCCCCAGCCCTTGGCAAGCTCGCCGTTGATTTCGGGCGTGGACATGAACGCGAGCAACCGGTGCGCGTCCTTCTTGTTCGCTGCCTTGGCCGGAATCATCAGGATGTTCACCGGACCGTCTTCGGCCATCGGCACGGCGGAGTCGATCGCGGGAAAGCGGAAGTAGCTCATCTGTTCGCGCGTGGCATCGGGCAGGGCTGCCGAGAAGAACGTGCCCATCAGCATCATCGCCGCCTTGCCGTTCACGAGCAGCGGGCTCACCGAATCGACGTCGTACGACAGCGCGTTATCGACAAAGTACTGGTCGTCGATCAGCGTTTTCCACGTGGTGTAGACCTTCTTCACGCGCGGATCGGTATAGGGAATGTCGCCGGCCATCAGCTGTTCGTGGAACTGATAACCGTTGATGCGCAGATCCAGATAATCGAACCATGCGGCAAGCGTCCACGAATCTTTCGCCGGTACGGCGATCGGCGCGATCCCGGCCGCCTTCAGCTTCTTGCAGTCCTCGAGGAATTCATTCCATGTTTTGGGCTCCGACGTAATGCCGGCCTTCTGGAACAGGTCCTTGCGATAAAAGAAGCCGTACGAGTCGTAGCCGAGCGGCGCCGCGTACTGCTTGCCCGCATAGGTGGAAGGCGGCTTGACCGATGCATAGGTCTGGTTCCAGCCGTTCTTCTGCCAGTCCGCGCTGAGGTCGTCGAGCAGGCCGCGCTTGGCGAAGTACGCCATCCGTTCGCCGTTGTGCCAGCTCAGCACGTCGGGCGGATCGGTCGCGAGCCAGCCGGAAATCTGCACCTTGTACGCTTCTTCGCCGACGTAGGTCACTTTCAGATCGACGTCGGGGTTCGCTTTCTGAAACTGGTCGAAAGCGTTTTGCCAGACCGCGCGCTGATTGCCGCGCGCCGATACGTTGACCTTCAGCGTCGCTGCGTCGACATACGCGGCGGTGCCGAGTGCGAAGCATGCAATGCCCGCGAGCAGCAGGCGGCTTGCCTTGAATTTCATCGTTGTCTCCAGTCCCATCTCAGGATGGTCGTATGTCTCGTTTTATGGCGGCGGAGACGCAAAATTTAAGCGCTTAAATTTTTGCCGGCAATGCCTGCATTTGCTTTACCATGTGCCGCGTCTTCCTCCGTTCCGCTAAAAGTAGCCGAGCCGTTCCGCCTACGCAACCTTTGGAATGTCGTCTTAATATATGGACACAGCACGCACCATGGCACGTCTCGAAATGCCGCGCGCGAGCGGTGATCGCGCGTATACCCGCATGCGCGCACGCCGCCGATGGTGACGCTCGCCGAAGTCGCGCGTCACGCGCAGGTGACGGCGGCCACCGTTTCGAACGTGCTGCGCAATCCGCAGAAAGTGCGGCCCGCCACCGTCGACCGCGTCATGGCGGCGGTGCGTGAACTCGGCTACCGGCCGAACCTGACCGCACGCGCGCTCGCGGAAGGCCGCACCTCGACGCTCGCGCTGATGCTGTCGAATATCTCGAACCCGTTCTACCCCGAGTTCGTGCTCGAAGCAGAAGCCGCGGCGCGTCGCCACGGCTATTTCCTGCTCGTTTGCAATACTGACGATAACCCTTCGATCGCGCGCGCGTATCTCGACAAGATCGCCGGCACGCTTGCCGCCGGTGTGATCGTGATGAACACCGACGTCAGCGCGGACGAACTCGCGGGCATCGCCGCGCGCGGTTCGACGCTCGCGCTATGCATGTGGGAAGGTGCAAAGACATCGCGTGCGCTGCCGTGCGTCACGGTCGACTACGCGTATGCGGGCGCGCTGGCCGCCGATCATCTCGCGGGGCTTGGGCATCGCCGTATCGGCACGCTGCTCGGCGAAGGATCGGGTGGCCCGCAGTCGCTGCGGTTAAAGGGCTTTGTCGATACGCTGGCCGCGCACGGTGTCGATACGGCCGCATTGCGTGCTGCGTCATGCCGCGATTCGATCGAAGGCGGCTATGAGGCGGCACGCACATTGCTCGCCGCGCATCCGCAACTCACTGCCTTGTTCGCGACGAACGACCTGATGGCGATCGGCGCGATTCAGGCGGCGGCCGACAGCGGCCGGCAAGTGCCGCACGATCTGTCCGTGATCGGCCTGACCAATATTCACCTGGCCCATCAATTCCGGCCCGCGCTGACAACGGTCGGCTTTCCGACCGCGTCTATCGCATCGATTGCGGTCGCGCTGACGATCGACCGCATCGAAGGCCGCAAGGCGAAGCGCG
>NZ_BAAILL010000042.1:270026-327169 GCF_054589215.1 Paraburkholderia sp. 2C | reverse complement strand
CGCGCGGCGCGCGCCGCAAATAATCGGCGCGTGCCGCGCGATGCGGTGAGATTTGTTGAATGGAACAGCAGGGAAACCCGGGACGTTATTGAAATAGCCGATGGCGATAGCCACGCATGCGTCGTTATCGACAGGACAGTATTTCAATCGACGGATGGAATTTCTCATGAAGGCAAGCATCAGGACGTTGGTCACGATCGTGTCACTCGCTGCGAGCACGGCAGTTTTCGCACAGACCTATAACGAAGCGCCGTTACAGCAACAGCAGCAACAACCGCCGCAGCAACAGCCGCCGCAACAGCCGCCGCAACAGGCGCAATCGCAACAGAGCCCCGCAGGCGCGCAGGCGCCGCAATGGGCCGCACCCCACGCCGCCTACACGGGTAAAACGCGCGCTCAGGTGTACGCCGAACTTGTAGAAGCGCAGCGCAGCGGACAACTCGCGTATCTGAACAGGACGGTGTACGCGCATCACTGAACTTGCTGCGCTTTCCACGACACGGCGCCCAAGCATAAATAGATAAGACCGGTACCGAATTCGCATCCATAGAATCAGACCATCGCTTCAGTTCACTAACTTGAGAAGGATGGTCGGGTGCGAGTTTCGGCAAATGGTGTTAGCGGCGCGTCGTCGGGCAGTCCGGATGACGATGGCCGGCTTTATACGGTTACCGGACAAAACAGCAGGCCGGACAGCCGCGCGAATGCTTCGCGTCACCACGCGGTCGGGCAACGTGCGGGCAACGATGGCTCGACGGGCACCGTCTCGACGCAAGGAGCCGCGCCAGCGAACGGGCGTCCCATCGGTGGTTTACACGGCCACTGGCTAGGCGTCGGGGCGGCCTCGCTACCGGGCCAGATAAAAGCGACATCGGACGATCCGAACGCTTTTAATGTGCTCGGGACCGCGACCGGTACAACGATGACCGGCGCGGAATTTCTCGCGCTGATCGACAAAGGCGGCGGCAAGGCCCTCGATGGCCTGTATCGCGGCGCCATGTGGGTGGGATTGGCGGTCAACACGGGGATGGATTTGTATAGCCTCGGTGTAGACGCGAAGGAACTCGGCGACCATCCGGATTCGGACCCGGCGAAATGGCGTCTTGCGAACACGGCCGTTCGCCTCCTCACGAATGGCGCGGCGATGGTACTGATGCCGTTTACGCCGGCAGCCGCGTTTGTGCCGTTGATGCTGCCAGACTTCGGCGAAATCGAACGGGCCACCGAACTGCTTGAACAGAAAACCGATCTCGAGCGAAAAGGCCAGCAAACGGAAGCGAACGCAACAGGTCAGGCGCACGCGCTGGCGGCATTGAACTCGACGCCGGTCGCGAACTGGTTTTCGCCGTTTTACCAGAAAGCGCTGACGCCCGATGTCGAAACATTCGAGCATGCGCATGGCAATGTCGACGGCCAGTTCCCACCGGCCGAACTGCCGCCAGGAACGGGCAACAATCGGACCGTCACGGACTACTACGCCGAGGCGATGAAGGAGCGTGCCGAGCGCGTGGCGGAAAACATGACGCCGTTCTTGCGCGACGCGGCGAACAAAAACGGCAAGGACTACGTCACGCTGATTTCCCACTGGCCGCAAACATTCTGCTGGCCATCGAGCGGCAATCCGATGCGGACCTTCGATCGTGCCATCGCGCTGACTTATTCTCGCAAGACCGATATGGTCATCCCGACTTTCTTCGGCCGGGACGTCGATGCCAGCTTTCGCGCGCCGCCGTACAACCACGACATTCCGCTGCAGCAGAGCAACGGGCACCTGTTCTATTTCTCGCGGATGCTCGATCCGGGAAAGCTGGAAGAAATGCTGAAGCTGCACGAATAAATGCCGCTGAGTATCGGCGATAACGGGGACCATCAAATGCGTAAAGTCGACTTGAGCGGCGGCGCGCTGTTGTCGGGCGCATTCGGAGAGAACACGACGGATACGCAGAACACCGGCCTCGCGCCGCCTGCCTCTCAATCGCAGGACAGTGAACCGGCCAGCTCGTCGGTGCCGCCGCCGCAAGCAAACAGTATGCAGTTCAAGGCGGGTGGACTCGCGACCGCGCTCGGCAGCACCCGCGTTGCCGATTTCGGCCCCCGTCCGAGCGTGCTGGTTGCCGCCCATCGCGTCGGCTATTCGGGTACCGGCATGCTCGGCAATGCGACGCGCGCGCTGTCCGGCATCGGTCAGTTATTCGATCCGCAGAGCGGAAAGGATCCGGCTTCGATCGCCTTGCAGACCGCGAAAGCCATCGGCAACGCCGTGGGCTACGGCATCGACTTCGCCCGCGTCGACGACAAACAGGCAGCCGCGCGAAACTACGTGTGCCTACCGCGCCGGCAGGACAGCTACTCGTTCGGCGCTGCGCCCGGGCAGCGGGAGCAGGTGCAGCTTCGCTCGTTCCGTCAAACCGGGCAAGGCGCCGGTCCGACGAGCGCTCAAGCGGCTCGGACCACGCCGCCCTCATCGGCACAGCATGGCGGTGAACCGCATCCGACCCGCCGCGGCGTGGTTCCGTCCAGCGTGAGAAGCAACGGCCACTGGCTCGGTATCGATGCGCTCGCGTTGTCATCAAGCATCAACAACGTCGCACGAAGCCCGGGCGCACTGAATGTCGCGAGTGCGACATCCGACTCGATCGGCGCGGCGGGGGACTCGATCGCTGCCTTCAATCTGCGTGGATGCAAGCTGCTGACGATCGCGGCAAAGGGACTGTCGTTGATATCGACCGCGGCGGGTCTCGCGCCGTCGATCAGCCAGTTGACGTCCGATGTGATCGAGCTGATCAGATCTCCGGACAGTGCCCAGGCGAAGTGGAATGTCGCCAACAGTGGAGCCCAGCTCGGCGGAGGCCTGCTGGCCGCGGCGGCATCGTTCGTCTATCCGCCTGCTGCACTCGCGACGCTGCTGTTTCCGAACTTCGCCGAAGTCGGGCACGCGATCGAACTCGACAACGAAGAACGCGACCTGCGCAATCGCGGACTGGCTGCGCAAGCCGACGCGGTGCACGCGAGACATACGATGGCGGCGCTGGACGCGACGCCGGTGGTCAACTGGTTCTCGTCGTTCTATGCGAAGAGCCTGAGGCCCGACATCGAGCGCTTCGAGCTTGCCCAGGGTAACCAGCCCGGCAAGCCGCCAATGGGCGAACTGCCGCCGTCCGCGCGAACCGGCGCGGTAGTTGCCGATTACTATGGCGCCGCGCTGCGCGAGCGTGTGCAGGCGCTCGAAGGGGCCGCAAGAGACTATCTGAAGCCTGTCGCCGACACCGGGCAACTGGACTCCGTCACGCTGATTTCGCGCTCGCCTCAAATGTTCGGCTGGCCGTCCGATGGTCAGCCGATGCGAGTATTCGACCGCACAGTCGCGCTCACGTATTCGCGGCAAAGCGGCGAAGTGCACGGCACGTTCGTTGCGAAAGAGCACGATGGCACGTTTCGCCTGCCGGCGCTGAACGAAGGAATGGCGCCCGCTGCCGGCAAAAAGAATCTCGTGATCCTGAGCAATATGCTCGACTACGAGAAGCAGCCCGTGAAATTCGACCTTGCGGCCTGCAAGGCCGACACCACGGACAGCTTCTACGTGCTCGACCCGAAAGGGTATCTCGTCTGAACGATCGATCAGAACAGGGTGCGTATGCCGGTCGCAAGAATATAGTTCGTCGACTGAAAGCCGTTGAACGCGGCGCCATTGAACTTCGAGAACATGTATCCGGCGTACACGTCCGTGCGCCGCGTGAAGTGATAGTCGGCAAGCAGCGAGTACTGCCACTGGTTGCCGCCCGCCACGCCTTGCGATTGCTCGGTCTGTGTATCGTAGATACCGGCCGCGACGTCGAAACCCGGCGTGAACTGGTAGTCGCCGCCGAAAAAGTAGACGTTGGTGGAGGTCGTCGTGGTCGTATTGCTGAGCGCGCCTGTAAAGCCGAAGTAATCGACTGTCGTGCCGGGAGAGACGGGGTCGCTCGGCGGCTTGATCACGAAACGCTCGTAGCCGCCTTTGAGCGTCGCATTCCCCAGAACATAGCGGGCCGCGATCATATAGTCGTAGTCGTCGTTGAGCGACAGCGCGCCGACGTTCGTGCCCACCAGCGGGCTATCGATCGCATTCGCGCCGACGAGCGCGCCCGAGTGCACGATGTCGCGTGCTTCGTAGTAAGTCGCCTGGATGCCGAACGCATTGTTCTGATAGCCGGCCACGGCGCCGAATGTCGAGCCGTCGCCGAAGTGTCCGGCGACGCCGCCGAAGCTATATGAAAGGCCGAAGTTGAAGTCGCCGACGTGGTTCGTGTATTTGATGTTGTTATCGGTTCGGGATCCTTCGGTAATGCCGCCTGCCGAGTACGATCCGGAGAAGCCGAGCGGCGAGAACAGCTGCGACTGGAACAGCGGGTCGTAGGCGGTGATGATGTCGAAGGCGAAGGTCGTCGACCGGCCGAATTCGACGGAACCAAATTTGCCGTCGCGCAGTCCCACGTAAGCGCCACGGTTGAATAACTGTCCGTTCAGCGCCGACGCGGCCCCAACCGTATTCTTCGTGCCCGCAATCGACGCGGCCGCGTTATTCAACTGACCTGACTGTTCATTGAAGCCCGATTCGAGGTCGAAGAACGCGTTGAGTCCGCCGCCGAGGTTTTCGTTGCCGCGGATGCCCCATCGCGAGTCGGAAATGCCGCCGTTGAAAAGGCCGAAAACAGGATTCTGAAACTGCGTGCCGACCTTGCTGACCGGATTCACCGTGGCCGGAAACGACGAACTCGCATTCGCACTATGTTCGACCACACCCACCGCGACGTCCATCACCCCGTAAAGCGTGATGCTGTTGCTGTCGTCCGCGTGTGCGGCGTCGATCAGCGATCCGAGCACGAGGGCGGCAACCCAGTGCTTGCTCCTCGATGTTTTCATCATGTGTCGTCTCCGTGCATTCATTTCAATGACCCCGTCTGCCGCAATCCGAAGTCGCCAACCAGGTGGCGACGTTGGTGCGTCCGGTGCGGCGCAATGTAGCAGCGTCAACGAAACGCGCCGCGTGCAATGGACTTTTTCGAAAACGTGAATCGGCGCATTGCCCCATGCTTGCTGCATGCATCGCGCAAAGATGAAAATTTCTTCATGAAATTGCAACGGTTCGGACGGTTAACGGTGCGTAATCTGACAGTAACGAAACAGGGCGAATGCCCGGCAAACGGCATCGGTTGCACCCGGGCGCATGCGCTCCAGCGGCGACCGGCGAGGCGATTGAGACCATGTTGAAAGTGCTGACGATCGAAGACGACGAAATCGCCGCGGGCGAGATCGTCAACGAACTGAGCCGCCGAGGCTTCTCCGTGCATTGGATCGACAACGGCAAGGAGGGGATGGTCTGCGCGTTGAGCGACGACTATGACGTGATCACGCTCGACCGCATGTTGCCGGGCATGGACGGCCTGTCCATTCTTACGACGATGCGCAGCATCGGCATCACGACGCCGGTTTTGATGCTAAGCGCGCTCGGCGATGTCGACGAACGCGTGCGCGGCCTGCGCGCCGGCGGCGACGACTATCTGACGAAACCGTTCGATCCCGAAGAGATGGTCGCGCGGCTCGAAGTGCTGCTGCGCAGACGCAATGCGCCGATGCCGCAATCGGAAGCGGTACTGAACGTAGGCCCGATCGAACTCGACCTCGTTTCGCGCAAGGTGCGCCGCGATGGCGAGGAGATCGCGCTGCTGCCCACCGAATACCGCGTGCTCGAATATATGATGCGCCATGCGGGACGCACGATCACGCGCACGATGCTGTTCGAAGCGGTGTGGGGCTACCACTTCGATCCGGGTACGAATCTGATCGATGTGCATATGGGACGTCTGCGCAGGAAGCTCGATCCACCCGGTGCGCGCGCCATGATCCACACGATGCGTGGGTCGGGCTATATGTTCGGCGAGGAGCAACGTTGAGCACGCTTTCTTCGACTGCTTCATCGACCTCGTCAGGCACGCGGACGCCCGATATCGGCCGGCGCTGGCATGCGACGACGTTCCGTCTGCTGTCCGTCTACGGGCTTATCTTCGCGGTATCGGTCATGCTGCTGCTCGGCTTCATGAGCTGGGTCGTCACGGGGGAAATGGAGCGGCAGAACGATCTCGTGATGGACTGGCAACTCACCTATTTCGATGCCATCCCGCGTGCCGCGCTGGCCGAAACGATCGGACGCCGGCTCGAGCACGAGCGCATGCATGCCGCGTATTACGGCCTGTTTCGCGCGGACGGCGAGCATCTGGCCGGCGACGTCACCCGGCTTCCGCCAGGCCTTCCAACCGACCGCAAGGGCATCACGCTCGATCACACGCTGCCGGTGGCCAGCGGGCAAACGGCGCCGGTCGTGCGCGCAATGGCGGACCGGCGCCACGACGGCGACGTGCTGGTGGTCGCGCGCGACCTCACGCATATCATCCGCATTCGCGACACGATACTGAACGCGCTGTTTCTCAGCAGCGGCCTTTGTCTTGCGGTGGGCGTGGCGGCAGGGCTCGCGCTCGGCATGCGGCAGATGCGGCGCGTGCGCGAAATCCGGCGGGTCACGCAACTGATCGCGCAAGGCGATCTGAACCAGCGCTTGCCCGTTGGCGGCCGTGACGAGCTCGACATGCTGTCGCATCTCGTCAATCACATGCTCGACGAAGTCGAGCGCCTGATGACGGAAGTGAAAGGGGCGTGCGACGGCATTGCGCACGACTTGCGCACGCCGCTCGCCCATGTCAGATCCTTGCTTGCGCATATCGACGAAAGCGCGCGCGGCATGAGCGGCGATGGACGGACGCTTGCATGGATGCCGATGCTCGAGCGCGCGCGTGAGGAAACCGACCAGCTGCTCGATCGCTTCCGCGCAATGCTGCGCATTTCTGAAATCGGTTCGCTGAAGCGACGCGGCGGCTTCGCGGAAATCCACCTCGAAGCGCTGGTGCGCGACGTCTGCGAGCTCTATGAGCCGCTGGCCGAAAGCCGTTCGATTTCGCTTGCCGTCGAAGCCACGGCGGTGCCGGTCGTGCATGGCGATCGCGCGTTGCTGTTCGAAGCGTTGAGCAATCTGCTCGACAACGCGCTGAAATTCACACCGTCCGGCGGCGCGGTGCGCGTGTCGCTTGCCGAAACGCGCGATGGCCCGCAAGTCGATGTGATCGATAACGGGCCCGGCATTCCGGTCGAGGAGCGTCATGCGGTGATGCAGCGCTTCTATCGCGGCGAGCATACACGGCATATCGCGGGCTCGGGCCTCGGACTCGGCATCGTGTCGGCGGTGCTGCGGGTGCACGATTTTTCCGCACGCATCGGCAGTGCCGAGCCCGGCACGCGCGTGAGCGTCGAATGCTGGCCGCACACGCTCGCATGAAGAGGCGTGCACACTTTGGACGCGCCCACGCGCGTTCACCACGAGAAACCCTTGTGACTGTTCGTCACCGTTCGCATGCGCATACTTCTGATTTCCACGAATCATCCGGAAGCCACATGGCTGCATAAGGCTTTTCGCGAAAGCGCGCACAGCGTGCAGCGCGTCGACAATAGCCGTGACGGCGCCTTCGTTGCCGCGCACGACCCGTTCGATGCCGTCGTTGCGCTTGCGATGGAGCCCGGCGCGCAGATCGATCTGCTGGATGCGCTACCCGCGCTATCGGCGGTCGACGAAGCGCGGGTCATTATCGCGCTCGTGCGCGGGCTCGATGCGGCGCAGCGCGTGCGTATGCTGCGCGCGGGCGCGGACGCGTGCCTGACGCCGCCCTATTCGTTCGTCGAGATCCAGGAACGGATTTCCGCTTTGCAGCGCATGGCCGCGGCGGTGCCTGCACGATCGGCGCAAGCGCTGCAAACGACGCCACCCGGCGTTCGCCCCGCGCAGTCCGTGCCGCCTCCAGGGGCGCTGCAGATCGCCGTGCATCTCGATGCGGCCACGCGCGAACTGGTGGCCGGTTTAGGTCGGGTCGCGCTGACAAGGCGCGAGTACCAGTTGCTCGAATGCCTGCTGCGCCGTTTCGATGCGCCGGTGCCGCGCGACCAGTTGATCCGCTATGCGTGGTCGGAGAAGGAAGAGGTCGACCCCGCATGTGTGAATCTCGTGGTATCGCGCTTGCGCCGCAAGCTCGCCGGACGCTGTCCGCAGGTGCGGATCGACACGGTGAGCCGCTTCGGCTATCAGCTGTCGGCGCAAGCATGAACCGAGCGCGCTACGCGCACGGCTTAACCGTGCGAGTACAGCGTCTTGTTCAGGTACTGCAGCTGCCCATCCTGCTCGGAATGAACGAGATCCTGATAGACCTGTGCGCGCGTGAGGCCTGTCACCGGCTGGCCGTACGGCGGCACCCATTGTCCCGCTTGCGAAGTGGCGGGCGGGGGATCGGCAGGCGCGGGCGCGGCACGGGTCGCCGTGTTTGCGCCGGCAGGCGCGGAAGTTTGTGCGAAGGCCGGGCTGCACAGCATGGCGCCGGCGACTGCGAAAGTGATCAGTACGAGTTTCATGATATTCGCCATCCTAAGAAAAATAAACGGATCGGAAGGAAATCGACCGTCGCCGATATGGGCAGGTGAATCGCTAACGGTCTGGATTCAGTGTAAGCAGCGGCCCCTAGCCGTTCGGCCGTATGACCATGAAAACTCGTTCATCCTGCGGCGGCGCGTGGGGCAGCGGTTTGCGCGGCGGGCGCAGCGTGGGCCATGCGCGGGTCGTGCGCGTCGCTGGTGCTGCTCAGGGTGCCACTCAGGGAGCCGCTCGGGGTGCCACTGTGGGTGCCGCTGTGGGTGCTGTTTCGCCATCCGCCGCCGAGCGCCTGGATCAGACCGACGGACGCCGTGAGCCGGCGCGTGTAGAGGTCCGACGATGCGATCTGCGTATCGAGTGCCGTGGTCTGCGCGGTGACGACATCGAGATAGCTGACCACCCCGTCCTTGTAGCGCGAGGTCGCGAGCGTCAACGTGCGTTGCGCAGCCGCGAGCGCGTTGTCGTCGTGCACCGATTCGTTGCCCAGATGATGAAGCAGCGCGAGATTGTCTTCGACCTGCTGGAACGCGAGCAGCACGGTCGCCTTGTATTGCGCGCCGTTCTGCGCGAGCTGCGCACGCGCTTCGCGCGTGACCGCGCGGCGGCGACCCGCGTCGAATAGCGTGAGCGCGAGGTTCGGACCGATCGACCAGATTTCGTCGGGCGCGATAAACCATGGCGACAGCACGCTGGTTTGATAGCCCGCCTGCGCGTCGAGTGAAATGTCGGGGTAGTACGCGGCCTTCGCGACGCCGATCTGCGCGTTGGCGGCCGCGACGCGGCGTTCCGCGGCCGCGATGTCAGGGCGCCGTTGCAGCAGCACGGCGGGCACACCCGCCGGCACGGACGGCAGGCGCGAACGCGTCGCATCGGGCGCCAGCGTGAAGCTCGATGCCGGCGTGCCGGTCAAGGTGGCGATCGCATGCTCGAGCAGGGCGCGCCGCGCGCGCGTGTCGTCGGCGGCGGCGAGCGCCATTTGCAGTTGTGTGCGCGCGCGCGACACGTCGAGCCCCGACGCGATGCCGCCGTGATGGCGGCTGACCGTCAGCGCAAGCGCGCGGCGATAGGTGTCGACCGCATCGGCGAGCAGTTGCTGCTGTTCGTCGAAGCCGCGCAGCATGAAGTAATCGTCGGCGAGGTTTGCCTGCAGGTCGAGCTGCAGCGACGCGAGATCGTCCGCGCTGGCCTGTGCGTTCGCGACGCCGGCTTTCACCTCGTTACGCACTTTGCCCCATAGGTCGAGATCGAAATCGGCGCTGAGCGCGAACGTGTTCGAATAGAAGTCGTCGGGTTCGTTCGCGCCGCGCAGCGGGCGGCGGTCCGACTGCCGTGCGCGTGTCGCGTCGAGATTGGCGCCGATGGTCGGAAAGAGGCCGGCGCGGGTCTGGTCGACGAGCGCGTCGGCCTTGTCGTGGCGCGCCACGGCCGCGGCCACGTCCGGATTGGCGGCATCGACACGGCTTTCGAGCGCGTTCAGTTCGGTGTCGTCGAAGACTCTCCACCAGCCGTCGCGTGGAATGCGGTCGGCCGGACGCGCGAGCTGCCAGGGGCCGCTTTCCTTGAACGAGGTTGGGATCGCGGTGGGCGGCACGTGATACGGCGGCGCGAGCGAGCACGCGTTCAACGCGAGGGCGGCGACGAGCGCGAGCGCGGTTTTAGCGGCCGGCGCATTGAGAAGTCGCCGCCTACCCATGCGCCTGCTCCACATTGATTGGCGTATCGGCGGTGTGAGTGGGCGTGACGCGGGAACCCGCGGCGGGCGAACCCGCGGCGGGCGCTGCCGCCGTTGCCGCCACCCGCACCACGTCCCCCGCCGAAAGCGAATCGGGCGGATTGTCGATCACCCGGTCGCCGGCCGCGAGACCGGAGCCGATCACGACATGCGCGCCGAGATCGGTCGCGATCGTCACGGGCTTCATCACCGCGCGATTCTGCGGGCCGACGGTCGCGACCTGCAAGCCGTTGTGCCGGAAAATCAGCGCGCTCGCCGGAATTTGCAGCGCGTGCGAATGAGTAGGCAGCGCGAAGCGCACTTCCGTATACTCGCCGGGAAAAAGCAGCCCCGCATGATTGTCGACGGAAAGTTGCACGAGCAACGTTCCGGAGGACGGCGCGATCGCATCGTCGGTATCGACCAGCGTTGCATTGAACGTCATGCCGGGCCGCTCGGGCACGCTAAGGGTGGCCTGCATGCCGGGCCGCACGGCGGCCGCCTCGCTTTGCGGCACGCTCACATACAGGCGCAACTGTTTCGCGTCCGACACCGTGAAGAGCTGCGGCTGGTTGCCGCCGCCCGCATCGATCAGCGCGCCGACGTCGGTTTCGCGCGCGGTCACCACGCCGTCGAAAGGCGCGACGATGCGCTTGAACGATTCGAGCGCTTCGAGGCGATTCACATTCGCCTGCTCGGCCGCCACCGTCGCCTGCTGCGCGGCGAGGTCGCTGGTCTTTTCGTCGGTTTCCTGCCGCGAGACCGAATCTTGCGAAAGCATCTGCGTCCACCGTTGCGCCGTCACGGCCGCGAGCTTTTCGGTCGCCATCGATTTGCGCAAGTCCGCGCGGGCCTGATCGAGTTGCTGGTCGAGGTCCGGTGTATCGATCACGCCGAGCAGTTGCCCGGCTTTGACGTGCGTGCCGATATCGGCGTACCACGCGTGCAGATAGCCGGACACGCGCGCATAGATCGGGGCGTTGATCCATGCGGCGAGATGCCCCGGCAAGACGAGCTGCTGCGTCGCGGCAAGCGGCTGCGGTTGCACGGTCGCAACCGTCGGCAACGCCTGTTGCGTGGTCCATCTCGCGACTTCGTGCCGCGTGTGCACGCGGCTCGCGATGCCGTCGGCGAGCACCGCCACGGCGGCGAGCACGATTGCGATGCCCGCCAGTTTGAGATGAGCAGGGCGCTTCGGCGCGGCGATGTCGACTTCAGTGGACATGGGCGTTTCCTTTTTCGGAATCAGAACCGGTTGCAGCGGAATCCGGATCGGCGCCGGCGTGCGGGCGGGTGTCCGCATGCGCATTGGGGGCGTGCGCGTCGTTCCGGTGCACGATGCTGAACAGCACCGGCACGACGAGCAGCGTGGCGCAGGTCGCGCACAGCAGGCCGCCGATCACCGCACGGCCGAGCGGCGCGTTCTGCTCGCCGCCGTCGCCGAGACCGAGCGCCATGGGCGCCATGCCGATGATCATCGCGAGCGCGGTCATCAGCACCGGGCGAAAGCGCGTAAAGCCCGCTTCGAGCGCCGCGATACGCGCGTCGCCGGTCGCGTGCAGCCGCTCGCGCGCGAAGCTGACAACCAGGATGCTGTTCGCCGTGGCGACGCCCATGCACAGAATCGCGCCCGTCAGCGCAGGCACGGAGAGCGGCGTGTGCGTCGCGAACAGCATCCAGATAATGCCCGCGAGCGCGGCCGGCAAGCCGCCGACGATCACCCCCGCATCGCTCCACGAATGGAAATTGACGACGATCAGCAGGAAGATCAGCACGATCGCGCCGACGAGGCCGAACAGCAAACCCGTGAAGGCGCTATTCATCGTCTGCACCTGACCGCGCAGCGTGACGCGCGCGCCTTTCGGCACATCGTGCGCGGTCGCATGCAGGATGCGTTCGATGCCCGATGCAACGGAGCCGAGGTCGGCGCGCTGCGTGGTGGCGAACACGTCGTAGAGCGGTTCGATGTTGTAGTGCGAGACGACGAGGTCGCCGACGCCGCGCGTGACGCTCGCGATCGCGCCGAGCAGTTGCGCGCGGCCGTCCGCGCCGGTCACCGTGAGGTTTTTGAGGCTCGACAGGGAAGTCATTCTGTATTGCGGCGTCGCGGCGACGATCGGATACGACACGCCGTTGCGCGGATTGAGCCAGAACGACGGCGCGACCTGGCCCGTGCCGGTCAGGCTCGCGACGAGCGAATCGGTCACGTTGTCTTCAGTAATGCCGAGCTGATCGGCGCGCGAGCGATCCACGGCGACCGTGAATTGCGGATACGTCGACGCCTGCTGGATGCGTGGGTCCGCAATGCCGGCCACGCCGCGAATCCGGCGCAGCAGTTCGACCGCGTAGCGGCGGTTCGCGGCCTCGTCGGGTCCGGACACCTGCACGTCGATCGGCGCGGGCGCGCCGAAATTGAGAATCTGGCTCACGATATCGGCTGGCAAAAACGCGAACGTGGTGCCGGGAAACGCATGCGGCAGCGTGGCGCGCAGCGTGCGCACATAACCGGCCGTCGGTGCGTGGTCGGCCGCGAGCGTCACGTAGATATCGCCGTCCTGCGAGCCGGTCGTACCGCTGTTGTTATACGCGAGGTCGATGCCGCTGTTCGGCAGGCCGAGGTTGTCGACGATATTGGCGAGCTCGTCAGGCGGAACGGTCTGCCGCACGGCCGCTTCGATATGATCGGCCAACGCGGCCGTGTCTTCGATGCGCGTGCCGAGCGGCGCGCGAAAGTGAATCTCGATTTCGCCCGAGTCGACATTGGGAAAGAAGTTGCGGCCGAGCCACGGCACGAGCAGCAGCGAAGACGCGACGGCCAGCGCGAAACCGGCCAGAAAGCGTTTGCGGTTCGTTAGCGCGGCGCCGAGCAAGGCGCGATAGGTGCCGCGCACCGTGTTGAAGCCGCGCTCGAACATGTGCTGGAAGCGCACGAGCGGATTGCGCGGCGGCCGTTCGTGAGGGCGGTGCGCAGGCTGCGGGCCGTGCACGTGATGTGCCTGGTGGTGCGGGTCGCCGCCATGCGTCGCCATCACCGCGGCCAGTTCGCCCGACGCATGGCCGCCCGATGCGTGCGCGCGCAACAGATAGTGCGCCATCATCGGCACGAACGTGCGCGACAGGATAAACGACGCCACCATCGCATAGATCACCGATTCGGCCATCGGCACGAACAGGAAGCGCGCGATACCGTTCAACAGCAGCATCGGCACGAACACGATGCAGATGCACAGCAGCGACACGAACGCCGGCAGCACGATCTGCGACGCGCCTTCGAGAATCGCGCTCTTCACGTCCTTGCCCTGCTCGAGATGCCAGTTGATGTTTTCGATGGTCACCGTCGCGTCGTCGACCAGTATGCCGACGGCGAGCGCGAGTCCGCCGAGCGTCATCACGTTGAGCGTTTCGCCGGTCGCCGCCAGGGCTGCGATGGCGCTCAGTACCGCGAGCGGAATCGACGTCGCGATGATCAGCGTCGAGCGCCAGCTGCCGAGAAAGAGAAGAATCATCAGCGAGGTCAGCGCGGCCGCGATAATTCCTTCGCGCGCGACGCCGCTGACCGCGCCTTTGACGAAGGTCGACTGGTCGCCCATCGTCACGAGCTTGAGCGACGGCGGCAGCGTCGCCTCGATGCGCGGCAGCTTCGCCTTGACGCCCGCGATGATGTCGAGCGTCGACGCATTGCCGTTCTTCAGGATGCTCATCAACACCGCGCGGTGACCATCGACGCGCACGACGTTGGTTTGCGGCGGATAACCGTCGCGTACGTGCGCGACATCGCGAATATAGATGGTTGTGCCGTCAACGGTCTTGATCGGCAGCGCGTTGAGCGCGGCAATGCGATGCGGGCTGTTGTTCAGCTGGATGTTGTATTCGAAACGGCCTATCTTCTCGGTGCCGGCCGGAATGATCTGGTTCTGCTGCGCGAGCGCATTCGCCACATCCTGCGCCGACAAATGCTTCTGTTGCAACGCGAGCGGGTCGAGGTCGATTTGCACATCGCGGATCTTGCCTCCGTAAGGCGTGGGGATGGCGACGCCCGGCACGCTCAGCAATTGCGGGCGGATAAAGTTCGTCGCGTAGTCGGCCAACTGCTGTTCGTTGAGCGTATTGCTCGTCAGCGCGATCTGCAGTACCGGCACGGTCGACGCGTTGTAGTTGAGAATTTGCGGTGGCGTCGTGCCGGGCGGCATCTGCTTCAATACCGTCTGCGAGACGGAAGTCACTTGCGCGGTGGCCGTGCGGATATCGACAGTCGGCTGAAAGAAGATCTTGACGACACCGAAGCCGCGAAACGATTGCGACTCGATATGCTGGATATCGTTGACAGTGGTGCCCAGCGTGCGCTCGTAATACGTGACGATGCGGCCCGACATGTCGTCCGGTTGCAGGCCCTGGTAGTTCCAGACCACCGCGATCACGGGAATGCGGATGTCCGGAAAAATATCGGTCGGCGTGCGCAAAGCGGCGAGCGGGCCGAACAGCAGTATCAGCAGCGCCAGCACGATAAACGTGTAAGGCCGGGTCAATGCGAGGCGGACGATCTTCAGCATCGGGCAGGCAGTGTGTGATGGTCGAAAGTTCGGATGCTCGGGTGAGCTAGCCGAGCAGGTAGCCGGAACCGCGCACGGTGCGGATCATCGGCGGCTCGCCGTCCGCTTCGAGCTTGCGGCGCAGGCGGCCGATATGCACATCGATCAGGTTCGTGCCCGGGTCGTAGCTGCCGCCCCAGACGCCTTCGAAAATCATCGTGCGCGTCATCACCTGGCCCGCGTGGCGCATCATGAATTCGAGCAGACGGAACTCGGTCGGCTGTAGCGTGACGTTGCGTTCGCGTGCCGTGACGCGTCTGCGCATGCGGTCCAGTTCGAGCGGCCCGACGCGCAGCACGATCGGCTCGGGTGCGTTGCGTGGGCGGCGGCGCAATAGCACTTCGACGCGCGCCGACATTTCGTCGGCGGAAAACGGCTTGATCAGATAGTCGTCGCTGCCCGCGCGCAGGCCCTCGATGCGCTGCTCGACGCCGTCCAGCGAACTCATCACGAGCACCGGCGTCTCGATGCCGGCGCCGCGCATCGTGGACACGATTTTCAGGCCGTCGAGATCCGGCAGCACGCGGTCCACGGTGATCACGTCGTAAGCGTCGGACATCGCCTTGACGAGACCTTCACGCCCGGTGCGCGCAACGTCGACGGCAAGCCCGCTTGCGCTCAGGGCGCGAACGATGTCGCCGACGACCCATTCGTCGTCTTCGATAGTGAGGATTCTGGCCATACGCTCGTGTGCCCGGCTGTATGCGCGGCGTTACGCGACAGCGCGCAACGATGTTTTGCGCTCGTCGGAGCGGAACCGTGCGACGGTGAAGTCGACGAACGCGCGCACTTTGGCCGTCAGATGATTGCGGCCCGAATAGACAATCGAAAATTGTCGCGCGCCGTCGTTGAGCGGAAAGCGCTCGAGCACCGGCGACAGCGCACCGCTTGCGAGTTCGCGCGCGACCGCGGGCGCGGGCAGCAGCGCGATACCCATATGATTCAATGCGGCCGCGCGCAGCATTGCGGTGTTGGTCGCGCGCAAGCTGTAGCGCACGGGCACGCGATACGCGCCATGCGCATCGGTGAACTCCCACGCGCGGGCGGCGCCGTTCGCCGGGCCCAGCAGCGCATGCGTATTGAGCATCGACGGATTGAGCGGCGTGCCTTGCCGCGCAAGATAGGACGGGGACGCAACGAGCATGCTGCGGTACTGCATCAGCGTGCGGCCGACCAGCGAGCTGCCGACGAGGCGGTCGTCGTCGGTGAAGCCGACGTCGAAGCCGCCTTCGATCAGATCGAGATTGGCTTCGAAGGTCGCCACTTCGAAGTCGACGCCCGGTTCGGCCGCGCGATAGTCGGCAAGCAACGCGACGAGCTCGGTGTTCGCAAAGGTGGTCGATGCGGCGATGCGTACCGTGCCGTGCGGCGAATGCGCGGTGCGCGTCAGATTCGCATCCATTTCGTCGACATTCGCAACGATCGCGCGACAGCCGTCGAGATAGCGTGCACCCGCTTCGGTTAG
Organism: Paraburkholderia sp. 2C; assembly: GCF_054589215.1. Lineage (NCBI taxonomy): Bacteria > Pseudomonadati > Pseudomonadota > Betaproteobacteria > Burkholderiales > Burkholderiaceae > Paraburkholderia > Paraburkholderia sp. 2C. The sequence continues at coordinate 310,898 of NZ_BAAILL010000042.1, read as the reverse complement.
CGAAAGACTGCGCGTCGAGCGATTGATCAGGCGCGTGTTCAGATGCGCTTCGAGCATGTTGACGCTGCGCGTGACCGCTGCCGCCGACATGCCGAGCTGACGCGAGGCAATCGAGAAGCTGCTCAGTTCGACGACGCGCATGAAAACACGCATGGACTGGAGTTGATTCATTTCGGCAAGCCCTCTACGTTGGACGTTGCGAATGATCGTCCAGCCGACCTAACAGCGGATCGCCTTCAACGTGAACGATTCTTTATATTTCGGAATGCTTGTCGTCTTATTGCGAACGCGGTTTCGCGTTTCGAGCAGACGCGAAAACATTGGCATCGACATGCCGAACATGAAGACGATGAAAACGGGAAAATTGCGCGTGCGACTGTCTCGGCGTACGCGATGAAGGAAGCGGGGCGGCAACGGGGCGCTGCATCGGCAACGCCCGCATGCGGGCTGCGGCGTCAAGCCGTGCCCGCACGTGTCGGATGAACGCGGTGTGAGAGAGCCAGGAAAATCAGTTCGGCATGCTGTACGCTTCGTGAGAAGCGTCCGCATGCTCGGTTAGCGCGTCGATCAGTTTGACGAGGCTCTCTTTCGGCACGGCGAAACCGGTCCAGTTAAAACCCGTATGCCGGAAAAACAGCACGGCGCCTTCGAAGATGGGGTTCTTCTCCGTGTACCAGCATGGATCGATTTCGACCACATAGCGATGCTGGCGCGAAATCTCTGACGGGATAGCGGGCTGCATTTTCGCGCGCAAAACGGCGAGATGTTCGATCAGGGCATCGAGGTCGGGCACGTCGAGTATCGACACGCTGCGGTCGATTGTCACACGAAGCGCCTGCGCGCCGTAATCGTTGACGAGTTCCACTTGCATGGGGTGGTGCATATAGGCTCCTGCCGCGGCTGAACGGCAGAAGTATGCGCGCGAAGCCGTGCGCTGCGCGTGGAAGTCGGACAGTGAAAAGATGAAACTTGTTTTATGAACCGGCGCGTGAGCCTAACAGAACGTTCATCTGTTTCATCGCGGTTCGATACGTCATACCGAGCATCCTTGCACCGTCACAACATCCCGCAAGGAGCGGACGACATGAAACCCTTCTGGATCAAATCGGCAGCGACGCTTTGCGTGCTGCTCGCAAGCGGCGCGGCGTCAGCAAGTGGCAAGCTGACGCCGAGCGAGTGCAACGACTATCCTTTCAAGCCGCTCTCGGGACCTGTCACGCATGCGCAGCTGATGCAGGAGCTGCGCGAACTCGAATCGGTCGGCTACGATCCTTCAGCGAGCGGCGACAACTACTATCCGTCGGAGATTCAGGCGGCGGAGGCGCGGCTTCAGGTGAAGTACCGCGCCGATTGTCTCGGCGAGAATGTGAAGGTGCCGAAGACGTCGAGCGTGTGGCAAAACACGTTCGGCTCTTATTAATGCTGAATGTGCGGCTGCGTGCGAACGAACTTCGCGCGCGCCGGCTTCAGCACGAAGAGCGCCAGCACCGCGGTCACGATATCGAGCGTGATCGCACAGGCGAACACCGGCACCCAGCTGCCCGTATGCTGATGCAGCAGCGCGGCCAGCGGGCCGCCGAAAATCGAGCCGACGCCGAACGAGATATAGAGCCAGCCATAGTTCGCCGTCGCGAAGCGCGTGCCGAACGTGTCGGTCAGCGTCGACGGGAACAGCGAGAAAATTTCGCCCCAGCCGAAGAACACGACACCCGACAGCAGCACGAACAGCACGGCGTCGTCGCGCGTGAGCAGCCACAGCGTCATCGCCACGCCTTCGAGCGCGAATGCGAAGCCCATCGTGTTTTCACGGCCGAGCTTGTCGGAAACCCAACCGAAGAGCGGTCGCGTCAGGCCGTTCGTAAAGCGGTCGATGGTCAGCGCAAGCGGCAGGGCGGCGAGGCCGAACACGAGCACCTTGCTGACGCCGAAGTCGGCGGCGAAGCTTGCCATCTGCGAGGTGACCATCAGGCCCGAGGTGGACATCATCGTCATCATCGCGAACATGAGCCAGAAGATCGGCGTCTTCAGCATTTCGGACGGACGGAACTCGCGCGCGGTCGACAACGACGGTGCGTGAAGCGTGCCCGCCGCGCTCGCTTGGGCCTGCGGCGGCACGCGCAACCCCTGCGATGCGACGAAGCCGATTACGGCGAAGATCATGCCGTATAGCCACAGCGTCGATTCGATGCCGTGCACGGCAAGCGAAGCCGAAATCGGGAACGTCGTGACGATCGCGCCCATGCCGTAGCCGGCGGCGACCGCGCCGGCCGCCATGCCGCGGCGATCCGGGAACCAGCGCACCATCAGGCCGACGACACCGACATACACAATGCCGGTGCCGAGACCGCCGAGGCCGCCATACGTGAGATACAGCATCGTCGTGCTCGACGCATGCGACGCGAGCATCCAGCTGACGCCCGCGAGCAGCGTGCCGATCGAAATCAGCCGGCGCGGACCGAAGCGATCGATCAGCGCGCCCTGGAACGGCGAAAAGAAAGCCTGCAGAAAGACGAGAATCGAAAACGTGACCTGCACTTCGGGCAGCGAGATGCCGAGCTTCGCCATCAGCGGCTTGGTCATCAGCGTCCACACGTATTGCGGGCTCGAGATCGACATCATGCAGACGAGACCGAGCGCGAGCTGCAGCCAGCGCATGGAAGTCGCGGACCGCGCGCCGGATGATGCGGCGTGATCGAGCGACCGTACAGGGGTGTTCATCGATGGTTCTCCGTTGCGAGATTGCGGTGTGGGCCGGGCGGTGCGTTATTTCGTGCTGTTGTTGTGTGAGTCCTGCACCAGGACGGCCGACATGAGCGAGAACCATGCCAAAGGCATCGCCGCGGATGGCGCGAGCACGCGCTCAGCGAGGCGCGATGCGGGTCGATGTATGAATCGCAGGCGTCGCGATATGAGCGTGCACGCAGCGCTCGACGCGCTCGCGCGGAGCGAGCGGAGGGGAGGGATGATTGCGCGCGGTGCGCGAGCCCCGGGCTGGTGCGCGATACGAAGTGCCGCGCGCACCGTTAGCGCGCGTGTTGTAAAGCCGGCGCAAGGTCGGCGTGATTACTTTGACAAGTCCGACAAGTTTGACAGCAGCGGCGCGGCATCCGCTAGGTTGACCGCAGTGGCATCGCACGGCGCATCGAGCAGCATTCGATCTGCCTCGATGCGCGCGGGAGACCCATAGGTCCATGCGATATTGCGCGCGGCATGTCCGATCGGCATGCCGGCAAAGATCGGCACGCCATACGGCGCAAGCAGATCGACGAAGATATCGTGCAGCGTATAGTCGGCGCCCTCGGGCAGCGGGCAACGCACGAATTCGCCGAACACGAAAGCGCGCGCGCCGTCGAACGTGCCGCTTTCCTTGAGCAGCATGATGCTGCGGTCGAGCCGGTAGCCGAGCTCGGTGATGTCTTCGAGCAGCACGATCGCGCCGTGGCAGTCGGCCTGCCAGCGCGTACCGGCGATGCTCGCGAGCGTCGTGATATTGCCGCCGTGCAGGCGGCCGCTCACGGGCGTATGCGGTCCGTGCAGATGCGTGAGCGGGAGGGCGGCCGCAGGGTCCGCGGTGCCGTTCGTCAGCGCGTTCAGCACGCTGTGTCGCGATGCGTCGTCGACATGCCCGGCGAGACTGCCTAGCGACGGGCCGTGTATGAGCCGCGCCTTTTCCATGCCGCTCATCGCGCAGAACAGCGAAGTCGCATCCGAAAAGCCGATGACCGTTTTTTCGCACGGCAGCGCGGCGGGAATGGCGGGCAGGCAATGCACGCAGCCGTAGCCGCCGCGCGCGACCCAGACGATATCGATCGATGGGTCCGTCAATGCCCATGCGAGATCCGCGCGACGCTCTTCATGCGTGCCGGCGAACGTGCGGAAGCGCTTTGTCACATGCGCGCCGACGCGCACCTCGAGCCCCCAGCTCTCGATCAGCGCGATGCCGCGCGCGACGTTGTGCATATCCGGTATGCCGGCCGGCGCAATGACGCCGACGGTCCGTCCTTTCAGATGCATACGCGTGTCCCCTTATCGAATGGCGAATCGATCGCCGTCCATTATTGTGCAGGATCGGGGAAAGCGGACAGGGTGTCGCGCATCGCAGGCAAGCGGCGATGCGCGATAGCCGTTTTAAGGCAAAGGAATAGGGCGCTGCTCAATCCCGCGCGATCAGATCGCCGACTTGCGCGCGTCCGGTCACGAAGCAGCCCGACTTGAACGCGTCGCCCTGATTGGTTGCCGCGGCGTCGGAAAAGCCCTTGTTCAGTGCATCGAGCCGCACCAGGTCCGCGCCCGCGGCGCAGCTGATCGATCCCTGCTCGCGTGCCTGCACGTGCATCGCGGTCCGGTCGGCAATCAGAAAGCCGACCAGCACGACGACTGCGATATTGAAAGCTCGTCTCATCGGGTTGTCTCCTCCCTTGCTAGAGCCTAACGCGAAGCACGCGCGCCCCATGCCAGGGATTTCCCGTTTTCATGTGATTTTTTTCGTAACGATCGCCATGAACGCGTGGTAATTGGACGACACGCCGGCGCGGCAAAAAGTCCCGTTACTGCCTGAAAATATCGCGCCGCGCGCCCGTCAATTTCCGGCTCAGCGTTGTCCGTTGTGCGGAGCACAACAGTCATCGATCTGACAACCCCCAACGGCAGCAATGACCCGTTGCGCGCATCACTATTTTTTGGTGCGCTGCAAAACATTGTCTAAACGGTTATGCTCGTTAACCCTGACGGGTTCATTTCAGCCGGACCCGTCTGTTGTCCTCCTTTCCGTTTTATTTCCGCAATAATTTTGTAATCATTTTCTTTCGGTTGCGACAGCCGGGCTGTCGCTGTGCTTAAAGTCCCAGTCAATCTCATGCAATTCCCTCCGTTACTCAGCCTGCTGATCTGGATTCCGATCGCGGCTGGCCTCGTCGTGCTGCGCGCGGGTTCGGATCGCGCGCTCAACCGAACCCGCTGGCTCGCGCTGATCGGCGCAATCGTCGCTTTAGTGCCGGTCGTGCCATTGGTGCAAGGCTTCCGCAACAATCTCGTCGCGATGCAGTTCGTCGAAAACAGGCCGTGGCTGCCGTCGTTCGGCGTGGCCTGGCATGTTGGCGTCGATGGCATTTCGCTCTGGTTTACCGTGCTGACGGCCATGACCACGGTGATTGTCGTGATCGCATCGTGGCAGTCCATCACGAAGCGCGTCGCGCAGTATTTCGGCGCGTTCCTGCTGTTGTCGGGCTTTATGCAAGGCGTGTTCACGGCGCAGGACGGCATGCTGTTCTTCGTGTTCTTCGAAGCGACGCTGATTCCGCTGTATCTGCTGATCGGCACCTGGGGCCAATCGAATCGCGCGCATGCGGCGCTGCGCTTCTTCCTTTTTTCGCTGACGGGCTCGCTCGCGATGCTCGCGGCGATGCTGTACCTGTACTCGCAGTCGCATAGCTTCGACATCGCGCAATGGCGTTCGCTGCAAATCGACTTCGTGCCGCAGGTGTTGATCTTCCTGTGCTTCTTCGCGGCCTTCTCGGTGAAGGTGCCGATGTGGCCCGTGCATACGTGGCTGCCCGATGTGCACCTTGAAGGGCCGACCGCGGCGGCCGTGCTGCTCGGCATGCTGAAGATCGGCGGCTACGGCCTGCTGCGCTTCGCGCTGCCGATCGTGCCGCAGGCGAGCCACTTCTTCGCGCCGGCGGTCATCACGCTGTCGCTCGTGGCGGTCATCTACGCCAGCCTCGTCGCGCTCGTGCAGACGGACATCCGCAAGCTGCTCGCCTATTCGGCGATCGCGCATATGGGGCTCGTCACGCTGGGCCTTTTCGTGTTCACGCGCATTTCGATGGAAGGCGCCGTGGTGCAGATGCTGTCGTACGGCATCGTGTCCGGCGCGATGCTGCTGTGCTCGGGCATGCTCTACGACCGCACGCAAAGCGGCTCGATCGATGCATATGGCGGCGTGGTCAATACGATGCCGCGCTTCGCCGTGTTCGTGATGCTGTTTTCGATGGCCAATGTCGGCTTGCCGGGCACGTCCGGTTTTGTCGGCGAATTCATGGTGCTGATGGGCACGATCCAGTTCAACTTCTGGATCGGCGCAATCGCCGCGCTCACGCTCATTTTGAGCGCCGCGTACACGCTGTGGATGTACAAGCGCGTGATCTTCGGCGCGGTGGCCAATGCGCGGGTCGCGAAACTCGCCGACGTCGGCAAGCGCGAGTTCGTGCTGCTGGGCGCGCTGGCCGTGCTCGTGCTTGGGATCGGTATCTATCCGAAGCCGTTCACCGATGCGATCGATGCAACGGCCGGCGAAGTGCTCGCGCAGGCCGAAGGCACGGTCGCGAACGGCGCGACGCGTGTCGCCGATAGCCGTGTGGCGCCGGATACGCATGCTGCGCCGGCCTCGGGCGCACAGCATATGGTCGTCGTCGATCGCGAGCCGCGCGGCTGATTGCGTGCCGCAGGCGTCACGCGCACCGCGCCGCTTGATGCGCGCGCGTGAGCGTGGCGCCGCCCTGTATCGCCCTATCCCCATATCGCTCTAGCCCTTGCCGAAAGATTCATCGCCAGGCAAGGGTTTCCCTCTACAAATCCTCAGCCCGTTCCGGTCGTTATACGGAACGGGTAGAGCCCGTTATCGCGTGGATGCCGGGTTTTTCCTTTCCGCCGCAAGCTGGCGCTTGAGCGCTCACCGCATGCGGCCGGAACGATGTGCCTTATTAGAAACGTGGTTCGATCCACCATAAAGACGGAGGCGCAGGAGATGCACAAGCTAGGTTTCGCGCAAAAGCTGTGGTTGCCGCTCGTCGTCAGTCTCGTGGCGCTGCTGCTGGTGTCGGTGTCGGCGGCATGGCTTTCGCGGCAGACGCGTATCGACGAACGCAAGAATGATCTGATCAATGTCGCGCACGTCGGTCTGTCGATCGTCGAGGAGTACGCGGCGCTTGCGAAAAGCGGGGCGATGTCCGACGTCGATGCGCGCAAGGAGGCGCTCGCGCGGCTGCGCGACATCCGTTACGGCGAAGACGGCTATCTGCTCGTGATCGATTCGACGCCGCGCATGATCATGCATCCAATCAAGCCCGCGACCAACGGCAAACTGCTCGCGGATACCGCGGACGCGGACGGCCGCCATCACTACGTGAGCTTCGCGCATGTCGCGCAGTCGCCGACAGGCGGCTTTGTCGATTACGTGTTCCCGCATCCGCATTCGACCGAAACAGTCGGCAAGATCGGTTACGTCGTGCGTTATGCGCCGTGGGACTGGATCATCTCGACGGGCGCCTATGTCGACGATATCGACGCCGCTTTTATGGAGACGCTCTACGTGCTCGGCGCGGTGTTCGTCGTGCTCGCGCTCGTGCTCGCGTCGCTCGTGTGGATCATCAACCGCAGCATTCTGCGCACGATCGGCGGCGACCCGCGCTACGCGGCGCAAGTGGCGGGGGCGATTTCCGAGGGCGATCTGACGGTTGCGATCGACATGCGCGCGAGTCGCGGCGACCGCAACGTCAACGCCGACAGCCTGCTGCATGTGATGCAGCGTATGCGCGACGCACTGACCGGCACGGTGCGCCAGATCGGTGCCGCCGCCGATAGCGTCGCGACCGGCGCGCGCGAAATCGCGACCGGCAGCGCGGACCTGTCGGTGCGCACCGAAAACCAGGCGGCGTCGCTCGAGGAAACGGCGGCGAGCATGGAAGAGGTGACGTCGATGGTCCGGCAAACGGCGGAGCACGCGAAGACGGCGAGCCAGCTCGCGGTGAAGGCCGCGCAGATCGCCGGCGACGGGGGCGGGCTGGTTGCCGATGCGGTGGCGACCATGCGCGACATTTCGGCCGCCTCGCAGCGCATGGTCGAAATCATCGCGGTGATCGAAGGTATCGCATTCCAGACCAATATCCTCGCGCTGAACGCGGCGGTCGAAGCGGCGCGCGCGGGCGAAGAAGGGCGGGGTTTCGCCGTGGTCGCGGCGGAAGTGCGTTCGCTCGCGCATCGCAGCGCCGCGGCGGCGAAGGAAGTGCGCGAGCTGATCGGCAATGCGGTCAGCAAGGTGGGCAGCGGCGCCCAGCCTGTCGAGCAGGCCGGCGGCACGATCGACGGCGCGCGCGATGCGATCGCGCAGGTCACGACGCTGATCCAGGAGATCGCCGCGGCGGCGTCCGAGCAGAGCTCGGGCATCGAACAGGTGAACCTCGCGGTGACGCATATGGACACGCTGACGCAGGAAAACGCCGCGCTCGTCGAAGAAGCGGCGGCCGCCGCGCATTCGCTGACCGAGCAGGCGGTGATCCTGCAGAACGCGCTGCGCGCATTTCGTCTGCGGGAAGACGATAGGGGGCAGGCGCGGCATCGAGGCGCGCAGGGGCGGGCCGCCGGAGCCTCGGCGCAAGGTGCGGCCGGCCCTGCGCGGCACGGCGACGCAGCGGAATATGCGGCCGCGGCCTGAACGTTGCATCGGGGCTGCCAGGCTGACGACCTTCGGGTCGCGGGAATAAACGCTGCAAAGGCGATGTTAGTTGTGCAAGCGGTGCAGACGACGCGAACCGACTAGCACGACGCAGACTACGGCCATAGCCGTGCCTGTCGCGCAATCGGCTGTCATTTTCTTGCGCTTTCAGCGACTTACAGATTGTGACTTGCCGATTCGCAGCGGCAGTGCCACAGTCTGCACAGCGCTTGCGCTGTGCACCGCTCAGCGTTCTCCACTCTCGCCGACGCCATCATGACTCCCGCTATCGCCGCGTATGAACCGGGCAGGCAGTTGCTGCCGTTTCGCGAATCGCTGCTTGCCATGCTCGGCATCGCGTTCGTCGCGATGCTCGTCGCGCTCGATCAGACGATCGTCGGCACCGCGCTGCCGCGCATCGTCGCGGACCTCAAGGGGTTCGATCTCTATGCGTGGGTCGCGACGTCGTACATGCTCGCATCGGTCATTACAATTCCGATCTTCGGGCGCCTCGGCGACCTGTTCGGCCGCAAACCGTTTCTGATTGCCGCGATTTCGCTGTTTACCGGCGCATCGGTGCTGTGCGGCATCGCCTCGAACATGCTGTTTCTCGTGATCGCGCGCGGCCTGCAAGGTATCGGCGGCGGCATTCTGATCGGCACCGTATTCGCGACGGTCGCCGATCTGTTTCCCGATCCTAAGCTACGGCTGCGCTGGCTCGTGTTCGTCACGTCGGCGTTCGGGCTGGCGAACGTCGTCGGGCCGACGCTTGGCGGCATGCTCACGCAGTCGGCGAGCTGGCGCTTCGTGTTCTTCGTCAATGTGCCGGTCGGCGTGGCGTCGCTGCTGTTCGTGCTGCGTTTCGTGCCGCCGCTGCGGCATCTGCGCAAGGCGGGCCCGGTGCAGCTCGACTGGCTCGGCGCATTCGTCGTCGCGGCGACCTTCGGCGCGCTGCAATTGCTGATCGAACTGCTGCCGAAGGAAGGCGTGAGCACGATGACGATGGTGCTGATGCTCATTACCGTCGCATGCGGCACGACGCTATGGTTCTGGGAAAAGCGGATGGGCTACCCGGTGGTGCCCATCGATATGCTGCTCGACCGGCGGCTCGCCGCACTGTTCGCGATGTCCACGCTCGGCGGGTTTGCGCTGTTTTCGATGGTGTTTTATGTGCCGCTGCTGTTCCAGGGCGGCTTCGGCATGTCGCCGCACGAATCGGGCATGCTGATCACGCCGCTGCTGCTCGGCACGTCGGTCGGCAGCGTGCTGAACAACCGGCTCGTCACGCGCATTCCGCGCGCGAATACGCTCATGTATATCGGCTTCGCGCTGTTTGCGGCGGCGTGTCTCGCGCTCGTCGCGATTACGGGCCATCAGCCGCATTACGTCTGGATGTTGTGCATGGCGTTAAGCGGCCTCGGACTCGGGCTCGTCGCGACGAATCTGACGATCTGTTCGCAGCAGATCGTTGCGCGCGACCACATCGGCGCGGTGACCGCGCTGCTGCAGTCGCTGCGGATTTTCGGCGGCATGCTCGGCACCGCGATGACGGGCGCGCTGTTGAGCCATCTGTACGTACGTGGCGTGCACCGGTCGCTCGATTCGTATCAGGCGACGCAGTGGCTGCAGTCGTTCTCGAGCCCCGATCTGCGGGTGGACCAGTCGCAGCAGGCCGCGCTGATCGAACATCTGATCATGGCGGGGCATGTCGGCGGACCGATGATGCAGGCGGCGCGTCTGGCCCTGATCGACTCGATTCACGTGGGCCTCGCGCTCGCGGCGGCAGCCGCGATCATTGGGCTGTGCCTCGCGTGGTTCGTGCCGGCGGTGCGCGTTGTCTATCCGGCCGATGGCAAGGAGCAGAGCGCGGCCGCAGCGGCAGGGACGGCGGGGGCAGCGGGGGCAGGGGCGGCGCAGGCGTCGGCGGACGGGGCGGCGGCGCAGCCCGAATAAAACGGGGCCGGCGACGGACCGGTAAATCGTGCGCATTGCCAGCATGGCTGTATAAATATACAGTTCGTCTGTTTCGCCTATTTGCCCGACCGAGGCTTGCTCGGCCTCCGTCTGTTAGCGCCGTGCCCAACGACACCCCGGACCCGCTCTACTACCTGCGCAATTTCGAACGCGCGCTCGAATGGCTCGCCAGGCGCTACGCCGATCTGCTCGACGACGCCGAGCGGGCGTTTCTGCACGGTTTCCCGCGTCTGCCCGAGGCGTCGCGCGCGCTACTGACGCGCATGCTGATGCGCAAGGGCACGCTGTTTCGCACAAGCCGCCTTGCGTATCGCGAGATCGGCTGCCCACTCGCGGCCGCCGGGCCGCTCGCCGCGGCGGGCTGGATCGAAGCAAATGCGCGGTTGACGCTCGACGAACTCTTCGATCTTTCCACACGAGCCGAATTGCTTGCGCGCTTTTCCGCGGAACTGGCCGGCGCGAAATCCGCGCGCAAGCACGAATGGCTCGTGCTGCTGCGCGAGGCGTACACCGATGCACGCACGTATGCCGAATGGCACGCTCAAGCGGCCGAGCATGTGTTGCAGGTGAGCATCGCGCCACTGTGCGAACGGTTCAGGCTGATGTTTTTCGGCAATCTTCAGCAGGACTGGTCCGAGTTCGTGCTGGCCGATCTTGGTGTGTATCAATACGAGCCGGTGGCGTTTGCACCGTCGTCGCGCGCGTTTCAGAAACGTGACGACGTCGATATCTATCTCGCTTTGCATGCATGCGGCGAGACGCTTTACGCACTCGAAACACTCGACGCGAACGAAGACGATGGATCGTTCGAAATGCTGCTCGATGCACTGCTGCGCGCCGTCGACGAGATCGCGACGGACAACGCATGGCTCGCAACGCGCCGCGCGAAGCTGCTGTATCGCATCGGACACTGCGCGGAACGTCGCCGCCAATGGCACACCGCCACGACCGTTTACGCGCGTTGCGCATGGCCCGGCGCACGCCACCGGCGCATCCGTGTGCTCGAATTGCATGGCCGGCCGCAAGAGGCGCTGACGCTTGCGCTGCAAGCCGCAAGCGAACCGGAGAGTGAAGAAGAAAGCCAGCGCGTCGCGCGCATGTTGCCGCGGCTGCGGCGGCAAGCGGGCGTTTCGGCGCGATCGTCTGTGCGGGTTGCGCGTGCTTCGCGCGACGCAGCGGCCGCCGCGGCGCCGGCAAGCGCGGTTGAGCGCAGCGTGCTGACGCTCGCGCGGCCCCTTGAAGCGGCCTCGGTCGAATACGTCGTGCTCGAATATCTGAGCGAGCGCGACGCGCCCGTGTACTACGTCGAAAACGCGCTGATCAATTCGTTATTCGGACTGCTGTGCTGGGAGCCGGTGTTCGCGGCGTTGCCCGGTGCGTTCTTTCACCCGTTTCAACGCGGCCCCGCCGACCTGCATGCGCCGGATTTTTACGCCAAGCGCGCCGCGCTGTTCGACGCGTGTCTCGCCGAACTCGACGATACCGGTTACCGCTATCGCGAAACGATATGGCGGCATTTTGAAAGCAAGGCAGGGCGGCAATCGCCGTTCGTGTTCTGGAACCTGCTGACGCGCGAGTTGCTCGATCTCGCGCTCGATTGCGTGCCGGCCGCGCATCTGAAGCGGTTTTGCGAGCGGCTTTTGCGCGACATTCGCGGCAATCGTTCGGGGTTGCCGGATCTGATCCGCTTCTGGCCGCGTGAGCGGCGTTACGAACTGATCGAAGTAAAAGGACCGGGCGACCGCCTGCAGGACAATCAGATCCGTTGGCTGGCGTACTGCGGGCAGCACGGTATTCCGGTGCGCGTGCTCGATGTGCGATGGGCCGATAGTGTCGACGGCGATGCTGTGGATGCCGCCGCACTCGCCACGGAGACGAGCGCATGAACTACGTCGTCGCCGTCCGCACGCTGTGCGAATTCACCGCGAAGCGCGGCGATCTCGACCTGCGTTTCACGCCGGCGCCGAGCGCGGCCGAAGGCATCGCGGGGCACGCCGCCGTAGCCGGCCGGCGCGCGAGCGGTTACGAAACCGAGATCACGTTGAGCGGCATCTATCGCGGCCTCACGGTGCGCGGTCGCGCCGACGGATACGATGCCGCGCGCAACCGGCTCGAAGAGATCAAGACGTATCGCGGCGACCTCGAACGCATGCGCGAGAACCATCGCGCGCTGCATTGGGCGCAGGCGCTGATATACGGGCATTTGCTGTGCGAGACGCGCGCGCTCGCGGAACTCGACATCGCGCTCGTGTACTTCGATATCGTGAGTCAGAAAGAGACGCTTTTGACCGAGCGTCACACGGCGGCCGCGTTACGCGGCTTCTTCGAAGCGCAATGCGAGCGGTTTATTGCGTGGGCCGAACGAGAAGCAGCCCATCGCGTCGCGCGCAATGCGTTTCTCGGCGAACTGGCGTTTCCATACGGCGCATTTCGCAGCGGCCAGCGCGAACTGTCGGTCGCCGTCTATCGCGCGGCACGTGACGGCCGCGCACTGCTTGCACAGGCGCCGACCGGCATCGGCAAGACACTCGGCACGATTTTCCCGTTGCTGAAGGCGTGCGCGGAAGGTCACGTCGATCGCGTGTTCTTCCTGACCGCGAAAACGCCGGGGCGTGCGCTTGCGTTCGACGCGCTCGATGTGCTGGAGCGCGCGTGCGCGGCCAGCACACCAGGCCACACGTTTCCGCTGCGCGTGCTCGAACTCGTCGCGCGCGACAAAGCCTGCGAGCACCCGGGCAACGCCTGCGACGGCGAATCGTGCCCGCTCGCGCGCGGCTTCTACGACCGCATCGCGGCCGCACGCGACACCGCATTGCGCTCGACGCGCCTGTCGCGCGACGTCGTGCGCGCCGCCGCGCTTGCCCACGACGTCTGCCCGTATTATCTCGCGCAGGAACTCGCGCGCTGGTGCGACCTCGTCATCGGCGACTACAACTACTACTACGACAGCGGCGCGCTGCTCTATGCGCTGACGCAGCTCAACCAGTGGCGCATCGCGGTGCTCGTCGACGAAGCGCACAACCTGCCGGACCGCGCGCGCCGCATGTACACCGTGACGCTCGATCAACACGCATTCAAGGCCGCGCGCCACGCTGCGCCGGCCGCATTGCGCAAACCGTTCGACCGGCTGAACCGCGAATGGAACGCGTTGACGCGCGAACGCACGACGCACTACGAAGTGCTGCCCGACATTCCGGCGCGCATGCAAGCGGCCGTGCAAAACCTGATTTCCGCCATTACCGATCAGCTATCCGAAACACCGCTCGGCGCGGATGAGGCCGTACTGCGCTTCTACTTCGACGCCTTGCATTTCATGTCGCTTGCCGAAGAATTCGGTAGCCATTCGCTATGCGATGTAACGCTCTCCACACCGGCGCGCGCGGAAAGCTCGCGCGCCAAGCCCGCGACATCGCTGTGCGTGCGCAACGTCATTCCCGCGCCGTTTCTCGCCTCGCGCCACGCGGCCGCGCGCACGACCGTCATGTTTTCGGGCACGCTCGGCCCGCAGCAGTATTACCGCGACACGCTCGGTCTTCCCGAAAGCGCGGGCTGGCTCGATGTCGAAGGTCCATTCAGGGCCGAGCAGCTGGCCGTGCACGTTGCGTCGCACATATCGACGCGCTGGCGCGACCGCGAAGAGTCGATCGCGCCGATCGTCGAGCTGATCGCGCGCCAGTACGGCACGCGGCCTGGCAATTACCTTTGCTTTCTGAGCAGCTTCGACTATCTGCAGCGAGTCGTCGCATCGTTGCGCATGCAACATCCGCATGTGCCGATCTGGACGCAGGAGCCCGGCATGGACGAAGCGGCGCGCGACGCATTCGTCGCGCGTTTCCGGACCTCGACGTGCGGCGTCGGTTTCGCCGTGCTCGGTGGCGCGTTCGCGGAGGGGATCGATCTTGCCGGCGAGCAACTGATCGGTGCGTTTATCGCCACGCTCGGTTTGCCGCAAATCAACGACGTCAACGAGCAGATGCGCCGTACGATGCATGCGCAGTTCGGCAACGGTTACGACTATGTGTACCTGTATCCGGGCTTGCAAAAGGTCGTGCAGGCCGCGGGCCGCGTGATTCGCACCGAGCAGGATGCCGGCGTCGTGCATCTGATCGACGACCGCTACCGGCGCGCCGACGTGCGGCGCCTGCTGCCGCGCTGGTGGCATGTGCCATGATTCACGGTAATTGACGCGCCACTAACCCACCCGCAACCCGCAACCATGAGGGCGGCATGCAAGCGAGCGAGTACCGGCTATCGACAGTCTGGCGTCTCGAAGCGCCGCTCCACGCAGTGTGGAATGCGATTCACGATTCGGCACGCTGGCCCGAGTGGTGGAAGAACGTCGAGCAGGTGGCGGAACTCGAAACCGGGTCGGGCGACGGCATCGGCGCGCTGCAGCGCTATACGTGGAAGGGACGGCTGCCCTATCGCGTCGTGTTCGACGTACGTGTCACACGCATCGAGCCGCTTGTCGCGCTCGAAGGTATCGCGAGCGGTGATCTGGAAGGCATCGGCTGCTGGCGCTTTTCAAGCGAGCGCGACGGCGTCACCGTCGTGCGCTACGAATGGCGTGTGCACACGAGGCGCGGCTGGATGAACGTGTTCGCGCCGCTCGCGAAACCGCTGTTTCAATGGAATCACGACTTCGTCATGCGCGAAGGCGGCGTTTCTCTCGCGCGCCGGCTCGATGCGCGGCTCGTCAGTATCGAACACCGTTCGTGACACTATGATGTTGGCGTTCCTCAATGAATGCCTTGCGAAAGCATGGCGCCTCTCCAAAGGCACTACCCCATTCACACGCGTTGGGTAAGTGGCTTCTGAAAGCACGCGCGGGCCGGTGCGGACATCTGTCGTTAACACATCGACCTTACATCGAGGTGCGAAAACGAACCGCTAATGTTGCAATTGCATCAATGTATTTTTTTGAAAAGCGGGAGCAGTAACGCGACATGTTCCTTTACGATGCAGATGTGCCCACGCACGCCAAACCCACAAGGAGAGGACTTCATGGACATCGATTCGATTCGCAAAGGCGCCTTTGCGATGCCAGTTCATAACCCGTCGTATCCGCGCCCGCCGTATCGTTATCGCAATCGCGAGTACTTCGTCATTTCCTATGAAACCGACCCTGAAGCGCTGCGCGCCGCTGTGCCCGAGCCGCTGCAGCCCGCCGACGGTCTTGTCCATTACGAATTCATCCGCATGCCCGATTCGTCGGGCTTCGGCGATTACACCGAAAGCGGCCAGGTGATCGCGGTGCGCGATCCGCAAGGCAGAATCGGCAACTACACGCACGCGATGTATCTCGACGACGAAAGCCCGATTGCGGGCGGCCGCGAAATCTGGGGCTTTCCGAAAAAGCTCGCGCGTCCGCGTATTTCGGTGGACGGCAACGACACGCTGCTCGGCACGGTCGATTACGGCACGCAGCGCATCGCAACGGGCACGATGGGTTACAAGCACAACTTCTGCGATGTCGAGACCGAGCGCCGCAAGCTCGCGGAAACGCCGAACTATGTGCTGAAGGTCATTCCGCACGTCGACGGCACCGCTCGCGTATGCGAACTCGTGCGTTTCTTCCTGCGCGACGTGACGGTGCTTGGCGCATGGAGCGGCCCGGCCGCGCTCGAACTGCGTCCGCACGCGCTCGCGCCTGTCGCCGACCTGCCGGTGCGGCGCGTGATCGGCGCACGGCATTTCATCGCCGACCTCACGCTCGATATCGGCGAAGTCGCCTTCGACTACCTCGCGGCCGTCGATACATTAAAGCCCGCCGCGAACGAATAAATCGGCGAACCGTCTCCCGCTTGTTTTCCAGCTTATTTTCCAGCTTATTGACTAAGGACTTCTCCTATGACGTTGAACAACAAGGTCGCCGTCGTCACCGGTGCGGCAAGCGGCATCGGCGAGCAGTGCGCGCGTAAGCTCGCTGCGCAGGGCGCGAAAGTCGTGATCGCCGATCTCTCGCTGAAAAATGCGCAACAGGTTGCGGCCAGCATCAACGACGCCGGCGGCAATGCATTCGCGGTCGAAATGAATGTGATCGACGAAGACGCGGTGAATCGCGGCATCGACGCAGCGGTTGAAAAATTCGGCAGCATCGACGTGCTCGTGTCGAATGCGGGCATCCAGATCGTGAACCCGATCGAAAACTACGCGTTCGCCGACTGGAAAAAGATGCTCGCCGTGCACCTGGACGGCGCGTTCCTCACCACGAAAGCGGCCATCCGCCATATGTACGACAGCGGCCGCGGCGGCTCGATTATCTATATGGGCTCGGTGCACTCGCATGAGGCATCGAAGCTGAAGTCCGCGTACGTTACCGCGAAGCACGGCCTGCTCGGGCTCGCGCGCGTGGTCGCGAAAGAGGGCGGTCCGCGCGGCGTGCGCGCGAACGTCGTGTGCCCGGGTTTTGTGCGCACGCCGCTCGTCGACAAGCAGATTCCCGAACAGGCGAAAGAGCTTGGCATGTCCGAACAGGACGTGATCAAGCACGTCATGCTTGGCGATACGGTCGACGGCGAATTCACGACGGTCGACGACGTCGCGAACACCGTGGCATTCCTCGCGGGCTTCGAATCGGCGGCATTGACGGGGCAATCGATCGTTGTCAGCCACGGCTGGTACATGCAGTAACGGAGGCGCACGCATGAGCAGCAAGACCAACAAGCCGGCACGGCAGCCGGAGTCGTTCGTGCTGCCGCGCTATGACGAAATCGCGCTGGTGCTGCAAGGCGGCGGCGCGCTCGGTTCGTATCAGGCGGGCGTCTACCAAGGCCTCGCCGAAGCGGGCGTCGAGCCGCACCGTATTGCGGGCGTATCGATCGGCGCGCTGAACACGGCGATTATCGCGGGCAATCCGCCCGAAAAGCGTGTCGAAGCGCTGCGCGGGTTCTGGAATGCGATCTGCCATCCGCGCGGCTGGCTCGGCAATCTGAGCGCGTGGGCCCTGCCGGGGCTCGAGCAGCACGATCTCGCGCGCCGCTGGGCGAGCATGTTTGCGGCAGGGCGTGCGCTGACCGAAGGGCAGCCGGGGTTCTTCGCGCCGCGCTTTCCGTTGCCGCTCGCGGGTTTCTCGAAAGTGAGCCCGAGCGACATCAGCTACTACAACACGGCCGCATTGAAGGAGACACTGCTCGCGTTCGCCGATTTCGATCGCATCAACGATGGCGGCATTTGCGTGTCGGTCGGCGCGGTCAACGTGCGCACCGGCAATCTGACGAGCTTCGTCAATCGCAAGATGCGTCTGACGCCTGAGCATTTCATGGCGTCGGGCGCATTGCCGCCGGGCTTTCCCGCGGTCGAAATCGACGGCGAATTCTACTGGGACGGCGGGCTCGTGTCGAACACGCCGCTTACCGAAGTGCTGCGCGACGCGGACCAGAAAGATACGCTCGTTTTTCAGGTCGATTTGTGGAGCGCGCAAGGCAATCTGCCCGGCGATTTTCTCGATGTGTCCGAGCGCGCGAAAGACATCCAGTACTCGAGCCGTACGCGCGCGGTGACCAATATGCTCGCCGAGCGCCAGCGCAACGCGTGCTTCATCAAGGAACTGCTCAAACACGTGCCGAGTTCGGTAGTCAAGGCCGATCCGCTGTTCCGGCAGGCGCAGAAGCTCGCCGACGGCAGTGCGATCAACGTCGTGCACCTGATCTACAAGAACAAGTCATACGAAGGGCACTACAAGGACTACGAGTTCAGCATCGACACGATGAACGAGCACTGGGACAGCGGGCTCGAAGACATTCGCGATTCGTTTTCGCATCGCGACTGGTTCGATGTGCCGAGCCGCGACATCGGGTTCGTTACGCACGATGTACACCGGCTCGAAGGCAAGCAGCCGGAACCGGACAAGGGCCTGCGCGAGGTGAGCGGCGATTCACGCGAAGAAGAGGCGGCTTGAGCGACGCTTTGGTGCCGGCCCGCGGTTCGATCGCAGGCCGGCATCGCTATATATCGCCACGCGTCGCTAAACGTCGCCGTACGTCGCTACAGGCACGGCGGTCGCCACAGGCATCGGCGACGGCGTGAATGTCGACCTCCACTTCGGTATTCGATCAACCGCGCCGTAGCGCATCGACACGCGCAATCAGCCGCTGCATCCACCCGCGCAACAGCGTATTCGACATCACCGCCGGGATCGACAGCGCAAGAATCCGGTACACATCGCCGCGTCTGATCTTCGACGCGCGGCCCGGTTCGAGCCAGGCCGGGTTGGCCACGAGCAGTTCGAGCGTCTCGAGGCCGATCAGGATCGGCCATACACAGGCAAGCCGCAAGCGGACCGCACGCACGGGAATGGCCAGCGTGTAGTCGACGGCAGCTCGGTAGTGGTCGAGCGCCTTGCCGACCAGTTCGTGCATCAACGGTTGCGCACGCAACGAAGCGCCAGGTTCGAGCAGATCTCGTGGCGTGAGATCAAAGCGATCGAGCAGTGTCGACGGCAGATAGCAGCGGCCGATGCGCAGGTCCTTGCTGCAATCGCGCAGCACGTTTGTCATTTGCAGCGCCTTGCCGAAGCGCACGCCGCGCCCGATCATCACGTCCGGCGCTTCGCGAAGCGTGCCGGGCAGATGCGCGTAAGTCATCTTCGTCCAGAATTCGCCGACGCAACCGGCCACCATATAGGTATAGCGATCCAGTTCTTCCCATTCGCGCAGCGCGACGATCTCGCCCGACTGTTCGTCGGGGAACGTGCGCAGGTCGAATTCCATCCCTTGTGTGAGCGTCGTGACGATCTCGCGAACCGCACCGCGATCGTCGTCACTCAATTGCGGCAGGATCGCGAGCGCGGGCTCGAGCGATTCGAGCAGCACGCGTTCGTCCGATTGCGTCTGTTGCGCGGCGACCTGTACGGCGACGCGCTGCAATTGCGCGTTCTGGTCCGGTGCGCCGTTCACCGCGGCGCGCAGCGAGAGCAGCAGCGATAGCCGGTCGGCGGGCGGCACGATCGATGTATCCGCAATCGTATCGGCGGCGCGCGCAAGCAGATACGCGAGACCGATCGGATCGCGCATGCCGGCCGGCAGCACGCGCAAGGTCAGATAGAACGAACGCGAAACACCTTTCAGAAGCGGGCCGAGCAGGAAGGCCCGGGTCGGATTGGGCATGAGCGGAGTCGAATGAATGCTAAGCGGATTAAAAGGCTGCCGCATTGTATACGGCAAAGCGGCACGAGGCCTGCGAGAGCGCAAACCGCTTCGCGAACGCTCATTCGGACTCGCACGATTCATCACGGGATGGTGAGTTGTGTGCGGCATGTTTTCGATACGGCGGATTCTTTGACTATGCTAGATTCGGCCCCCGCCAAATCGTGCAATGAGGCGGCGGTCTCCGTTTCGCACTCGCTGCTCGCGCAGGCAGTGCCCTCGCACGAGGGCGCTTCAGCAATCCTCTCTATTTAGCGGAGAAAAGTCATGAGTATTTTCGGCACGATCCTCAGCAAGATCTTCCCGATCGGTCATCCCGCCGCGCAGAAGGCAGCGGATGCCGCCAGTGCGCCGGCCCAGGGACAAGCCGCCACGGCCGCACCGGCAAGCGATGCGCCGTCGGCGGCGCCTGCCGCGGCTGCGCAACCTGTCGACGTCGAAGCGGTGCTGAGCGGGCTCGCCGCGCAACGCTCGGAAACGCTGAACTGGCGTACGTCGATTGTCGATCTGATGAAGCTGCTTAATCTGGACAGCAGCCTCAATGCACGCAAGGAGCTTGCGGGAGAGCTGCACTACACGGGCGATACCAACGATTCGGCGTCGATGAACGTCTGGCTGCACAAGCAGGTGATGGTGAAGCTCGCCGAAAACGGCGGCAAGGTGCCCGACGATCTGAAGAACTAATGAAACGCCGAACGCACGGACCGCACGCACGAAGCCGGTGCGGGTGTCGTGCCGCCGCCGGTCAGTTCCGATGCCACGCGTGATTGATGCCGAACGCATGGCGGCGTACGAAGTCGGCGTGGCGCGCTTCGTATGAGTAGTCGCTATCGAGGGGCATGTCCAGTTCCGGATAGCGGGGCGCGAGCAGATCCAAAAGCATAAAGATGTAGGTCATGACAGCCTCCGACTTCTAGCCGGCCTTCACCGGCGATTCGGTCAAGCGAGCCCGAACGCGGCACTTTGCTGCCGCACGGCTCGCTTTTTTACAGGTTGCTCGCGAAGTCGCGCGAGTGGTAATGACGCAGACGGCGTTCGACTTCAGCGAGGTCCGTCGAGCCTTCGAGATAGCGGTTCAGCTGACGTTGTTCATTGCGTTCGAACCAGCTGCCGATCTTTTCGATGAGGTGCGCAAACATGATCGTCTCCAGTGAGTGAGGGGTGAAACACTTCTATGAGACGTATCGTATTGGCCGAGAATGAGCAGAAAATGAGGTTGGCGAAGCAGGCAGCACGACTAGAACCGGTGCCGCAACCCCACGGCGACCACCAGCTGCTGATCGTTCGACGAGGGGCTCTGGCTGGCGATATCGGCGGTCAGGCCCGAGCCGTCGCTGTCGATATGCTGATAACTCGTCTGCAGATAGACGTCGGTGCGCTTCGAGAACAGGTAGTCGGCCTGCACCGACACCTCATGCCACTTCGGACGATGCGAGCCGCTTGCCGTCGATAGCGCGCCATCGGTGAAGGTGTACTCGCCGCTCACGCTGAACGCCGGCGTCACGAAGTAACTTGCGTTCGCCTCGTAGTTCGTGAAGCTGGCGCCCTGGCCGTTCTGTGCGAGCCCGAGGCTATTCGGGCCGTTGATCGTATCGAGCCCGCCCAACTGCGTGCGCGTCCACACGAGGCCGACGCGCGCCGGTCCGAACGCATAGGCGGCGCCCGCGCCGTAGGTGCGCTGCAGCGCGGCGATAAACGTGCGATCGGTCAGCGTCAGCGCACCGTTCGTATTGCTGCCGCCGCCGTTGTTGGCCTGGAAGTAGCCGGCGCCGAGGGTGAGCGGCCCCGCGTCGAACGATGCGCCGAAGCTGTAGAGCCGGTTGTTGTCGAAGCCCGGGTCGTTCGAGAAGCCGTACAGCGCGCCGAATCTCAGGCCGCCATAGTTCGCGCTCGCGTACTTGATCGAGTTGTTCACGCGAAACGAGTTGTTCAGATTGTCGTTGTCGTAAGGATGCGCGGAGAGGTTGTTGCCGCCCGGGTGGATGCCGGTCAGGCTGAGCGCGGCCAGATAGTCGACGACCGAATCGTACTGGCGTCCGAGCGTCACGGTGCCAAGGCGCGTATTCGACAGCCCCGCGTACGCCTGATAGCCGAACAGGCGTCCGCCCTGGCGCAGCGTGCCGTTCGTCGCGCTGAAGCCGTTCTCGATTTCGAATACAGCCTTCGTGCCGCCGCCGAGATCTTCGCGCCCGATCAGCCCCCAATGGCTGCCCGTCACGTCGCCGCTCGCTTCCTGCCACGCGCTGTGGCCCTTGACGTTATTCGTATAGAAAATGCCCGCGTCGATCAGGCCGTACAGCGTAACCGCCGATTGCGCGTGCGCCTGGCACGCGAAGGCGGCCGCGCAGGCCGCGACGATGAATGTGTGCTTCATGTGTGTCCGAAAACCGCCATGCTATAGTTTGAGTTAATGAGAATGATTGCCATTTGAGGCGGCAACTGTAGCGGCTCGATGTAATGGCAATGTGTTGGGGCGGCGCAGTTTTGTAATGGAATGTGTTGGCGCGCTTGCGATTGCGCGACGCGCGTGATCGAACGAAAGAGAACGGAAGGCTCGAGCTTCAGATGGACCACATACTCGTCGTCGACGACGACCCGAATATCCGGCAATTACTGCACGACTACCTGCGCGGCATGGGCTACGAGGCGAGCATCGCGAGCGGCGGCGCGCAGATGAAAGAGGTGCTGCGCGGCGCGCGCGTCGATCTCGTGGTGCTCGATCTGATGCTGGACGGCGAGGACGGCCTCGACCTCACGCGCGAACTGCGGCGCGGTCGCGACGTGCCGATCATCATTCTGAGTGCGCGCGGGGCCTTGCTCGACCGCATTCTCGGCCTCGAAATGGGCGCCGACGACTACCTGCCTAAGCCGTTCGATCCGCGCGAGCTCGTTGCGAAGATCAAGGTCGTGCTGCGCCGCGCGCGCGGCATGGCGCCTGCGCAGCGCACCGCCGACGCGAGCGCGTTCGTCGGTTTTGCCGGCTGGCGGCTCGACACGCGTATGAAGCAGATGCTGTCGCCGGACGGCATTGTCGTGTCGCTCGGCGGGTCCGACTACCGGACCTTGCGCACGCTGCTCGATCATCCGAACCGGCCGCTGTCGCGCGAATTCCTGCTCGATCACGTGTTCGGCAAGGAACATACGCCGCTCGACCGGTCGATCGATGTCTGCATCAGCCGCCTGCGCCATCATCTGAAGGACGCGGCGCGGCGCGCGGCGCTGATCCGCACGGTGCGCAACGAGGGTTATATGCTCGTGGCCGACGTCGTTTACGACGCGTGAGACGGGCGTGGACCGTTTGCCGATGAGCATGCGCTGGAGGCCGCGTTTTTTGCCTCGCTTATGGCCCGACTCGCTGTTCGGCCGCCTCGTGACGATTCTCGCGATCGGCATGTTCGCGGGGCAACTGCTCACGAGCACGATCTGGTTCGACACACACGAAAGCCGCACGCTCGACATGCCGGCGCGGCTCTTTGCAAGCCGTCTCGCGGATACCGCGCGGCTGATCGCGCTTGCCCCGGACGATGCGGCACGCCGCGCGCTCGCGCAACAGCTTGGCGATCCGAAGTATCGGATCGAGTGGATTGCGGCCGATGGGCCCGGCACTGACTCGACCGGCGCCACGGGGTTTCACCGCGAGCCGATCGTGCAACGCGTGACCGGCGACCTGATTCGCGGCGTGCTCGCGCGGCGTCTTGGCGCGCCGCCCGAGATGCGCCTGCTCGAAGCCGAAGTGCACGACGACTCGGGCAAGCGCGGCGGCATCCTGAGCCTCTTCGATTCGCCGATGCCGACCGGCGACTTCCACGTCCAGCTGAGGCTGCGCGGCGACGCGTGGCGCGGCTGGCTCGACGTGCACGCCAACGAAGGCCAGGCCGACGCGCTGACCGAACCGCATTCGCTGGCGCTCGACTATCTGGTGCGCATCTATCTGATCCGCTTTACCGCGGTCTGCGTGCTCGCCTTCATTGCCGTGCGTTTCGCGGTGCAGCCGCTGCGTCGGCTCGCGAAAGCGGCTGAGGCGCTGGGCCGCAACATTCACCGTCCGCCGTTGCCGGTCAGAGGCCCATCGGAAGTACGAAGCGCCGCGCAGTCGTTCAACGCAATGCAGCGGCAGCTCGCCGACAGCATCGCGCAACGCACGCGCTTTCTGACGGCCGTATCGCACGATCTGCGCTCGCCGCTCACGCGCCTGCGGCTGCGCGCGGAAATGCTGCCGGACCCGGTGTGGCGCGAGCGTTTGCGCGGCGACCTCGACGAGATGGAAGCGATGGTGACATCGACGCTCGATGCGGTGCAAGGCATCGAGATCACGGAAACGCGTCACGAGATCGATCTCGATTCGATGCTCGAAGGCCTTGCCCAGGATCTGCGCGAGGCGGGTCACGCGGTCAGCATTGCGGGCCACGCGGGGCGGCCGGTGCCCGGTTATGCGCGCAATCTGAAGCGCTGCCTGCAGAACCTGCTCGACAACGCGATCCGTTACGGCGAACGCGCCGACGTGCACGTCGCCGATATGGGACGCAGCGTGCGCATTGTGATTAGCGACCGCGGGCCCGGTATCGCCGACGCGACGCTGCGCGAGCGCGTGTTCGAGCCGTACTTCAGGCTGGCGTCGAAAGAGGGCACGGGGCTTGGGCTGACCATCTCGCGCAGTGTTGCTGCCGCGCACGGCGGCACGCTGACGCTGGAAGACCGCGTGGAGCGCGGGCTCGATGCGGTGCTGATCTTGCCGCGCGAAGACTGACCGCCGCGCGCGCCCCACACCGGCTTCAATTCGGACGACGAGGCCGCCGCGGCCGATCCGCTTCAGCGTCCGGCGTTTCGTCGGCGTGTTGGCTCGCGCCGCGATTCGCGTCGCCATTCCCTTCGGCCTGCATTTCGTTATCGGCACGATGCGCGCGCCCACCGTGCCCGCCGGCATCGCGCGCGCCGCCCGCATCATCGTGATTGTCGAGCTCGCCACGCCCATTCAGCTGCGCCACCGGCAGCCTTCCATCCTCAGGCGCAAGCACCTGCCGCTGCGGATTCAACATGGCGATACCCCGCTCGCTGAACCGCTGGAAAATGCGCCGGTTGAACTCGCGCTGCACGCCCCAGCGCGCGGAGTCGCGGCACTGTACCTGGCCCGCGAGCGTGACCGACGCGCCGTCGACCGCATCGACGCCCCAGAACGCGAAGTCCGACAGAATGCCGTCCTTGAACTGGTCGTCTTCACGCAGCGACGCGCCGATCTCCTTCAACGTCGCGATCGCAAGATCGAGGTCCGCGCCGAATACGATGCTGACTCTCACCGCCGCATTGCCGAGCCCGCGATTGGTATTGTTCACGGTCGACACCGAACTGAACGGCACGGTGTACAACGAACCGTCGCCACCGCGCAGCCGCACCGTGCGAATCGACAGATATTCGACGGTGCCCGACACGCCCGCGAGCGTGACCCAGTCGCCGACCTGCATCGCGTTTTCCATCAGCAGGAAAATGCCGGTGATGAAATCCTGCACGAGCTTTTGCGAGCCGAAGCCGAGCGCGACGCCGAAGATGCTCGCGCTCGCCAGCAGCGGCGCGGTGTTCACGCCGAGTTCGCTCAATCCCGTCATCGCGACGACGAGCGCGATCACGACGAACAGCGCCGTGCGCAGCATCGGCAGCAAGGTGCGCAGGCGCGCCGCGCGCATCAGATCGCCGCTTTGCGTCCAGCGCGCGAGGCGCCGCTCGACCGAGACGTTCGCCGCTTCCCAGACGAACAGCGCGATCACGGCGGCCACGAAGATCGTCACGATCGCGGACGCAAGCCGATGCCCGATCGTGCCGGTCGCGAAGAACTGCCAGACATCGACGTGCCAGACCTGCAACAGCACGATCACGGTCACCACCGCGATCAGCAGATAGACGATTCTGCGCACGAACGGGTAGTAGCGATACGCATGCTGGTGAACCAGCGAGCGTCCCTCTTCCTCTTCGGCGCGAAAGACCCGACCGAGCGCCCCGAACACGACAATCGATACGACACGCGCGCCGATCAGCACGGCCACCGAAATGCCGCCGAGATGCAGCAGTGTGCGATAACCGTTCTGCACGTCGAGCGCCCAGACGAACCACAGCGCCATGACGATAAACACCGCGACGCCGGCCCACAGATCGACGAAGCCTTCGCCGACGAGTTTCATCGGGCTGCTGCTGTCCTGCGCGCGCGCGCGGATGGCTTCGGCAACGGGCTTGCGGCATTGCAGGACCATCACCGACAGCAGCACGTGGCCCGCGAGTGCAACGAGTTTGACGAGCGCGACATGGGCGGACTCCGAAAGACCGAGCGCGAGTGCGATTTCGACGAGCGCGGCGCCGCCGCCGATCGCGCTGACAATCCAGATGGCCCAGCGCTGGATAAAAATCGCCCAGCGGTCCGGCATGCGCAAGAGACGCAGCGCGGGGGCGTCGGGCTGCAGGAACAGGCCGCATGCGATAACGACGGTCCGGCAGATCACGTATAGATCGATCAGAGTGCTGAGCGCGCTGTCTTGCGGCGAGCCGTCTTCGGCAAGGATCGACATCAGGACGCTTGCGACGGCGACGAACACGACAAGCGGCACGACGCGCAAGAACAGCTGCAGCGCGGCGAGCGGCAATCGTTGCAGCAAGGTCCAGTGCGCGAGCGCGTGGCGCTGGCTGCGGGCTTCCTTGGCCTGCTGCCCGGGTGTTTCGCCTTTCGCTGCCGGGGCTGACGCGGTGGGCGCCGCAGGCGGCGTCGATGCAGCCGATGGGGTCGCGGCGGCTTTCGCAGACGCAGTTGCTGCCGCGGCGTCCGCGGCGGCTTTGGCCTCTGCCGCACTGGCGTTGCCGCTGGGTTGTAGAGGCACACCGGCCGCCTGGGCGGCTTGCGCGGCTTCGTCATCGATCTCGTCGGCCGTTCCGGCGGCACGCGCGGCCGACGAGGCGGCGGCAGCATCGTTCGCCGCTGCCTCCCGCCGGGCCTCGCGCTGCTCGGCCGCCTGCTGCATCGTTTCCCGATGCAAACGCCGCGCGGCAATCGCTGCGCGCGCGCGGCGCAGAAGCCGCCGCACCACCCATTCGATAAAGATCGCCGGCAGCAGCGTGCCGAGGATCGCGGACAGAATCGTCGCGAGCTTCGCGCGCTCCTGCGGGTTCTGAATCTCGTCGCGCCACCACGCGCGCACCGACGCCGTATCGAGCAGCACGATCAGCGAGTGCTTGAGCGACATGCCGGCCTGCTCGAGCCAGCGCGCGCCCTGGCGCGCGATCTGCGCCGCGAGGCCGTTCGATTTGAGCGCGAGCGGCGTGCTTGCGGCGGCCGCCGGCGCTGCGCTCGCGGCCGTGGCGGGGCTCGCCGCGACGGGCGGCGCGGCCAGTGCGCCCGCGGCGGCGATCGCATGCAGCGTGTTGGTCACCTGCGCGCGTCGTTGCGGATCGTTGAGAACCTCGAGCGCCTGGCGAGCCTGGTCGGGGGTCAGCTTGACGGGGGGCGCAGCGGATGCGGCGGCCGGCACCGTCGGCGCCGAAGCGTTCGTCGGTGCAGCGGTCGCGAGGGCTGGCAGCGCCAGTACGATCAAAAACCAGGCGATAAATAGTTTGCGCATAGAAACATTGAGGCGTCGTGATGCAGGTGTCACTCGGCGGCTTCGATTCGCCACCTCACTCAGCCGCGGACGGCGCCAGGTCGGATTTCGATCCAGGGAAAAGTAAAAACGACTGATTGTCGGGCTGCAAGTTCCTCGGAGGGGCGCAATCCGTGATGGCGGACGCAACGCGTGTGCCCGCGCCGCGGGGCGCCGCCCGCACGGTCGGCTGCCAAGCCGGTCAGTCGCCGGCGGCGCTTTGCCGTCCGATCATCAGCGCCGCGCACAGCGCGCTACCGAGCGCACCGACCGCGCAGACGAGCGCGACCGCGCGGAACGCGGCGTCGAGGGCGTCATTTTCCGCCTGCGCCACCGGTGCGTCGTGCCGCGCGACGCCGTCGGAAGATTCCGCGCCGGGCGCGATGGCGTGCATGACGGGTCCCGCGCGATGAGGAATATGCAGCGCGTCGAGCCGCGTCGACAACACCGCTTCATGCGTCCACGTAAACACGATGCCGAGCGCCGCCACCGCAATCAGGCTGGCGACGCGCGCGACCGCGTTGTTGATGCCCGACGCGATGCCGGTTCGCGCGCCTGGCACCGACGCCATGACGGTCGTGGTGAGCGGCGTCACGGTCAGCGTCATGCCGAGACCCATCACGACGAGCGCCGGGAAAAACGCAGTCCAGTACGACCCGTCGCCGGTCGCGAGCGGCACGAGCGCGAAGAGGGCAAAGCCCGCCGCCGTGACGACCGAGCCGGCCACCAGCAGCAGGCGCGGCCCGAAGCGCTCCGCGAGCGCGCCGCCCGCGAAGCGCGACAGCGCGCCGATGATGAGCGGAATCGGCAGCAGCGCGGCGCCTGCCTGCGTCGCGCTGAACCCATGCGCGCGGATCAGTGTGAACGGCAGAAAGAACAGCGTGCCGCCGAGGCCGAAATAGAGCAGCAGCGTGACAAGATTGGCGCCGCTGAAGTCGCGAGATTGAAACACGTCGAGCGGCATCATCGGCTGCCTGCTGCCGGCTTCGATCACGACGAAACCAATCAGCACGATGCCGCCGCCGGCCACCGACGCGAGTACGGCCGGCGCCGCGAAGCCGGCCACGCCCCGCTCGGACGCAAGCGTGAGGCCATACGCAACGGCGCCGAGGCCCACCGCGGCGGCGATCGCGCCGGCCCAGTCCATGCGGCGCGGCGCGTCGGGCTGATGGCTATCGGGCACCGCGATCAGCGCGAGCACGACGGTGGCCACCGCGATCGGCAGATTCAGGAAGAAGATCGCGCGCCACGAGAAGGCATCGACGAGCCAGCCGCCGGCGATCGGCCCCAGTGCCGAGGTGATCGACGCGAATCCGGCCCAGATGCCGATCGCGCGGCCCCGCTCGCGATCGTCGAAGACGGCGCCGATGATCGACAGGCTGCTCGGCACCAGCAGCGCCGCGCCGATGCCTTGCACGGCGCGCGCCGCGATCAGCGTCGCCGGATTGGGCGCGAGGCCGCACGCGGCCGACGCGAGCGTGAAAACCACGATTCCGCAGACGAATATGCGGCGCCGCCCGTAGCGGTCGCCGAGCGCGCCGCCAACGAGCACCAGCGAGGCGAGCATCAGCAGGTATGCATCGACCACCCACTGAATCGCGGCGACGCTCGCATGCAGTTCGGACTGCAGCGCGGCGAGCGCGACGTTGACGACCGAGCCGTCGATAAACGCCATGCTCGAACCGAGGATCGTCGCGAGAAGCGCGAGCCGCTTGTAGCGGCTGGGCCGGTCGTACGCGGAGCAGCGCGCGCCGCAGATCGCCACTTCGTCGCAGGGGCTCGCGCTGACCGCCACGGCCGGCGGATAGGGCGCGCGTCGCGCGGGCGCGTCGGAGAGAGGGGGAGGGGACAAGTTCGCTTCCGTGCCGGTAACACGGACAAGCATAGCAACGGCGGCGGGCCGCTTGCAGCGACGAGGGCAGCGCGCATGCGCCCGCGCGGTTGCGGAGGGACTTAAACGGTGAAGCAGCGAGCCGTTTGGGTACCGGGCGCAGACCCGCGCAGACCCGCGCAGACCCGCGCAGACCGCGCGCCAAAGCGACAACCCGCGACAACCCGCGCGAGCCAACGCAGCGGTCTCTCGTTAGCTCAGACCGCCACAGCGGACCGCGGCGGCGTCCGCGCGTGGGTATCGTCTTCGTTTGCAGCCTCGGGCTCGTCAGGGTCCGCTTCGGCGTCGCTATGGCCGCCTTGCGTCTGCCGCCGCCCTTGCCGGATCGAGCTGATATCGCTCTGGATCCGGTTTGCGTTCATGAGCCGGTACAGCGTCGCGCGCGACACGCCGAGCTCCGCGGCCGCCGAAGAGAGATTGTGCCCATGCCGTCGCAGCGCATCTTCGATCGCTTCGATCTCGGCTTGCATGCGAATTTCGGCAAGCGTCTTCGGCCGCTCGTTGCTTGCGGCCGGCAAGCCGAGGTCCGCTTCGGTAATGAAGCGCCCTTCGGCCATCACGACCGCGCGCCGCACGCAGTTGATCAGTTCGCGCACATTGCCGGGCCACGCATAGTTCGACATCGCGACCACGGCACCGCTCGAAAAGCCGCGAATCTTATGCGTGCCGTCCTGCCGGTACATGCTGAGCGCGTAGTCGGCAAGCAGACGGATATCGCTGCCGCGCTCGCGCAGCGGCGGTTCGTCGAGCCGCAGCACGCAGAGCCGGTGATAGAGGTCCGCGCGAAAGCGCCCGTCGCTGACCGCGGCTTCGAGGTCCACATGCGTCGCGGAGATCACGCGCACATCGACCTTGATCGGCGTATTGCTGCCGAGGCGCTCGATCGTTCCTTCCTGCAGGAAGCGCAACAGCACCGCCTGGCACTCGTGCGGCATGTCGCCGATTTCATCGAGAAAGAGCGTGCCGCCGTCCGAGTGCTCGATGCGGCCGATCTTCTTCTGCAGCGCGCCGGTAAACGCGCCGCGCTCGTGGCCGAACAACTCGGCTTGCAACAACGTGGGCGGAATCGCCGCGCAGTTGATCGCGACAAACGGTTGCTTGTCGCGCGACGAGCAGTCGTGCACCGCGCGCGCGGTGAGTTCCTTGCCGGTGCCCGATTCGCCGGCGATAAAGACGGGCGCGTCGGTTTGCGCGCACTTGTCGAGGCGCCGGTAGAGCCGCTCCATCGGCTCGCAGTGGCCGACCATGCCGTGCTTGCCCAGCGATGGCCTGGGTTTCACGCTCGTGCGCCGCAGGCTCGACAGGCCATGCGCATGGCCGAGCGCGAAGATCAGCCGGTCGTTCAGACACGGCTTCGTGACGAAGTCGAAGCAGTAGTCGAGGATAAAGCGGCTTGTCACCTCGTCGTCCGAGCGGCCCGGCGCGATTTGCGCGACCCAGTTCGTCTCGCTGCGCCGCATGCAGGCCTCGAGCGCGGACAGATGTTGCGCGGTGCAATCGTCGGGCAGGTCGACGAGGCCGACCTTGATATCGCCGCGGTCGAGCAGGCGCTCGGCGAGCGCAGGCGTTTTCGCATGGACGACATGCCAGCCGGCAGCGGTCAGGAATTCGGCGAGCGGCCCGTCTGGCGCCGAAGACACGAAAATCACGCTGCGTTCGGCGGCGGGCGACGTTGAGGTGGAATGCATGGTACCCCCGGTTGGATGTGTGGCCGCAGCGCAGCGCGAGCGCGTAAGCCAGTGATCCTTCGATAGCGACAGCGGTTTCAGCGTCGGCAGTTCAGCCTTGTTCTCAGCGGTTTTTATTGGCCCGGTCCTGCACATTCCGTCGCCGTACGGGCGACGGTCCTATCGTCGCATGATTACGGCATGTGATCAAAAAATAAAGGAAACGAACACGCGTTTGTATAAGCACAAATCAGGATGCAGAAACGATTCGCGTGGACGTGCGCACGCGCCGGTTCATTGACGATTCATCGGCGAACAGGGGCGAAGTCAAGCTGGATAAGGCTTCGCCGCGTGGGGCGTAGCAGACCGGTATCGCGCGACGTGCCTTTCCGGATCCGCAATATGCGTCTTGTCTCAATGTTGCGACACATTGGGCATAACTCGTGCCGGGCGAACCTAGCCCTTATCCGATCCGGCAGTTTTGATCGCAAAGCCTTGGCCAATCTGGGTTTGCGCGCGACGCGCCGTCTTTTTTGCCGTTGAGCGGCAGCGCTTCCGTACGCATGACGCATGCCGAACCGTCCTCGAAAAATGTTGCGAACCCGAAACGTCGGCAACCTGAAAGCGGGTTTCCAACGTGTTCGCCAGCGCACGAAACACGGCGCGACAAGGCTTTGCGCCCGCATGGCATACCCATTGCGATAGATCGGCCACAACGGATTCGTTGCTGTCCGGAAACATCGATCCGAAGAGATACCGGGCGGCAACACGGGGGACTTCGTGGTTCGCGGTCGGGGCATGCCGCGAATCGGGAAGGCGGCGGAGCCAATGGGGGGCAAACGTCGAAGAAGAGTGGAGCGAATGGTTCGTACGCCGTACGGACCATTCGCGACCACCTTGACGGCGCAACCGGATGGCGATGCCGTTTTGCCTGCTCGGGGCGAGTTGTCGTGGCAGCCCATGTCTGACAGGCGGTTTTGCCGAGGCGTTTCAGGCGCAGCGGCAGCTAACGGTAGTTCCACTTCACTCTGCGTCGCCGCGTTGCCCACGCAGGGGATGCTGCATGGCGCAGCCGATGGCCTGTCCGTCTGGTTCTCGGGATGGCGAGGTTGGGCTGCGCGATACC
The DNA here is from genome assembly GCF_054589215.1 of Paraburkholderia sp. 2C. NCBI lineage: Bacteria > Pseudomonadati > Pseudomonadota > Betaproteobacteria > Burkholderiales > Burkholderiaceae > Paraburkholderia > Paraburkholderia sp. 2C. The sequence goes on along the minus strand of NZ_BAAILL010000042.1, from coordinate 279,050 downwards.
GCCGCGCACGATGCTGCGACGGACTCGGCATCCGCGGCGACGACGACGCCTTCGATTTTCTCGTGCACCGGCTGCATCAGCCGGCACGCCGTCCGTTGCTGGCGTGCTATCCGCGCGATCTGCTGAGCCTGGTGGTTGCGCATGCAACGTATCGCGAAGAGCCGCCGGCCGCGACCCCGGACACGCTGCAGCGCGCATGGAACAGCTATTTCGCAAGCGGCGGCAACAGCAGCGGCGCGCCACAGACGCGGCCGGCGCGGCCCGGGCATGCGGGCGATGTGATCCGGCGCTTCGCGACCGCGTAGGCCGCGAGCGCAATCAGAGACGCAACTGAGAGACGCAACTGAGAGACGCAACCCGGCAAGCAGGCAGTCAAATGCATCGCGAATGTGCCGGATGGCCCGTCGCGCTGCTACAACCCGAAGCAGCCGGTCGGCGTGTACCGTTATGCAGCAACGACCGATGACCTGAGACCCTGCTATTCGCAGATCGCCTCGCAGATTCTGCGGATATCGAAGTAGCCGACCGAAGTACGCGACCGAAGTACGCCACTGAAGCAGCCAGTCGAAACATGCAAGCGAAGCAAACGGTGACCGCCGTGCAGAATGCAAACAGCGAAAACAGGGAAGACAGCGCGAGCCTTGGCTCTCGCCCAGAGGAGAAACGGACCATGCGAATGATCGACGAAACGGTGCGCTTCACAACCTTGCTTGCCGAAGACTCGCTGAACCCCGCGCAACCGCGGCGCGCGCGGTTCGGCTCGCACCGCGCCGCCATGGCGTGCATTGCGCTGCTGAAAGGATTTGCCTGCACGGCTGCCGCTGTCGCGCTGCTGTTCTTTACCTACCGCCTCGTCGGACACTGACGCGGCCACGTGCCTCGCTGCCTGGCCACGCCGGGCATCCCCCGCTGCGTCGGACAGGAAGGTGCGCTATCGTGACTGCCTCGCTGAAGGCGACGTTTCGTCGACGGAGAAGCGCGATGGCAAAACATGCAGTGGGGAGCGGCGCCAGTGCGCCGCGAGCGCATGCCGAATTGGCGGGACGCCCGAATGAAGCGGAATACGCGGCGCCTGCCCGGCGGCGCGCCGGTCTTCCCGGGCAGGTGGTGCTCGTGTTGCAAGGCGGCGGTGCGCTCGGCGCGTACCAGGCCGGCGTCTTTCATGCGTTGCACGATGCCGGTATCGAGCCCGACTGGGTGATCGGCACGTCGATCGGCGCGATCAACGGCGCGATTATCGCCGGGAACCCCGGCGGCAAACGCCTCGAGCGGCTGCATGAATTCTGGCAGCGTGTCACGTGGCAGGGCGGCTGCGGCCCGGGCACCGGCGTCGGCGAATGGCCGCCGGGCTTGTGTGGCGTGCCCTTGAGCGTGGCCGAGTGGCTGCGCGATCTGTCGGTCGTCACGCACGGCATCCCGTCGTTCTTCACGCCGCGCGCCGATGCATGGTTCGGCCTCTACGGCGCGGTCGGCCCCGAACGTGCCGCGTTTTATCATACGGAGCCGTTGCGCGAAACGCTTACGTCGCTCGTCGATTTCGATTTCCTCAACGCGCGGCAGATGCGCTTGACGGTCGGCACCGTCGGCGTGGCGAGCGGGCATATGCATTACTTCACGAATCGCGATATGCCGCTCGCGGTTGATCACGTGATGGCGTCCGCCGCGTTTCCGCCCGGCTTTCCGTCGGTGCGTATCGGCGGCGAGGCGTTCTGGGACGGCGGCATCTATTCGAATACGCCGCTCGAAGCGGTGCTCGACGACCGCCCGCGCCGCGATTCGATCATCTTCACCGTGCAGTTATGGCCCGTGCATGGGCCCGAGCCGGCCTCGATACGCGAAGCGATGACGCGCCAGCGCGACATCCAGTATTCGAGCCGCGCGGAAAGCCATCTCGAGCGGCAGAAGCAGATTCACAACCTGCGCCATGTGATTCGCGAGCTGGGCAAGCATATGACACAGGAGCAGCGCGAAAACGACGCGATCAAGCAGTTGCTCGACTGGGGCTGCGGCACGACGATGCAGGTGATCGAACTCGATGCGCCGCGCTCGTGCGGCCACGACCTGCACAAGGACATCGACTTTTCCGCAAGCGGCATCGAGCGGCGCTGGACAGCCGGTTACGACGACACGCGCAACATGATCGAGCGCGAACCGTGGCTTGCGGCGCTCGATCCGATGGAGGGCATTGCGATACATCGATCGGATCCGGCGTCGGTGTAACGGCTCGCGCGGCCCGCGCGAGCGACGCGGTGCTCGCTTGATGCACGACGCAGTGCGCAATGTAGTGCGCTGATATCCCAACGGCAAACGGCGCTTTCGTACCATCGTGTGCATCGATGCTCACGCATCTTTCGCCGAGGGAACAGCCAATGGTCTTGCCGCCGATACGCCCGCGTCCGGCACTCACCGCGCCCGAAGTTCGCAACGAGCCCTCGCCGATTCGCGTCCCCGCGCCGGTGGAAACATCGCAACGCTTCGAGCGCCTGCCGCGGGCGCAGGCGAGTTCGACCGTGCAGGCCGCGCCTGTCTTGACCCGGGGGCGAACATCGGAGTCCTTCGGCGCGGCACGACCGACGGCGTGGCCGGACGCCTATGCGTTCCCACAGATTCCGGGCGAGTATGTGTCCATCGACCGCCGCGGCATATATTCGGACCTGCATGGCGGGGAGTCGTTCGTTCTGCATGGCGGCAAAGCCTATGCGGTCGCGCTCGACGTTGCCCTCGCAAGCTGGCGGCTCGCGGCGCCCGGCGATCGTTCGCAAATGGGACAACGGATCACACGCAATGCGCGCGGCGACTGGGAGATACGCGAGGATGTCGCCTTGCCGCAAACCGGGCGTCCGTCAGACCTCGACGCCGTACGAAGCGACGCCCAGAAGCGCCAGTACGCGGCGACCTGCATGCTCAGGCATCCTTCAGCCTCCGAAGCGGTACTGGCCGCCCGCCTCGCGCTGCCGATCAGCACGATCCGGAAGATCGCGGCTGATGTGGACGCTGCACGACGCGCCTGGCGCGCGGCGGGTACGCTGGGCGCACCGGCACAGGTGCTGGCGGATGCGCCGCTGACGCCAGGCGAAAGGGCATTCATCGACCGATGGGCGGACTCGATGAGCGCGAACAATTTTGCGGAGTTGATGCAGTATCCACGCAGGCGTATCGATACTTACCTGCAAAGCGACGAACACCGCAGCGCATTGGCGTCTTTATCTCGACCTGCGGCCGCGTCGGGAGAAGCGGCTTCGACGAATCAGGACATCGCTGAAGCTCGGTCGCGACGCGGTGCGAAGATGATCCCCGCAAAGAAGGCGCGGGTCGTTCGCATGCTGTCGAGCAATCCCACGATGTCTTACAGTGCAGTCGCGAAGGCCTGTTCGGTTTCTTGCAGCAGCGTGATTGGCGTGGCCAGAGCGCATGGCTTGCTGCGCGACAGGCAATCGCAGACCGCGAACGCACGCGACGACCTGTTCGACGATTTCGTGCTTTTTCCGGGCACCGGAGCAAGAGAACTCGCGGAGCAATACCGCTTGCCAGTAGCGTGGGTGAGGGCGCTTCGGCACGAATTCGCGCCGATCCGGGCAGACTGGAACGCGATTTACCAGCAGGACATCGCGGACAACCGGCCGGAACTTGGCGCGCTGCTGCCGGACGGTGCGAAGCAGTTCATCAGGCAATGGGGTGACCTCCTGTCCGCGACGAATCTGGCCATCGTGATGAAGATGCCCACATTCGTGATCGATGCGTATAGGAGGTCGGCCGGATACCTGCCGCCGCCCGCTGCCTCGCCTTGCGCATCGGGGCGGGCGCAGCAGTCGCCACAGCCCGGGCCGTCGGGATCGCAAGCGTTCCTCACGGACGCGCAAAAGGCGGTGGTGCTCGAATGGGCTCCGCGAGGGATGAGGCCGGACAGTCTGTCCACGTACCTGTCGATGCATTTGCATGCCGAGGTTCCGCCAGCGGCGATCGAAGCGTTTATCGCGTCGCCCGAATACCGGCGTAAGGCGCTAACGTAAGGCGCGCGGCTCGCCGCTGCGTTGCGCCGTCGCACACCGCCGGGCCGGCGCTATTGCCCCGGCGCGCTGCGCTGTCGTGCGTCGAATGTCGTGCGCAGCAAGCCTTGAACGTTGGCGAGCAGCGTCTCGCGCGCAACGGGCTTGTGCAGCGTGCACTCGCACATCACGTTGTCGGGAATATCGGGCGACGCGCTCCACAAGATGACCGGCACATCGTCGAGCGACGGGTCGGCCTTCAACGCAAGGCACACTTCCACGCCATTCATCTCCGGCATCATGAGGTCGGTAATGACGAGGGCCGGGTGCAGGCGATGCGCGAGTTCGACGCCTTCGCGCGCCTCGCCCGTGGTGACCACATGGAATCCTTCCAGTTCGAGCAGAAGCGCCCATGCAACGAGCAGTTCATGTTCGTCGTCGATAAGCAGAATAGTGGGCAGGCGGGTGTCCGAAAGTGCAGTGGCATCCATCATCGGTCAACTATTGAGTGCATCGAACGATGCGCGGTCGGGGGTGGCTTAAATATTTCACACGCATGCATGACCCATGCCATCGGCGCAGCATGGCGACGCCACGCCACGCGCGGCACGCCTCGCCGCATTGGCCCATGCTGTCGCTGCGGGGCGCTGGGCGGGACGTCGTGCGACGCGTGTGCCAGTTTATGTGACCGCGGTATGACACGTTTCGCTATCTGAGCCGATGCATTTAGCGTGCCGCGCGTGCGCCGGCGGCCTGAAAAGCGTGTGGCGAACACGCAAAATCTATCTTCGTTTGTAAGTCTGAGTAAGGATGGCGTGACGATGCGCGGCCTGCTATCGGGCCCACAAGGCGATGCGCGTACCGCGGGCACATGGTTTGCTAATCCGCCTCCTGGCCGCCATTCATCTATTTGGTTTTCGCGCACCATCGCGCGCACCTCCACAACGCATTTCATCAACAAAGGCTTTCCATGGCATACGATCGACGCATCTCCGAAGGCCTGCCGTTTCCGCTCGGCGCCACATGGGACGGCAAGGGCGTGAATTTCGCGCTGTTCTCCGCGCATGCGACGAAGGTCGAATTGTGTCTGTTCGACGCGAAAGGCAAGCGCGAAGTCGAACGCATCGAACTGCCCGAATACACCGACGAAGTGTGGCACGTGCATGTCGCGGGACTGTCCGCGGGCACGGTCTACGCCTATCGCGTGCACGGGCCGTTCGAGCCGGAGGCGGGACATCGCTTCAATCCGCACAAGCTGCTGCTCGACCCGTATGCGAAGGCACACGTCGGCGCGCTCAAATGGCATCCGTCGCTGTTCGGCTATACGTTGAACGCACCCGGCGACGATCCCGATCTCGAGTTCGACAAGCGTGACAGCGCGGCTTATATGCCGAAGTGTCAGGTCGTCGATCAGACGTTCAACTGGACGCACCCCACGCGCATTCGCGTGCCATGGGACCGCACGATCGTCTACGAGACGCACGTGCGCGGTTACACGAAGCGGCACCCCGCCGTGCCCGCGAAGATGCGCGGCACGTTCGACGGTCTTGCCCAGAAAGCGGTGGTCGATCATATCCGGCGGCTCGGCGTCACGACCGTCGAACTGATGCCGATACACGCGTTCGTCAACGACAGCTATCTGCTCGACAAAGGCCTCACGAACTACTGGGGCTACAACACGATCGGCTTTTTCGCGGCCGATCCGCGCTACTTCGCGCGCGGCCCCGGTGTGGTCGCCGAGTTCAAGGAAATGGTGGACCGGCTGCACGACGCCGGGCTCGAGGTGATACTCGATGTGGTCTACAACCATACGGCCGAAGGCAACGAGCGCGGACCGACGCTGTCGTTTCGCGGTATCGACAACGCGTCGTACTACCGGCTGATGCCGGAGCAGAACCGCTACTACATCAACGATACGGGCACCGGCAATACGCTGAACCTGTCGCATCCGCGCGTGTTGCAGATGGTGACCGACAGCTTGCGCTACTGGGTGACCGAGATGAACGTCGACGGCTTCCGTTTCGATCTCGCGACGATTCTCGGCCGCGAGCCGTACGGCTTCGACGAAGGCGGCGGCTTTCTCGACAGTTGCCGGCAAGACCCGGTGCTCGCGAGCGTCAAGCTGATTGCCGAGCCGTGGGATTGCGGGCCCGGCGGTTATCAGGTCGGCGGTTTCCCGCCGGGCTGGGCCGAATGGAACGACCGCTTTCGCGATACGGCGCGCTCGTTCTGGAAGGGCGACGAAAATTGCGCAGCGGATCTCGCGACGCGTTTGACCGCGTCGGGCGACTTCTTCAACCGGCGCGGCAGGCGTCCGTGGTCGAGCGTGAACTTCGTGACCGCGCACGACGGCTTCACGCTGCACGATCTGGTTTCGTACAACGACCGTCACAACGACGCGAACGGCGAGAACAACAATGACGGCCACAGCGATAACCGCTCATGGAATTGCGGCGCGGAAGGACCGACCGATGACGCGGACGTGATCGAGCTGCGCGAGCGTCAGAAGCGCAATATGCTCGCCACACTGCTGTTCTCGCAAGGCACGCCGATGATGCTGGCCGGCGACGAGTTCGGCCGCACGCAGCAGGGCAATAACAACGCGTATTGCCAGGACAACGAGATCAGCTGGGTCGACTGGGAAGGCATCGACGAACGCGGCCGTGCGTTGATCGGCTTCGTGCGCAAGCTCACCGCGTTGCGCCATGCGTTGCCGGTGCTGCGGCGCGGCCGTTTCCTGACCGGCGAGACGCGCGTGCTGAAACTGCCGGGCCGGATGGAAGGCGAAAGCGAAGGTGCGGGCGAACATACGGGCGAAGCCGAAAGCGAAGCCGACCTCGAAGTGAAGGACGTGAAGTGGCTGAGCCCTGCCGGCGTCGAACTGATGGACGAGCAGTGGGGCGATCCGGCGATGCGCTGCTTCGGTCTGGTGATCGACGGTCGCGCGCAGGCGAGCGGTATTCGCCGGCCGGCATCGGATGCGACGCTGCTCGTTATCGTCAACGCGTATCACGACGTGGTGGACTTCACGTTGCCCGAGGTGCCGGGCAGCGATCAATGGAGTTGTCTGATCGATACGAACGCGCCCGAGCGCGACGAATTGCCGGAGTTCGGTTCGGGCGATGTGTATCAGGTGACGGGACGTTCGCTGCTGCTGTTCGCGCTGCATGCGCAAGGCGAGACGCAGCACGTGTTCGATCGGCTCGAGGAGCGGCTCACGCAGTAGTGAGCGAGTAGTGAGCGATATCGTTGTTTGCACAACGATCATGCAGCCGCGTACCTGTATCGCGCGGCTGCATGATGCAGATGCTGCATAACGCAGATGGTCACGCGCGCCGCGCGACCTCCTCGTGCGCGGTCTGCGCCGAAGCATTGCCGTTCCACGCGCCGTTCTGCGCGGCGTTCGCGGCCCGCCGTGCCGGCCGCCGCTGCGTGACCACGTCGACTTCGTGCGCGGCATGCGCGACTGCCGCCGGTGCCTGATGAGGCGCCGCTTCGGACAGATCGCGCCGCCGCGCCGGACGCGCATCGGTGAGTTCCGCATACAGTTGCAGATAGCGTGCAGCCGGCCGCGCCCAGCCGAAGTGGCCCTGCATCGCATTACGTTGCAGCGCATGCCACGACGACGGCCGCATAAACGCCTCGAGCGCGCGCTCCAGCGCCGCGACGACATCGCCCGCGGTTTCGCCTTCGAACAGAAATCCGGTCGCGCCCGCTTCGGGCAAACCGAGCTCGGGCGAACGCGCCGGTTCGTAATCGACGATCGTATCGGCCAGGCCGCCGACGCGCGACGCGATCGGAATCGTGCCATAACGCATCGCATACATCTGCGTGAGCCCGCACGGCTCGAAGCGGCTGCCGTGCAGCAGCATGTCCGCGCCCGCATGCAGCTTGTGCGCGGTCGCTTCGTCGTAGCCGACCTGCACGCCGACGCGTTGCGGCCACAGCGCGGCGAGCGCGCGCATCGCCTGTTCGAGATGCGCGTCGCCTTTGCCGAGAATCGCCACCTGCAGCCGCGGATGCCGCGCAAGCGCCATCGGCAAGGCGGCGGCCACGACATCGGCGAGCTTTTGCGACGTCAGCCGGCTGCCGATTGCGACGAGCGGCGCGAACGGATCGACCGAGAGGCCGAAGCGTTGCTGCAGATCGCGCTTGCAGGCCTGCTTGCCGCGCACGTCGGCGGCGCAGTAGTGACGCGCAAGATGCGCGTCGTTCGCCGGATTCCACGCGTGCTCGTCGATCCCGTTCGTGATGCCGGAAAGCTTGTGCGCATTCGCTTGCAGCACGCCTTCCATCCGGTGTCCGAAATGCGGTGTGAGAATTTCGCGCGCGTAGGTGTCGCTGACGGTCGTGACGCGGTCGGCGTGCACGATGCCGGCCTTCATCGGGCTCAACGTGTTGTAGAACTCGATGCTCCGCTCATCGGCAAGCGCGGGCGCGAGCAGTTCGTCGGGCACGCCGAGCCAGCTGCCGAGCGCGAGCGGGCAGTTGCCCTGGAACGCGAGATTGTGAATCGTGAACACGCTTTTCGCGGGCACGCCCGCGAGCTTCATCAGCAACGGCGTGAGTCCTGCATGCCAGTCGTGCGCGTGCACGATATCGGGGCGCTTGACGCCGCGCACGCCGCGCGCAATGCGGGCGGCCGCTGCGGCCAGCGAGGCGAAACGCACGGTGTTGTCGAGATAATCACGGCCGCGCTGATCGACATACAACTGCTCGCGCCTGAACAGATGATCCATCTGCAACAGCAGCACCGGCACACCGGTATCGGGCATCTGCGCACGCAAAAGGCGCGCGTCGCCACCCGGCAGCCCGCCGATCCGCGTAAGCGGTGCGACGTCCACCGCCTTGTCGAGTGCGCCCGGGTACGCGGGCAGCAGGATCGACACGTCGACGCCCGCGTCGCGCAGGGCCGCCGCATAAGCGCTCACCATATCGCCGAGCCCGCCGGATTTGGCGAGCGGCATCGCCTCCGAGGCGACGAGAAGAACATTCAGCGTCAAGATCGACTCCGCGCGAAAGAAATTCAGTAGGGGAC
>NZ_BAAILL010000042.1:207941-269902 GCF_054589215.1 Paraburkholderia sp. 2C | reverse complement strand
CGCAAAGCCTATGCCATGAAAAAACCGGCCGCTTCGCGCCGCGCGGCGCGCGGGTGGCCGGTCACCATGTAATTTCGGCTTGCCGCCGCGGCGGCTTTTACACAGACAAATGCGCCGCGGCGTAAGCATGGCGTCGGCGCCCGGTCAGATGTCGAGCCTCGACACCTTGGTGCCTTCGAGCGACACGCCGGCCATCAGGCCCGCGTTGGTCAGCACGAACGCCTGCACCGGCGCGGTCGCCGTCGACGAATCGATGTTGCCGTTCGCGCCGACCTTCACGACCGCGACCGTCGCGTCGCCGCCCACGGCCCAGCCGTTGCGGCTGCGGAAGTCGGCAAGCGCCTGTTCGTTCATGAAGCAGAAGATGATCGCCTTCGACTGGGCGCCGGCCTGCAGGCCGAACGAGCCTGCCGCCGTGCTGTAGTAGCCTTCGGTCCGGCCGGCGATGCGCAGCGCGCCCTGGCCGTATTGAGCGCCGACCACGAAGCCGGCCTGCACGACCTGCGGGAACACCAGCACGCCGCGCGCTTTCGAGACGAGTTCGCGCGAGCCGTTGACCGTCGTATAGAGGCGCGAGAGCGTCGCGTCGACGTCGTGATTGATCGCCGCACGCTTGTCGGAATTGCCGGCCGTGCTGTCCGCCGAGCTTTGTCCCGTGGTCGTGCAGCCCGCCATCGCGAAGCCGCCGGCCGCAAGCATCGCACCGCTGGACAAAATGAACTTTCTTCTTTGCATCGTTGTTCTCCTGTAAGCGTGAATGGGTAGATGCGCATTGAGTGCAGAGGCATCTACAGCACGGCTTGTGCCTGCTCCATGCGCCCATCGATCTCATAACATTCACGCTTCGGGTTTCGGTTCACGCTTACGGCCCTGCGCATGCTTTCCTCCCGTCCGAAGACATCGCCACCGCCTTCTTCAATAGCGCAAGCAGACGCTGCGGCGTGAGCGGCTTCGCGCAATGCGCGTCGAAGCCCGCTTCACGCGCGCGCTCGCGGTCGCGCCCGGACGCATAGCCCGTGCACGCGACGAGCAGCATGTGCGACGTCGACGGCGCCGCGCGCAAGCGCCGCGCGAGCTCGAGGCCGTCGAGTTCCGGCATGGCGATATCGAGCACCACCGCAAACGGCTGCCATGCCTCGGCGATCGCGCAGACGTCGTGGGCCGCGTGCATCGCGCGGCATTCGAAGCCATTCGCGCTGAGCAGCAGTTGCAATGCGTCGGCGGCGTCCGCGTAGTCGTCCACGACCAGCACCCGGCAATGATCGGCCAGCGCCACTCCGATCGGCCGCCACTGCCATTCGTCTTCGCTGTCCTGCAGGTTAGTGCGAGTGCGCATCCATGTCTCCCCAGTCTTATGGGCTGCTAGCGGATATGCACGATCGCAAGCCCCGGACCCGAAGCCGGCCTTATTAATGTTTTATTTCTTTCTCATTTATTTATCTTGGCTAATAAATGATGCATTTTAAGTAATTGAAAATATCCGCGTATGGATATGAAAACGTTTCACAAATTCTTCTTAATTTAACGTGACACTCTCCTCGCGAAAACAATGCGGCATTGATTCAAAAGCCGTGCTGAACGTCCGGTTGACTAAACAATGAGATGAGAATCATGGACGGAGACTTTTTCTCGAGACTGACGGCGGCATGTGTCGCCATCCTGAGTGTATTCATGCTCGCCGCATGCGGCCCCGGTCCGGCGGACGCGCGCGCGGCGAACCCCTCGGACAATGCGTCCGCGTCGAATGATTCCCCCGGCTCCGCACAGAACGATACGTCGCGCTATCGAAACGCCGCGCTGCAACTGGCCGCGGGCGCATCGGTGCCGCTCGCGCAACTGCAGGCGCCGCCGCTGAACAATGCCGGAACCGGCAGCGCGGTGGCGAGCGCGCAGGCGAGCGTCGCGGCCGATGCGATACAGGTCGCGCCGGTGATGCGCTACGCGCCCGGCGACAGCGCCGACTGATCCGCCTTGCGCGCCGGGCGGCACACCACGTCGCGTCGCGTGCCGCGACGACGCTTGAGCGCCGAATTCCCCCCCCCCCGCAACAAAGAGAAGGTGACAAGACCATGACCTCAAATAGCCGCCGCCGTTTTCTACAAACCGTTGCATCATCCGCCGGGGCTGCCGCCGCGATGACCGCGCTGCCGGACTCGATCCGCAGAGCGCTCGCCGTGCCGGCCGCATCCCGCACGGGCACGATCAAAGATATCGAGCATATCGTCGTGTTCATGCAGGAGAACCGTTCTTTCGACCACTACTTCGGCCATGTGCGTGGCGTGCGCGGTTATAACGACCGCTTCCCGATCCCGCTGCCGGGCGGCAATCCGGTGTGGTTCCAGCCGTCGAAGGCCGACCCGACCAAGCCCGTGCTGCCGTTCCACCTCGACACGCTGACGACGAGCGCGCAGTGCGTCGGCGACCTCGACCACAACTGGTATCCGACGCATGCCGCGATCGACAACGGCCGCTACGATCAGTGGCCCGCGAACAAGACGGACATGACGATGGGCTACCACCTGCGCACCGACATTCCGTTCCACTACGCACTGGCCGACGCCTTCACCGTGTGCGATGCGTACTACTGTTCGATGCCGGGGCCGACGCACCCGAACCGCGCGTATCTGATGACGGGCATGGTCGATCCGACCGGCACGCAAGGCGGCCCGCTGCTCGACAACAACGACTTCGTGGACGGCGACAAGCCGCCGAAGTACCAGCTGCTGTCGTGGACCACGTATCCGGAGCGCCTCGAACAAGCCGGCATCTCGTGGCAGATCTACCAGCAGGGCACGGACGGCAGCGATCCGCTGAACGGCAACTACGGCACGAACATCCTGCAGAACTTCACGAACTTCATCAACGCGCCACCCGGCTCGTCGCTGTATCAGCGCGCGCAGACGGTGCGCACGATCGACGACCTGAAGGCCGATGTGCTCGCGGACAAACTGCCGCAGGTGTCGTGGCTGTGCCCGCCGGCGGCGTACTCCGAGCACCCGAAGTACACGCCGGCGTACGGCGCCGAGTACACGTCGATGATTCTCGATGCGCTGACGTCGAACCCCGAGGTGTGGAGCAAGACCGTGCTCTTCATCATGTACGACGAGAACGACGGCTTCTTCGACCATTGCCCGCCGCCGCAGGTGCCGACCACGCGCGCGCAGGGTCTTTCGACCGTGACGACCGAAGGCGAGATCCACAACGTGATCAACCCGGACGGCCGCGGCGGCACCTACACGGTCGACAATCTGCCGTATGGCCTCGGCACGCGCGTGCCGATGACCATCGTGTCGCCATGGACGAAGGGCGGCTTCGTCTGTTCGGAGGTGTTCGACCATACGTCGGTGATCCGCTTTATCGAAGCGCGCTTCGGCGTGAAGGAGCCGAACATCACGAAATGGCGCCGCGCGGTATGCGGCGATCTGACCTCGGCGTTCGACTTCCGCACGCCCGATGCGTCGATGCCGGCGCTGCCCGACACCAGCAATTACAAGTCGATCGCCGACAACCAGTGCGCCACGCAGCCGAAGCCGGTCGTGCCCGCGGTGCCGGGCCCGATCGTGCCGCAGGAGCCGGGCATCCGTTTCGCCCGCGCGCTGCCGTACGAACTGCACGTGAACGGCAAGGTCAACGAGAAGCGCAACGTGCTCGAGCTCGTGATGGGCAACACCGGCACGGTCGGCGCGCACTTCTATGTGTACTCGTCGCTGCGCACCGACGGCCCGTGGCGTTACACGGTCGAGAAGGACAAGTCGATCACCGAGACCTTCGACCTGTCGATCAACAACGGCGCCTATGCATTCACCGTCTATGGCCCGAACGGTTTCGTGCGGCGCTTCAACGGCGACCTGAACGCGGAGATGATCGAAGCCGCGGCCGGCAAGGGCAAGAACAGGACGGCCCTGCCCGAGGTCAAGGCGCACTACGACGTCGCGAACGGCAACCTCGTGCTGCGCTTCACCAACAAGGGCAATAAGAATGCGCGGCTCTCCGTGGCCGATAACGCCTACGGCGCGCTGTCGCGCCCGGTGATCGTGCCGCAGAACGAGACGGTCGAAGTGAGGTTCGTGCTCGCGTCGAGCCACCACTGGTACGACCTGACCGTGACCGACAACGACGACCCGGCGTTCCAGCGCCGCCTTGCCGGCCACATCGAGACCGGCAAGCCGAGCATCACGGACCCGGCCGCGGTCGCGCCGGTCATGACGGCTTCGTAAAAAGCCTCGCTGAACGGTAACGGCGTCGCCCCGGAGCGGTCTCCCGATCGCTTCGGGGCGAATGCTTTGCGATTTGGAGTTTTTGAATGAAATGAAATATAAAATCGAAAGCATATATTTATAAAATTCTAATGATAATTTGCTGACGATACGTAATCTTTCGATTCGATTTCGGTGAAACAAAATATCCGGCTTAAATAATGTGCGCCTGAATTTTTTCTGTTGCCGATTACCCGCCGCGCGGCGGGGCGGTCGGATTCACGGCCGATCCACGGAGAAGCATTTCAATTCGCTTTCGAAAATATCCCGTCGCATCGCGCCGCGATGCTCAGCCGCTTTGCTCGACCAGCCGCGGCGGCTGCGGGGCGGCGTTGGTCGCCGCGTGCACGCATTGGTCGATGAGTTCGCCGAAGCTGTTCACGTTGACGGTGCCGGCAAGCGACGTCGTCTCGTCTTCGCGTTCGGATGACCCACCGACGCCGACCACGAGCGTCGCCGATGGCGACCGCGCGCGGATGCGTCGCACGAGGTTGCGCAGGTACGGTGGCGCCTCCGATGCATCGAGCGTAATGACGCAGAGAATCGGCGCGTTTTCGATGCTCGCCGAATCGATGCTGCCTTTCCTGAACTGCGCGTAGTGCGCGGCCGAGGCCGGCAGGCCGCGGCGGCCGAGCAATTGCACGGCGATCGCGGTCGCCACTTCGTCGAAGGCGCCGCGGCCCGCGATGCATACGACGCGCATGTCGGGCAGCAACGGCATGGGCGCATCGGCTGTGCTTTCGTCCGCGCCGGCCTTGTCTTCGTCCTTGCCGTCGCCGTCGCCGCGGCCGTGCAGCGGCGACGGCGCGAGCGGCGGCGGCGCCGACGGGCTGTCCGACTGTTCGAGGATCTCGACGATATCGAGCAGCGTCTCGTTCATCCGGCCCAGCTGGTCGGGCGCGAACACGCCGCGCAATGCGTCGTTACGCGCGAGGCGCAAGCCTTCGCGCGCGACGTCGTCGTAATACTGGACGAGCGGCATTTCCTTGAGCAGCCGTTCCGCTTGCACGATCGCCTCGTGCGGGTCGTCGGCGAGCAGGCGTTGATAGAAATTCTGCGCGGGGGTGAGCGCCGGTTGATCGCCGAGCAGCACGGTCAGGAAGCGTAGTCGCTCGGCATAGCGCCCGAGTGTGACGAGACACAGCGTCAGCGGCGTCGACAGCACAAGACCCACCGGGCCCCAGAGCCAGCTCCAGAAAATCGCGGCGACCACCACGGCGAGGGGCGACAGCCCCGAGCTATGCCCGTATAGCAGCGGTTCGACCACCTGGCCCGCCACCACGTCGACCACGACGAACAGCGCGATCGTGGCGACCGCCATCGACCATTGCGGCTGGATCGCGGCCGCGAGGATCACCGCGAGCACCGCGGCGATCCACGTGCCGATATACGGCACGAAGCGCAGCAACGCGGTCAGTACGCCGAACAGCAGCGCGCCCGGCACGCCGATGATCGCGAGCCCCACCGCGACCAGCGTGCCGGCGCCGACATTGATGCCGAGCTGCGCGACGAAGTAGCGCGACAGCCGGCTTGCCGCGTCGTTGATGGCGGTGGTCGTGCGGTGCAGGTCGCGTGAGCCGAACAGGCGTATCAGGCGGTCGCGCAGATCCTCACGCTGCAGCAGGATGAAGATGGTCACGACGAGCACGATGAACATGGTCTCCATCGGCCCGACGACCGGCGAAAACACCTTCTGCGCGAGCTGCAGCGGCGACGGCATCGGCTCGTGCACTTCGACCGGCATCGGCGCCGAGGCCGACGGCTTGGGCGTGCGGCCGGCCTCGTGCGGTGGATTCGGCGGATGATCGGGCGTGACGCGCGCGAGCGTGCTGGCCGCACGCGTGAGCAGCGCGTCGGCGCGGCCGATGGTTTTCTCCTGCACGGTTTCGATCTTCCGCTCGATGGCCGCCTGGTATTGCGGCAGCGAACTCGCGAGTTGCGCGACCTGCGCCGCGATTAGCGTGCCGACGGCAAGCAGCGAGACGAGGGCGACGAGCACCGCGACGAAGATCGACGGCAGTTGCCCGAAGCGCAGGCGCCTCAGCACGCTGACGAGCGGTGCGAGCAGGAAGCTCAGCAGCACCGCGAGCGTGATCGGGATCAGCACTTCGCGGCCGAAATACAAACCGCACACGACCACGACGGCCGTGATTGTCGACGTGAGCCCGAGCAGGCCGGGAACGCCCGGCGGATAGACGCGATTCGACGATCGTTGCGGCGTCAGCGGCAGTTTCATGATGGGTCTGGATGCGGCGCGGGCGGCTTGTTGTGCTGCGGCGCGCACGGTTCGCGCGCGGATAGGCAAGACGGATCAAGCAAGACATGCCGGATCAAGCAAGACATGCGCCCGGCGCGGGGCTCGCGGATGGTGGCCGCGAGCCGTTGATGGGCATGGCGTTCCGGTCAGGCAGACCAGGCGATCGTGTGTTGCGGGGCGAATCGCCGATACATGAATGCGAAGCGGTGCGCCAAATTTACCTGGCGCCCGCGTGCGCGGCACTTTGGGGTTCCGGCCGCGCGTTCGTATTTGTCGGACGGATACTAAAGAAAGCGCGTGATCCTGCCGATAAGCTGACATCCCCTTTTCAGACAGAGGCGATCAACGATGAGCGTGCAAGGCATTTCCGGCGTCGCGAGCACGTCCGCGGTCGGCGCCAATCCGAACACGACACAGGGCGCCCAGGCGAACCAGGGTACGGACGGCAATCACAACGCGAACGGCTCGCCGAACGGCGCGGCCGGTTCGGCGAATTCGCAGGCGGGCACGTCGGGTTCGCCGTCGAGCCCGTCGGGTACGGGCACGTCGAAGACGGGCGGCGTCGGGGGCGCCAGTGGTGTCAGCGGTGCCGGTGGCGCGTCCGGCGGCGGCTCGGGCTCGACGAGCTCCGCGATCCAGTTGCTCGACGCCTTGATCCAGCGTCTGAAGGCGGAACTGGCGCAAGTCGAGCAGCAGATCGCCGCTGTCGCGCGGCAGCGCATGCCCGGCGGCGGCCCGAACCCGGCCGTCAATGCGTTACAGGCCGAGGCGTCCGCGATAGAAGGCGCGATTCTGAGCGCCACGGCGCAGCTTGCCGAACTGGTGATGCAGCAGGGGGGAACCACGGGCGGGATGATCGATACGCAGGCGTAAGCGAGATCGCCGCGGCCGCGATGGCCGCGATGACAGCCGCGACTTTCACGCATGCCATTGCGCGCAAGTCGCGGCGTCGAGCGTCGAATTTACTGCTCGGCCTTCAGCCGCGCGACCGCATTCCTCAACGCGGTACGCAAGCCTTCCTCGACGACCGGATGGTAGAACGGCATCTCGAGCATCGCGTCGACCGTCAGGTTCATCTGCAGTGCCCATGACAGCAGATGCGCGATGTGCTCCGCATCGGGGCCGATCCACTCGGCGCCGGCAAAACGCCGCGTCGCCTTGTCCACGTACACATGCATGAGGCCGCGATTGCGCAGCATCACGCGGCTGCGGCCCTGATCCTCGAAGCTCACTTCGCCGGCGACGAAGCTGCCTGGCGCGAGATCCGCGTGCCGCGCGCCGACCATTGCGATGCCCGGATCCGAGAACAGCACCGAGATCGGCGCGCGGCGCACGAGCGGCGCGACGTTCGGGTAACGCGCGGCGTTGGTGCCGGCCGCGCGGCCTTCGTCGGCGGCTTCGTGCAGGAGCGGCAGCACGCCGTTCGCGTCGCCGGCGATAAACACCGCATGCCGGCCGGCTTGCAAGGTGAGCGGGTCGTAGACGGGCATGCCGGTCGGATCGAGTTCGAGCGTCGTGTTGCCGAGCGCGAGCCTGTCGATATTCGGGCGGCGGCCCGCGGTGACGAGCACGTAGTCGAAGGTATCCTCGACGAGCGCGCCGTCGCTCGCGCGGTAACGCAGATGCACGCTATCGCCTTCGCGCGTCGCCGCTTCGATTTCGGCGCGCGGCTCGAAGCGGAACGCGTCGCTGAACACATTCTGCGCGTACGCGCGGATCGCCGGATCGGTCAGCGGGCCGACGCGGCCGCGCGCACCGAGCATCGTCACATCGACGCCGAGCCGCGAGAGCGCCTGGCCCAGCTCGAGACCGATTACGCCGGCGCCGACCACCGCGACCTTGCGCGGCAGATCGTCCCAGCTGAACACATCGTCGTTGACGATCGCGCGATCGCCGAGCGCGCGGTACATCGCCGGCACATAGGGCGACGAGCCGGTCGCGATCACCACGCTACGTGCCTGTACGCGCGTGTGGTCGCCGACCTGCAGCAGATTGTCGTCGATGAACTTCGCGTAGCCGATGAGGCGGTCTTCCGTCGGAATGCCTTCGACGCTTTCCACGACGAAGCCGACGAAGCGGTCGCGCTCGCTTTTCACGCGCTGCATCACCGCGCGTCCGTCGACGCGGATCGCGCCGTCCACGTGCACGCCGAACGGCGCGGTGCTGGCCGCCGCATGCGCGGCTTCGGCCGCGGCGATCAACAGCTTCGACGGCATACAGCCGACCCGCGCACAGGTGGTGCCGTAAGGGCCGCCTTCGATCAGGAGCGCCGACGCGCCCGCGGCCTTCGCCGCGCGGTACGCCGGCAAACCGGCGCTGCCGGCGCCGATCACCGCGACATCGATATGAATGGTGTTCATCTGTTGCTCCAGTTCGTTTGAATGCACTGCTCGCCTGGCCGGAAAGCCACCCGCCATGCACCGCGCCGTCGTCCAGTAGAATCGGGCGCAGGGCTTGCCTGCATTCGATGGAGTCACTGTACGTGGCTCATGGCCGCGTGCGAATTCGCTAACGGATCAACAAATTGCTCAAACGACTCATATGGATCTGCTAAGCCGCTTTCTGTCGCTGACGCCGGTCAATGGACGCATCGACGAGCGCTGCCATTTCGGCTCGCCGTGGGTGGTCGAAGTCGGCACGGCCGGTGTTCACGAGATTCCATATCACGTGCTGCTGGCCGGCGAAGCGGTGCTCGAGGACGGCAACGGGCCGCCGCGCAGGCTGACGGCCGGCGACGTGATCCTGTTTCCGACCGGCACGCCGCACCGTATCCACGACGGCAGCGGCGCGCCACCGGCGCCGAAGGTCAAGCGGCGCAATATCACGCTGACGGTCGTCGAAAACGACGGTTCGGGGCCGGCCGCCGACCTGCTGTGCGGGCGCTTTCTGCTCGGCGCGATGCCGGAGCGGCTGTTGCGCGAGCATTTGCCGGCAAGGCTGGTGGTGAGTACGGGGTCGCTGGCGCAGGGGCAGGCGGCGCCGCGCCCGCCGTACCATGCGGCGCGCGGGACGGCGCCGGATACGATGTCCTCAGTGGCGTCCTCAGTGGCGTCCTCCGTGGCGTCCTCGGCGATGTCCAACGTGGCATCGGACGCGACCTCCGATGCGGCCGATGCCGCGCGCGACGAAGCGGCCGGTGCGATACGGATCGCGGACGTCGCGGGCGAAGGCGGCCATGCCGATACCCCCGATGCCGCTCCTGAAGATGCAACCGGCGCGGATGAAGCAGGCGACGGCGCGCAGCAGCCGAGCGTCGCCGGCTCGCGCCTCGCACGCATCGTTTCGTTGATGCGCGAAGAGGCGCTCGACGAAAGTCCCGGCAGCGAATGTCTGATCAACTATCTGTCGGCCGCGCTTTTTGCCTTGACGCTGCGCTTCGCGAGCGAAGGCGCCGATGCGCCGCGCGGGCTGCTCGCGCTTGCCGGGCAGCCGCGCCTGCAGCCGGCGCTGTCCGCGATGTTCGAGCATCCCGGCGAGCCGTGGACGCTCGATCAGTTCGCCGCGCTATGCCATATGTCGCGCGCGACCTTCGTGCGGCAGTTCCAGGATGCGATCGGCCGCTCCGCCACCGATATGTTGACCGAAGTGCGTCTGACGCTGGCGGGCCGCGCGCTGCTCGAAACGACGACCTCGGTGGCCGAAATCGGCTCGACAGTCGGCTATCAGTCCGAGGCCGCGTTTCAGCGTGTGTTCAAGCGGCATATCGGTGTGACGCCCGCGCGCTGGCGCGCCACGGGCGGCAATATTCAGTCTCGGCCTCAGCCGAAGTAGGCAGCGGTTTGCCGCCGCGTGCGGCTGCCGCCCGCTGCGGCAGCCGCTTTTCCATCGTTCTCCTGCAACGCGCTCGCGATGCCGTCGACCGGCCGTGAGTCGATCGGGCAATTTCTTGATCCGGCGTGCCATTAACGTCCGTGCCGCGAATCCGTAAAGTGCAATCAACCCGTTGGATGACGGACGAAATTCAAACGAAACCACTTTGGTTGCATTTTCAACAATTGATTGTCTCAAGGAGAACTACCATGGCACGCGTTCAAACTCTGTCGATCGGTGAAGCCCCGGCATCCGCGCAAGCATCGCTGCACGCAGTCGAAAAGGCGACCGGTTTCCTGCCGAATCTGTTCAAGGTCTTCGCCAACTCGCCGTCTTCGCTCGGCGCTTTCCTGCAAGCACAACAACAGTTGTCGAAGGGCGAACTGAGCGCGGCGGAACGCGAGATCATCGCGCTCGCGGTGTCGCAAGTCAGCCGTTGTGAGTACTGTCTTGCCGCGCATACGGTGCTGGGCGGCCACGCGGGCCTTGATGACGACGCGATCCGTGCCGCGCGTCGCGGCGAAGGCAGCGCGATCGCGGCGTTCGCGAGCAAGGTGGCGAGTGAGCGCGGCCGCGTCAGCGACGCGGACGTCGCCGCCGCGCGCGCTGCCGGCATCACGGACAGCAAGATCGTCGAAATCATCGCCGTTGTCGCGCAAGTGACTTTCACGAACTACGTGAACAACGTTGCGAAGACGGACGTGGACTTCCCGGCGGTCGAAGAAGAAGTCTGAGTGCCGTTCGGTCGTTCCGACTGCTGACCATCGCTGCCGTGCGTGCCAAATTCGCGCACGGCAGCGGCGCCGCAATTTCACATTTGTGGAGATGACGATGCCTGAAATCACGCTCTATACGAAACCGACGTGTCCGTACTGTCTTGCCGCGAAAGCGCTGTTGCGCGGCAAGGGCGCGGCATTCCGCGAAATCGACATCGAGAACAACCGGTCGAAGATGCTCGAGATGATCGAGCGCAGCGGCCGCCGCACGGTGCCGCAAATCTATGTCGGCAGCACGCATGTGGGCGGCTACGACGATCTGCGCGGGCTCGAGAACCGGGGCGGACTCGATGCGCTGCTCACGCCCAGGGTGTGATGCCGCAGAGCCGCGCTGTCGATGTTCGTCTGTGCGTCTTGCGTTTTGCGCTGCCCATGCTGGCTGTTTGCGTGGACAGCGCCTTTTTCACGCGACCTGCTTACCTGCGCCGTTTCTTCCACGCGTAATCAGCCGGCGGTTCCGCAGCTCCGGCCTTGCCGACCGAGTTCGGATTCTCGCTGCATAGCGAGACGAAGCCGACGTCTTCTCCCATTGCCTGTCTTTTGCGCAACGCTTCGGCAAACGCAAGCGCCTGCGTCAGGCCGCTATCGCCAAAGCGCTCGAAATGCGCGGGGCCATGCCGCGCATCACCGTCAAGCGCGTCAAGCGCATCGAGTCCTTCGAGCCCCTCTAGCCAATACACGACGAACATAGCGTTCCTTCCGTTTTCGAGTCAGGCACCGGGCCTGCGAGTGCCGCGCCTGCCCGCGCGCTGAATGCGCTTCGTGCACCGATCATGTAGCATCGGATCTGCGCCGGCAGGGCCGGACGCGGGTTCCGGGGTTTTTTCTTACGCGAATCGTTTCACAGGGGAGCTCATATGGCACGGCAAGTCTGTGACATCTGCGGCGTCAGGCCCGCGAGCGTGCGGCTCGCAGTGCTTCAGAGCGGACGCAGGCGGATTCTCGATGTATGCGATTACCACTACGAGCAACTGACACGGCATCAGCGCACGCTGTCGCCACTCGAGGCGCTGTTTCGCAGCGGCATGCCCGATCAGCTCGACGATCTCGACGAGGCGGCCACCTACACGCGGCCGGTGCCGCAGCGCGTCGAAGGCGCGGAAGCCGTCATCAATATCGAACGGCATTTCAGCGATCTGGCAAAGGAAATGCTGCAACGCGCGGCGGAACGCGCCGTGCAGTTCGGCAGACGCGAAGTGGATACCGAGCACCTGCTTTACGAACTCGCCGACAACGCGGTCATCATTTCAATTCTGAAAAGTCTCGGTATCTCGGCTACCGACGTGCGCGCGTATATCGATGCGAACGCGCCCAAACGCCCAACTGCCGAAGTGCCGCCCGACAATCAGATGGGTGTCACGCCCTGCCTGAAAAGCGCGCTCGAGCGTGCGTTTCTCGCTTCGCGCGAGCTGGGCCACAGCTATGTCGGCCCCGAGCACCTGCTGATCGGCCTCGCCGAAGTGAACAACAGTTTTGCGAGCAACCTGTTCGTCAAATATGGACTCGATACGCAGGCGTTGCGCCAGCAGACGGCCGCCGCAATCGGCCCGGGCATGAAGCGCGAAACGGTGGCGGCGCCATCGAATACGCCGCAGCTCGATAAATTCAGCCGCGATCTGACCGCGCTCGCGCGCGACGGCAGGCTCGACCCGGTGATCGGCCGGTCGGGCGAAATTGAAACGCTCGTCGAAGTGCTGGCGCGGCGCCGCAAGAACAATCCGGTGCTGATCGGCGAGCCGGGCGTCGGCAAAACGGCCGTCGTCGAAGGGCTCGCGCAGCGCATGGTGAACGGCGATGTGCCGGAGTCGCTGCGCGACAAGCGCCTCGTCGAACTGAACGTGAATTCGCTGGTGGCCGGCGCGAAGTTTCGCGGCGAGTTCGAGGAGCGTGTGAAACAACTGCTCGAGGAAATCACCGCGAACCTCGATTCGCTGGTGCTGTTCGTCGACGAAGTGCATACGATCGTCGGCGCGGGGCAGGGCGGCGGCGAGGGTGGCCTCGATATCGCGAACGTGTTCAAGCCCGCGATGGCGCGCGGCGAACTGAACCTGATCGGCGCGACAACGCTCTCCGAATACCAGAAGTACATCGAAAAAGACGCGGCGCTCGAGCGCCGCTTCCAGCCGGTGCTGGTGCCCGAACCGAGCGTCGTGCAGACCATCAATATTCTGCGCGGCCTGCGCGACAGGCTCGAAGCGCACCATCGTGTGACGATCCAGGACGATGCGATCGTCGGCGCGGCCGAACTGTCGGACCGCTATATCAGCGGGCGTTTTCTGCCGGACAAGGCGATCGATCTGGTCGACCAGGCGGCGGCGCGCGTGCATCTGTCGGCCACCTCGCGTCCGGCCGCGATTCTCGAGCACGAAGCCGAGCTCGCGCAGTTGCATCGCGAGCAGGACTACGCGGCATCGCGCAAACAGTACGAGCGCGCGCATGCGCTCGATACTGAAATCGCGGACAAGGAGCGCGCGCTCAGCGAGGCGACCGATGCGTGGAAGACCGGCATGGGCGCGAACACGTCGCACGTGACGGTTACCCACATCGCGGAGATTGTGGCGAAGCTCACGGGCATTCCGGTCGCGCAACTGACCACCGAGGAACGCGAGCGGTTGCTCAATATGGAAGAGCGGCTGCACGAACGCGTGATCGGCCAGGACCAGGCGGTGCAGGCCGTCAGCGATGCGGTGCGCCGCTCGCGCACGGGCTTGCAGGCACGGCACCGGCCGACCGCGGTGTTTCTGTTCCTCGGCCCGACGGGCGTCGGCAAGACCGAGCTGGCGAAGGCGCTCGCCGAAGTCGTGTTCGGCGACGAAGAGGCGATGCTGCGCATCGATATGAGCGAATACATGGAGCGGCACGCGGTGTCGCGGCTCATCGGTTCGCCGCCCGGCTATGTGGGCCACGACGAAGGCGGGCAACTGACGGAGCGCGTGCGCCGCCGTCCGTACAGCGTGATTCTGTTCGACGAAATCGAAAAGGCCCACCCGGACGTGTACAACATACTGCTGCAGGTGTTCGACGACGGGCGCTTGACCGACGGTAAAGGGCGCGTGGTCGATTTCAGCAATACGCTGATCATCGCGACGAGCAACCTCGCCGCCGAAGTGATCGGCGGGCATACGCGCGCGGGCCCGGGCTTTCTGAGCGGCGATGCGGTGTCGACCGTGCAAAGCGGCGTGATGAACGTGCTGCGCCAGCATTTCAGGCCCGAGTTCCTGAACCGCATCGACGACATCATCCTGTTCAAGGCGTTGACGCGCGACGAGACGCGGCATGTCGTGCGGCTGCAGCTCGAACAGGTGAAGCGTCTCGCGAAGAGCCAGGATATCGACCTCGAATTCGACGATACGGTGGTCGACTATCTCGCGACCGAAGGGTACCGACCCGAGTTCGGCGCGCGCGAGTTGCGCCGGCAGATCCGGCAACTGATCGAAAACGAGCTTGCGAAGGAGATGCTGAAGGGCGATATCGGCGAAGGTTCGCGCATCATGTGCACCTACGATGCGGCCGAACAGCACGTGAAGTTCACGACGTCGCCGGAGGGCGCGAGCACAGACACAAGCGCGAACCGGAGCGCAAGGCTGCCGGCCGCGGCGAAGCCGCCTGAAAGGAAGCGCTCGCTGGAGCCTACGGGCGGCCCTTCCGGCGAGCCTCGCAAGGAATCGTTCGGAGAACCGCACGATGGCGCATCGCCGCCCGAGGCGGCGAATTCATAGCGATGCCATCGCCGCACACGCGGCAAGGAAGCGGCCGGCTGCCGACAGGCGCAGCCGGCTGTTTTTATTTGCAGCATCGCTGCTTGCCGCGAAAATCCGGCAAAGATGCCGGGGTGTTGCATCATAATGGGCGCGCTGCAATTCCGTCGGGCGGATTTCATTCGTGCGACGCCGGTGGCCAACGCTCGATCGACCCACGACGATGACTGGAAAAGACGTAAACCCGTTAGAAAATCAGCCGCTCGAGCCGGCGGGGACAGATTCCGGTTCCGCGAGCCTGATCGCGTTGCTGAATGAGGATCTGGCCGATAGCCGGGCATTGCACGATCTGTCGCTGCATATGCTCGTCGAACACGAGCCGGCGGCACTCTATGGCCGCATCGTCGAAGCCGCGAGCGCGCTGCTTCGATCCGATTTCGCGAGCCTGCAAATGCTGTCCGTCGACGCGAACGGTCAACGCAAGCTCGAACTGATCGCGCATTGCGGCTTTACGCTGTCGGCCGAGGAGCATTGGCGCGACGTGTACGTCGATTCGACCACGAGTTGCGGCATCGCCTTCGCCACTGAAACGCGCGTCACCCTGTCCGATGTGGAAACGCTCGACTGGCTGACCGATACGAAAGATCTCGCGCTCTATCGCGAGCTGGGCATCCGCGCGGTGCAGACCACGCCTTTGCATTCGCGCGACGGCGCGCTGATCGGCATGCTGTCGACGCATTGGAGCCATCCCTACGAGCCGAACACGAGGCAGCTTCGTCTGCTCGATATTCTCGCGCGCGAAGCTGCCGATCTGATCGAGCGCACGCGCGACGAAAAGCTGCTTCGCGAAAGCGAAGCCCAGCTTCAGCAAATGGACCGGATGAAGGACCAGTTCCTCGCGACGCTTGCGCATGAGCTGCGCAATCCACTCGCGCCGATCCGCAATGGCCTGGAAATTCTGCGTTTGAGCCAGACGGCGCCGGCCGCGACACGGGTGTTCGACATGCTCGACCGCCAGCTCGATCATATGGTCCGGCTCGTCGACGATCTGATGGAAGTCGCGCGCATCAATAGCGGCGCGATCAGGCTGCATCGCCGGCGCACCGATCTGTCGGCCGTGCTCGAATCCGCGCTCGAACTGAGCCGGTCGGCCGTCGAACAGGCGGGGCATGTGCTGACGGTCCATGCCGCGCCGGGCGCGGTGCATGTCGACGGCGACGAGGTGCGGCTCGCGCAGGTGTTCTCGAATCTCATCAATAACGCGGCGAAATACACGCCGGCCGGCGGTGCGATCGACATTTCGGTGAGCGTCGACCACGAGTGGGCGTCGACGCGCCGGACATCGACAGGCCGTGCGACGATCCGCGTGAAGGACAGCGGCATCGGGTTTTCCGCCGACGAGCAGTCGTTGCTGTTTACGCTGTTCGGCCGGCTGCAGCCGCAAACGCCGGGCGATGGACTCGGCATTGGCCTCGCGCTGGCGAAAAAGCTCGTCGAACTGCACGGCGGTTCGATTTGCGCGAGCAGTGACGGCAAGGACAAGGGCAGTTGTTTTACGGTGTCGCTGCCGGTTCTCGAAGCGATCGATCATGCCGACCCGGCCGACCCTGCGGGCGCGGTCGGTCGCGCGCCCGAAGCGGCCGCGTTCGCGGCGCAAAACGTGTTGGTCGTCGATGACAATCATGACGCCGCCGATAGCCTCGCCGAATTGCTGCGCGCGCTCGGATGCGAAGCGACCGTGTTCTACGACGGCGGGGAAGCGCTGCAGGCGCTCGATCGATGCGCGCCGACCGTCGCATTCGTCGATCTGAGCATGCCGGGCATGGACGGCTACGAGTTCGCGCAACGGCTGCGCGCACGCGGCGATGGCGCGCGCGCGGTGCGGCTCGTGGCGCTGACCGGATGGAGCCAGCCCGAAGATCGCGCGCGCAGCAACGGCGCGGGGTTCGATCACCATCTGACCAAGCCCGTCAGCTTCGAGCAGCTAACCGATATCCTGCGCCGGCGATAAGCGCGTTGCGGACTGGCCACTGAGTAACCCGCGAGTAACCAGCGAGCGACCAGCGAGCGACCAACCAGCGACCACTGATGAACCACCGATGCGTTGCGCAAACGAACCCGATCGGTTATAAATGCGAATAATTCGCATTTGTCACAGTGTGTCAACGAAAAGGGTCGTTCAATGTCCGTGGTTCAACTCGACGCGCAACCGGAGTTGTGCGCCCTCTACCGTGACCACCACGGCTGGCTGCAAACGTGGCTGCGCAGGAAGCTCGGCAATGCGTTCGATGCCGCGGACCTCACGCACGACACCTTTATGCGCGTTCTGGTCGTCTGGGACCGGCGCGGCGAGCTCGACCTGCGCGAGCCGCGCGCGTATCTGACGACGGTCGCGCGCCACGTATTGCTGAACCACTATCGCCGGCTCTCGCTCGAGAGGGCGTTTCTCGAGACGCTCGAACTGCTGCCCGAAGCGCAGATTCCGTCGACCGAAGACCGCGTCATCATCCTCGAAACGCTGCACGAAATCGATGCGATGCTCGACCGCCTCGATCCCAAGGTGCGCACCGCGTTTCTGCTCGCTCAACTCGAAGGGCTGACCTACGCCGAGGTCGCCGCGCAGCTCGGCGTTCACGTGCGGACCATCAAGCGCTACATGGCGACCGCGTTCGAAGAATGCATCCTGCTGATGATGTAAGCAGCACGGCTGCCGACAGTAGCGACCTGCGCGAGCCGCAGCCGCTCGACCGCGCGGTCGCGCGCGAAGCCGCGGCGTGGCTCGTGCGGCTGCGCGAAGACGCGTCGCCGGCAGATGTCGATGCCTGCGCGCGCTGGCGCGCCGCCGACCCCGAGCACGAGCGCGCCTGGCAGCGCGCCCGGCGGCTCAACGAAAAGTTCGCGACGCTGCCGGCAAGCGTCAGCGTGCGCACGCTCGGCCGACGGGCGCGTACCGACCGCCGCTTTGCGCTGAAGGCGCTGGCCGTCGCGTTCGCGGTGGGGCCCGCGGGCTATGCGGCTTACCGCGCGATGCCATGGCGCGACTGGATGTCCGACCAGCGCACGGCGGTCGGCGAGCGGCGTTTCGTCATGCTGGCGGACGGCACGCGCATCGACCTCAATACGTCGACCGCGATCGATATCGCCTTTACCGCGCGCGAACGGCGCGTCGTCCTGAACGACGGCGAAATCCTCGTCGAAACGGGGCGCGACGCGGGCGACACATCCGGCGTCTATCGGCCTTTTATCGTGGAGACGCGGCAGGGGAGCATCCGCGCGCTCGGTACACGCTTTGTCGTGCGCAACGACGATGCGTCGGAAGCGACGCGCGTCGCCGTGCTGCACGGCGCGGTGGAGGTGACGCCGGCCGATGCGCCCGAGCGCGCGACGGTGCTCGACGCGGGTCAGCAAACGCGCTTTACGGCCACGGCCATGGATGCGATCGAGGCCGCCGATCGTCATGCGGGCGACTGGTCGCGCGGCGTGCTGTTCGCCGACGGCATGCGTCTGGCCGATTTCGTCGGCGAACTGGGCCGTTATCGGCGCGGGCTGATGCGCTGCGATCCCGAGATCACGGATCTGCGCATCACCGGCGCATTCCAGCTCGACAACATCGAGAACGTGCTCGCGGCGCTGCCGAGGACGTTGCCGGTGACTGTCGTTTATCGCACGCGGTACTGGGTGACGATCACGGCCGCGAGTCATGGAAACAGCGGCGGAAACAGCGATGGAAACAGCGATGGAAACAGCGAGGGAAACAGCGATGGAAACAGCGGCGAAAATGGCGAAAGCCGCGGCCGCGGCGGGAGCCATGCGACAGGCGGCTGACCGCAAGCGCTGCGATTCCGTCAGCGCTTGCGCCTGGCCTTACCAGTGATAGTTCGCGCCCGCGAACACCTGCCGCCCGTAACCGAAATAGCACCATGTCGTGAAGATGCACGACGCGACATAGCGCTTGTTCAGCAGATTCTGCGCGTTCACATAGACTTCGGTGCCCTTGAGCTGCGGCGACGCGCGGCCGAGGTCGTAGCGCAGCGTCGCATCGACCAGCAGAAAGCTGCTGAGCTTATAGCTGTTGTCGTACGAGTAGGTCTGCCCCGTGTAGCGCACGCCCGCGCCCGCCGACAGGCCCGCGAGCGGTCCGCGCCGCTGGGTGTAGTACGCCCAGGCAGAGGCCTGATTCTGCGGGACGGCGGCGAAGTATTTGCCTGCGAGGCCGCTGTTGTCCTTGATGTACTTCGTATCGAGGTAGGTGTAGCTCGCCGTGACGTTCAGCGAGTCGGACAGGCTCGCCTTTGCTTCGACTTCGACGCCGCGCGAACGCGCTTCGCCGGTTTCGGCCTGGAACGCGGGGTTATTCGCATCGGGCGTTAGCAGGTTCTTGCGTGTCAGATCGAACCACGCCACCGTCAGCAAGGCGTCGTAGCTGGTCGGCTGGAATTTCACGCCCACTTCGTACTGATGCGCGCGTTCGGGGTCGAACGGCTTGCCGCTCGCGTCGGTGCCGGTTTGCGGAGAGAACGACTCCGTATAGCTGACATACGGTGCGATGCCATTGTCGAATACATAGGAAAGGCCCGCGCGCTTCGTGAATGCGCGTGCCGACTGCGAGGTTTGCGAGTTGTCGCTGGCGTTCGTCGTCGTGGTATGGGTCCAGTCCTCGCGGCCGCTCAGCGTGAGAATCACGGGGCCATAGCGCATCTGGTCCTGCGCGTAGAGGCCGTACTGGTTGAGACGAACGCGCGTGAGCGCGGTGTCGAGCGGGCCGATCGGCTGCTGGTAATCGGGATTCAGAATATCGAGCGTCGGCGCTGTCCCGAAGCCCATATCCCACGCACTGCCGATGTGCTGATAGTCGAAGCCGGTCAGCAGCGTATGGTGAACGGGGCCGGTCGAAAACTTGCCTTGCAGCTGGTTGTCGATCTCGAACGTGTTCAGCTGTTCCTGCGACGAGATGGCGCCGCGGTCGAGCGTGCGAAAGTCGCTTTCGAGGCCGTTGCTGTAGACGCTCGCGTAGTCCTGGCTGATATGGAAGTAGCGCGCGTTCGAGCGCACGGTCCAGTCCGGATTGAAGTTGTGCGCGAACTGATAGCCGATCGATTCCTGCGTGCGGCTGAAACGTTCGAAGCCGGTGTCGCCGTCGTAGAAGTCGATCGGCAGCTTGCCGTACGGGCTGGACAGCGCAGAGCCCTGGGCCGGCACGCTGCCGTACGACGTGCTGCGCGGATCGCGCTGGAACAGCCCGAGCAACGTCAGCGACGTGTCGTTGTCGGGGCGCCACGTAAACGATGGCGCAATCGCGATGCGCTCGTTGCGCGTCGTGTTGATCTGGCCGTCCTCGCTGCGGGCAAGCGCGGTGAGCCGGTACAGATAGCGGCCGTCCTGATCGAACGGGCCCGAGAAATCGAAGGTCGCCTGCTTGTGGCCGTAGTTGCCGAACTCGATGCCGACATCGTGCAACGGCTGGCGCGTCGGCAGCTTGCTTTCCTGGTCGAGCACGCCGCCGGCCGCGGCCTGGCCGTACAGTACCGAGACGGGGCCTTTGAGCACTTCGATGCGCTCCATCATGTACGGATCGAGTTGCGGCACCGTGTATTGGCCGTTTTGCAGCAGCTTCAGGCCGTTCCAGTAGGTGTCCGCGGTAAAGCCGCGAATGGTCAGCAGATCGTAGCGCGTGGCCGTGCCGCCGCGCGTTTCCGGCGTCACGCCCGAGGTGTAGCGCACGGCGGCGTTCAGCGTCTGCGCGTCCTGCTGTGTCATCTGCTCGCGCGTGATCACGGAGACGGACTGCGGCGTTTCGAGAATCGGGGTGTCGGTTTTCATGGCCGTCGTGGTCGTCGATGCGACGTAGCCGACGGTCGGGCCATACGGGTTGCTCGGCGCGCTGCGCGCCGACACCTTGACGGTGGGCAGCACGGCCCCTTCGGGCACGCCGCTGTCGGCCGCCGGCCGCTGCCGGACCAGAAACACGCCCGCGCTGTTTTCCGACGCTTCGAGGTTGGTTCCGGCCAGCAGCGCCGCGAAGCCTTCGCGTACCGTATAGGCGCCGATGAGCCCTTGCGTGCGCAGGCCTTCGACGAGCCGCGAATCGATTTGCACGCCGACGCCGGCCTGACCCGCGAAGTCGGAAAGCGCGCCGCCGAGCGAACCGGCGGGCACCGTATAGGCTTTTCTCGCGACCGCCGCGGCCGCGGCCGCGGTTGCGGCATCCGGCGCATCGGCTGCGAACGTCGTGGGCACGCTCGCGATGCCCGCTAGCGCCAGCCCGGCCGGAACGCCGCGCAGCGCGAGCACCGCCGCGCCGGCAGGAAGCGACTTGAGTCCGCTACTGCGCGCGCCGCGCTGGAACAGGGTGGACGAACGGCGGAAGGCGCGGCGCAACGGCATATGGACTCCTGAGGTGATGTGTCGGTGTGTGTGGCTCCTGTGTGCTTGACACGCGAGACTTCGAAAGGGGACATCCGCGCGCAAAAAAGAAGCGCATCGACATGCCGGGCAGGCCGGCGCGCCGATGCGCGACGATGCGCGACGATGCGACGGGACTGTTAGCGGATCAATACTGCCGGCTGCGCAGCGTCTTTGCGGCCGCAACCATATTGGTCAACGCCGGGATGACCTCGGCCCACTGGCGCGTCTTCAACCCGCAGTCCGGATTGACCCACAGCCGTTGCGGCGGGATACGTTCGGCGGCCTTGTTCATGAGTTCGACGATGTGTTCCTGGGACGGAATGTTCGGCGAATGAATGTCGTACACGCCGGGCCCGATTTCGTTCGGATAGTTGAAATGGTCGAACGCGTCGAGCAGTTCCATATCGGAGCGCGACGTTTCGATCGTAATCACGTCCGCATCCATATCGGCGATCGACGCGATGATGTCGTTGAACTCCGAATAGCACATATGCGTGTGAATCTGGGTTTCGTCGCGCACGCCGTTCGCCGTGATGCGGAACGATTCCACCGCCCATTGCAGATAGGCGTTCCATTGCGAGCGGCGCAGCGGCAGCCCTTCGCGCAAGGCGGCTTCGTCGATCTGGATCACGCGCACGCCGGCCTTTTCGAGGTCGAGCACTTCTTCGCGAATCGCGAGCGCAAGCTGGCGGCATGACACCGAACGCGGCTGGTCGTCGCGCACGAACGACCAGTTCAGAATCGTCACGGGGCCCGTCAGCATGCCCTTCATCGGCTTGTTCGTGAGCGTCTGCGCGTAGCGGATCCATTCGACGGTCATCGCGTTCGGACGGCTGATATCGCCGAACAGGATCGGCGGCTTCACGCAGCGCGAGCCGTACGACTGCACCCAGCCGAACTGGCTGAACGCATAGCCCTCGAGCTGTTCGCCGAAGTATTCGACCATGTCGTTGCGTTCGGCTTCGCCATGCACGAGCACGTCGAGGCCGAGCGATTCCTGCTCGCGCACGCTGCGTGCGATTTCCGCTTTCATGGCTGCACGGTAGCCGGCTTCATCGAGCGCGCCGGCCTTGAACTGGCTGCGCGCGTGACGAATCTCGGCCGTTTGCGGGAAGGAACCGATGGTCGTGGTGGGGAAGGCGGGCAGATTCAGCAGCGCGGCCTGCTTCGGCGCGCGAGCGGGGTAAGGGCTGTGCCGCTTGCCGAGCGCTGCATCGATGTTTGCCGCCGCCGCCTGGACGGCCGGATGGTTGACGCGCGGCGACGTGCGGCGATTCCGGATTGCCGCCGCGTTGGCTGCAAGCGCTGCGGCGACCGAGGCGCGGCCGTGGTTCAACGCGTCGGCAAGCAGCTTCAGTTCGTCGAGCTTCTGCAAGGCGAACGCGAGCCACGAGCGGATTTCGTCATCGAGCTTCTGTTCGCTTTCGAGATCGACCGGCACATGCAGCAGCGAGCACGACGGCGCGATCCATAGACGGTCGCCCAGCTTGCCGGCGAGCGGTTCGAGCCATTCGAGCGTGGCGTTGAGGTCGGTCTTCCAGATATTGCGGCCGTTGATCGCGCCGACCGAGAGCACCGTGGTGCCGGGCAGGAGCGCCGCGGCCTGCGTGACTTCGTCGCGCGCATTGATCGCATCGATATGCAGACCGTCGACCGGAAGCGCACAGGCAAGTTCGAGGTTGTCCTGTAGCTGCCCGAAGTAAGTGGCCAGCAGCAGCTTCACGCGCCGTGTGGCAAGCGAATCGTAGGCCGTAACGAATGCGGCGCGCCATGTCGCGTCGAGTTCCGTCACGAGCGCGGGCTCGTCGATTTGCACCCAGTCGACGCCAAGCGCCGCGAACGTGTCGAGCAGCGCACCGTACACGGGCAGCAGTTTCGGCAACAGCGCGAGGCGGTCCCAATCGGCGTTCGCATCCTTCGATTTGCCGAGCCACAGATAGGTAACCGGGCCGATGATGACCGGCTTCGCGTTCACGCCACGTGCGCGCGCTTCGGTGAGCTGCGCGACGAGCCGCGTCGCATCGAGCGTGAAGTGGGTCGCCGAGGTGAGTTCCGGCACGATGTAGTGATAGTTCGTATCGAACCACTTCGTCATTTCGCCGGCGGCGACGCCGCCACAGCACGCACCGTGTTCTTCCGGCGTTTGCGCCGCTTCTGCCGTGGGCGCCGAGCGGCCGCGCGCGACGCGGAAAGCGTTATCGAGCGCGTCGCCATGAAAATCGCGCACGCGCTCGGGCAGATTGCCGAGCGTGAAGCTCATGTCGAGCACGTGGTCGTAGAAGGCGAAGTCGCCGACGGGCACGAAGTCGAGGCGCGCCTGATCGTTCCAGTGACGCCCGCGAAGCTGCGCGCCGACGGCCTTGAGCTCGTCGCGCGACGTTCGACCCTTCCAGTAGTTTTCAAGCGCGAACTTCAGTTCGCGTGTTGCGCCGATGCGCGGGAAGCCGAGATTGTGCGTGGTCGCCATCTTTGTCGTAGGTGTCGAGAGAAAAAACATCGTCTGGCACCGATGATAGAATTTTCAATGCATGAATAAAAATGGATTTATTTCATACATGCATTAGTTATGTTCATGGGGTGAAAATGCTTGAGCGCAGTCATCTGATGGTGATCAGGGAAGTGGAGCGGCAAGGGTCGCTGACGGGCGCGGCCGATGCGCTGAACGTCACGCAATCGGCGCTGAGCCACGCCGTGAGGAAGCTCGAAGATCAGCTCGGTACGCCGGTATGGACGCGCGAGGGGCGGTCGATGCGGCTCACGCAGGCCGGTCAATATCTGCTCGGGCTCGCCAACCGGCTGCTGCCGCAGTTCGAGCATGCGGAAGAGCGCGTGAAGCAATACGCGCAGGGCGAGCGCGGCACACTGCGCATCGGCATGGAATGCCATCCGTGCTACCAGTGGCTGCTCAAGGTCGTGCAGCCGTATCTCGCGCGCTGGCCGGACGTCGATGTCGACGTGAAGCAGCGTTTTCAGTTCGGCGGCATAGGCGCGCTATTCGGTTACGACATCGATGTGCTCGTCACGCCGGATCCGCTGAAGAAGCCCGGGCTGCGATTCCAGCCCGTGTTCGACTACGAGCAGGTGCTGGTGGTGGCCGACGCGCACGCGCTGGCGAGCGAGGCTTATGTGACGCCCGCGCAGCTCGCATCGGAAGTGCTGATCACGTACCCCGTCGAAACGGATCGGCTCGACATCTATACGCAGTTTCTGACGCCGGCGAACGTCGTGCCGAAACGGCACAAGGTGATCGAGACGACCGACATCATGCTGCAGATGGTGGCGAGCGCGCGCGGCGTCGCCGCGCTGCCGCGATGGCTCGCCGAAGAGTACGCGCAATCGATGCCGATCGTGCCGCTGCGGCTCGGCAAGAAGGGCATTGCGAAACAGATATTCCTCGGCACGCGCGAAGCGGACGATGCGATCGATTATCTGACGGCGTTTGTGGCGCTGGCCCGTCAGGCGGATTGGGCCGAAGCGCGGTTTCGGGCGTAGCGGCGCGCCATTGGACGCACCGGCATCGAAGCACCGATGCGTGCCGGCAAACGTTTGTGCGTGCGCCGTTCTGGCGCACGTGCGCACCGTTGTTGGGAATCTCTGAAACGCGATTAATGTGCGCATATCATGCGCCGATAGATACAGATAGGGACATTCACCAGGGCTTACGATTCTTCGGAATACGTGAGGCTTCAGGGTGTTGTTCAGTCCATCGGCGTAAAGGTCCTAAAGGTCCTAAAGGTCCCGCACTTCATGAATCGCAATCTCTTCTTCCGTCTGCTCGCACGTTTGCGCGTCGGCCGGAAGCTGCTGCTTATCTATCTGCTGGACCTGAGCGCGGTTGTCTATATCAGCGGCATTCTGATTCACGAGAAGTACATCGCCATCGATTTCTCGAACAAGGAGATTGTCGGGAACATCTATTTGCGCACGGTGCGCGACGCGGTGGTCGAGGTCGCGCAGGCAGGGGCGGGCGCGCACGTGCCGGCGCATGCACTGCAGGAGACCGCGCATGCGCTCGAAGACGCCGAAACGCGCTACGGCGCGGCGATGCAAAGCGCGCAACTGAACGAGCGCGTGCGGCGTGCGCTGCTGACGCTCGCGAATGGCACGGCGCTGAACGCCGCCGAGGTCAACAACGCGCTGTTCGCATGCCGCGAGCTCGTGACGCGCATCGGCAATCAGTCGAACCTGATTCTCGACCCCGATCTCGACAGCTACTACTCGATGTCGCTCTCCATCCTGCGTTATCCCGCGTTGCTCGATGCGGTCAATCAGATCGGCAGCGGCCTGCGCGACGATATGCGGCCCGCCGCGGCGGACTTGCTGCGCACGCGTTATCTTGTGCGCGAAGGTCAGCTCGATGCGGTGCTGCAGGGATTGCACACCGATTTCGCCGAAGCGGTGGCGGCCGATCACGACCTCGATCGCGCGCTCGGACCATCGATCCAGCGCATGAACGCGGCGGTCGAAGACTACCGGCGCACGGCGCGCGCGATCGTCGATAGCGGCGATGCGGATGCGGCGCTCTTCGCCGCGGCGGATGCCGCGCAGCAGCGCGTCGTGGCCGACGTCGGCGAAACGTGGCGCAAGACCGGCGTCGAGCTCGACCGCCTGCTGCACGAGCGCGTGCGCGCACTATACGCACGCATGTGGCTGCATCTGGGCACCGTGCTGTTCCTGTTGTTCGCCATTCTGACGATGGTCTACACGGTCGCGCAGCAGATCTCGCGGCCGCTGCGCCAGCTCGCGCGCGTGATGGACACCGTGCGGCGTACCGGCGACCACTCGCTGCGGGCGCGCTGGCACAGTCAGGACGAAATCGGCGTGCTCGTGAACGGCTTCAACGAGATGCTCGAGCAACTCGATCGCGAGCGCGACGTGCAGAAGGAACTGGCCGCGACCGCGCGCGCATCGGCGGCGCAACATGCGCTCGTCGAAGCGACGCCGGTGCCGATGGTGGTGACCGCGGTGCCGGGTCATGAGGTGTTGCACGCGAACCGTCCCGCGCTTTTCTGGCTGAACGGCTGCGCGATCGACCCGTGGGCGCGCGGCCTCGATTCGGGCACGCGCGCGCGCTTTTTCCAGCAGTTGTCCGATCGCGAGGCGGTCGACGAATTCGAGGTTCACTGGAAGGCCACCGACGAATCGACGTGGGCCATGCTGTCGGCGCGGCGCCTGAGCTTCCAGGGGCAGGACGCGATTCTGACCGCGTTCACGCCGATCAATCAGATCAAACTGATGGAGCAGCGGCTCGAGCTATGGGCACGCGTGTTCGAGGCATCGTCCGAGGCGATCCTGATTCTCGACGACAGCTACCGTGTGCTGACCGCCAACGCGGCGTTCTATCGGACTACCGGCTATCGGTCCGAAGACGTCATGAGCCGCGCGCCCGGCTTTATCGTCGACGGCCTGCCCGGCGACGACGGGTTCGCGACGCTGGCGCGGATGGTCGATCGCGCCAGCACGTGGAACGGCGAAGCGCACGTGCGGCGCCGGCTCGGCGGCGATTATCCGGCATGGCTCATGGTCAGCGCGGTGCGCGATACGGAAGGGCACGTCACGCATTACATCTGTACGCTGATCGACATCAGCGACCGCAAGAAGAGCGAAGCGCGGATCCAGTTCCTTGCCGAACACGACTTTCTCACCGAATTGCCGAACCGCGCGCTCTTCAAGAAGCGGCTCGCGGTCGCGCTCGACACGGCGAAGCGCACCGGCCGGCGCGTGGCCGTGCTGTTTATCGATCTCGACCGCTTCAAGGACATCAACGATTCGCTTGGCCACCATATCGGCGATGGTCTGCTGCGCTCGGTGGCCGCGCGCCTCGTGCGCTCGGTGCGGCACGACGACACCGTGAGCCGCCTCGGCGGCGACGAGTTCACGGTGATCCTGAACGGCGCGGCAAACGCGACCGACGTCGCGCGGACCATCGAGGAGCGCATGATTCCGCTCGTCGGCGAGACGCACGACATCAACGGGACGGCGATCCAGGTGTCGTGCAGCGTCGGCATCGCGATGTACCCGGAAGACGGACTCGATATCGATACGCTGATGCAGAACGCCGACCTCGCGATGTATCAGGCGAAGGCGGCGGGGCGCAATCTCGCGAAGTTCTTCTCGCCCGACATGATCGAGCGCAGCCGGATGCGGCTCGCACTCGAAGCGAGCCTGCGCACGGCGATCGAACGCGACGAGCTGTGGCTCGCCTATCAGCCGTGCATCGATACGAAGAGCGGCGAGGTGATCGCGGTGGAGGCGCTGCTGCGCTGGGACAGCAGCGAGCTCGGCCGCATGTCGCCCGCGCAGTTCATTCCGCTTGCCGAGGAGACGCGCCTGATCGTGCCGATCGGCGCGTGGGTGATCGACGAGGCGTGCCGGCAGCTCGCGCGCTGGCGCGACGGGCCGCTCGCCGGTCTCACGTTGTCGATCAATCTGTCGACGGTGCAACTGCGCGACGACGCGCTGATCGATACGCTGAAGGCGAGCCTGGCGAAGCACCACGTCGCGCCGCAGCGCCTCGAACTCGAGATCACCGAATCGGTGTTGCTCGACGGCGCGCAGCGCAATATCGCGACGATCGACGCGATTCGCGAGCTCGGCGTACGTATCTCGCTCGACGACTTCGGCACCGGCTATTCAAGCCTCAGTTATCTGAACCGCTTTCCGCTCGACCGGCTCAAGATCGACCGCACCTTCGTGCACAAGAAGCTCGACAAGCCGACCGATCTCGCGATCGTCGAGGCGATCATCGGCCTCGGGCATATGCTCGGCTTGCGGGTGGTCGCGGAGGGTGTCGAAAGCGAACGCGAGGCGAATCTGTTGCGCCGCATCGGCTGCGACGAGTTGCAGGGTTTCTGGATTGCGCGGCCGCTATCGTCG
Source organism: Paraburkholderia sp. 2C (assembly GCF_054589215.1). Lineage (NCBI taxonomy): Bacteria > Pseudomonadati > Pseudomonadota > Betaproteobacteria > Burkholderiales > Burkholderiaceae > Paraburkholderia > Paraburkholderia sp. 2C. Next base: position 241,824 of record NZ_BAAILL010000042.1, on the reverse strand, counting down.
GTGCAGCTCGACGGCTGGATGCGCGAGCGGCGCGAGCAACGCAGCCCCGGCATTGTCGAGGCATAGGCATAAGCGCAGGCATCGGCATGCGCACTGGCATAGCCGGCCGGAACACCGAAGGGCCGGCTCTGCCGCCGCTGATGCGGGCCGCCCGCCGCATGCCGTTACGCCAGGTCGAGCGCCCCGCTCAGATCGCCGAGCGGCGCAAGGCCGTTCTGCGCCAACGCGCGGTCGCGCGCCGCCACGCCGGGCAACGCCTCGAGCCCATGTACGCGGCTGATGAAGCGCAGGATCGAGTTCGTGTCGTAGACCGTGTGATCGACATAGCCCTTCTTCGCGAGCGGTGACACGACCAGCGCCGGAACGCGCGAGCCGGGGCCCCAGCGGTCGCCCTTCGGCGGCGACACCGGGTCCCACCAGCCGCCGTTCTCGTCGACCGTCACGATCACCACCGTGTTGCGCCATTGCGGCCCGCGCTGCAGATGGTCGATCACGGCCGCGATATGACGGTCGCCCGATTCGACGTCCGCGTAGCCCGCGTGCATGTTCAGATTGCCTTGCGGCTTGTAGAACGTGACCGGCGGAAGGCGGCCCGCGTCGATATCGGCGAGCAGCCGGTTCGTCGACGGGTCGTCGCCGAGGCCCGCATCGCGCAGATGGCGCGTGCGCGCCGCCGTGCCGGGCGCATAGTTCGCGAAATAGTTGAACGGCTGATGGTGGTACTGGAAGTCGGGCACGGCGCCCGTCTCCTGATGCTCGAGCGCGTACTGCCAGGCGCCCGAATACCACGCCCATTCCACGTCGCGGTCGGTCAGCCGGTCGCCGATCGTCGCGTACTTCTGCGGCGGCAGCACCTTCGGGTCCGCCGGGTTCGCGTACAGCGGATTGCCGTCGGGCGCGGGCCGGATAAAGCTCGGCTGGTACGGCGGCGCCATCGTGTTGACCGCGTAACCGTCGGGCGTGAAGAGGCCGTCGCGCACGTACTTCGGCGGGCCGTCGAGCGCGGAGGCGGGCGAATTCGGCGCGGTCTTCAGGCGCGTGCCGAGCGGATCGTCGCCTTCGAGCACTGATACATGGTTCTTCGCGATGCTGTTGTGGATGTCCGGCACCAGCGGGGCTTGCGCGGAAATCAGGAAGATGTGGTTGAGCCACGAGCCGCCGAAGGCCGCCATAAAGAAGTTGTCGCACAGCGTGTATTGCTGCGCGAGGCCCCAGATTTTCAGCGTGGCGGGCGAGTTGCGGTAGTGGCCCATCACGAGCCCGCCCGAGTCGCCCCATGCGGCGAAGCCGTTGTTGCGCCCGCCGTTGATCTGCATCTGGTTCTGGTAGAAGCGATGGACGAGGTCGCGCGTGATCACGCCGTTCGGCAGCGGCGCGCCTTGCGCGTCGACCAGATGAAACGGCTGGTTGCGCAGATTCGTTATCTGCTTCTCGCCGATGTAATAGCGCTTGCCGTCGATCTCCTGCGCCTGCGGCACGAGCCCGCCCCAGATCGCCGGCAGCCGCGGCAGCGGCGTCGTGCCGTCGCGATCGAACTGCACGTACGCATCCGGCCGGACCGAATCGAGCGGCTGCTGCAAGCCGGGGAAGTTGCCGTACAGATTCGCGAAGCTGCGGTTCTCCGCGTAAATCACCACGATGTTCTTCACCTGATCGCGCAGCGCGGCGTCGAGGCGCAGATCGGCAGCGCTCTTCGATGCATTGCCTGTTTCGCCCGCCGACTGGCAGCCGGCCAGCACGAAGCCCGCGCCGACCGCGGCGAGGCCGGTCAGCACACGGCGGCGTTCCGGGTCGTCGGGCAGATCGGCGCCGGCGGCGGCAGGTGCGCCGCCGGCATCGGTGTCAGCAAGGCGGTTCGGATCGTTGTCGTTCATGCGCGATTCTCCTTGACGCTGCGGTAGCGGGACGGGCGGTGGGGCGAGAGGCGGTAGAGGCGTCAGGCGCAAGGTCTGGCGCGCATCGCTCGAACCGCATACTCGCACCGTTTGGTGTCGGCGCGAAGGAGAAAAACGAACCGGTTGTGCGAAAAGCCACTGCCGGAAATATGTCACATGGGTGTCATCGCGCGGGCGTCACGGAGCGCGCGCGTCACGGCGATCGTCCGCCACGGCGGGCAACCCGACCAGCTCATACGCGGTGCTGCGCCCGCCGCCGTCGGTCTTTTGCAGGACGCCGGCCGCGATCAGTTCGTTGATGTCACGCAGCGCGGTGTCCGGCGAGCACTTCGCGATGCTTGCCCACTTGCTGCTGGTGAGCTTGCCGTCGAAGCCGTCGAGCAGCCGGTTGACGAGCTTCGACTGGCGTTCGTTGAGCGGCGTGCCGGCCATGCGCTGCCAGAAACGCGATTTCGCGAGCACGGTGTCGAGCGTGGCAAGCGCGGCATCGAGCGCGCGCTGCAAATGCTCGAGGAACCACGCCAGCCACGCGGTAATGTCGAGCGTGCCTTTCTGCGTGCGCTCGAGGATCTCGTAGTAGCTGCGCCGCTCGCGCTGGATCTGCGCGGACAGGCTGTAAAAGCGCCGCCCGCTTTCCGTATGGTCCATCTGCGCGAGCACCATGTCGCCGATCGCGCGTGCGATGCGGCCGTTGCCGTCGTCGAACGGGTGCAGCGTGACGAACCACAGGTGCGCGATGCCGGCCTTCAGGATCGGATGGTGATCGAAATTGCCGTCGAGCCAGCGCAGGAAGCGCGCCATTTCCTTCTTGAGCCGCGGTGCCGGCGGCGCCTCGAAGTGCACCCGCTGACGTCCGCCGGAACCGGACACCACCTGCATCGGTCCGCGCGCATCGTCGCGATACGCGCCGACGCGAATGTGCGTCAACCCGCTGTAGCCGGTCGGGAAAAGGGCGGCGTGCCAGCCGAGCAGCCGTCTGCGCGTGAGGTCCGAGTGGCAGCGCAACGTGGCGTCGAGCGTCATTTCGACGATACCCTCGACGTGACGGTCGACCGGCGCGAGCGCGCCGATATCGACGCCGAGCCGGCGCGCGATCGACGATCGCACCGAATGCACATTGAGCGATTCGCCTTCGATCTCGCTTGTTTTCAGCACGTCCGAGGTGAGTGCGGCAAGGTTCGCTTCCTCGCGCTGCGCGAGGCCGGCGTCGTGCATGCGCCCGAGCAGCAGGCCTTGCGCGCCGGTGACGGCCGCGAGCGGCGCGGCCAGCGACGCGAGGTCGTAGCGCCAGCGCGGCCAGTCCGGCGCCGCCCAGATGTAAAGATAATCTCCGCTTTCCATGCGGAGATTATGGGCAGTATTCGCCGCAAGGGCAAATTAATCTCCGCATATTTTGCGGAGATTAAGTGTCTATTCGCCGCACACCCATGGCAGGCTGCCTAAATAGTAGGACTATATCGAATGAATATCGGGAGATCGCGCGACGCCGGAGAGTCCGCCGGCGGTTTTTCGGCGGCCGCCGCATACCGGACCTGGCGCGCCCTATGCAGAGAGAATGAGGGGCGGGAAAGGCCCTTCGAGGCTCGGGAAAGTACCAATCACCGCCGCACGGACGCATGGATATAGTTTGGCTATTAACGGACCGGGCGAACCAGATTCGCTGTCACGAGCGGGGGCGTCGCGTTGAGCCGGCTTCAGTTAATACGTTTCCAGTTGGGCTGCTTGATCGATTGTGCAGTGTTGTGAAAGGTGGCGCCAGCTTTTTGCTGTCGCGTGCCCGTAAGGACGCTCGCCTGCGGTAGCCGGCGCCAGAACAAACGATATAAATCGGAGACAGGAAATGAATCACACGAGACGCCTGACACTCGGCGCGCTGGTCGGCTCGGCGCTGCTGTTCGGCGCGGCCATCAACGGTCACGCGGAAGACAAGAAAATCACGCTCGGCTTCGCGCAGGTCGGCGCCGAAAGCGCATGGCGCACCGCCAATACCGTATCGGTCAAGCAGGCCGCGAAGGACGCCGGCGTCAATCTCAAGTTCTCGGATGCTCAGCAGAAGCAGGAAAACCAGATCAAGGCAATCCGCTCGTATATCGCGCAGAAGGTGGACGTGATCGCATTTTCGCCGGTCGTCGAATCGGGCTGGGAGCCGGTGCTGACCGAAGCGAAGAACGCGAAGATCCCGGTCATCCTGACGGACCGCAATATCGACGTGAAGGACAAGTCGCTGTACGTGACGATGATCGGCTCGGACTTCCTCGAGGAAGGTCGCCGCGGCGGCCGCTGGCTCGAAGAGCGCTACAAGAACGACAAAGGCCCGATCAATATCGTCGAGCTGCAGGGCACGGTCGGCTCGGCGCCGGCCAACGATCGCCACGCCGGCCTGATGGAAGTGATCAAGAACGATCCGAAGTTCAAGATCATCGCGTCGCAAAGCGGCGACTTCACGCTCGCGGGCGGCAAGCAGGTGATGGAAGCGTTCGCGAAGACGTACGGCAAGCAGATCAACGTTGTCTACGCGCATAACGACGATATGGCGCTCGGCGCGATCCAGGCGATGGAAGAAGCGGGTCTGAAGCCGGGCACCGACATCAGCGTGGTCTCGTTCGACGCGACGAAGGGCGGCTTCGAAGCGATGGTCGCGGGCAAGATCAACGTCGACGTCGAATGCAGCCCGCTGCTCGGGCCGCAGCTGATGCAGGCGGCGAAGGATATCGTCGCCGGCAAGCAGTTGCCCAAGCGCATCACCACCGAAGAAACGGTGTTCCCGATGAGCGTCGCCGCTCAGGTGCTGCCGACGCGCAAGTACTAGGCAGTCGGGAGCCAGGCGGGTCCGGCGCCGGCGCGGCATGCGCGGCGCCGGACTTTTTTCAGGCTTTCTTGTTGGTCTTCGCTACGCTCATGAGCGACTCTCCCATTCTCGAAACTCTCGGCATCAGCAAGTCGTTTCCGGGCGTCAACGCGTTGCAGCGCGTCGATTTCCGCCTGTTCCCGGGCGAGATCCATACGCTGATGGGTCAAAACGGCGCGGGCAAATCGACGCTCATCAATGTGCTGACGGGCGTGCATGCGTACGACGCCGGCGAGATCCATCTTGCCGGTCAATCCGTGCGGTTCGCGACGCCGCTCGAAGCGGAAGCCGCGGGCATTCGCACGCTGTATCAGGAAGTGAACCTGTGTCCGAATCTGTCGGTCGCGGAGAATATCTTTGCGGGCCGGCATCTGAAGCGGCGCGGCCTGATCGACTGGAAGTCGATCCACGCCAAGGCCGAAGCGGCGCTCGCCGATCTGAACGTGTCGCTCGACGTGACGCGTTCGCTCGACGCCTATCCGATCGCGGTCCAGCAGATGGTCGCGATCGCGCGCGCGGTGTCGGTCGATGCGCGCGTGCTGATTCTCGACGAACCGACCTCGAGTCTCGACGACGGCGAAGTCGCGCGTCTTTTCGACGTGCTGCGCAAGCTCAAGCAGTCGGGCATCGCGATTCTGTTCGTCACGCACTTTCTTGAGCAGACGTACGCGGTATCGGACCGCATCACGGTGATGCACAACGGCGAGCGCGAGGGCGAGTATCTGGCGAAGGACCTGCCGGTCGACGAACTGGTCGCGAAGATGGTCGGCCATGCGCGGATGTCCGAGCGCCTGAAGCAGGCGGCCAGCGAGCAGCCGTTGGCCGTGAGCGAAGCGCCGCCGATTTTCGAAATGCGCGGCGTCGGCCGGCGCGGCTTGCTGAACCCGATCGATATCGACGTGCGGCCCGGACAGATTCTCGGTCTTGCGGGCCTGCTCGGCTCGGGCCGCACCGAAACCGCGAAGCTGCTGTTCGGCGCCGAGAAATCCGACGAGGGCACGGTGCTCGCGAACAGCCGGCGCGTGAAGCTGCGCTCGCCGCACGACGCGGTGCGCCATGGCATCGGCTATTGCCCGGAGGACCGCAAGAAGGAAGGCGTGGTCGCGGACCTGTCGATCCGCGAGAACATCGTCTTCGCGCTGCAGGCGCGACGCGGCTGGTGGCGCGTGATCGGCCGCGCGAAGCAGCGCGAAATGGCCGACGAGTACATCAGGATGCTCGGCATCAAGGCGCGCGACGCGGATCAGCCGATCGGGCTTTTATCAGGCGGCAATCAGCAGAAGGTGCTGCTTGCGCGCTGGCTTGCCACCGAGCCGAAGATGCTGATTCTCGACGAACCGACGCGCGGCATCGACGTTGCCGCGAAGTTCGAAATCATGGACCGCGTGCTGGCCTTGTGCGCGAAAGGGCTCGGCATGCTGTTCATCTCGTCCGAAGTGAGCGAAGTGGTGCGCGTGAGCCACCGCATCGCGGTGCTGCGCGACCGGCGCAAGGTAGCGGAAATCGCGGGCAACGCGGTGTCGGAGGACCAGGTGTATCAGCTCATTGCAGGGAGCGACCAATGAAAGCGATCAAAGCCGCGTTCCAGCACACGCTTATGTGGCCGGTGCTCACGCTGGTGTTGCTGATTGCGCTCGATGTCGTGCATCGCGCGAACTTCCTCGCGATCTCGACGTTCGAGGGGCACTTCTTCGGCGCGCCGATCGATATTCTGAATCGCGCGGCGCCGCTCGTGATCGTGTCGCTCGGCATGACGCTCGTGATCGCGACACGCGGCATCGATATTTCCGTCGGCGCGGTCGTGGCGATCGCGGGCGCGGCAGCGGCGATGCTGCTTGCCGATAACCCGGCGAATGTGACGACGGCCGTCTTCGCCGCGCTTGCCGTCGGCCTCGTTGCCGGCGCATGGAACGGCGTGCTCGTCGCGTTCGTCGGCATGCAGCCGATCATCGCGACGCTCATTCTGATGGTGGCCGGCCGCGGCGTCGCGCAGTTGCTGACCGGCGGGCAGATCATTCCGATCGGCGCGCCCGCTTATCTCGTGATCGGCGGCGGCTATCTCGCGCGCATCCCGTGCGCGGTCTGGGTCGCGGCGGCGGTGACCGCGGCGACGGCTTTGCTGATGAGCCGCACGGCACTGGGCCTGTTCATTCGCGCGATCGGCGTGAATCCGGTCGCGACGCGGCTGGTCGGTTTGCGCTCGAGTCTGATCGTGTTCGCCGTGTATGTGTTCTCGGGGCTGATGGCCGCGATTGCGGGCGTGCTGATGAGTTCGAACGTGCGCAGCGCCGACGGCAACAACGCGGGCCTGCTGCTCGAACTCGACGCGATTCTCGCGGTGACGCTCGGCGGCACGTCGCTCGCCGGCGGCAAGTTCAGCCTCGCCGGCACGGTGCTCGGCGCGCTGATTATCCAGACCCTCACTTACACGACGTATTCGATCGGCGTGCCGCCCGAAGCGACGCTCGTGGTGAAGGCGATCGTCGTGCTGCTGGTCTGCGTGATCCAGTCGGAGTCGGCGCGCGCGCTGCTTGTCAAGCACGCGAAGCGGCTCTTTTCGTTCGCGCAAGCGAAACCCGTCAGCGAGGCCGCGAAATGAGCAACAGCAAAGAAGAGGGAAACCCGGCCGTGAAATCGACCTTCGTGACGCGCCTGCTCGATCCGCGCACGCTGCCCATCGTCGTGACGATTGCGCTCTTTGCCGCACTGTTCGGCTTCGGCTCGGTGATGTACACGGGCTTCTTTTCGCTGCAGGTGCTGCTGGGCCTGCTCGTCGACAACTCGTTTCTGCTGATCGTCGCGCTCGGCATGACCTTCGTGATCGTGTCGGGCGGCATCGATCTGTCGGTCGGCTCGGTCGTCGCGCTGACCACCATTCTGTGCGCGGTGGCCGCGCAATGGTGGCATTGGCCGATCTGGGCGATCGTGCCGCTCGTGCTGCTGTTCGGCGCCCTGTTCGGCGCCGCGATGGGCGCGCTGATCCACTTCTTCAAGCTGCAGCCGTTTATCGTCACGCTCGCGGGCATGTTCCTCGCGCGCGGCGCCTGCTTTCTGATCACGACGCAGTCGATCACCATCGACGAAAAGACGTTTCATGCCGTGTCCGCGTTCAGCGTGCCGATCGGCAGCGGCACGCTGAATTCGGGGGCGCTGATCGGTATCGTCGCGCTGATCGCGGCGATCTATATCGCGCATTTCACGCGCTTTGGCCGCAACGTGTATGCGATCGGCGGCAACGAACGGTCGGCGTTGCTGATGGGCTTGCCCGTTGCGCGCACGAAGATCGGCGTCTACGCGCTCAGCGGATTCTGCTCGGCGCTCGGCGGTGTCGTGTTCACGCTGTATCTGCTGTCCGGTTATGGGCTGCAGGCGCAGGGGATGGAACTCGATGCGATCGCGGCAACCGTGATCGGCGGCACGCTGCTGACGGGCGGCGTCGGCTATGTGTTCGGCTCGGTGTTCGGCGTCGGCATTCTGGGCACGATTCAGACGCTGATTACGTTCGACGGCACGCTCAGTTCGTGGTGGACGCGGATCGTGATCGGTGCGCTGCTGTGCGCGTTCTGCCTGCTGCAACGCTTGATCGAACGGCATGCGGCGCGCCGCAAGTCGAGCGGCACGGGGCTGCACGCGAGCACGAAGAAGGCGCGCGCCGAGGAGCGCGCGCCGCAATCGGACCCCAAGGATCAGCCCGGCAAAGACAAGCCGGGCCTTGCGGCGATGATCACGCGGCGCACGTGAACGGTGTGAACCGGTGACACGGACAAAGCCGTCAATCGGCGCCGCAAACAGGCGGCTCGAACACGCGGCTCGAACACGCGTCGCGGAAGACCGCGCAAATGAGCGGCGCAAGCAGGCGGTATAAACAAGCGGCGCGCTATTGCGCCGGCTTGTCGACCTCGATGCCGAGTTCCGTGACCATCCGTTCGACGAGCGCCTCGAGCCGCGCAACCTTGCCCGCCAGTTCGCTGTAATCGGCCTTGAGCGTTTCGAGTTCGGCGCTCGCGGCATCCGACGATGCGCCGCCGGTCGCGAATTCGCCGGCGCCGCCGCGCGGCTGCGGCTGCGCCTCGCTGGCATGCGCTTCCCCGCACAGCAGATGCATCCAGCGGCTTTCGCGCTCGCCTGGTGTGCGAGCGAGCTTCAGCACGAGCGGCGTGCCGCGCGCGGCGAGTTCGTCGAGAAACGCTTCGACGGACGACGTATCGGCGAACGAATGCAGGCGCGCGGTGGCGAGGCGCAATTCGGCCGCCGTCTGCGCGCCGCGCAACAGCAACGCGGTGAGCAGCGCGGCCGCCTGGCGGGGCACGCCGAGCACGCGCTCGAGATTGTGTTCGAAGCGCGGCACGCGGCTGCTGCTGCCTTCGAAGACGAGACTGAGCCGTTTCAGGCTTTCGATCGCGCCGAGCACGTCGGCTTCGCTTGCATTCATGACCGGCGCGCGCGACGTTTTCTGATTGCAGCCGAGCGTAAGCGCGTTGAGCGACAGCGGATAGGTGTCGGGCACCGTGTGCTGCTTTTCGAAGAGCACACCGATCACGCGTGCTTCAAGCGGAGTCAGCGCGCGCAGCGCGGCGCGTGGGGTATCGTCGGCGGTGGGGGAATTCATATGCGTTTGCGGTTCGGGTGGATCGGCATGCGCGATTGTCCGCCAAAACGCCATGGTGCGACACCGTGCGATACAGCGCTGCGCCTGCGCGCACATAACCGGCGGCGACCGGGCGGGCCGGAGTCCGCTGCGCGCGGCGCGCTATCCGGCTGTCGATTTGCGCACGATAACCAGCGCGATACCGCCGAGAATCGCCACGGCGCTCACAGCGAGCCGCGCGGTCAACGCTTCGTTCAGTAACGCGATGCCGCCGAGCGCGGCGATCAGCGGCACGCTCAACTGCACGGTGGCCGCGCTCGATGCCTTCAATTCCTTCAATGCCGCGTACCAGATGACATAGCCGAGCCCCGATGTGATCGCGCCGGAGATCAGCGCGTAGCCGAGGCCCGCGCGGTCCGCGAAGACAGATGCGTGCATTGGCGCGCCGAGCGTGGTCAGCGCACTGAGCGCGGCCGCCAACGGCACCGCGCGCAGAAAGTTGCCGGCGGTGGCCGCGGCCGGATCGGCGGCGCGCTTGCCGCGCAGCGAATAGATGCCCCATGCGATGCCCGCGGCAAGCATCAGCAGCGCAGAGGCGAGCGGCGGCGCGAGGTTCGGCGACGCGCGGCCCGGCAGCACGAGCACGACAAGGCCCGCGAGCGCGAGCGCGACGCCGAGCCACTGGCGGATCCGCAAGCGTTCGCCGCTCCACAGCGCGTAACCGATCATCGTCGCCTGCACCGCGCCGAACAGCAGCAGGGCGCCGACGCCGGCCGCGAGTCCGACGTAGGCGAACGAAAAGGCGGCGGCATAGACGAACAGCGCAAGCGCTGCATACCAGTCGCCGCGCGTGCGCGGCGGCTGCGGCGCCCGCCAGCGCTGGATCAACCAGAGCGCCGCCGCCGCGGCGACGATGCGCACCGTCGTGAAGCTCGCCGGATCGATCGCGCCCGCTTTCAGCGCGACACGGCATAGCAGCGAGTTGCCCGCGAAGGCAAACATCGCGAGCGTGGTCAGCGCGGCGAGGCGCGTGCGCGACGCCGTGGCGCGGGCGGCAGCAAGCGGTTGAGGAGGGGGCGATGAACGCATCGCTACAGCGTAACAGCCGTCACGCTCTCGCGCCCACGCGGCGACCGTTGCGCTGCCCCGGCTTTACCCCGTTCAAGTAGCGGCGGACGGCTTGATGTTCTGGTTCCGGCTGAACAGATTGTGCGGGTCGTAGCGGTCTTTCACGGCGACGAGCCGCTCGTAATTCGGTCCGTAGGCCGCGCCGATCCGGTCGGTTTCTTCTTCCGTCAGGAAGTTCACGTACACGCTGCCGAGCGCAAACGGCTTCGTGTTCTCGAAGAACGCGCGCGCCCATCCGATGCAGCGTGCGTCGTCGGCCGCCTCGCTCCAGCGGCCGTGCACGTTCATCACGTACTTCGCGTCGCGCGCGGCGTAGGCGGTCGCGTCCTCGGCCACGCGCGACATCGCGCCGCCAACCTGGCCGAAAAAGATCTCGCATTGCGGCGACGGCAGCGTGCCGATCGCCTCGACGAGCGCGTCGATCAGGCCATCCTGCAGCGCGGACAGATTGTGCGACTTCCAGTAGTTGCGTTCGCCGGGCGTGAGCAGCGGATCGAATGCCTGTTGCCACGCGGTGTACGGCATCGGTCCGAGATGCTCGCCATAAGGCTTGCCGAACTGACGCACGGCTTCGACCGCGTGCGGTCCGTTTTCGACCGGCCCCGTGTAGCAGATCGCGAATGCGAGGATCGGCTTGCCGTGCACCTCGGCCGGCAGGAACGGCAGCGGCGGCGCCAGCCGCGAGACGCACCAGACGGTCAGTTCGTCGGGCATCGAGTCGACCGCGTTGCGGTAGCGGCCGAGCGCTTCTTTGGCCTGATCGAGCGGCAGCACGACGAGGCCGCCGTAAATCTGTGGCCCGAGCGGCTGCAGTTCGAACTCGAACATCGTGACCACGCCGAAATTGCCGCCGCCGCCGCGGATCGCCCAGAACAGGTCTTCGTGTTCATCGGCACTGCAGTGCAGGAGTTCGCCGTCGGCGGTGACGATGTCGGCCGAGACGAGGTTATCGACGGTCATGCCATAGCGGCGGCTCAGCCAGCCGAAGCCGCCGCCGAGCGTAAGCCCCGCGACGCCGGTGGTCGAGTTGATGCCGAGCGGCACCGCGAGCCCGAACGCCTGCGCTTCGTGATCGAAGTCGCGCAGCGTGCAGCCGGGTTCGACATACGCGCGGCGCGCGAACGGATCGACGCGCGCCGATTTCATCGCGGAGAGGTCGATGACGAGGCCGTCGTCGCATAGCGCCGTGCCCGCGATATTGTGGCCGCCGCCGCGCATCGCAAGCGGCAGATGCTGTTCGCGCGCAAAGTTCACGGCTTCGCGCACATCCGAGACCCCGGCGCAGCGGACGATGACCGCCGGACGCCGGTCGATCATCGCATTCCAGATGGAGCGCGCTTCGTGGTAGCTGGCGTCGTCCGGCACGAACACCTGCCCGCGCGTGGCGGCTCTCAAACCATCAATTGCGTCCTTCGACAAGTTCGGCATTGCACACCTCCACGCACGAGCGTTTTAATCGACGGCGGCTGGCTCATTTCGGAAGCCTTACCGTTTTTCAACTCAGTAAACGGGCGGTGCTACTGAACACAAACTAACGTAAACCCGCGGTGGACTTCGCTGGCGGCGTGAAACGCACGGTACACGGTCGTTAGGCACAATGAATGCGCAACGCGAAGTTTTCGTCCGCGATGCGACGGATGGAATGCTTCGGGAATACGCAGCGCATCACGTGCCGCCTGAGCGCGCACGGGCGGCATTGCTCAGACGGTTGCGTGACGCTTGCGCTCGGTGAGCGCGCCTGTCGCGATCGCCTGCGCGAGCCGTTTGGGTACGCCGGCGATCGTCGATATTGCAGCGCTGCTTCAGTGAAAGATCAGATACAGAATGACGAGGACGATGAGCGGCACACCGAGCATCCAACCGATCAGATAAGGCATTTTCATTCTCCCTTGTGCGACTGCCGAAGCGCGATCGCGCTTCACGAAAGCAGCGCTTGCAGACGAAGTCGCAAGGCGCGTACCTAAGGCGCCGGCACGGAGCACTGGCGTGCGCACACCGATTGAAGCTATGCTCGCAACGCACACTCGAGGAGCAAAAATGCGGGGAGACGACTTGCAAACGCCGGCGCCGCCGCTGACACTTCCGCACGCCGGGCCGCGGACCGACGGCTATCGGGCAGACGCCTGTTCCGTCACGGATTTTGCCGGCCAGATCGCGGCGGGCGAGGAAGCGCAGCACACGGCATTCGCGCATTCCACACCGCATGGTATTGCGCTCTACGACTGCGGCGCGCTGCGCCGGGTACGGGCAGATCCTGCCGCACGTGCGTCCTTGCTCGCCGAATGGGTGCATGTGTTGCGCGACGGCGCGGGGGCGATCGTCCTGCGGCATGCATACGACGATACCGCGCCGATCGACGAGGCGACCGCGCTATTCGAAGCGATCATTCGCGACGAACGCGCGAAAGGCGGCGCCGGCGGCGATCACTTCGCCAGGGCGGGCGCGAACGACCGGATCTGGAACGCACTGGAAAAACTGTGCTTGCGGTCGCCTGACGTTTTCGCGCGCTACTACGCGAACGAATTCGTCGCGGCCGCGGCCGACGCATGGCTCGGCCCGCAGTATCAGATGACCTCGCAGATCAATGTGGTGCGGCCCGGCGGCGCGGCGCAGCAGGCGCATCGCGACTATCACCTCGGTTTTCAGACTGTCGACGAAGCGCAGCGTTTTCCCGCGCACGTGCACACGATGTCGCCGTTTCTGACGCTGCAAGGCGCGATCGCACACGTCGATATGCCAATCGAAAGCGGCCCGACGAAACTGCTGCCCTATTCGCAGCGCTACGCGCCGGGCTATCTGGCCTGGCGGCGCGCCGACTTTCGCGAGTACTTCGAAGCGCATTGCGTGCAACTGCCGCTGGAGAAGGGCGACGCGCTGTTTTTCAATCCCGCGCTGTTTCACGCGGCCGGCGAAAACCGCACGGCCGATGTTGCGCGCATGGCGAACCTGCTGCAGATATCGTCCGCGTACGGGCGCGCGATGGAATCGGTCGATCGTGTCGCGATGTGCGAGGCGATCTATCCCGTGTTGCTCGATTGCGTTATGCACGCGCGCTTCGGTGCGCCGCAGCTCGACGCGGTCGTCGCGAGTTGCGCGGAAGGCTATCCGTTTCCAACCAATCTCGATCGCGATCCGCCGCTCGACGGTCTTGCGCCGCCGAGCCAGCAGGCGCTGATCAGGGAGGCGCTCGGCGCCGCATGGCCCGCGGAGAAGTTCGACGCTGCGTTGCATCATCACGCGTGGCGTCGCGAGACCGCTGCATCGGATGAGGCCGGCGAACGCGTGCGCTGCATCGGCTAGAGGCGATTCGCTTTGCCCTGTGTGCCGCGCGCTGCTCCCTTGACCCGCAAGGTTGGACTTTGGCGCAACGGGGCTCTACGATAGGGCTCCCTACAAGCCGGATCCAACACGCCCATGCAAAAGATTTCCGCATCCGCCTGTCTGCCTGACGATCTCGACCAAGCCTTGCTGATCGGCCGCGTCTGGCGCCGCGTCGGTGCACATGAAGGGCCGTGCGTGGTCGCCGTGCGCGGCGGCAACGTGTTCGACATCACCAAGGCCGCGCCCACCACCGCCGATCTTTTCGATCGCGACGATGCGGCCGCGTTCGCGCGCCACGCGCCCGGCGAAGCGCTCGGCCCGGTTGGGGCGCTGCTCGATGCGGCGCTCGCCGGGCACAGCGATGCCGCGACGCCGCGCCTGCTCGCGCCCTGCGACGTGCAAGCGATCAAGGCGGCGGGCGTGACGTTCGCGGTCAGTCTGCTCGAGCGCGTGATCGAGGAGCAGGCGGGCGGCGATCCGTCGAAAGCGCAGGAAGTGCGCGCGACCATCACGGCGCTGATCGGCACCGACCTCTCGAAGATCGAGCCCGGCTCGGATGCGGCGATGCGTCTGAAGGCCGAACTCGAGCGCCGCGGCGCGTGGTCCCAGTACATGGAGGTCGGCATCGGCCCCGATGCCGAGGTGTTTTCAAAATCGCAGCCGATGTCGTCGGTCGGCTTCGGCGCGGATATTGGCCTGCTGCCCGCGTCGGTGTGGAACAACCCGGAGCCCGAGATCGTGCTCGCCGTCAATGGCGCAGGGCGTATCGTCGGTGCGACGCTCGGCAACGATGTCAATCTGCGCGATATCGAAGGGCGCTCCGCGCTGCTGCTCAGCAAGTGCAAGGACAATAACGGGTCGTGCGCGATTGGGCCGTTTGTGCGTCTGTTCGACGAGCGCTTTACGCTCGATTCGGTGCGCGCCGCGAGCGTGTCGCTGCGCGTCGCAGGCGAGGACGATGGTTTCGAACTCGACGGCGTGAGCCATATGACCGAGATCTCCCGCGACCCCGCCGATCTCGTCGCGCAGACCTGCGGCGCGCATCATCAGTATCCCGACGGCTTCATGCTGTTTCTCGGCACGATGTTCTCGCCGATCAAGGATCGCGATGCACCGGGCGGCGGTTTTACACATCACCTCGGCGACGTCGTGACGATCTCGGCGCCGAAGCTCGGCGCGCTCGTGAATACGGTGCGGCTATGCACGGAGATCGAGCCGTGGACCTTCGGCGTGCGCGCGCTTTATCGCAGCCTGACGGAGCGCGGGCTGATAGGCATGCGGTAGGCTCGCGCGATTTCATTGCGTCTTGTTAGGCCCGCTCCGGCGGGCCTTGTCATTCGTGCGCCTGCTTTTCCCGGCGCTGGCGCGTGGCGTGGCCACAGCGCGCGTGCTGCGTCGCGTCATTCCTTCTGCCCAACCATCTGCTTTCATATAAGAGAGTGAAATCGACAATGCGTAAGGTATGCGTTTGATATGTGTTTATAACTTGTATGGTTAACCCCGATTTAAACGTAAACGAACAAAAGGGACATTCTCTATGTTGTTTTGATTTCATTTCTGAACATCGGACCGGTCGGTCGGCACGACGAAAGCAGCACCTCAGAAGCATTAAAAAAGGAGAGCGTTTTGGTCTTGGAACTGGAGCGGGTCACCGTCGTGGCGGGCGGGCTGACGTATCTGTACAGCATCGACCTGCGACTGGTGCCGGGCGCAATCAACGTGCTGCTCGGCCCGACCCAGGCGGGCAAGACCACGCTGATGCGCGTCATGGCCGGCCTCGACCGGCCCACTGCCGGGCGCGTGCTGGTCGACGGGCAGGACGTGACCGGCGTCAGCGTGCGCGAGCGCAAGCTCGCGATGGTTTACCAGCAGTTCATCAATTACCCGGCCATGACGGTGTACGACAACATCGCGTCGCCGTTGAAGCTGCAACGCGTCGATGCCGCGGAAATTCGCCGGCGCGTGCTCGAGGTCGCGGCAAAACTGCATATCGAACATCTGCTCGACAGGCGGCCAGGCGAATTGTCGGGTGGCCAGCAGCAGCGCTGCGCGCTGGCCCGAGCGCTTGTCAAACGCAGCTCGCTCGTGCTGCTCGACGAACCGCTCGTCAACCTCGACTACAAGCTGCGCGAAGAATTGCGCGCCGAGCTGACCACGCTGTTCGCCGACGGCAACACGACCGTTGTCTACGCAACGACCGAGCCGCTCGAAGCATTGCTGCTCGGCGGCTATACGGCAATCGTCGATAAGGGCCGTGTGCTGCAGTTCGGCCCGACGCTCGACGTGTACAACGCGCCGACGAGCGTCGACGCCGCCGCGGTATTCAACGACCCGCCGATGAACATGCTGACAAGCGAGCTGACCGGAGACGGCAGCGCGCGCCTGCCGATCGGCATCGAGGTGCCGGTGCGCGGCGCCCGGCGCGCCGCACATCTACCGCCGGGCAGCGCGCTGGAGGCGAACACTGCACGCAGTGCTGATGCGCCCAATGCGAATGAAGCGGGCCTCGCCAACGGCACATGCCGCATCGGTATTCGCCCCGGCCATCTGCGGCTCGCGCCGAACCGCCCGCAAGCCATGCCCGTGCGCTGCCGGCTCGAACTCGCGGAGCTGAGCGGCTCCGAAACGTATCTGCATCTGCACACGCTAAGCGGCGGCGTCAATCTGATCGCCCAGTTGCAAGGCGTGCATCAGATCGAGCTCGGCACACAACTCGATGTTTTCGTCGACCCTGACGAACTGTTCGTATTCGGCGCGGACAAGAAGCTCGTCTCCAGCCCGGAGGCCGTACATGGCGCGCATTGAGTTCGAGAATCTCGCGCATGCGTACCGGCCGAACCCCGCGACGCTCGACGACTACGCGCTGCAGCCGATGAGCATGGTCTGGGAAGACGGCGGCGCCTATGCGCTGCTCGGTCCGTCCGGCTGCGGAAAGACGACGCTGCTGAACATCGTCTCGGGGCTCGTTACGCCCTCCGAAGGAAAAGTGCGGTTCGACGGCCATGACGTGACCGCGCAAAGCCCGCGCGAGCGGAACATCGCACAGGTGTTCCAGTTCCCGGTGATCTACGACACGATGAGTGTGTTCGACAATCTCGCGTTCCCGCTGCGCAATCGCAACATCGCGGCAGCCGAAGTGAAAAAGCGCGTGCATGAAGTGGCCGAGATTCTCGACATGACACGCGAGTTGTCGCGCAAGGCGAGCAACCTCGCGGCGGACGCGAAACAGAAAATCTCGCTGGGTCGCGGGCTGGTGCGCCAGGACGTCGCGGCGATCCTGTTCGACGAACCGCTGACGGTGATCGATCCGCATATGAAGTGGATGCTGCGCCGCCAGCTGAAAAAGATTCATCAGCAGCTCAAGCTCACGCTGATCTATGTCACGCACGATCAGGTCGAAGCGTTGACGTTCGCGGATGAAGTGGTCGTCATGACCAACGGGCGCGTCGTGCAGAAGGGCGGTCCGGAAGCGCTGTTTCTGCGGCCGGACCATGCGTTCGTCGGCTACTTTATCGGCAGCCCTGGCATGAATCTGTGTCCCGTCGAGCTCGACGCCGACGGCATCAAGCTCGGCGCGGCGCGCATCGCGCTCGATGCGGACACGCTAGCCGCGCTCAAGCAGGCGGGCGGCCCGTTCAAGCTCGGTATCCGCCCGGAGTTCGTGCGCCTCGCGCACGAGGGCGAGCGCGGCGCCGCCCGCGCGCAATTGTTGCGCGCGCAACAACTCGGCAACTATCAGCTCGTCACGGCGCAATGCGACGGCCACCTGTTCAACGCGAAACTCGAGCCGCAGCTTCGCGTGCCCGACGGCGGAGCCGTGTGGTTAAGGCTTGTCGCCCCCGAAACGGTGTTCTTCAGCAACGACGAACGCATTCCCGTGAAGGTCGCCGAAAGGACCGAACGATGAACAAGCCCATCAACCAGAAGGCGTGGCTCCTCGTGGTGCCGGTGTTTCTGTGCGTCGCGTTCTCCGCGATCCTGCCGCTGATGACGGTGGTCAACTACTCGGTGCAGGACATCATCAGTCCGACACAGCATGTATTCGTCGGCACCGAGTGGTTCCGCAACATCATGACGGACCCGGATCTGCGCGGCGCGCTCGGGCGGCAGATCATCTTTTCCGCGTGCGTGCTGCTGTTCGAGATTCCGCTCGGCGTCGGCCTTGCGCTTGCGATGCCCGCCTCGGGCTGGCGCGCGTCGGCCGCGCTCGTCGTGCTCGCGATGCCGCTGCTGATTCCATGGAACGTCGTCGGCACGATCTGGCAGATTTTCGGCCGCCCCGATATCGGCCTGCTCGGCTATGGCCTCAATCACATCGGCTTCGACTACAACTACACCGCCAGCCCGACCGACGCATGGATCACGGTGCTCGTGATGGATATCTGGCACTGGACACCGCTGGTCGCGCTGCTCTGTTATGCCGGCCTGCGCGCCATTCCCGATGCGTTCTATCAGGCCGCGGAGATCGACGGCGCGAGCCGCTTCGCGGTGTTCCGCTATATCGAACTGCCGAAAATGCGCGGCGTGCTGATGATCGCCGTGCTGCTGCGCTTTATGGACAGCTTCATGATCTACACGGAGCCCTTCGTGCTGACGGGCGGCGGCCCCGGCGATTCGACCACCTTTCTGAGCCAGTACCTGACGCAAAAGGCGGTCGGCCAGTTCGACCTCGGCCCGGCGGCCGCGTTTTCGCTGATCTACTTCCTGATCATCCTGCTGCTGTGTTTCATTCTGTACAACTGGATGAGCCGCGTCGGCAAAGGCGGCCCGGCGGCGGAAGGAGGCGATCATGCATGACCGGACCGGCCAGCGCCGCTGGATTCGCGCAGTCGTACTGATCGTCTATATCCTGTTCGCGCTGATTCCGCTGTACTGGATGCTGTCGATCGCGCTGCGCACGAACGAAGAAACCATGTCGACGTTCGCGCTGCTGCCGCAGCACGTCACCTTCGACAACTTCAAGGTGATTTTCACCGACCCGTCGTGGTACTGGGGCTATATCAATTCCATCATCTACGTGGTGATGAACACGGTGTTGTCGGTGCTGGTCGCCTTGCCGGCCGCCTATGCGTTTTCGCGCTACCGCTTTCTCGGCGACAAACACATGTTCTTCTGGCTGCTGACCAACCGCATGACACCGCCCGCGGTGTTCCTGCTGCCGTTCTTCCAGCTCTATTCGAGCATCGGCCTGCAGGACACGTATTTCGCGGTCGCACTCGCGCACATGCTGTTCAACGTGCCGCTCGCCGTGTGGATTCTCGAAGGCTTCATGTCGGGCGTGTCGCGCGAGATCGACGAGACCGCGTATATCGACGGTTATTCGTTCCCCACGTTTTTCGTGAAGATCTTTCTGCCGTTGATCAAATCGGGCGTCGGCGTGACTGCGTTTTTCTGCTTCATGTTCAGCTGGGTCGAACTGCTGCTTGCGCGCACGCTCACCACCGTCAATGCGAAACCGATCGCTGCCGTGATGACGCGCACCGTATCGGCGGCGGGCATGGACTGGGGCGTGCTGTCGGCGGCGGGCGTGCTGACCATCGTGCCCGGCGCGCTCGTCATCTATTTCGTGCGCAACTACATCGCGAAGGGCTTCGCAATGGGGAGAGTGTGATGCTCACATGGATGTACTGGACGCCGGAAGTCGCGATCTTCTTTGCGTGCGTCGTTGCCATGCTGGCCGGTATGACGGTATGGGAGCTGCGCGCGCCGACCGTCGAGCGCAAAGGCTTTCTGCCGATATCGACGACGCGCGGCGACCGGCTCTTTATCGGCTTGCTCGCCGCCGCTTACGTGAACCTCGGCTGGCTGGCCGTGACGAGCGAAGGGGCGAACGTGTGGCCCGGCGTCGCCGCTTCGGCTGTCGTATTGCTGATCGTGATGTGGAAGGGATAGCGCAACGCCGCAGGTAACAGTCGAGGTTCGAAGAGACCGGTTCCGTTGATGCCCCGAGCGGCCGCCGGCGGATGATCCAAGGGGTGTGGAGACACAGGAGAAGACCATGCAACACAGGAGACGGATCGTCGCGCTCGCGGTCGCAGGCGTCGTTGCAGGCGCTTTCGCGAACCATACCGCGGTGGCGGGCATGCCCGAAGCGCAGAAATGGGTCGATAGCGAATTCCAGCCCAGCACGCTCAGCAAGCAGCAGCAGATGGACGAGATGAAGTGGTTTATCGATACGTCCACGAAGCTGAAGTCGCAAGGCGTAAAGGAAATCCATGTGGTATCCGAAACAATCGATACGCACGTGTATGAATCGAAGACGCTCGCCAAGGCGTTCACCGAGATCACCGGTATTCAGGTCAAGCACGACGTGATTCAGGAAGGCGACGTGGTCGAGAAACTGCAGACGTCGATGCAGTCGGGCCAGAGCATCTACGACGGCTGGATTTCGGATTCCGACCTGATCGGCACGCACTATCGCTACGGCGTGATCATGCCGCTGTCCGACTATATGACGGGCGAGGGCAAGGACTACACGAACCCGGGTCTCGATATCAAGGACTTTATCGGCACGAGCTTCACGACGGCGCCGGACAAGAAGCTTTACCAGTTGCCGGACCAGCAGTTCGCGAACCTGTACTGGTTCCGCGCCGACTGGTTCGCGCGCAAGGACCTGCAGGACAAGTTCAAGGCGAAGTACGGCTACGACCTGGGCGTGCCGGTCAACTGGTCGGCCTATGAGGACATCGCCGAGTTCTTTACGAACGACGTCAAGAATATCGACGGCGAAAAGGTCTATGGCCACATGGACTACGGCAAGAAAGACCCGTCGCTCGGCTGGCGCTTTACCGACGCGTGGCTCTCGATGGCCGGCGAAGCCGATAAGGGCATTCCGAACGGCATGCCGGTCGACGAATGGGGCATTCGCGTGACGCCGGACGGTTGTCATCCGATGGGCGCGTCGGTATCGCGCGGCGGCGGCACGAACAGCCCGGCTGCCGTGTATGCGACCACGAAGTACATCGACTGGCTGAAAAAATACGCGCCGCCTGAGGCGTCGGGGATGACCTTCAGCGAAGCGGGCCCGGTGCCGGCGCAAGGCCGTATCGCGCAGCAGGTGTTCTGGTACACGGCGTTCACGGCGTCGATGCTCAAGCCCGGCAACGTGACGAATCCGGACGGCACGCCGAAGTGGCGCATGGCGCCGTCGCCGCACGGCGCGTACTGGAAGGACGGCATGCAGAACGGCTACCAGGACGTCGGCTCGTGGACCTTCTTCAAGTCGACGCCGGCGAACCAGCGCGCGGCCGCATGGCTCTATGCGCAGTTCGTCACGTCGAAGTCGGTGTCGCTGAAGAAGTCGATCGTCGGGCTCACGTTCATCCGCGATTCGGACATCCATAGCGATTACTTCACGAAGAACGCCGACAAGTACGGCGGGCTGATCGAGTTCTATCGCAGCCCGGCCCGCGTCGCGTGGACGCCGACCGGCAACAACGTGCCCGACTATCCGAAGATGGCGCAGTTGTGGTGGAAGAACGTCGGCACCGCGGTGGCCGGCGAAAAGACGCCGCAGGCCGCGATGGACAATCTCGCGAAAGAGATGGACCAGGTGCTGGCGCGTTTGCAGCGCGCGGGGATGAAGTCGTGCGCGCCGGAACTGAACCCGGAAAGCGATCCGTCGAAGTGGCTCTCCGATCAGCACGCGCCGTGGAAGAAACTCGCGAACGAAAAGCCGAAGGGCGAGACGGTCAAGTACGATCAGTTGCTTTCAGCATGGAAAGCCGGAAAGGTTCGCTGAGCCGGCGGCACCTGACGAAAGTCACAAAAAATCTGACGAAATGAGCCTGAAGGGCGGCACGCGAAGTGCCGCCTTTTTTCTTTTCGGGACGCGGATTTAGGTGCGATCCGGGGTTCGGAGTGCTGCAGGACAAATCCGCGGCGTCTGCTCGCTGTTTCAAATTCTTTCAAATAACTAACTGATGCTTTTCGGCTACAGCCTTGTCAGCCAACGATTGCCCCGCATCGGTGGTTTGTGTAATGATACCGATTCTCATTTATTTGTAACCGTATCTAACAAACAATAAGCAAACACCACCAGCCGGTTGCGATGCAGCAACACGGCATGGGGCGGTCCCCGCACGCTCGTTCGCGTGCGCCGGCGGCGTAGTGCCTGTCGGCTCATAAGAATTAACTGACAACGACAGGGAAGCTGATGTTCAAGACCACGCCAGTCGCGGCGGCCGCTATGGCCATTTTCGCGACGCCGCTCTACGCCCAAACCACCGCGCCTGCCGCGCCTTCCGCCACGCAGATCGCCCAGGCCGCAACCGGAGCCAACCCCGCGACCGGAGCCGCTGACCCGAAAGACAGCGGCGCGGCCGAAAAAGACCCGGGCGCCACCGGGAGTGCCGCGCCCGGCGCGACACTGCCCGCCGTCAAGGTGACCGGCCAGGCCGACACCAGCAACGACTTCCAGCCGGACATCTCGAGCGTCGGCGCGAAAGTGCCGACCGCGCTGCGCGACATTCCGCAAGCGGCGGTGGTCGTGCCGAAGGCGGTGCTGCAGTCGCAGGCGGCGAGTTCGTTCACCGACGCGCTGCGCAACGTGCCCGGCATTACGATCGCGGCGGCCGAAGGCGGCACGATCGGCAACAACATCAACCTGCGCGGCTTTACCGCGCGCACCGACATCTATCTCGACGGTTTCCGCGATCGCGGCCAGTACTATCGCGACACGTTCAACCTCGAATCGATCGATGTGCTGTACGGCCCGTCGTCGCTGTATTTCGGCCGCGGCTCGACGGGCGGCGTGATCAACCAGGTCAGCAAACAGCCGACGCTGAAGCCGCGTGCCGACGTGTCGGTGCAGGCGGGCACGCATGACCGCTATCGCACGACCGTCGACCTCGATCAGCCGATCACCGATACCTCCGCCTTCCGAATCAACGCCTTCGGCCAGGACCTCGGCTCGACGCGCGACGTGATGAAGAGCAAGGACTACGGCGTCGCACCCGAAGTGAAATTCGGTATCGGCACGCCGACGGAAATCACGCTGTCCGCGCTGATCCAGCACAACAACGACCAGCCCGACTACGGCATCCCGTCGTTGAACGGCCATCCGGCGTCGGTGGTGGGTCCGTCGACGTTCTACGGCTTCACAAACGACCGCACGATCCAGGACGTGCAGACGTTCTCGGCGCGCATCAAGCACCGCTTCAACGAAAACGTCACGCTGAGCAACCAGACTCAGTACAGCCACTACAGCACCAACGTGCAGGCATCGAACCCGGCCGCAGTGCTGACCGGGCCGCTCGCGACGTCGACCGCGCTGAGCAACGGCAACTTCACCACGCTCGATCCGTCGCAGCTTTTCGTCAAGATGCAGGGCAAGGACCGTGTGATCAACGACCATTCGTTGTACAACACGACCGAACTCGAAACGAAGTTCGCGACGGGCTTTATCAAGCACGACCTGCTGATGGGCGTCGACCTCAGTCACGAGACGTACAGCAACCAGTCGTACACGGCGACCACGCCGGGCTTGCCGTCCAACACGATCGCGATCGTGCCGCTGCTCGACCCGCCGTATGTGCCGACGCCGGGGAATCTGCAGGTCACGCGCGGCAACCTCGCGGAGTCGAGTGCGAACGGCATCGGCGTCTACGCGAACGATACGGTGTCGATCGGCGAGCACTGGAAAGTGGTGGGCGGCGTGCGCTGGGACCGCTACGAGGCGTCGATCAACAACTCGATCAACGCGCCGGGCTATGCAACGCAGACCAACTACTTCACGAGCGTGCGCGGCGGCATCATCTGGCAGCCGACCGACTGGCAGTCGTACTACGTGTCGTACGGTACGTCGTTCGACCCGTCGCTCGAAGCATTGACGCTGACCAACGGCCAGCAGAACCTGCCGCCCGTGCACAACAAGTCGTACGAAGTGGGTGCGAAGTGGGATCTGCTCGGCGGCGGCCTGTCGGTCACGCAGTCGCTGTTCAATATCGAGCAGACCAATGCGCGTACGCAGAATGTGGACGGCACGTACACGCTCGACGGCAATATCCGCGTGCGCGGCTATCAGCTCGGTGTGGCGGGGCGCATCACGAACAAGTGGCAGGTGTTCGGCGGCTACACGTATATGGACGGCGACATTCTCGAAGCACGCGACGGCACGCAGGGCAACACGCCGGCTAACACGCCGCGCAACATGCTGACGTTGTGGACCACGTACCTGTTCACGCCGCAATGGGAAATCGGCGGCGGTCCGGTGTATACGGGCCCGCGCTATGCGGCGAACAACAACCGCGTCGAAGTGCCGGGCTACACGCGCTGGGATGCGATGGCCGCTTTCCACCAGAAGCACTACGACATTCAGCTGAACCTGATCAACCTGACCAACAAGCACTACTACGATGCGATCATCCAGTCCGATGGCGGCCGCGCGGTGCCGGCGCTGGGCCGCACGTTCCTCGCGACGCTAAACTATCGCTTCTACTGATCGCCGCGGGCGGGTCTTTCACACGCCTCACGAACGCCGCGCGCCCTGGTGCCTTGCAAGCACGCGGGCGCGCGTTCCTGCAGGAAGCGCCAAACGATGATTGTCTCCATTCCCGACGTACTGAGCCCGGCCGACGCGGCCGCCATGCGCGCGCAGCTCGAAGCGGCCACCGACTCGTGGGTGCACGGCCGCGCGACGGCCGGCTATCAGGGTGCGCCCGTCAAGCACAATCAGCAGATTGCGGAAGGCTCGGACATCGCCCTCGAAATGGGCGACCGCATTGTCGCGTCGCTCGAGCGCAATCAGCTATTCATCAGCGCGGTGTTGCCGAACAAGGTGTATCCGCCGCTCTTCAACCGCTATGAAGGCGGCATGCATTTCGGCAGTCACGTCGACGGCGCGATCCGGCTCGTGCCGGGCAGCGGCCGGCGCGTGCGCACCGACGTGTCGATCACGCTTTTTCTCACGCCGCCTGACGAATACGATGGCGGCGAATTGCTGATCGAAGATACGTTCGGCTTGCAGGAAGTGAAACTGCCGGCCGGTCACGCGATCGTCTATCCGGGTACGAGCCTGCATCAGGTGCGTCCGGTCACGCGCGGCGCGCGCGTGTCGAGTTTCTTCTGGGCGCAAAGCCTCGTGCGCGACGACACGCAGCGCGCGTTGCTGTTCGACATGGATAACTCGATTCAGCGCCTCAATGCATCGAACGGCGACGAAGCCGCGCGGCGCACGCTCGTTGGTTGCTATCACAACCTGTTGCGCATGTGGAGCGAAACCTGATTTCAGGCCGTTGACGCGGAGTCGACGCCGCCGCGAGGCGAGCGTCGCGCTCGCGTGCCGTCAGGTTAGTGCGTAACCGATCCGACTACACAGCGGCGTCTTCGCGGTGTAGACTTGCGCCCTACAAAACAAACGAACGCGCAACACGCAATCGCGCGTCCCTGCAGCGATTTATTCGGCAGCAGCGCAGCAGCAGCGTTTCGACAAAGTCGCCAGCCTTTTTTCCAAGCTCCCTCTCACTCGCAGTTCGCCGGTTACCGCGTAACCGAATTGAAATGCGGCATGAATAGCGTCCTTATAATCCGAGGCTTTTGAGGTCCTCGTTTGCGTAGTCACGACGCCAATTCCTTGCCGTAAAGCGCACACGTTTGCGTCGCGGCAAGGGCCGCTCATCTTCGGACGCAAACGCGTTAGTCCGTTAAGCACGGCCTTTAGAAGCCGGGCACGCGGGCCATTCCGCGAGGAATGAATCGAAAGTGCGGCATTACTAACCACACGACTATGCGATCGAGAAACATCGGGGTGTTCTGCGTATTCGCTGTCTGCATGTTCGCGCAAGCGGCCTATGCAGCGGCGCTTGTCGCGTCGGCGCATGCGGCGGCCGGAACGGCAAACGTTTCCAGCGAAGACTCATTTTCGGGTACCGATTGCGCAGGGCCTGCCGTGCTTCGCTTGCCGGCACCGCTCGGCGGCATGGGCATGAACCGGACGCTCAACGGCGACGCGCCGGTCTACTGCCGTTTCACGCAGATCGCAACGAGCGGCGGCGGCGGCGGTGCACAGACCTCGGCGCCGTTCGATCCGGCCGCGCAACAGCCGGCTACCGGCAATCTCACGCCCGACGCGAGCGCCGGCCAGAACCTGACCCCAGCGACCAGCGGCGGCATCGGCGCCTCGTTTGTTCAGCCCTCGGCGGCGCACGCGCCGACCGCCGCCCCCTCGACACCCGATACCGTGCATGCGAGTACCGATTCGGTTCGCGGCGGCGCGTCGGATTCGCCCGGCCCCGCGATCGACTGGCCGCTTCTGATTCGCATCGGCATCGCAATCCTGCTTGGCGCCGCCTTGATCGCCGCGCTCGTGGCCTGCGCGCTGCTCGCGCGCGCACGCTGGTTCAGCCCGCGCGCGATACTTGCGCGTGCCGCGCGGCGCGGGTTGCGGCGCGACGAATTTCATCTTGAATACCAACCGGTCTTTTACACGCGCACGCAGAAGTGCGTCGGCCTCGAAGTGATGCTGCGCTGGCGCAATTCGGTGCATGGCATTCGAGGCGCCGAGTGGTATATGAAGGAACTCGATCGCACGCCGATTGCGGAGCGCATTCTCGACTACGTGTTCGAGACCGCTGCGACGGAACTCGAAGCGTTAGACCACAGCGATTCGCTGTATCTGATCGTCGACGTGCCGGCCTCGATGCTCGACTCGTCCGACTCGATCGCGAAACTGATCAGGATGGCGAATCGCCTGACCGCAAAAAGCCATGTCATTCTGCAGATGCCGATCGACGACATAGCCGACGTGGTGTCCGCGGTCGCGCAATTGCGTAACGACAGGATTCGCGTCGGCGTGTCGCATGTGCGATCGGCGTCGCCGAAGCTCGAATCGGCTGCCCGGGCTGGTTGCGACTTCGTGAAGGTCGATCGCGAGGTAATGGGCCTCGAAGAGGGCGCACGCGCGCACCAGTTGCAGGAGATGGCAAGCGCGGGGCGGCGCCTGAATATGGCCGTGGTGGTCGACGGTGTCGAAGGCGTGAGCCAGTTTCACGCGGTTGGGCGCGCGCATATCGATCTGGCGCAAGGCTTCTACCTGGGCAAGGCGATTTCCGCCTCGCGTTTCTCGACGTTCTTCGACGACGAAATGCGGCATCGCAAGGAGGATGCTCCGCCCCGCTTCATGCACGCGTTTCAGTCTCATTGAACCGGTCGCCCGGTATGGGCATTGAAAATAATCGACCTATATATGAGCTTCGATTGCATAAAGGCGGCGGGTCATGCCTGAGCCGGAGGCGAACGCGCAAACGTTTATGCGAATTCGCGTAACGTGCCTTGCAATCGCGCAAAACCCCGCCGAGCAAGGCGGAGCCGCTCTGCGAGCGGCATTGCCGTAACAGCCGGCCGATTTTCGGTCGCCCCGGTTACTGCATAACTTTTGCTGCACCCTAAATGCCGATTGGGTTGCGGCCGTTATCCACTGAAGCGACAACCAGGTGTCCGGAAGGA
This sequence comes from Paraburkholderia sp. 2C, assembly GCF_054589215.1. Classification (NCBI taxonomy): domain Bacteria; kingdom Pseudomonadati; phylum Pseudomonadota; class Betaproteobacteria; order Burkholderiales; family Burkholderiaceae; genus Paraburkholderia; species Paraburkholderia sp. 2C. Next base: position 214,601 of record NZ_BAAILL010000042.1, on the reverse strand, counting down.
ACGGGCTCAAGACGGAACGGAAATGACGTAATGGGATTATCTAACTCCGAAAAGCAGCGCAGGTACCGGCAGCGCCACCTAGGGCCCGGGGGAGGCAGCGAACGGTTGTCCGTTTTTGTCCGGATATCGACGAAGCGCAATCTCGAACGCCTTGCCAGCCACTACGGCAACACGATCACGAATACGGTCGAGAATCTCATCAACGAAAAGACGACGAGCATTCTGAACGGCCTCAGTGAGACCGAGCAGCACGAGTTTTATAGCGAAGAGCCGGTTCACAAGCGGCAAAGCGCAAAATGAGTGTGCCCGCATTTCTTTCTTAGCCGATGCCGTTTCGCACGCCTATCATGTCCTAACGACACGTGCGGAAGCGGTGACCTCCATCCCCATGACGGATCGCGCAACGATCCGTTCGAATCGGCAAACCGCCGCGCCCGCGTCGATAGAAGATCCTGTTTGTCGATGCCGGCGCCGCGCCCCGCAGTAGCCCCATCCCCCGCGAGCGTCACCCGAACACAACGCAACTCGCTTCACGGAATGCGGGAGCTACGATGTTCACCGTCAACGTCAACGGACAAAACCAGCAGGTCGACGCGACTCCTGAAATGCCGCTCTTGTGGGTACTGCGCGATCTCGTCGGCCTGACCGGCACGAAGTTCGGCTGCGGCATCGCCCAGTGCGGCGCGTGCACCGTCCACCTCGATGGCCAGCCGGCTCGCTCGTGCGTGACCCCGATCGCAGCCGTCGGCACACGCAAGGTCACGACCATCGAAGCGATCGGCAACACGCCCGCGGGCCGCAAGATCCAGCAGGCATGGCTCGATCTCGATGTCGTCCAGTGCGGCTACTGCCAGTCCGGGCAGATCATGTCGGCCGCCGCGTTGCTCGCAGCGCACCCGCAGCCGAGCGATGCGGACATCGATATGGCGATGGCCGGCAATATCTGCCGCTGCGGCACCTACGTGCGGATTCGCGCCGCGATCAAACAGGCAGCAAAAGGAGCGTGACATGCGCAATCCGCCGCACAGCGTGGAGCACGCGTTCAGCCGGCGCGACTTTCTGCGCGCCGGGCTCAGTGTCGGCATCGCGGCGGGCGGCGGTCTCCTGCTCGGCGTGAGCTTCAATGCGCGCAGCGACGGCGCGCCTGGGCCGGCCAGCGTGATTGCCGGCGATGGCTCGCCGCAGCCGGCAGCCGGCGTGTTCGCGCCCGACGCGTTTATTCGCATCGATCCGGACGGCAGCATCGCGCTCGTCATTTCGAAAGTCGAGATGGGGCAGGGCGTCTATACCGCGATTCCGATGCTGCTTGCCGAAGAACTCGAAGTGCCGCTCGATCGCGTGAAGGTCGAACATGCGCCGCCCGACGCCAAACTGTATGCCGATCCGCTGCTCGGCCAGCAAGCGACGGGCGGCTCGCTCTCGATTCGCACGACATGGGAGCCGATGCGGCGCGCCGGCGCCGCCGCGCGCCTGCTGCTGATCAACGCCGCGGCGCAGCAGTGGCAGGTCGATGCCACGACGTGCGTCGCGCGCAATGCGGTGATCACCGATACGGTGAATGGCCGCACGCTCGGTTACGGCGAATGCGCGGCGCGTGCGGCCGGCTCGCCGGTCAGCGCCGACCTGATCAAGACCGTTACGCTTAAACAGCCGCAGACGTTCAAGCTGATCGGCACACCGCATAAACGGCTCGATTCGCCGGAGAAGGTAAACGGCGTCGCGCGGTTCGGCATCGACGTGCGCGAGCCCGGCATGCTCGTCGCGATGGTCGTCAATTGCCCGGTGATCGGCGGCAAGCTCGCGAAGGTCGACGATCGTGTGGCGCGCGCGCAGCCCGGCGTGCGGCAGATCGTGAAGCTCGATAACGCGGTGGCGGTGGTCGCCGACCATACGTGGGCCGCGAAGCGCGGCGCAAGCGCGCTCGCGATCGAGTGGGACGAAGGTGCCAACGCGCATCTGACGAGCGCGATGCTATTCGACGATCTGCGGCGCGCGTCGCAACATCCTGGCGCCGTCGCGCGCAAGGACGGCGACGTCGACGCGGCCTTCAAAAGCGCGGCGAAAAACATGGCAGCGGTGTACCAGCAGCCGTTCCTTGCGCACGCCACGATGGAACCGATGAACTGCACGGTTCATGTGACGGCCGATCAGTGCGAAGTGTGGATCGGCACGCAGGTGCCCACGCGTGTCGTCGATGAAGCGGTCAAGGTGACGGGGCTGCCGCGCGAAAAGATCGTCGTGCATAACTTTCTGATCGGCGGCGGCTTTGGGCGCCGGCTCGAATCGGATGTCGCGCAGCAGGCGGTTGCGATCGGCAAGCAGGTGAATGCGCCGGTGAAGGTGATGTGGAGCCGCGAGGAAGATATCCAGCACGATATGTTCCGTCCGTGCTACTTCGACAGCATCGCCGCCGGACTCGATTCGAACGGCAAGCCCGTGGCATGGACGCATCGCATCGCGGGTTCGTCGATCGTCGCGCGCTGGTATCCGGAGTGGTTCCAGAAAGGCATCGATCCGGACGTGATCGAAGTCGCGGCGATGCTGCCGTACGATATTCGCGCGCAGCGCATCGACTATGTGCGGCAGGAGCCGCGCGGCATTCCGACCGCATTCTGGCGCGGCGTGGGGCCGACACGCGGCACGTTCGTGGTCGAGAGCTTCGTCGACGAACTCGCGCACGAATCGAAAGCGGACCCGGTCGCCTACCGGCGGGCGCTGCTGGACAAGACACCGCGCGCCCGCAATGTGCTCGACGTCGCCACGCGCGCAGCCGGCTGGGGCGCGCCGATGCCGAAAGGCAAAGGGCGTGGCGTGTCGGTGATGAACGCGTTCGGCAGCTTCCTTTGCGTGGTCGCCGAGGTCGATGTCAAAGACGGCGAGGTGCGCGTCGAGCGCGTTGTCTGCGCAGTCGATTGCGGGCATGTGGTGAATCCCAACACGATCGAGGCGCAGGTGGAAGGCGGCGCGATTTTCGGCATTACCGCGACGCTGTGGGGCGAAATCACACTGAAGAACGGCCGCGTCGAACAGACGAATTTCACCGACTATCGCGTGATGCGAATCAACGAGGCGCCGCGCATCGAGACGATTATCGTCAGGAGCGAGGAAGCGCCGGGCGGTATCGGCGAGCCGGGCACGTCGGCGGTGATTCCGGCCGTGACCAATGCGATTTTCGCGGCGACCGGCACGCGTGTGCGGCGCCTGCCGGTCGGCGATCAGTTGCGCACCGGCCAGACGGCGTGAGGAGAGTCAACGTGAGCGCGCATCCCCGCTTCTTGCGTCTTGCCGCCGCGGCGCTGGCCGCGCTGTGCGGCGCTATCCCGGCCATCTGCCATGCACAGGGCGCGAAGGGCGACGCCGCGCTCGTCGCACGCGGCGAATATCTGGCGAAGGCCGGCGACTGTTTTGCCTGCCACTCGACGCCGCGCGGCAAGCCGTTCGCCGGCGGCCTGCCGATGACCACGCCGATGGGCCGCATCTATTCGACGAACATCACGCCCGATCGCGAGACCGGCATCGGCCGCTACAGCGAAGCCGATTTCGCCAAGGCGGTGCGCGAAGGCGTGGCGCCGGACGGTCGCGCGCTGTATCCGGCCATGCCGTACCCGTCGTACGCGAAAGTCGGCGACGCCGATATGAAGGCGCTTTACGCGTATTTCATGCAGGGCGTGACGCCGGTCCGGCAGGCGAACCGCGCGACCGACATTCCGTGGCCGCTCAATATGCGCTGGCCGCTGAAGATCTGGAATGTCGTCTTTCTCGACAACACGCGTTACCAGACGAAAGCGGATAAGGACGCGCAGTGGAATCGCGGCGCCTACCTCGTGCAAGGCCTCGGCCACTGCGGCGCCTGCCATACGCCGCGCGGCATCGGCTTTCAGGAAAAAGCGCTCGACGAAAGCGGGCGCGCGTTTCTGACCGGCGCGCCGCTCGAGAACTGGTTCGCATCGAACCTGACCGGCAATCACAACACGGGCCTCGGACGCTGGAGCGAGGACGACCTCAACACGTTCCTGCGCACCGGCGCCAATGCGCACGCCACGGCATTCGGTTCGATGACCGACGTGATCAACTACAGCACGCAGACGCTGAGCGAGGCCGACACGCGCGCGATTGCGCGCTATATCAAGTCGCTGCCGGGCGGCCGCAGCGACGACGGGCGCCCCTATATGCCGCATCCGGACGGCGAGCGCGTGGTGCTGGCCGCGATGTCCAACACCCGCGGCGCGCATACGTATGCGACGTACTGCATGCATTGCCACGGCGCGGGCGGAAATGGCGCGGCGCCGTGGCTCGCGCCGCTTGCGGGCAACCCGAATGTGCTCGAACCCGATCCGGTATCGCTGATCAACGTCACGCTGAACGGCACCGGCATGCTGGTGATCGGCGGCGTGCCGGTACCGTATTCGATGCCGAAGTATCACGCGATGCTGACCGACGCGCAGATCGCGGACGTGCTGAGCTTCGTGCGCAGCAACTGGAACAACGACGCGCCGGCGGTCAGCGTCAAAGCGGTGGAGAAGGTCCGTAACGCGACGCGCGAACCGTGAAGCGTCGCCATGACGTGCAACTGCAATGCCCATCGATTAGCAACTAAAGGTTGTAGATCATTCAAGTCAATTCGCTCTAGTTTGAGGGTCTTCGCGCTCCTACTATTCGTGTCACCCGCTTCGCGTCGCTGAATGAATCACCGCAGTCGCGAGGCGCAGCAACCGGAGGGACGAAGCCCTAACCGTCCACGGATTTAAAGGAGCGAATCATGTCACAAGCGAAGGCAGGCAAGGTCTGGTTTATCACGGGCGCGTCGCGCGGTTTCGGCGCGCTGATCGCACGCGATGCGATCGGGCGCGGCGATCGGGTGGTCGCCACGGCGCGCAATCCGCAGCAGGTCATCGACCAGCTCGGCGAGCATCCGAACCTGCTGGCGGTCAAGCTCGACGTCACGAACGAAGCCGATGCGGCGCAAGCGGTCGAAGCCGCCATCGCCCGCTTTTCGCGCATCGACGTGCTCGTGAACAACGCCGGATATGGCCTGCTCGGTGCGGTCGAAGAATCGAGCGATAGTGAAGTGAAGGCTGTATTCAACACGAACGTGTTTGGTCTGCTGAACGTCACGCGTGCGGTGCTTCCGCATATGCGCAAACAGCGCAGCGGGCACGTGATCAATATGTCGTCGGTCGGCGGCTATTCGGCTTATCAAGGCTGGGGCGTGTACGGGTCCACCAAATTCGCCGTCGAGGGATTGACCGAAGCGCTCGCCGCTGAGCTTGCGCCGCTCGGCGTGCATGCGACGGTGGTCGAGCCCGGCTTTTTCCGTACCGACTTCCTGAACGACAACTCGCTCGTATCGACCCGGCAGCAGATTGCCGACTATGCGGAAACGGTCGGCGTCACGCGCGACTTTGCGGCGGGTGCCAATCACGCGCAGCCGGGCGATCCGCAAAAGCTCTCCACCGCGATACTCAAGCTTGTCGATAGCGGCAACCCGCCGGTGCGCCTGCCGCTCGGTTCCGATACGGTCGCAAGAATCAATGCGAAGAACCGTCACGTCGAAAGCGAGCTCGAAGCATGGCATGCGGTGGCGGTTTCAACCGATTTCCAGTGAAGCATCGAATGCGCGGCCGCGCGCCTTTCGTCAGAAGTAACGGCCTTTGCGCTTTTACTTCAGGTGTAAGTCGCGCGCGAAGATCCCGAAAAACAAGCTGTCGAACGTGAATTTTTTGCCGGTAACCTGATTACAATTCAAGCAGCCGTTATCCTCGTGCGCGCCCACGGCGGTATGACCCACAACGACGCGCTCAACCCAAGGAGGCTGGAAATGTCGATTCGTTTAGGAGAAGACGCGCCCGATTTCACCGCCGAAACCACCGAAGGGACCATCCGCTTTCACGACTGGATCGGCGACAAGTGGGCCATCCTGTTTTCGCATCCAAAAGATTTCACGCCGGTCTGCACGACCGAACTCGGCTATATGGCCGGCCTCAAGTCCGAGTTCGACAAGCGCAATACGAAGATCATCGGGCTCAGCATCGATCCGGTGACCGATCACCAGAAATGGGTCAAGGATATCGAGGAGACCCAGGGCCACGCGGTCAACTATCCATTGATCGGCGACTCGGACCTCGCGGTCGCGAAGCTATACGACATGATTCATCCGAACGCGAGCGGCGGCACGCGCACGGCAGCCGACAATGCCACCGTACGTTCGGTATTCCTGATCGGTCCGGACAAGAAAGTCAAGGCGATGCTTGTTTATCCGATGAGCGCGGGCCGCAATTTCGACGAAGTGATGCGTCTGCTCGATTCGCTGCAACTGAACGCGAAGCATACGGTCGCCACGCCGGTGAACTGGAAGCCGGGCGACGACGTGATCATCCCGACTTCCGTTTCGGACGACGATGCGCACAAGAAGTACCCGCAGGGATTCAAGACGTTGAAGCCCTATTTGCGGTACGTCGCGCAACCGAAATGACGCGCGGTAAATGACGCGCGGTTAACAGGCGCGTGCGCTTTGCTTACCTGAAGCTCTGCAAAAAGCTGCGCGCGGCGACGACGCAGAAGGGCGCGGCGAGCATATGGATATCCGCTGACAGCTCCAGCTGCCCGGTGGGCGTGTCGCCGGGCTGCGCGGCTTCCTGCGCACGCGCGGCCGCAAATCCT
>NZ_BAAILL010000042.1:180071-207866 GCF_054589215.1 Paraburkholderia sp. 2C | reverse complement strand
GCAAACGGCCCGCATGGCGCTGCGTTGCCGGGATCGACGTCGATCCCGGTCGGCTTCGACGCGTTCACGCTTTCGCGCTGAAGTTTCGCGCTGAAAGCGAGATATTGCGCGCACCACCAACATCACGGCAGGCAAAGCGTGCGCAAAAACGGAGACAACCGGCATGCATTCATTCGACGACGACCTCACGCAGTTCGCTGCCACAGGCGCGCCGCCGCTACCCGCGAGCGCGCGTGAAGGGCATGTCGAGCATGACGGCGTAAGCATCTGGTACGCCGCCTGCGGAACGCGCGGCGACCACGTGCCCGTCGTGCTGCTGCATGGTGGCCTTGGTCATAGCGGGAACTGGGGTTATCAGGTGCCGGCGCTAGTGGCGGCAGGGCACGAGGTCGTCACGATCGACAGCCGCGGACATGGCCGCAGCACGCGCGACGCGCAACCGTATTGCTATGAACGGATGGCATCGGACGTCCGCGCGGTGCTCGACGCCTTGCGTATCGAACGGGCGGCGCTTACAGGATGGAGCGATGGCGCATGTACGTCGTTGATACTCGCGGCGCAAGCGCCCGAGCGCGTGGCGGGCGTATTCTTCTTCGGCTGCAATATGGATCCGGGCGGCGCAAAGCCTTTCGTCGCGACACCGGTTATCGACCGCTGCTTTGCGAGGCACGTAAACGACTACGCGCAGCTTTCGGCCACGCCGGACCAGTTCGACGCGTTCGTCGAAGCGGTCAGTACGATGCAGAAAACGCAGCCGAACTGGAGTGCGCATGAACTCGCGCAGATTCGCGTGCCCGTGACGATCGCGCACAGCGAACATGACGAATTCATCAAGCGCGAACACGCCGAGTATCTCGCGCGCAGCATTCCGGGCGCGCGGTGGCTGCTACTGGAGGGTGTCAGCCATTTCGCGCCGCTGCAACGGCCCGCACAGTTCAATCGCGCGCTGCAGTTGTTTCTTGCGCAACTGGTTTGAACGGAAGGGGCATCACCGCCGCCGCATCCTTTTGCAGATGATCGACGAGCATGCGCGCCGGCATCGGCAGCGTATCGAAGTTGCGTGCGACGATCACGAGCGGGCGGAATGCCCATGGTTCTTCGAGTTCGACGGCGCATATGCCGGCCGATTCCAGATAGGGCAGCACGCTTCCTTCGGGCAGCACGCCGATGCCGAGGCCCGCGCCGACCATATTGCGCACGCCCTCGAAGCTCGTCACCTCGATGCGCACGCGCATGCGCCGGCCCGCGCGCTCGGCGGCCGCGCGGCACAGCTTCGGAATCGATGTGCCGTACGGCATGCAAACGAAATCTTCGTCGAGTGTCTCGTCGAAGGCGACTCGCGCGCGTTCGGCGAAGCGATGCGCTTTCGGCACGATCAGCACGAGCTTGTCGACCCGATAGGGACGCACCTGCAGGTCGCCCGTCGCATCGCGCGAGGCCGCGCAAATGCCGAGATCGGCGACCCCGCTTGCGATGGCCTGCACCACTTCGTCGCTGGTCTTCTCGACCATATCGACGCGCACTTGCGGATTCACATGCAAAAACGAATTGAGCGCGGCGGGCAGATACAGCACCATCGCGGTGAAATTCACGTAAATGCGTGCATGGCCGCGCAAGCCTTGCGAGTACTCGGACAACTCGTCGGAGATCTGCTGCAGATGCTCGACAAGCCGCTTCGCGTGATGATAGAGTGCGTCCCCGGCCGGCGTGGCCAGCACGCCGCGGCTATGCCGATAGAGCAGCGGCGTGCCGGCCTCGGCTTCGAGATCCGACACACGCTTGCTGACCGCCGACGCGACCAGATGCATCCTGCCCGACGCCGCCGCGATGCTGCCTTCTTCGACAACGGCGACAAAAATCCGCAGTGACTCGATGTCGAAGCGCAGCGGACGCTCTTCGGTGGCGCGCATGCTCTAGCACCCTTCCATGTACGGGTTTCCCCCTGGTTTTGCGGTGGTTTTAGCGGCTCGCGACCCGCCATTGGCCATCCATCTCGATTGGCGATGGCTGCGCTGAATAATCAGAAATTCTCAAATCGCGCCGCAAACCGCATTCTATAACCCATCCAGCGCGGGGCGCAGGCGACACCAGGCCGTATCGGGGGCAATGAGCCATCGCGCGCCGCGACGCCCGCACGGACGGCGAAGGCCACTGCAAACCCGCAATGGTCCGATGCAATCCGCTCGCCCGCGGCTTTCATTTCATTCAATCCGTTGAACTCAATGGCATCGATGGACGCAACACTTTTCTCTCCCCTGAAGCTCGGCTCGCTCGAACTCGCGAACCGTATCGTGATTAGCCCGATGTGCCAGTACAGCGCGATCGACGGCTCGGCGAGCGCATGGCATCGCATCCATATCGGTAACCTGTCGCAAAGCGGCGCGGCGATGATGCTGCTCGAAGCGACCGCGGTCGAACCCGCGGGCCGCATTACGCCGCAATGTCTTGGCCTCTATTCGGACGACAACGAGCGCGCGCTCGCACGCGTGCTCGACGATGTGCGCGAATTCAGCGACATGCCGATCGGCGTGCAGCTGAACCACGCGGGGCGCAAGGCCTCGAGCGAACCGCCATGGCGCGGCGGCACGCTGATTGCCGTTGCGGACGGCGGCTGGCAGACTGTCGCGCCGTCGCCGATCGCGCAACGCGACGGCGAAGCGACGCCCGCCGGACTCGATCGCGACGGCTTGCAACGGATTCGCGACGCGTTTGCGGCGAGTGCGCGGCGCGCGGCACGGGTCGGACTGGCCGCGATCGAATTGCACTTCGCGCATGGTTATCTGCTGCACCAGTTCCTGTCGCCGCTTTCGAATCAGCGCAGCGACGAATATGGCGGCTCGCTCGACAACCGGATGCGTTTTCCGCTCGAAGTATTCGAGGCGGTGCGCGCCGTCTGGCCCGCGGACAAGCCGCTTGGCGTGCGCGTGTCGGCGACCGACTGGGTCGAAGGCGGCTGGGACCTCGAAGGGACGGTCGAACTCGCAAAGCGTCTGAAACAGCTTGGCTGCGACTGGATCGACGTGTCGACGGGCGGCTTGTCGCCGTTGCAGAAAATCCCGCTCGGGCCGCACTATCAGATTCCGTTTGCGAAGGCGGTGCGCGAGGCGACCGGCATGACGACGGTCGGCGTTGGCCTCGTCACGCAGGCCGCCGATGCGGACAAGGTCATTCGCGATGGCGAGGCCGATCTCATCGCGCTGGCGCGTGCGGTGCTGTGGGATCCGCGCTGGCCGTGGCATGCGGCGGCGGAACTCGGCGCGAGCGTGACGGCGCCGCCGCAATACTGGCGTAGCGAACCGCGCGGCGTGAACAAGGTGTTCAGCGGCGCGTCGTTCGGACAGCGGTAAAGGAAAGGCGCGGCAAGCCGGCGTAAGACCGGCGGCGGAGTGAAGTGACTATTCGGCACATAGCTTTGGCCAGGCTGGAACAAGTGCGGCATGGGATCAGAGTAAGCGCTAAAGCGCTAACTCTGATCGACGCGCCGCGCAGCTCCAGCCGGGCGCTGAAGCGCCAAGCTGGAACAAGTGCGGCATGGGATCAGAGTAAGCGCTAAAGCGCTAACTCTGATCGACACAGGAGACAAAGCGGATGGAACAAGGGCAAGTTGCGGTCGGCGCACGCGGCCGCTGGTACGACGGTCTGACGGCAATGCACTGGCGCGTGCTGCGCGCCAGCTTTCTCGGCTGGATCTTCGACGGCTATGAAGCACTCGTGCTGGTCGTCGTGCTCGCGCCAATGCTGCATTCGGTCCTGACGCCCGCGCAGGCCGCATCGCCGACCATCTACGCAGGACTCGTCATCGGCATTACGCTGCTCGGCTGGGGCATCGGCGGACTCGTCGGCGGTATTCTCGCCGACTACGTCGGCCGCAAGCGCATGATGCTGTGGTCGGTGCTGCTCTACGCGCTGCTCTCCGGTTTCACGGCGTTTTCCGATACGGTCTGGACCCTGTGCGCACTGCGCTTTCTGACCGGCCTCGCCATGGGCAGCGAATGGAGCACGGGCATCGCACTGCTGTCCGAAACATGGCCCGAGGAAGCGCGGGCGAAAGGCGCCGGCTTCCTGCAATCAGGCTTCGGCTGGGGCACGCTGACGGCTGCGGTCGTCTGGTACGCGATGTCGACGCTGCATCCGCTCGGCGCCGAAACCTGGCGGCTCATGTTCGTGCTCGGCGCGGTGCCCGCGCTGTTCGTGCTGTATATCCGGCGCGGCGTCAACGAATCGGAGAAATGGCAGCGCGCGGTGCGCGAGAAGCGCTGGAATGCGACGTCGGCATCGGCGCCGCCGCAACGAGGCGCGAGCGGAGCGGCAAACCCGGCGAAGAACGCCGACAAGCGGCCCTTCACGCTCGCACAACTGTTCAACGAACGCGAAGCCGCGCGCCGCACCCTTATCCTGCTCGTGCTCTCCATCGTCACGACGGTCGGCTGGTGGGCGATCTCGAGCTGGCTGCCCACTCATACGGTGGCGATCGCGAAAGCGCAAAACATCACCGATCCGCTGTCGTGGGGCTCGAAGGTATCGATCTCGTACACGGTCGGCGCGATCGTTGCGTATATGCTTGCGGGCTTTATCATCGATGCGGTCGGCCGTAAGGCGTTTTTGTCCTTGAGCTTCGTCGGCTCGCTCGTGACGACGGTAATCACCTACCGATTCACCTCGAGCGTCGAAGCGATGATGGTGGTCGCGCCGATCAACGGCTTTTTCACGCTCGGTTGCGCATACGTATGGATGGCAATCTATCCGTGCGAACTGTTCACGAGCACCGTGCGTTCGACCGCGATCAGCTTCGTGTTTAACGCGGCGCGTTTGATCGCATGGGTGTTTCCGATTGTCGCGGGCAGCATGATCAAGTCGTTCGGCGGTGTGCCGCAAGCGGCGCTCGCGCTCGGCTCCGTCTACGTGATCGGCATCGTGCTGCCGTGGTTTTTGCCGGAAACGCGCGGGCAGGGCATGCCTGACTAGCCGATAGCGTGCCCGCGTGAAGGCACGCGTGATGTTTCAAAGCGCGCGGCATTCGACCGTTTTCAGACGGTTGAATGCCGCGCGTGCTTTATGCTTCGTGTAATCGGGTTCGCGTGAAAGAATGACGGCATGACTGCGACGATCAGTCATCCGGAAAAAATCATGAAGGAGACACGATGCGCGATCTGTTCTTCAAAACCACCGCCCAGGCTGCGGCATTTCTGCTGACTTTTATCGTTGCCACGGGCGCATATGCGGCGGCGCCGGTCGGCGAACTTCACCGCACCGCGTTCGATCCGACGGCGAGCCTGCGCGACGCGCGGCATCGCACGCAATTGCGCATCACGGTCTGGTATCCGGCGAGCGCCGCTGCGATCGAAAAGCCCGTTACGATCGGCCCGCCCGACAACCCGCTTTTCAATGTCGGCACTGACGCACCGAACGCGCCTTTTGCGGCCGGCGCCAGGCGCCCCGTGATTTTGCTGTCGCACGGCTTCGGCGGCAGCGCGCGCGTGATGGGCTGGTTCGGCATTGCGCTCGCACGCGACGGCTATGTCGTCGTCGCGGTCGATCACCCCGGCAATAACGGCGCCGACCCGATGACGATATCCGGCGCATTGCTGTCGTGGGATCGCGCGGAAGACCTGCGCGTCGCCCTCGACGCAGTGGCGCGCGACCCCGTCGTCGGACCGCACGTCGATATATCGAGGCTTGGCGTCGCGGGCTTTTCGGCGGGCGGTTATACGTCGCTCGTGGCGGCCGGCGCACGGGTTCAGCCGAGCCGTCTCGAGCAGTTGTGCCGCGCGCATCCCGACGACGCGATGTGCGTGCCGCAACTCGAGTTCACGGTCACACAGCAGGACTACGAACGCGAGATCGAGCGTCCCGAGATTCGCGCCGCGTTCGCGCATGCGCAAGACAATCACGGCATCGCGCATGTTCGCGCGGTGTTCGCGATGGCGCCCGCGCTCGTGCAGGAGATCGACCCGGCGAGCCTCGAGGCACTGCGCGCGCCCGTGCGCATCGTGGTGGGCGACGCGGATACGGTTGCGCCCGCGCCGTCGAATGCCGTGGTCGCCGCCCGTCTGATTCCCGGCGCGATGCTGACACGCCTCGACGGCGTGACGCACTACGATTTCCTGGCGACCTGCACCGAGGCGGGGCGCGCAACGATACCGCCGTGCAAACAGGCCAACCGCCAGCAGGAAGTGCACCGGCTGGCGCTCGATGCGGCGACCGCGTTCTTCGAAGCGCAACTCGGCGCCGCCGCACGCTGAGCCAAACAACGAGGCAGCAAGGGTCGTAATCGAGCAGGGGCGGGAACCCTCAACCTGGTGTGGCGCTCGCATCGAGACGAAAGAACGCGATCGCCTGATTGAGCTGCCGCCCCTGGTCTTCGAGCGACTTGGAGGCCGCCGCGGCTTCCTCGACCAGCGCGGCATTCTGCTGTGTCACTTCGTCCATCTGCGTGATCGCCTGATTGACCTGTTCAATGCCCCTGCTTTGTTCGGTCGATGCTGCGGCGATTTCGCCCATGATGTCGGTCACCCGGGCGACCGCCTGCGTGACCTGGGCCATCGTCGCGCCTGCCTCGTTGACGAGCAACGAACCGTCGCGGATCTTCTGCACGGAGGCGTTGATCAGATCCTTGATTTCCTTGGCCGCGCTCGACGAGCGCTGCGCGAGGCTTCGTACTTCGCTGGCGACCACCGCAAACCCGCGGCCCTGTTCGCCCGCCCGGGCCGCTTCCACCGCAGCGTTCAGCGCGAGGATATTGGTCTGAAAGGCAATCCCTTCGATGATCCCCGTGATATCGGCGATCTTCGTGGAGCTCGTACTGATGTCGCCCATCGTGCCGACCACCTGACCGACCACCTCATTGCCCTTGCGCGCCACTTCGGATGCGTTGACGGAGAGCGAGCTGGCCTGCTGCGCGTTCTCGGCGTTCTGCCGCACCGTCGACGTCAGTTCGTCGATGCTCGATGCCGTTTCCTGCAGTGACGCGGCCTGCTGCTCGGTGCGAGATGAAAGATCGATGTTGCCCGAAGCGATCTGGCTCGAACCTGTGGCAATACTGTCCGCCGCGACGCGAACCTGCCCGATGAGCCTGACGAGACTGGCCTGCATGTCGCCCATCGACGCGAGCACGCTTCCGGCAGGCGCGCTCGTCGCGCCCGCGACCGGGCTCAGATCGCCCGCCGCGACGCGCTGCGTGACTTCGCCCAATGCACCCGGCTCGGCGCCGAGGGCGCGCAGCAAGCCGCGCGTGATGACGAGGCCCGCCGCGATTGCCATCGCGACGGCGGCAACGCAGATGGCCGTCAGCAGGTTCCGCTGCATCGCATAATGCTGCTCCGATTCGCGCATCAGTTCGTCTGCACGGCCATGCGTGTAGTCGGCGTAGTCGTTGGTTGCCTTGATCAGCGCGGCAAGCAGCGGCCGGCACTCGTCATTGATTTTCTTGACTGCCTCGTCGTGCTTGTTCGCAACGGCGAGGCTGACGATGGCGTTGGCAACGGGCGTATAAGCGGCCTCGATCCGGTTGATTTCGCCCACGAGTTTGCGGGCTTTTTCAGTCGTATTGGTCGCCGACGAGATCATCTCGTTGAGCTTGGCGAGGTTCGACTCGACGTCCATCTGCGCTTGCGCCTCGGCCGCTTTCTCCACCTCGAAATCGCTCGGCGTCGTAACCAGCGCCATGTTGCGTGCCGCAATCGCGCGCCGGTCAACCGCGGTTCGAACCTGCGCAGCGAGATTGCCGCGGGCGTTGACGCCCGATACGTAACTTGCGAACCGGTCGTTGGCGTCGTTCAGCGCTTTCAGCGACATGCCCGACACGATCAGAACGACGGCAGCAAGGACGCCGAACGACCCGGTCAGCTTTGCCTTTACCGACAGATTGTTGAGATTCATATTCGACTCCAGTTGTTTGCCTTGGTGTACGCGAGGAGGGCTTGAGCCGTTGGGGTCCGGAACACGTGCTCCGGATCGCGCACGACACCGATTCGATGTCCATGCATCTCGCATTACGGCGCGGCTGGACTTTGCTGGAGGGTGGCGAGGCCGACATTTCGAAGGCGCAAAGGTTTGCGCGCTATTGAATTTTTATATCGCGCATCGAGTGCGATTCCTCAGAGGATTTGGGCGAGAACGCCGCGTGCGTGCTTGCATCAGATCGTCCCTGCAAAACCGCTTGAACAAGTTGCGATCCGCAATTATATTGGTTGCATACCGCAACCAAATAATCCCGTCCGAATCGCGAAGAAAAACAGGAGACCCGCCATGGACTATGTCGCACAACCGGAAAAACCACGCGACCGCACGATCCTCGAGTTGCGCGAGTTCTCGCGCAAGCTCGTGCGCGAACTCGGCTTCATGCGCTCGACGCTTGCCAACAGCGAACTCGCGCCGTCCGCGTGTCACGCGATTCTCGAGATCGGCGGCGCGCCGGGCATGCCGGCACGCGACCTCGCGAATCTGCTGCGGCTCGATAAATCGAATACGAGCCGGCAACTGGCCAAGCTCGAGGAAGGCGGGCTCGTCTACCGCGAGACCTCGAGCGACGACGCGCGTTCGTCGCTGCTTTACCTCACCGAAGCAGGGCAAAAACTGCGCAGGAAGATCGACCGCTTCGCGACCGACCAGGTATCGAACGCCTTGCGTAAGCTCGTGCCGGAAGATCAGCAGGCGCTCGTGCGCTCGCTCGCGCTCTATGCGGACGCGCTCGCGCTCGATAACGACACCGGCAAGACAGCGCGCGGCGCGCCCGCGCTCGTGCCCGCCGGGCGGATCGAGACCGGCTACCGGCCCGGCTGCATTGGCGATATCGCGGGCCTGCACGGGCGCTACTATGCGCGCGAGTCGGGCTTCGGCGCGTTCTTCGAGCGGCGCGTTGCGACGGAACTGGCCGACTTCGCGTACCAGTTGCCCGCAAGCGGCAAGGCATTGTGGTGTTACGTGGAGGACGACCGCACGCTCGCCTCGATCGCCATCGACGGCGACGAGGCGAACGGTCAAGCGCACCTGCGCTGGTTTATCGTCGACGATGCAGTGCGCGGTACCGGCGTCGGGCGCCGTCTGCTCGCGCAAGCCCTCGATTACGTCGATGCGCGCTTCAACGAGACGTTTCTATGGACGTTCAAAGGGCTCGACGCCGCACGCCATCTGTACGAATCGGAGGGCTTCACGCTCACGCATGAAGCCGAAGGCATGCATTGGGGACAACCGGTGGTCGAGCAGCGCTTCAACCGGCGCTCGCGCGCCGCGCCGCGCGGTTAGGTGTACGGGCTGAGCGTCATCGAGCGCCGCGCGACTCGGGCGCGCCGGCAGCTTAGCCGTCGAGATCGAACACCTGGTCCATCATCGACCACTGTTCGTGATCCTTGGCGCTCGCGAGCCGCGTCTGGCAAGGCCCGGTCAGTTCCCACCAGCGCTGCGTTTCCGGATCCGCCGCGATCGCCGCCATATCGGCGTTGAAGTCGTCACCGTGATATTCCCAGTAGCCGACCAGCAGATTTTCAGGCTCACGCAGGAAAATCGAGTAGTTGCGGATGTTCGACTGCCGGATACGCGCAAGAACGGCAGGCCATACCGCCGCGTGCAGCGCCTTGTATTCGGCGATTTTCTCCGGCGCGATGCCGACCAGCATGGCCATCTTGCGCATCCAAAGCTCCATGACGTGAGTTCGAGGAGCGCCTATCGTACCCGCACTGCCGCCTGGGCATAGGCCAGGCGGGCAACGCACGATGTGGACGCCTCGCCTCAGGCGAGCGCGTCCGCCGTATTCACCGCATGCTCGACATGCTGCGCGGCGCGAATCGCATCCCAGTCCCAATCGATGCCGATACCGGGCTCGTTCGGCGCGTAGGCGTAGCCTTCGTCGATGCGCACGCGCGAATGCGTGAGCGAATCGAGTTGCGGAATGTACTCGACCCACGTCGCGTTCGGCACGGCCGCGCACAGGCTGACGTGCAGCTCCATGAGAAAATGCGGACAGATATCGAGGTTCAGCGCTTCGGCCACATGCGCGACCTTCAGCCACGGCGTAATGCCGCCGATACGCGCGACGTCCGCCTGCACGATCGAACAGGCATCGGCCTTCATATATTCGCCGAATTGCCCCGGGTGATACAGCGATTCGCCGATCGCAACAGGCACCGAGGTCGCCAGACCGAGACGTCGATGTGCATCGACGCTTTCCGCCGGCAACGGCTCTTCGAGCCACGCGAGACGAAACGGCTCGAATGCGTGCGCGCGGCGTATCGCTTCGGAAAGCGTAAAGCCCTGATTCGCGTCGACCATCAGCTCGAAGCCGTCGCCGACCGCGTTGCGTACCCCTTCGAGGCGCCGCACGTCTTCCGAGACATGCGGTCGGCCCACTTTGAGTTTCGCGCCGCGAAAGCCGTCGGCCTGCGCCCGCAAGGTCTGGTCGATCAGCTCACGTTCAGTCAGATGCAGCCAGCCGCCTTCGGTCGAATAGGTGCGCGTCGCCGGCTTCGCGCCGCCCGCGGCAACCCACAACGGCACGCCGGCCGCGCGCGTATTGCGGTCCCACAGCGCAGTGTCGATGGCTGCGAGCGCAAGGCTCGTGATCGCGCCGACCGCGGTTGCATGCGTATGGAACAGCAGGTCGCGCCAGATCGCCTCGAACGTGGCCGGATCGCGGCCGATCAATTGCGGCGCGAGATGATCGCGCAATAGCGCCACCACCGACGAGCCGCCGGTGCCGATCGTGTACGTGTACCCGGTGCCGCTGCTGCCGTCGTCGCAGCGCACGGTGACGAGCACCGTCTCCTGCACGACGAACGCCTGGATCGCGTCGGTGCGCTTGACCTTCGGCTGCAGGTCGACTTGCCGGATCTCAACTGCGTCGATTCTTGTCATGTTGGTGTTCTCCTCGCGGGGTTTAGCCCCTGCGGCCCATTCAGCACATGCGGCACGTGCAGCGCGCTCAGCCCTTCACGCCGCCAAGCGTGAGCCCCGCGATCAGATGCTTCTGCACGATGAAAGTCAGCACGATCGCGGGCACGATAATCACGACCGCCATCGCGCACATGCCGGCCCAATCGACCGAAAACTGCGCGGTGTAATCCATCAGCCCGACCGGCAGTGTCTTCGTATCGGGGCTGCGGCAGAGCTGCGTCGCGAGCGCGAACTCGTTCCAGCTCGTGAGGAACGCGAAGATGCCCGCCGATGCGATGCCCGAGCGGGCGAGCGGCAATTCGACACGCCAGAATGCCTGCCAGCGCGTGCAGCCGTCGATCAGCGCCGCTTGCGACAGCTCGATCGGCACTTCGCGGAAAAAGCCGTCGATCAGCCACACGGTGAACGGCACGTTCATCGCGAGATAGACGATGATCACGCCGATGCGCGTATCGAGCAGCCCCGTCCACGCCCACAGCATGAAAACAGGCAACGACAGGGCAATACCGGGAATCGCACGCGTTAGCATCAGCAGCACGAACCACACGTCCTTGCGGCGAAAATCGAAGCGCGCGAATCCGTAGCCGCCGAGCACACCGACCGCAAGCGCGGCAGCGGTGCTGACGCTCGAAATGATCAGCGAATTGAAGAAGTACTTCGCGATCGGCAGCGACGCCATCTGCCCGAAGCCGAACATCGCGCGGAAGTTGTCGAGCGTGTAACTGCCGGCGGCGAACGGCGACTGATTCGACAGGATCGCGACGTTCGAGCGGAACGCATTGAGCACGACCCACAATCCAGGCAGACAGATCACGGCCATCACGACGAATACGCCGAACCACAACATGCCGCGCGAAAGAAGAGGGCGCCATGCGATGCCGTTATCGGTATCGTCGGTGGCCTGAACGGAAGCGGAAGCCGAAGTGTGAGCGTTTGTCATCGTGATCACGCAGGTCCCATATGCCGGCGCGCGGCATTCAGTTTGCGGAAGAAGTACAGCGTGAACAGAATCGACACGAGCACGGAGATATACGCAATGGCATTCGCGTAACCCATGCGCGAATCGTCGTAAGCGATGCGCCCCACCATCGTCCACAGCAATTCCGTGCGTCCGCCCGGACCGCCGTTCGTCATGATGCGCACGATGTCGTAGGCACGGCCGACGTCGAGCGAGCGGATCGTCATGGCGATATAGATAAACGGCATCAGATACGGCAGCGTCACATAACGGAACGTCTGCCACGGCGTGCACCCGTCGACCTTCGACGCTTCGATCGGATCTTTCGGCAGCGCCATCAGTCCGGCCAGCAGAATGACGGCGAACACCGGCGTCGAATTCCACACTTCGGCCGCGATCAGCGAAGCCAATGCCGATTTCTCGTTGACGAGAAACGGTATCGAGCCGTGCATGCCGAACAGCGTTTGCAGCAGATGATTGATCACGCCGGTGCTGTCGTTGAGCATGAACTTGAACTGAAAGCCGACCAGCACCGGCGAAAACATCATCGGAAACATCATGACGGTGCGCAGCACGCGCTGGCCGGCGGTGACGCGATTCAACAGCAACGCGATGCCGAGACCGAGCACCATCTCGAGGTTCAATGCGACGGTGAGGAACAGTACGGTGCGGCCGAATGCGGCCCAGAAGTCGGCATTGGCCAGGACGCGTGCGTAGTTGCGCCAACCAATCCAGTGCGTGAGCGTGTCGGGATCGGTCAACCGGTACGCGGTAAAGCTCGTGTACAGCGAGAACAGCAGCGGCAGCACGACGACGATGGCAACCGCGACGAACGCCGGCAGCAGCAGCCTGACCGGCATGGCAAGGCGCTCGCGCGCGACGAACGGCACGGCGGGCGCCTCGCGTGCGGCGTGCGCCGCCGGTGTCGACGCGTGCAATGCGGTCGATGCGGTCGATGCGTGCGATGCGTGCGATGTGTCCGCCTCGCGCCGTCCGCTCGTACCGCGGCCGCCGTTGCCCACATCGTCATCCACGGGACGTTCGACATTCATCATCAATCGGCCGCATCCTGCATGATGTCCGAGACTTTCTTCGCGGCATCATCGAGCGCCTGCTTCGAGCTCTTGTCGCCGATAATCGCTTTTTGCAACTCGGGCCACAGCGCGTTTGAAATCTCGTTCCATTGCGCAATGCGCGGCGGGGTGAACGAATCGTCCTGGGCGGCCTTGCTGAACACCGCAATCGCATTGGCCATAAATTCGTCGTGCTTCGCCTGGAACTCCTTCACCGCGTCGCGCTGCGCGTCGATGCGCGACGGAATCGTGCCGAGGCGCGCTTCGACCATCTGCGAATCGCGGCTCGTCAGAAACTCGATAAAGCTCGCGGCCACCTCGGGCCGATCGCAGGCCTTCGTGATCGAGAAGCTATGCGATCCCGACCACCCCGGCCGCTTGCCGCCGGCGCCAAGCGGCGCACGCACCACGCCGACCTTGCCCGCGAGCTTCGAGGTCTTCGGGTCGTTATAGAACGACGCGAAGCCGGGCCAGTCCATATCGAGCGCAATCTTGCCCGCGGCGAAGTTGTTGCCGAGATCGTCCCAGACATAGTTCGGCGCGCCTTTCGGCACCGTGCCGGTCTTGTACAGATCGACGAACCAGTCGAGCGTTTTCACGCCGGTCGGCGAATTGAACACCGGACGCATTTTCGCATCGAGCAACTGGCCCCCGTTCGCCACGAGCAGCGAATAGAAGGTGCCGGTCAGCGCCTCGTCCTTGCCGGGAAATTGCGTGCCGTAGAAATTCGGCGACTTCGTAAAGAACTTCGCCTGCTGCGCGAATTCGGCAAAGTCTTTCGGCGGTTCGAGCGGCTTGTCGAACTGTTTGCGATACGCGGCCTGATTCGCGGGATCGTCGAAAGCGGTTTTGTCGTAGTAGAGCGCCTCGATATCGGTCGAGCGCGGAATCTGCACGAGATGGCCGTTCACTTCCGACTGTTTGAGCAGAGTCGGCGCGAACTGCGCGAGATAGTCGGCAGGGAACAGGCCCTTCAGATCGCGGAAGATCGGATATTGCGCGGCGAAGTTCGTGTGGTTCGACGATACGCAGTAATCGATATGGTTCGACGCAATGTCCTGCTTGAGCTCGCGGTCGAGTTCGAAGTGGCTCTTGCGCGAGACGATTTCGACTTTCGCGCCGGTCTGCTTTTCCCACAGCGGAATGCGCGTATACAACGCTTCGTACTGCACGCCGCCGATCAGCTTCACGCGCAGCGTATAGCCCTTGTATTCGTTATCGGCGTGCGCCGCGCCCGATGCGATGACGCCGGCGAGTGCGAGCACCGATACCATCGCGTGGACCATCTTGCCTTTCAGCGCTTTCGTGCCTCTTCGTTGCCTGATCCGGTTGCAGTCCGACATGGTGCGTCTCCTTGGACATGAGCGGCGTGCATCGAAGGCGTCGCCGCTGTCGTTGTGGTTTGAGTCGTGAGCAGTGAGCTATCCGCGATGAGAATCAAGCCGGCGCTCAGCGCAGCCGTCGGCCCGTTTCGCCGTCGAACAGATACACGTGTTCGGGCGCGGCGTGCAGCGTCGCAACGGTGCCGGGCTTCAGCGTCGAGCGGCCGTTGCGCATGACGCAGCAAGGCTCGCCCGCGACCGTGCCGAACAGCTCGGTGGCGGCGCCGGTCGGTTCGACGACGTCGATCGCGAACGGCAAACCGCCCGTCGAGCCATCTTGCGAAACGACAGGTTCCAGATGTTCGGGACGCACACCGACGGTCACGCGCTGCTCCGTTGCCGCACCGACGTCGGGCGCCGCGAGCGCGTGATCGCCGATCCTCACGCGCGCGCCTTGCGTTGTGCGTTCATAGATGCCGCTGAAGCGGTTCATGGCCGGCGAGCCGATAAAGCCCGCCACGAACAGATTGTCCGGGTCGTCGTACAGATCGAGCGGCGCGCCGATCTGCTCGATCACGCCGCCGTTCAGCACGACGATGCGATCGGCCATCGTCATCGCTTCGATCTGATCGTGCGTCACATAGACGGTGGTGGCCCTGAGACGCTGATGCAGCGCGCGAATCTCCGCGCGCATCTGCACGCGCAGCTTCGCATCGAGATTCGACAGCGGCTCGTCGAACAGAAACACCTTCGGGTCGCGCACGATCGCGCGGCCCATCGCGACGCGCTGCCGCTGCCCGCCCGACAGGTGCCGCGGATAACGGTCGAGCAGCCCTTCGAGGCCGAGAATCGCCGCCGCCTCGCGCGCGCGTTCGTCGATCTCCGCGGGCGTCAGCTCGCGCAGCTTCAGCGCAAACGTCAGATTGTCGAGCACGCTCATATGCGGATAGAGCGCGTAGTTCTGGAACACCATCGCGATGTCGCGATCTTTCGGCGGCAGGTTGTTCACGACGCGCCCGTCGATCAGAATCCGGCCGCGCGTGACATTTTCGAGCCCGGCCAGCGCGCGCAGCAAGGTCGACTTGCCGCAGCCGCTCGGGCCGACCAGCACGAGGAACTCGCCGTCATGCACGGTCAGGTCGATGTGCTTCAACACCTGCACGGCGCCGAACGATTTCTGCACCTGCTCGAATGCGACTTCCGCCATGCGCCGTTTCCCCTTCCGAACGTCTCGATCAGTTTATTTTATTTATAAAACGTGTTTTCATACATGAAATGTTGATCGGTGTTTTCCCCACCTCCGCGCACTACAATCGAGACCGGACGACATTTCCCTGACACATCGCTTATCGCGCCTTCGCGAAGGAACCGGCTTGGACACCACGCGCTATTCGGCCCCCGCGCTCGAAAAGGGCCTCGACATCATCGAACTGCTGGCCGACCATCCGGAAGGCCTGTCGCTCGTCGAACTCGGGCGCGCGCTCGGACGCACGACGAACGAGATCTTCCGGATGGTCGTCACGCTGCAGACGCGCGGCTATCTGATCGCGGCGGGCGAGCGCTATCAGCTGTCGCTGCTGCTGTTTCAGATCGCGCACCGGCATCAACCGGTGCGCTCGCTCGTGTCGACGGCGTTGCCGCTCATGACGCAGCTCGCGCACGACGTGCGCCAGTCGTTTCATCTGTGCGTGTACCAGGCGGGACGCGTGCTGATCGTCGCGGGCGTGGAAAGTCCGGAGCGCTGGGGCTTTGCGCTGAAGGTCGGCACCTTGATCGGCATGACCGATACCGCGTCGGGCCAGGTGCTGATGGCGTTTCAGGACGACGCGGAACGGCAGCGCATGCTCGAATTGCACGTGCCCGTCGACGGCGAACTCGAAGTCGACCCGCCCGCGCTTGCACGCGAGCTCGAACAGATCCGGCAGCGCGGCTTCGCGCGCATGCCGAGCCGTCAGGTCAAGGGCGTGCGCAATCTCGCGTATCCGGTGTTCGGCCGTGACGGCCACGCAATCGCGACGCTCACGACGCCGTATATCGAACGCATCGACAATGCGCCGGTGCCGTCGATGACCGAAGTCGGTGCAAAGATGAAAGACGCAGCGAACACGCTGACGTCGTTGATGGGTTTCAACCTCTATTGGGAAGGCGCGCCGGACGAGCGGGCCTAGGCGGCGCGCGCCTCCCGTGCATTGTGCGTGCACATTGAAAAAGATACGTCGCAGGCCGTAATCGCGCTCGCCGCATTCGGGTGAAGATAACAGAACGGTAATCTGCGCGACGGCGAACGGCAAAGCGGCACGCCTTACGATCGGGCGACGCTCGCTTGAACCTTCCACGCACAAAGGTACTCACCGGCATGGCCACTCGTTCCCGACTCACCACCGTCATCGCGACGGCGGTTGCATTGCTCGTGCTGTCCGCCGCCGCGGGCATCGCCTTTATCTATTCCGGCATCTACAACGTATCGGCCAGTTCGAAGGACAACCCGGCCGTCGCATGGCTGCTGCATCGAACCTACGAAGCCTCGCTGCATCGGTACGGCGGCAAGGACTTGCCGCCCGCGGACCTGATGTCGCTCGAAAACATCCGCGCCGGCGCGCGCATGTACGACTCGACCTGCGCGCTGTGCCACGGTGCGCCCGACCGGCCGTTGAGCGCGGTCGGGCAGGGCATCGAACCGTCCGCGCCGCAACTGCTCGCGGCAAGCCGCCGCAACAACCCGCCCTTGATGTTCTGGGTGATCAAGCACGGCGTGAATATGACGGCGATGCCTTCGTTCGGTAAAACGCAATCGGACGCGACGATCTGGCAACTGGCCGCGTTCCTCTACCAAGGGCGGGGCATCACGAAAGACCAGTACGACACGCTCAAGGCCTCCGCGCCGTGAACGACGCTCAAGGCGCCCAGCCTTAAGCCGCCCGATGCGCAGATAACAGAGTCGTAATCAACGCGTCGGAAACGGGTAATGGCCGGCGGCGCAGACTGTTCTTCATCGCGAGACACTTCCTGGCCGCTTCAGCATCAGCGCGCTAAAACGCCAGGAAGGCTCGCACGTCGCCTACCTCCGAGGAAGCCCGGCCATGTGGATCGTCAAGCTCGCGCTCAAGCGCCCGTACACGTTCATCGTGCTGGCCATACTGCTGTTTATCATCGGGCCGCTCGCGATTGTTCGCACGCCGACCGATATCTTTCCGAATATCAATGTGCCGGTGGTCAGCATTGTGTGGTCGTTCAATGGACTGTCCGCACAAGACATGTCACAGCGGATCACCTCGATCTACGAACGCGCGCTGACGACCGACGTCGACGATATCGAGCACATCGAATCGCAGTCGCTGAATGGCGTCGCCGTGGTGAAGGTGTTCTTCCATCCGGGCGCCGATATCAATCGCGCGGTTGCGCAGGCTTCGTCGAACTCCGAATCGCTGCTGCGGCTCCTGCCGCCCGGCACCTTGCCGCCGAACATCATTACGTACAACGCGTCGACGGTGCCGGTGCTCGAACTGGGCCTGTCGAGCAACACGCTGCCCGAGCAATCGCTGTACGACCTCGGCAACAGCTTTATCCGCACGCAGCTTGCGACCGTGCAGGGCGCCGCCGTGCCGCTGCCGTTCGGCGGCAAGGTGCGCCAGGTGATAGTCGAACTCGATCCGGCCGCGCTGCAGGCGAAGGGCCTCGCGCCGCTCGACGTGGTCAACGCGGTGAACGCGCAGAACCTGATCCTGCCGGGCGGCACCGCGAAAATCGGCACGCGCGAATATAACGTCGAGATGAACGGCAGCACCGATTCGATCGCCGCGCTGAACGATCTGCCGATCAAGACGGTCAACGGTGGCGTGGTCTATGTGCGCGATGTCGCGCACGTGATCGACGGCTACGAGCCGCAAACGAATATCGTGCGCAGCGACGGCAAGCGCGCGGCGCTGCTCGAGATCGAAAAGACCGGCAGCGCATCGACGCTCACGATCATCCAGCAGGTGAAGTCGATGCTGCCGAAGATCGAGGCGGGCCTGCCAAGCGCACTGAAAGTGACGCCGTTATCGGACCAGTCGGTGTTCGTGAAGTCGGCAATCGACGGCGTGGTGCGCGAAGCGGCGATCGCCGCATGCCTGACGGCCGCGATGATTCTGCTGTTTCTCGGCAGCTGGCGCGCCACGCTGATTATCGCGGTATCGATTCCGCTCGCGGTGCTGACCTCGCTCGTCGCACTGTCGGCGCTCGGCGAGACGATCAACATCATGACGCTCGGCGGCCTTGCGCTCGCCGTCGGCATACTGGTTGACGACGCAACGGTCGCGATCGAGAACATCACCCATCATCTCGAGAACGGCGAAGCACTGCACGATGCGATTCTGAACGGCTCCGGCGAAATCGCGGTGCCGACTTTCGTCTCGACGCTGTCGATCTGCATCGTGTTCGTGCCGATGTTTCTGCTGTCCGGCGTGGCGCGATATCTGTTCGTGCCGCTTGCGGAAGCGGTGGTGTTCGCGATGTGCGCGTCGTATTTCTTTTCGCGCACGCTGATTCCGACGCTCGCGATGTATCTGATGCGCGCACGCAAGAAGGAAGCGAGCGCGTCGCCCCGGCGCTTCGCGGTTTTCACGCGCTTTCAGGCCGCGTTCGAACGGCGTTTCGAGGCGCTGCGCAACGTTTATCGCGGCGCGCTCGAACACGCGATTGCACGGCGCCGCCACTTCATTCCGCTGTTTCTGCTGCTGTGTCTCGGGTCGCTCGTACTCGTGCCGTTTATCGGCCGGGACTTCTTTCCCGCGGTCGACACCGGCGAAATCCGGCTGCATCTGCGCGCACCCACCGGCACGCGCATCGAAGAAACCGCGCGTATCACCGACGAAGTCGAAGCAAAAATCCGCACCGTGATTCCGGCTTCGGAGCAGGGCTCGATACTCGACAACATCGGCGTGCCGGTCAGCGGCATCAATCTGACCTACGACTCGTCGGACCCGATCGGCTCCGCAGACGCGGACATCCTGATCACGCTGAAACCGGACCACAAGCCGACCGCGCAATACGTCGCGACGCTGCGCAACGTGCTTGACGCAGCGTTTCCCGGCGTCACGTTTGCGTTTCTGCCCGCCGACATCGTGAGCCAGATCCTGAATTTCGGCCTGCCGGCGCCGATCGATGTGCAGATTGTCGGCAACAAGCTCGATGCGAACCGCGTGGTCGCGAATGAATTGCTGGCGAAACTGCGCGGCGTGCGTGGCCTCGTCGACGCGCGCATCCAGCAGCCCGGCGACGAACCGGCCATCAACGTGAACGTCGACCGGACCAAGGCGATACAGGCCGGTCTCACGCAGCGCGACGTCGCGCAGAATCTGCTGATCGCGCTGTCCGGCAGTTCGCAGACGTCGCCGAATTTCTGGCTCGACCCGAAGAACGGCGTCAGCTATCCGTTAATGGCCGAAGTGCCGCAATACGATATCCATTCGCTGCAGACGCTCGCGAATATCCCGATCACCACTGTCTCGCCGAAGGTCAATCCGCAGAACCTGCTCGGCACGCTCGGCACGATGTCGCGCGGCACGCAGCAGGCGGTGGTCTCGCATTACAACGTGCAGCCGGTGCTCGATATCTTCGCGTCCGCGCAAGGGCGCGATTTGGGCGGCGTCGCGTCGGATGTGTCGAAGCTCGTCGACGCGGCGCGCGCGCAGTTGCCGCCCGGTTCGTCGATGGTCGTGCGCGGCCAGGTGCAGTCGATGAACGAATCGTTCAGCGGTCTCGGCTTCGGCCTCGTGTTCGCGATCGTGCTCGTCTATCTGCTGATGGTCGTGAATTTTCAGTCGTGGCTCGACCCGCTGATTATCGTGAGCGGCTTGCCCGCATCGCTTGCGGGCATCTCGTGGATGCTGTTCGCCACGCATACCACCTTGAGCGTACCCGCACTGACCGGCACGATTCTTTGCATCGGCATTGCGACGGCGAACAGCATTCTTGTGATCAACACCGCGCGCGAAAAGCTCGCGGCCGGCGTCGAGCCGCTGGCCGCCGCGCTCGACGCCGGCTTCAGCCGCTTCCGCCCGGTGCTGATGACCGCGCTCGCGATGCTGATCGGCATGCTGCCGATGGCGCTTGGCCTCGGCGACGGCGGCGAGCAGAACGCGCCGCTTGGCCGCGCCGTGATCGGCGGCCTCGCGGCCGGCACGATGTCGACGCTGATCTTCGTGCCGGTGGTGTTCGGCATGGTCCATAGCTGGCTTGCAGCGCGCAGGCATGCCAGGCACGCGGGCGATGGCGCGACGTCCGCGCACGCGTGACGGTGCTTTCTTCTGCGTTCCGATGTGACCTGTACGTGATGGCTTCTTCCAGAGAACCGCGATGACTACCCCCCAAACCGAGGATACCGGGCTCGAACCGTCGAGCGACAGCAACCCGCCGCAGCCGCGCGGCGCCGCACCGGGGCCTGCCGCACGCCGGCGCCGCTATGGCGTGCTGCCGTTCGTGATCGGCGGACTCGCGGCACTGTTGCTTGCGGTCGGCCTCGCGCCGCGCCTCGAAGCGAAGCGCGCGTTGACGGCGCAGGTGGCCGCGCAACGCGCGCTGCCCGTGTCGATTGTGACGCCAAAGCCCGCGCCCGCATCGAGCGAGCTCTTGCTGCCGGGTTCCGTAATGCCGTATGCGGACGCCTCGATCTATGCGCGCACGAGCGGCTATGTGCTGCACTGGTACACCGATATCGGCGCGAAAGTGAAAGCCGGCGACACGCTCGCCGTGATCGAAACGCCCGAACTCGATGCGCAATTGCGCCAGGCCCGTGCCGACGCGGCGACCGCGCAGGCCAATTACGACTATGCGAATACGACCGCGAAACGCTGGCAGGAGTTGTTGCAGACGCAATCGGTTGCGCAGCAGGACGCCGATGCGAAAACAAGCGACATGGAGGCGAAACGCGCGATCCTCGCGTCGGCGCAGGCGAATGTCGCGCGTTTGTCGGAACTCGTGTCGTACGAGAAAGTCACCGCGCCGTTCAACGGAGTAATCACCGCACGCAATGTCGACGTCGGCGCGCTGGTGACCGCGGGCGGCACGCCGGGGCTCGCGGCGATGCCGGGCGAACTGTTCCATATCGAAGAGACGAACACGCTGCGCGTCTATATCGACGTGCCGCAAAACGACGCGAGCGAAGTCGGCGCGGGCACGCCAGCTTATCTGACGACGCAGCAATATCCGGGGCGGCGCTTCGACGCGAAGATCGCGCGCAGCGCGGGCGCGATCGATCCCGTGAGCCGCACGCTGCGCGTGGAAGTCGACGTCGACAACCAGGACGGCGCGCTGCTGCCGGGCGCTTATGCGCAGGTGCATCTGCAGCTCGATTCCGCGCATCCCGCGCTCGAATTGCCGGTCAGCGCGCTGCTGTTCCGGCCGGATGGCGTGACCGTTGCGGTGGTGGGCCCCGACGACAAGGTGCACTTGAAGACCGTGACGATCGGCCGTGACTTTGGCACGTATGTCGAAGTGGCGACCGGGCTCGCGAAGACCGACCGCGTGATCAACAACCCGGGTGACGCGATCGTGACGGGAGAAGCGGTCGCGATCGAACCGCCCGCGCAGGGTATTGCGGTGGCCAACAAATGACACGCGCCGATGCCGATGCCGATGCGAGAGATCAGGAGCCTATGATGACAACGCCGCCCGTGTTCCTGAAGCGCAATCGCTTCTCCATCGTGCTTGCCGCCGCGCTTGCCGGCTCGCTCGCGGCCTGCTCGACGCTGCCCGCTTACACGAAGCCCGCTGTCGACGTGCCGGCCCACTATGCGGGCGCGCAAGCCAGCGCCGCGAACGCATCGGGGGCGTCGCCGACGCCAGCGGCGAATGGCTGGTCGCTTGCTGCGCCCGCCGACGCCACGCCACGCGGCCCGTGGTGGACCGCCTTTAACGACGAGGAATTGAACAGCCTCGAAGCGCGCGTCGACATCTCGAACCAGACTGTCAAGAAAGCGGTCGCGCAACTGGAAGACGCACGCGCGATGGTTGCCTATCAACGTTCGGGCTTCTTTCCAACAGTGTCGGCCGGCGCCTCCACGATGCGCTATCGCACGTCGCAGAACATCAAGCATCGCTCGCTCGCGGGCGTGACGGAGCCTGACTATTCGGTGGGTCTCAATGCAAGCTGGGAGCCCGATCTGTTCGGCCGCGTGCGCGACGCCGCGGTCGGCGCACGCGACGAAGCACAGGCGTCGCAAGCGGACCTCGACGCAGTGCGTCTGTCGGTCAGCGCGGACCTCGCCGCCGATTACTTCGATCTGCGCGCGCTCGATATCCAGAAGAAGCTCCTCGACGATACGGTGACCGCTTATGCCGCCGCGCTCAAGATCATTCAGCAGCAGTTCCAGAAGGGCGTCGTCGATGCATCGGCGGTTGCGCAGGCACAGACGCAGCTCGAAAGCACGCGCACGCAGGACACCGATATCGACGTGCAGCGCGCTCAATTGCAGCATGCGATCGCGACGCTGATCGGCGAGCCCGCCTCGACGTTTATGATCGCGCCCGGGACGGCCGCGGTGCCGGTGCCCGCGATTCCGGCGGGTGTGCCGTCCGAACTGCTCGAACGCCGGCCCGATATTGCCGCGGCCGAAAGGCGCGTCGCCGAAGCGAACGCGCAGATCGGCGAAGCGCGCGCGGCGTATTATCCGAGCCTCACGCTGGCGGCGAGCGCGGGCCTCGAAAGCACGTTCTTCGCGCCGTGGCTGACGGCGCCGAGTCTGTTCTGGTCGCTCGGCGCGCAGATTGCCGGCACGCTGTTCGACGGCGGCCGCCGCGATGCGGCGCTAGAAGGCGCGCATGCGCAGTACAACGGCGTGGTCGCCGATTACCGGCAGACGGTGCTGGTTGCGTTCCAGCAGGTCGAAGATCAGCTCTCCACACTGACGACGCTTGCAAGCGAAGCACAAACGCAGCAGCTCGCGGCGGCCGCCGCGGCACGCTCGCTGCAACTGACGACGAACCGTTTCAACGCGGGGGCCGTCAGCTATCTCGACGTCGTGACCGCACAGACGATCGCGCTGACGAACGAGCGCACGGTCGACCAGATCGACGCGCGCCGCATCGACGCAAGCGTGCAGTTGATGCGGGCGCTGGGAGGGGGATGGGATCGGGCGGTGTTGAGTTCGGCTTCGTCAGCTTCAACTACTTCAGCTTCAACTACTTCAGCTTCATCGGGAAAAGCAGAATGAAACGCGTGCTGGTTTCATCGCTTTCCGCGTAGGTGCTGCCGCCGTGCAGTTCCATGATCGTGCGCACAATGGCCAGACCAAGGCCCGTCGATGCCGGTCCCACTGGCGCGTTGTGCCGGGACGGGTCCGCGCGATAGAAGCGGTCGAATACGCGCTCGAGCGCGGATGGATCGATGCGCGAGCCCTCGTTCGCGACGGTCACGCGCAGATTGCCGGAAGCAGGCTGCGGCTGCGCGCTTAGTGTGATGTGCGCGCCGCGCGGCGTATGACGTATCGCATTCGCAAGCAGATTCGATACGGCGCGCCGGAACAGCTCCGCATCGGCGCGGACCTCGCCGTTGCCGCTCACCTGCACCTGGACACCTGCATCGTCCGCAATGCCTTCGAAGTAATCCGCGACGCGCGCAAGTTCGGCATGCGCGTCGAGCGGTTTCATATGCGTGACGAACTGCGGATGCTCGGCGCGTGCCAGAAAGAGCACGCTCTCGATCATCCTCGACAACCGTTCGCATTCCTCGAGGTTCGATTCAAGCAAGGCCTGATACTCTTCGGCGCCGCGCGGCCGCGACAGCGCGACCTCGGTCGACCCGCGCAGATTCGCGAGCGGCGTGCGCATATCGTGCGCAAGATCGGCCGTGTATTGCGACATCCGCTGAAAGCCGCCGGCCAGCCGGTCGAGCATGGCATTGAGCGACGCGATCACGGCCGCGAGTTCGCGCGGCGCATCGTCGACTTTCATGCGCGCATGCAGCCGGTCCACCGTGATCGCCGCCGCATGCGCGGCGAGCTCGCGCAACGGACGCAGCGATTCGTGCACCAGCATCCAGCTCATCAGGAAGGCGAGCAGCATGCCGCCGAAGCCCGCGCCGTATAGCCGGTCGCGGTAATGGTCGAGCAGCAGCCAGCGGTCGGTCATGTCGCGCGCGATGACGATTGTGACCGCGCTCCCGTCGGCGAGCGTGGCGTCGGTGGCGAGACCGCGCACCGGCATGCGCGAGCCCTGTTGCGTTTCGACGATGGCCGCATCCGTGATGCGCGCGGCTTGCGGGACGCGCTGCGGCGCGACGAGCGGCTCGACCATCGAGGTCGCGCCGCCCGCGGTATTGTGGCTAAACAGCATGTTGCCGCTCGCGTCGCGCACATCCATCGACAGCGCCGCGTTGCCGAGCACCTGGCTCGTGAGCCGGTCCGCATGCGCGCGCACATCGTCGAACGACTGAAGTTCGTTGGCAAGGCGCCGCGTGTGTCGTGCCGTGAGCACGATCTGATCGTCGTCCTGCTGCGTGATCTGCCGTTCGAGCGCGAAATAGAGCACGCTGCCGACGAGCGCGAACACCGCGATCGTCGTGCCCGCGAATGCGAGGGCGAGCGTCGTGGTCAGCGACCGGCCGGCCATCAGTCGGGGGTTTTGCATTCGATCACGTAGCCGACGCCGCGCACGGTCTGGATCAGCTTGATGTCGTAGCCATCGTCGATTTTCGCGCGCAGCCGCCGGATCGCGACTTCGACGACATTCGTGTCGCTGTCGAAGTTCATATCCCACACGTACGACGCAATCTGCGTGCGGCTCAGCACTTCGCCCTGGCGGCGCGCGAGCAGCTGCAGCAGCGAGAATTCGCGCGGCGTAAGGTCGATGCGGTTCGCGCCGCGCTTGACGCGCCGCCGGTTCACATCGATTTCGAGGTCGCCTACTTTGAGCAGCTCGCTTTCGCGCGGCGGCCCGCGGCGCGCGAGCGTGCGCACGCGTGCGAGCAGTTCGACGAAGGCGAACGGCTTGACGAGGTAATCGTCGCCGCCGAGTTCGAGGCCGCGCACGCGGTCGTCGATGTCGTCGCGCGCGGTGAGGAACAGCACCGGCGTGGAGCGCGTTGCGCGCAGTGTCTTCAGCACGGCCCAGCCGTCCATCGTCGGCAGCATCACGTCGAGCACGATGACGTCGTAGTCTTCTTCCTGCGCGAGGATCAGGCCATCGGCGCCGTCGGCCGCGACGTCGACGCTATAGCCGGATTCTTCGAGCCCTTTCTTCAGATAAGCGCCCGTCTTGGGCTCGTCTTCGACGACCAGAATCCGCATGTCGGTACCTTGCAAAACGCTGAACAGCTTTGGGGGCCGTTCCTTGCGCTGTTCGATGGGGTGCCTGAATGGCGGCTTTATTTTACCGGGGCGCCGTGCGGTGCGTTTTCGTGCGGCGTTGTGCGCGCCGTGCGTTTTTGCAAGCGCGGTTGGCGTGTGCCGTGCTCTAGTGGGCGCATGCGCGGTTTGAGGGACTTTACAGCGGGCTTGATAGCGGCTCTTGCAGGGTTTCTTTCTGGCGTTTGCGATGCGCGGTGACTGTCGCGCGATTGCCGCAAAGCGCCATGCTGCACCCTCTGCGGCTATGGCCGCGCGTGTGGTCGGCGAACAGCATCGTGCATTGCGGGCCCTCGCAAGATTTCACATGAGAAAAGTCTTCGTCGCCTATGAGCCTGGCGAGTGTCCGCGCGGCCGGCAGCAGCAGCGATTCGGGCGAACGCCAGCGACGCTGCCGTTCAGTACCAATACGGGGCCTTCGCCATGGTCGCGCGCGACGATTTCGATAAAGGTCTCGTCGCGTTCGAGTAACCGCCTCAGCGGCTCGATATCGGCGAGCGCTTCCGGCGTCAAAGGCCGTCCCTTATGCCGCGCAACGAACCCTCTGAACCATTCACGCAGACTTCTTGCCTGTGCCGCGACGGCGTCGAGTTCGCCCGGCAGCGCGCGCTTGCGAAACGAATCGAGTACCGGCGCGGGTACGAGCGACGCCTGCTCGAGCCAGGCCAGCAAGCCTTCGCCGTTATCGATCCAGTCGATTTCGACATCGACCGGCGTTCCGATGGAATTGGGGAATCGAGACCCGGCGCGTCGGCGATAAAGGGCGCCGGCATAGAGGGACGGTTCATTTGGCAATCCCGTCAGTGGAATTGAGTGTATCGAGCGTAACCATATCAGTCTCAATTGACAAGTTACATGCATGTTTGTAACCTCAGTTTTAAAATTAATGAGGTTACAGAGAGAGGGTGGCGGGTGGTGCCGGCTTGGGGCCGGATGACTCTTCTTTGGGATTTCCTCTCGGGTGTTTATATAAACAGCAGCGACTCTTGATGGAGCGAAACAAATGGCTTGGAACGATGTGACGGTCGTGCTTGTGCACGGTGCGTGGGCGGACGCGTCGAGTTGGAGCAAGGTGATCGGCCTCTTGCGCGCGCAGGGTGTGAAGGCGGTGGCGGCACCGTTGCCGTTGACGTCGCTGGCGGACGACACGGCGGCGTTGAATCGGGTGCTTGAACGTATCGATGGCTCGATTGTCCTGGCGGGGCATGCCTATGGTGGCGCGGTGATCGGCTCGACGCACGATGAGAAAGTGAAGGCGCTCGTTTATATCGCCGCGCTGGCGCCGGATCAGGGCGAGACGGTTGCCGACATGTTCTATCGCGATGCCGCGCATCCGCAGGCGCCGCAACTGGCGCCGGATCGCGACGGTTTGATCTGGTTGCCGGACGCCGCCTTTGCGGCGGCATTCGCGCAGCAGGCGAGTGCGGACGAACTTGCGGTGCTCGCTGCCGTGCAGCGGCCGATTTCGGCGTCGTGCATTGGCGTGGCGATCGATCGGCCGCTCTGGAGGGAGCGGCCTAACTGGTATCTCGTGGCCGAACAGGATCGCATGATCAATCCCGACACGCAGATGGCGCTCGCCGCGCGGATGAATGCGCGGGTGCATTCGCATGCGGTCGACCATTCGCCGATGATCGCGGCGCCGCAGGTGGTGGCGCAGATGATCGTCGAAGCGGTGAACGAGGTGGGTGAAGCGGGCGAGGTGGGCGAGGTGGGCAGCCGTTAGCGGTCAGCGCCGCTCGATACGCATCCGCCCGGGCGGCTCGAAGTGCGTACCGAACCTCACAAGGCCGGCTTTGCGCAGATGGCAGGCCATTTCGAAGCTGACGAGCACGCCGGGGTCGTCGTTATCGATAATCGTGACGTCGATCGAGCGGATGCGCGGCTCGTATTTCAGCAGCGTGGCTTCCATCTGTTCCTTGAGCCGGTGCGCGGAAGGGCATGAAGCGCTCGAGGCGTTTCTCGATCAGTTCAATCACCGGTTCGTCACGCTGCTGGTCCGCGCGTGGAAAAAGTATCGCTATCCGGAAAGTTTTCGCGCGGGTGGCGTCGATGCGCATTCGCTCAATCTGCTCTGCCTCGCGGGCTTCGGCTGGGGTGACAAGCCCGCGCGCGCGGGACTGCCCGCAGCGCGGATGCTCGCGTTGCTGGGCTTGATGATTCAGCGCACGCGCACGTCGGAAGGACTCGCGGGGGTGATCGCGCTTGCGGCGCCGGGCGTACGGGTGCGCGTC
>NZ_BAAILL010000042.1:164564-179981 GCF_054589215.1 Paraburkholderia sp. 2C | reverse complement strand
GGGCCGGCGCGCCCGCTCCGTTGACGTCGGCGGGCGCGCGAGGCGCAGCGGCGTCGCGCGACGGCGCCCGGCGCGGGCTCGGCCGCGGTTATGTGCTCGGCCAGCGCATGATCTATCGCAGCCGCGCGGTGCGTGCGACGCTGTGTCCCGCCGACGCGAAGCAGGCGCACGATCTGCTGCCGGGCGCCTCGTTGCATGGCGAGATCTGCGCGTACGTGCGGCTTTATGTCGGCATCAAGGCCGACGTGCATCTGCGCATGACGATTCCGTCGACGCTTGCGCCGCGGCCCATGATCGGCACGCTGGGCGCCTCCGCTTCGCACCCCCCCCCGGCCCCGCGCCGCGGCTCGGCTGGACGACGGTTCTCCCGGCCAGCGACGAGCACCTCATTCATATCAACCTCGGCGTCTGCGAAGCCTTTCCGGCGTCCGGGCCGAATACCTGTCCGGGCTCACATCATGCGTGATCGACAAAGCGTCACGTTTATCCGTAACGCCGCCGCGGCGTGCGCAACCCCAGCCGTGCTCGCGTGCGCGACGCTGCTGTCGGCGTGCGGCGCATGGCAGAGCGTCGCCGACACGTCGGCGAACGCCTATCGCGCGGTGTTCTACAAGCAGGTGAAGTCAGTCGATATCGACCTGACCGCGCGCGCATCGCTGAACCCCGACGACGCTGGCCGCGCGACATCGGTCGCTGTACGCGTGCTTCAACTGAAGGACCGCAAGCTGTTCGACGGCGCATCGTACGAGGATCTGCTGAAGAACGATCGCACCGTGCTCGCGCAGGATCTGCAGGCGGCGAGCCTGGCGACCGTGTTGAACCCGGGCGCGTCGGCGAGCCTGTCGCAACCGCTGCGGCCCGATACGAAGTTCATCGCGGTGGTGGCGTTCTATCGCGAACCGGGAAATGACGGCGCATGGAAGCGTGTGATCGACAAGAAGCAGCTCGACCCGGACAAGCCGTTGAAGCTTGAACTCGCCGGTCAGAGTCTGCTGGTGGCGGGCGACGAAGTGCGCAACGGGTCGCGGTGACGGACAATTGCACGTCGAGCCCGCTTCCTGTTCCTGCCCAGCCGATCTCTCGCCACACGCCATGCCGGAGCCACTTTCCATGCGCAACATGCTTCTCGTCGTCGACGTGCAGCCGTCGTTCACGCCGCCCGACTGGCTCGTGACCGGCATTCGCGCGTTGGCGAAGCGGATGCCGTCGGTCGCGACGGTCGAGCGGCACGACGAAAGCCGCACACCATTCGAGCGACAGCTCGGCTGGCATCCGGCGCCCGACGACGCGAGCCTCGTCGCGGCCGATCGCGTGTTCATCAAATATGGGTACCTGCCGCCGCGCGAGATGATCGACTATCTGCTTGCCCAGCGGCCGGCGCGTGTTTTCGTGTGCGGCATGCAGACGGAAACCTGCGTGCTCGGCGCCGGCTATCTGTTGTTCGATGCGGGGCTCAGTCCGACACTCATCACCGATCTGACGGTCGGCTCGTCGCTCGACCGAAGCGGCGAGCTCGGTGCGCGACTGTGGCGCCATCATTTCCGTCAGCTGACAACAGTCGCTGATCTGGACACACCGTCGTAGCAGCGAGGCCGCGAGGCAGCGAGGGATGACCATTGTGCCGTCAGCCTCGCGGTGCGTTCGCCGTGGCTCGCTTGTCGCGCTGTTACGGCGAGGTGACTGCCCGGTGATTGCCCGCCCGTCGTCCGCCCGTCGTCCGCCCGTCGTCCGCCCGTCGTCCGCCCGTCGCCTACCCGTCGCCTACCCGTCGTCCGCCCATCGATCACGCGGCGCCCGGTCGGACCAGCGCGTCGCGTCGGTCAATGATGCGCGAACAGCCCACGTTGCCACGGCGCCAGGCTGCGGCGAGCGTCCGCTTGCGAGCTGCCGTCGCTGACACCGCCATACGATTGCTGCGCGTGGTCGGCATCGGCATGGTTAGCCGCAGTGGTCATCGCGGGCTCGGCTGCGTCTTGAGTGGCCTGCGGTACCGGCCGCGCATCGCTGACCGTCGGCCGGTAGAACGGCGCCGGCCCATAGTTGCTTGCAAAAGCCGGCGCGGCAACGGTCGCCAACGTGGCGGAAGCGGCGAGCAGGACGGCAAAAAGAGTGGTCTTCATAAGTAAGCTCCGGCTATTCGATAAAGGGGCAAGGGGTTTCGGTTTTGAACGGGTTAAAAACGCGCAGCGCCGCGCTCAAACCACGTTGATCGTCACGTCGATGTTGCCGCGTGTCGCCTTCGAGTACGGGCACAGTTGATGGGCGCCGTCGACGACCGCACGCGCGACTTCCGGCGCGAGGCCAGGCAGGCTCACGTTCAGCCGCGCTTGCAGGAAATAGTCGTTGCCGGTCGTGCCGAGATCGACTTCCGCGTCGACGACCAGATCCTTCGGCAGTACCACCTTCCGCGCGGCAGCCGCGCGATTCATCGCGCCGATAAAGCAGGCCGACCAGCCGGCCGCGAACAGTTGCTCCGGGTTCGTGCCGGTGCCGGTTCCGGGCGGGGAAAGCTGGATGTCGAGGTGGCCGTCCGAGCTGCGCGAGGCGCCGTTACGGCCGCCGGTCGTGTGCGTTTTACCCGTGTACAGCACGTTTTCAATGCGCGACATAGAAAAATTCCTTTTTGAAATAAGAGGTTATCTCGCGATTCCTGCATTTGTATCGTATGCGATTGAATCGGATGCGTGAATGATTGTCGATCGCCGCGACGAAGTCAAGCACTTTCGATTAAATCGCATCCGATGTATTATTCAGCCATGAGGCGGCTGCCCGATGAACGCCGCAGAGGGGCATAGAGATGAAGACTTCACGTACGAACGACGCAGGCGCCGAAGACAGGTCGCGCTCCCAACCGAAGACCGCTGCGGACCGGCGCGCCGAACCACGTGCGGACCATCGGGCCGAACCGCGGGCTGAACAGCGCGCTGAACGGCGAGCCGACCGCCGGGCCGATCGAAGCAACGCCGCAACCGACGCGTCGGACCCATCGACGCAACGTCTTGCCGACTACCTCTGCTTCGCCGTCTATTCGGCCAATCTGGCGTTCGGCCGCGCCTACCGGCCGATTCTCGACGAGCTCGGACTCACGTACACGCAATACATCACGATCATCGTGCTGTGGGAGATGGGCAATGTGACCGTCAGCGCGCTTGGCGAGAGACTGTTCCTCGAATCGAATACGCTGACGCCGATTCTGAAGAAGCTCGAGGCGATGGGCTATCTGCGCCGGCAACGCGATCCGTCGGACGAGCGTCAGGTACTCGTGAGCCTGACCGATGCCGGTCGCGATCTGCGTGAAAACGCGTTCGGCAGGAATCTGGTCGAAGCGACCGGATTGAACGCAGAGGAATTCAAGAAACTGCAGAAGGCGGTGACGACGTTGCGTGACAACCTGATCAGGCACACGCACGACGAATGATGCGGGGATAGCGCGCCCGCTTCATTGCAGCGCCGCCGCCGCGACCCCCGCCGCCACGCACAGCGCGACGATCGCAAGCGGTGGCGCATTCCAGCGCACGAGCAGCACGAAACCGAGCGCGGCGACCGCGAAGTCGACGGGCGTATGAACCGCGCTCGTCCAGACCGGCGAGTACAGCGCCATCGCAAGCAGCCCGACCACCGCGGCATTGACACCGGCGAGCAGCGCCGCCACGGCGGGCCGGGCGCGCAACGACTGCCACCACGGCAGCGCGGCAAGCACGAGCAGCATGCCGGGCAGAAAGATCGCGACCGTCGCAATGAGCGCGCCCATCCCGTGGTTGGGCGCGGACGCCGTCATCCAGCCGAGATAAGCGGCGAACGTGAAAAGCGGACCGGGCACGGCCTGCGCCGCGCCATAGCCGGCAAGAAAATCGTTCGACGCCACCCAGCCGGTGGCGACCGTCTGCTGTTGCAGGAGCGGCAGCACGACATGGCCGCCGCCGAACACGAGCGCGCCCGAGCGATAGAACGCGTCGAACAGTTTCAGCGCCTGGCTGTCGTGCGCACGCGAGAATGCGGGCAGCACAAACAATAGGACACAGAAGAGCAGCAGGGCGATCGAACCCGCCGCACGCGATATGCGCAGCCCCGCTTCAGGCACCGGTTGCGCGGATTGCGACCGATCCGGCGACGCCGACGAGGTGGGTGACGCGCTTGCCGAGGAAGTTGGCGGCGAAGTTGCCGATGATGTCGACGGCGCCTCGCGACACAGCGCAAACCCGAGCAGCGCACCCACCAGGATCGCAATGAGTTGCGCATACGCGCTGCCTCTTACCGCACCGACCCCACCCACCACGATCATCGCGCACAACGCAATCGCCGCGCGCCGGCGATCCGGACACAAACGCCGCGCCATATCCCAGACCGCCTGCGCGACGACGGCGACCGCGACCAGCTTCAGCCCATGCACGAGGCCATCGCC
Source organism: Paraburkholderia sp. 2C (assembly GCF_054589215.1). NCBI lineage: Bacteria > Pseudomonadati > Pseudomonadota > Betaproteobacteria > Burkholderiales > Burkholderiaceae > Paraburkholderia > Paraburkholderia sp. 2C. The sequence continues at coordinate 175,579 of NZ_BAAILL010000042.1, read as the reverse complement.
GGGGCCGCCCGAGAGATGCGGCGCAAGCCCGGCAAAAGCGAGCAGCAACAGCACCGAGGGCAAGGTGAAGCCGCACCACGCGGCCAGTGCGCCGAGCCATCCCGCGCGCAGCAGCCCGATCGAAAAGCCGACCTGGCTGCTCGTGGGTCCAGGCAGAAACTGACAGACGCCGACGAGATCCGAATAACGCTGCTCGTCGAGCCAATGGCGTCGCACGACGAACTCGCGACGAAAGTAGCCGAGATGAGCAATCGGTCCGCCGAAGCTCGTGAGCCCGAGCCGTAGAAATACCGCGAGCACTTCGAGTGCCGCGCGCAAGCGCGCGCGTGGCGCGGACGGGAGCGGGGAGGTGTCCATACGTCGATAGCCGGAACGGCAAGTTTCGTGATCGTGCCGTGCGCTAGACGGCGGGCACGCCATGATGCCCGAAACGCACGATGCGTGTCGGTTTGCCGGCATCAGGTATCGCGGGGAGCGCCTGTCACCTGAACGTACGGTCAGTATCGCTTGTCCGTGTGAATGCCGCGTGTCAGTCGTACAACTCACGATTCGTCGATCGACCGTCTTGCCTTGCATCACGCCCGATTCATCACCCGACCGCTCGCCTCATCCGTCACGCATCGCACGCGCGTCGCTACGCGCGAATATCAGCAAGCGTCGCGAATGTGCACCAGGGAAAGCACTCCAACATAAATGCACGCACCCGATGCGCGTCAATGTCCGCTGCGACGATGCCGCTTGCATGCATAACGAAACATTTGTCGGACGGTAAACCGAACCGGCACAAGCACTTGCGGAATAAAGACCGCTAATCGGTTATCCAGGAATGCTAAGCACAGACCTCCAGCACACCTATTTTTTTGAAATCGGCTGCCACAAGCGAGTCATTTTTCTCGACCACGCTTGGCCGTGTTTTACGCCGCCACTTCCCCACCCCTCAGGATGATTGACGAACATGACTTCAAATAGCCGTCGCGATTTCCTGCGTGCGGCTGCGCAAGCCGCCGGCGCAGCCACCGCTCTTGGAGCAGTCCCCGTCGGTATTCGCAACGCATTGGCGATCCCCGCGCACAACGCAAAAGGCACGATCGAGGACGTCGAGCACATCGTGGTGCTGATGCAGGAGAACCGTTCTTTCGATAACTACTTCGGCACGCTGCGGGGTGTGCGCGGCTTCGGCGACTCGCGGCCGATTCCGCTTGCCACCGGCAAGCCGGTGTTCTACCAGCCAGCGCCGAACGCGGACGGTTATGTGCTGCCGTATCGTCCGAATCTGCCGAACCTCGGCCTGCAGTTCGTGGTGGACCTCGATCACGGCTGGATCGGCACGCACGACGCATGGAACAACGGCCGCTACGATCAATGGGTGCCCGCGAAGACCTCGACGACGATGTTCTACATGACGCGCGAGGACATGCCGTTCCACTACAGCCTTGCCGATGCGTTCACGATTTGCGACGCATACCACTGCTCGGCCATGACGCCGACCGATCCGAACCGCTACTACATGTGGACCGGCTGGGTCGGCAACGACGGTAACGGCGGCGGCCCCGTGATCGACAACGCGGAAGCCGGCTACGCGTGGAGCACGTTTCCCGAGAAGCTGCAGGCGGCCGGCATTTCGTGGAAGGTCTATCAGGACATCGGCACCGGCCTCGATGCCGCGGGCTTCTGGGGCTGGACCGACAATCCGTTTATCGGCAATTTCGGCGACACGTCGCTGCTGTATTTCAACCAGTACCGCAATGCACAACCGGACAGCCCGCTTTATCAGGCGGCGCGCACGGGCACCAACGTAGCGCAAAGCGGCGGTTACTTCGACATCCTGCTTAACGACGTGAAGAACAACACGCTGCCGCAGGTATCGTACATCGTCGCGCCCGAGGCATTCTCCGAGCACGGCAACTGGCCGCCGAACTACGGTGCGTGGTATGTCGACCAGGTGCTGCAGGCGCTGACGTCGAACCCGGAAGTGTGGAGCAAGACCGTTCTCCTGATCACCTACGACGAGAACGATGGTCTCTTCGACCATATGCCGCCGCCGTATGCTTCGTCGACGCCGGACACGGGCCGCTCGACCGTCTCGACGGCGAACGAGTTCTATGCGGGCTCGGGCGACAATCAGCCCGGTCCGTACGGTCTCGGACCGCGCGTGCCGATGCTGGTCGTGTCGCCGTGGTCGAAGGGCGGTTATGTGTGCTCGGAAGTATTCGACCATACGTCGATCATCCGCTTCATCGAGAAGCGCTTCGGTCACCATCACGACCTGCACGAGCCGAACATCACGGCGTGGCGCCGTGCGGTCTGCGGCGACCTGACGTCGGCGTTCGACTTCCGCAATCCGAACCGCAATGTGCCGGCGCTGCCCGCCACGTCGTTTCCCGCCGACAGGAACCGTCACCCGGACGTCGTGCCGGCGGTGCCGGGCACGCAGTCGCTGCCGAAGCAGGAGCCCGGCGTGCGGCCCGCGCGTGCGCTCGACTATGAATTCTTCGTGCGCGGCGAGGCGGGCGGGCAGGGTAATGCGTTCCGCCTGCACATCACGAACACCGGCAAGCTCGGTGCGAACTTCCTCGTCTATTCCGGCAATGCGCAGGATCTGCCGCGCAGCTACACCGTCGAAGCGGGCAAGGATCTCGCCGATCAGCTGATGCTCGCGGCGAACGGCAGCTACGACTTCTCGGTGTTCGGGCCGAACGGTTTCCTGCGCCGCTTCGTCGGCAAGGTCGATTCGAGCGGACGTCACCCGAGCGGCAGTGTCGAGCTCAAGGATGGCTACGACGTTGCGAACGGCAACCTGCAACTGCGCCTGAAAAACGATGGCCACGAAGCGTGCACGTTCAAGATTTCGAGCGCGTACGACTCGCATACCAACGGTTCGCTGCATGTGCGCGGCAATGACGCGAATACCGTGATGGTCGACCTGCGCAAGTCGTTCGGCTGGTACGACCTGACGATCACGATCGACACCGACAGCAACGCGCAATGGCGGATTGCCGGCCATGTCGAGACCGGGCGCGACAGCGTGTCGGACCCGGCGCTCGGCAGCTAGGCACGGACGTATCGGCCGGCGCGCGGGGCGGTTTCACGGCGCGCCGGCCGATCGAGGGTTTCGAGGAGACAGCCATGTTGCGAGCGTCGATCAGGCCGTACGTACTTGCCATATTGATAGCGGGCGCGTTGTTAAGCGCTTGCAGTGATGGCGGCGATTCGACGGCCGCGCAGACCGGCGCGCCGGGCGCGACGGGCGCCGCGTCCGACAATACCGCCGCTAACAGCAGTAACAACAGCGGTGACAACAGCAATGACCGCAGCGACGGCGCCAACGGCACGCCGACGGGCCTTGCGCCTGCGCCATGGGCGATGTCCGCGCCGCAGCCGGCATCGGACGGCCTGCGGCCGCCCGTCATTCATACGGTCGATTAGCCCCCTGCGACGGTGCAGACCGTCTGCCGCGGTGCATTTGCCACCGTGCGCCTGCACATTTAACGCGCATTCGCTGTTCCGCCGATAGCGAAGCGTTCCGTTCGCGCGCCCATCGGGTCCAGTTCCCGTTGCGCATCCTCTCCGGCACTCGCGCCGTGGGGCGCGGCATCGCCATCCCGGCTCGTGCCTGCCTGCGCCAGCCCGTGCGCGCCCGCGTGTGCACGTGTGTGCGCGTGTGTCCGTCCGTGCGCTTCGGCCATAGCGGGTCATGAGCGAGCGATCCGCGGTTTGCCCGCGAGTGATCTGGAGCGGTGCCAGACCCCGCATGCACGTCACCGCGAAGATCGGATATCCGACTCCTGGAATATTCTCACCGCATCGATTGTTATGGAAACGACAACTCCCTTTTACCTTTGCCTCGCTTTAAGGAGCGGGCGATAGAAACGATACGGCGTTTGCTGTGCGCGGTGAGCCGCTGAAGCGAAAAGCGGGCCTTCCGGTCGCACAGGTATCCAGAGAGGGACGTTTCTCTATTTTGGAACCTTATGTTTCCTTTTTGGAAACCTGCGCGACATTCACGGGCTCACACGTGGCCGGTGTGAGCGGTATGCCGCTCGAAACGGCTCATCGACAAGGCCATCATGCATCTATGGGAACCATTGCAAAAATACTGATCGTCGAATGGGATACGTCGTGCGCCGAGATCTTGTGGAATGAGATCAGGCTCGCGGGCCATGAGCCGCTTGCGGCGTTTTCCGTCGAGCGGGCCGCGATGCTGATCGAGCAGGAGCATCCGCAGGCGATCCTGCTGCGATGGAAACTGCCTGACGCATCCGGCTTGTCGCTGATCAACGATTTGCGCACGCACGCGGCCACCAGCCGTATGCCGATCATCGTGCTCGGCGAGGAAGACGGAGGCGAAGAGGAATGCGTCCGCGCGCTCGACGCGGGCGCCGACGACTACGTCAAACGACCGTTCGGCATCCGCGAACTGATCGCGCGCGTGCAGGTCGTGCTGCGGCCGATCGAATACCGCGAAGTGCGCCGCCGCGTCGCGGTCGAGACGCTGACGATGGACTTCGATGCGCGCCGCGCGTTTGCGCGAACCGGGGAAGATCAACAGCAGGAAGTGGAACTGCAACTGGGCCCGACCTGCTACCGGCTGCTGCGCTTTTTCGTCGAGAACCCATACAAGGTGCTTTCGCGCAAGGACATTATCGAGAACGTCTGGTTCGGCTCGTCGGTCAAGGAAGGTATCGTCGACGTCTATATCAAGTCGCTACGGGAAACGCTCGATCCGCTGCAGAAGAGCCTTGTGATCGAGACCGTGCGCGGCGCCGGATTTCGCCTCGCGTCGGTGGTCGATATGACGCGCGCCCGCGCACTGCAGCAGGCGCAGGAACAGCCGCCGCAGGAACAGCAGCCGCTCGATTCGCCCGCCAGCGCGCCGCTCGCGCGGCCTGTGCCGCAACCGCGCAAACGCCCGACGGTGGCCGACGATCAGCCGCGCAACGGTGCGGGCGTGCCGGCCGGCGGCGCGTTGCGCAACCAGCCGGTGCTCGTCTCCGATATGAGCGCCGCGGTCGAAAAGATTCGTCATCTGCAGGCGCTGCTGCAACGAAAAACCGAGGAGAACCGGCTGCTGCGCGATGCGGCGGAGGGCGGCAGCGGCAAGCCGATGTCGTCGGGGGTGCTCGCTTCGGGTGAGCACAAAAACAAGAGATGATGATGAAATTGCGCTAACAAATTAAATACAGTCAATTACCGTTTATTTGAACGAGCGCGTCGTATTCGACATGCATTTGTCACGCAGCTATCAAGTTGGTGAATTACTATTCACCGGCTTGATTAAGAAATTGGCCCTTCCCTATAATGCGTGCATGACAGATACGACCGCCACAGCGCCATCCAGAAGCCGGGGCCGCCCTCGCGAATTCGATATCGACGCGGCGCTCGACAAGGCCGTAGCGGTGTTCTCTGAGCGCGGCTTTCATGCCACATCTATCGTCGATCTGACCGACGCGATGGAACTTGCGTCCGGCAGTGTCTATAAAGCGTTTAAAGACAAACAATCGGTTTTCGTCGCCGCGTTCGACCGCATGCAGGCCACGCGCGAAGAGTCGCTGCGGCGTGCCGTCGAACCTGGCTTGCCGCCGCGCGAGATCATTCATCGCGTGCTGATGTTCCATGCCGATGCATCGTCGGGGGCCGCCGGCAAGCGCGGCTGTCTGCTGGCCAGCAGCGCGATGGTGCTCGGCACGTTCGACGCCGAAATCGTGCAGCGCGTGAACGCGGGTTTTCGCAAAATCGAAACGCTGCTTGCTACGCTGATTCGTGCGGGGCAGAAAGACGGCTCGATATCGAAGCGTGTCGACGGCGAAGCGACGGCGCGGCTGATGCTGTGCGCCATGCAAGGAATGCGCGTGATCGGCAAGACCGGCCGGGCGCGCGCGCAGATGCGGCAGGCAGCCGACCTTGCGATGAAACTGCTCGATTGATACGGCGCCCGGCGTCCGTGGCCGATGTCCTTCAGCGGATGTCTTTCACCCGACGTTCACTGCAGCCACTTGCGCACGTCCTTTTCCCAATCGGGATCGCCACACCCGGACGGATTCTCCGGTCCCAGCACCGTGATATAGCCGCGCGTCTTCATACACGACTCGTACGCCCGCACCTGCGTGCAACGCCCTGTGCCCGCGTTGTGCGACACGGTCTTGCACTCGGCGATCGAGTGATCCATCGGACCGAAGTCGAGATCGTCCGCGCGCGAAAGCGAAGGCGAGTCGGCGCCCTTCAACGAAAATTCGACCGGCGTCGTGCTCGAGCAGGCGGCAAGCCAGAGGGCGGCCACCGCGGCAAGCGCGGCGCCGCTTCGTGCGAAAAACGAGCTTTTTGATTGCGTCATTGTGCGTTCTCCGGTTTCGATGGCGTGGGCCTCGGCTGTCAGGTCGTGGCCCAGGCTTTAAGACCGATGCGGGCCGGCTTGCGGTGAGGCGCGCCGACGCGCCACTGTACCAGCAGTCGGGCTTGCGCCGTTTGCGTACGAACAGGGCATCGTTACAAAACGCTTGGTATGCGTTTCGCGAAACGCTATGTTTTGTGCGGGCGCCGCCGCTTCGCCACACGGCGCGGGCGGCCGGGCGCATGATGGCTTGCGGTGCGATCGAACGAGCGGGGCGACGACCTGAATGGCCAGACGGTCGCGGGCATGCCTCGACGCAGGTTGCCGAAGAGCACATGCCCGCCGCGCGCGACATGCTGGCGACGAAGGGCCGCGCACCGTTTCCCGGCGAGCGGCCGCGCGGGCATATCGATGCTGGCGCGCGTTCGGGCCAGCTGACGATCGAAGCGGTCTGCGCGCGTGTCGCGCGGGCTGCCTGAACAATAGAGGAGACGCCTCATGAAAAAATTCATCAACCGCGTCGACGATTTCCTGGCCGAGAGCCTCGCCGGTTTCGCCGCGGCGCATGCGGACCTGGTCGAACTGAACACGGAACCCGTCTATGTGCGGCGCAAGCGCACGACACCCGGCAAAGTCGCGCTGATTTCCGGCGGCGGCTCGGGCCACGAACCGTTGCACAGCGGTTTCGTCGGTTACGGCATGCTCGATGCCGCGTGCCCCGGCCAGGTATTCACGTCGCCGACGCCGGACCAGATGATGGCGGCGGCCAAGGCCGTCGATACGGGCGCCGGCGTGCTGTTTATCGTGAAGAACTACTCCGGCGACCTGATGAACTTCGAGATGGCCGCGGAGATGCGCGATGCGCCGAACGCAACGGTGCTCGTCAACGACGACGTCGCGGTCGAGAATTCGAGTTATACGACGGGGCGTCGCGGCGTCGCGGGCACGGTGATCGTCGAAAAGCTTGTGGGCAGCTTCGCGGAAAGCGGTGCGAACCTCGAGCAATGCCGGGCGTTCGGCGAGCAAGTGGTGAAGCGGACCGCGTCGATGGGCGTGGCGTTTTCGAGCTGCACCGTGCCGGCCGCGGGCAAACCGACCTTTACGCTCGGCGACGACGAAATCGAAATCGGCGTCGGCATTCATGGCGAACCGGGCCGCCGTCGCGCGCGTATCGCGAGCGCCGATGCGATCGCCGACGAACTGCTGACGGCGATCGTCGACGCGTTGAAGCCGGCCGCAAGCACGCCGTTGCTCGTGCTTGTCAACGGTCTCGGCGCCACGCCGTTGAGCGAACTGTATCTGCTTTTCAATTCGGCCCATGCGTGGTTGCGCGGACGCGGCTTGAACATCGGGCGCGTGCAGGTGGGCTCGCTGACCACCTCGCTCGACATGGCCGGCGCGTCGCTCACGCTGGGCTCACTCGACGACGAGATGATGCGGCACTGGGACAGTCCGGTGCATACGCCGGCGTTGCGCTGGGGGAGGTGAGCGGTAAGGCGCGGTGGGAAGGCGCCTGGCGAATCGCGATGTTTCGCGCGCCGGACGCGTTACATTTGGTAAGCATTTCTTACCGGCGCGCGCCGCCGCCCACGCGATGCGTTGCATCACGCACGACCTGCACGGCATGGCGCGCCGCCCGCGCCAGGATAAGCGAAAATATCCAGTAACGATCCGGTAACTCATGCCGGGTCGGATTTCGTCTAACGTTGCTCTATTGAAACTACTTTGAAACTCGAACCGGTATGAGTACCCGAACCCGAACCATCACCGTTGCGCTGCCGGTTATTGCCATTGCACTCGCGCTGGGCGGCTGCGCCGTCGCGCCGCCCAGCGGCCCGAGTATCGTCGCGCTGCCGCGCAAGGGCGAACCGCTCGCGCAGTTCCAGCAGGACGATTACGCGTGCCGTGACTACGCGTTCCGCTCGAGCGACGCGCAAGGCGCTTCGCAAGGCGCGACGCAAAACAGCGTGAACAGCACCGCACTCGGCACGCTCGGCGGCGCCGCGGCGGGCGCATTGCTTGGCGCCGCGGCCGGCAACGCCGGTGTCGGCGCGGCGATCGGCGCGGGCAGCGGGTTGCTGCTCGGCAGCGCGGTTGGCGCGAACGGCGCGACGTACGCGGCCGGCGGCTTGCAGGCGCGCTACGATGCGGCCTACGCCCAATGCATGACGTCGAAGGGCAATACGATCGCCCAGCCGCAAGCGCCGGTCTACGCGCCGCAGCCGTACTACTATGCGCCGGCGCCGCGCTACTACGCGCCGCCCGTGATGTACGCGCCGTACCCGTACTACTAATGCACTAGCGGACGGCGGCGTAATGGGCCGTCGTCTAATCACAAACGGCGATTGGCAGATTTCCCGTAATTTTATTCAGCATGCCGTAGTCGCCTTTTGTTAAGAAATAAAACGCGGGTGCTATTACGCTGTTCGCCGTTTTCTTCGGTTAGATTGAAAACGCCCCAAATGCGGCGCGCCAGAAATACAGGAAAGTCTTCGACATATTTCCAGCGCCGGACCGGTGCTGGGAAACCCTCCGCCTCCCTCCGGACACGCCCGCCAGTGCTTGGGCACACCATTTCACGTAATAAAAACGTAAATTTTATCGAGTAAAGAAGAAAGTTTCCGTTAATGGAAAATTGCAACAGGTCGGCGGTATTGTTTCATTTGTCTCACCAAATGGCCGGGCGCGGCAACGAATGCCTTTAATGAGCAAGAAATTTGACGCAATTGGCATAGCGTGACCGTCGCTGTCTGTGTAAGCTCTTGCTGCGTCGTTCAATCTGGGAATAACGGCGCTTGTCCAAAGCGGAGCAATACGCATGAATGCGGTCTCGAATCCAGCTGTCTTACGCGCGCTCGTTACTCGGGTATGGTCGTTTGCTTATCGGGTTACCGAGGACGTCCCGCTTGCGGAAGCCATGGTGGCCAATGCCTGCAGCGCCGGCGCGGAAGCGGGCCGTACCGAAGCCGGTTGCACAGTGGGCGAACGCGAGACGCTCGTGCGCATGCTGGCCGCCGCGCATAGCGTGCTGCGTAGCGGCTCCGCTTATGAACGCTACGAACGCTCGCGCCGGGCGACGCGCAATTCGTCGTCGGGAGCCGGGCGTCGCCGCGTGCGCAGCGCGGACATCCATTCGAGAATTCTTGCGGAGTTCCGTTCGCTCGCGCCGCCCGAGCGGGCCGCGCTGCTGCTTGCCGAGGTCGAAGGATTGACTTACGAGGAATCGGCGGAGGTGCTGGGAGTGTCAGTCGATCGCGCGCGGCTCGCGCATGTCGCGGTGCGTCTGAAGCTCGGGCGCGCGTTCAATGAGCACGGCGCGAGGCCGCCGATGTCCGCATCGCGCTAGGCGCACTCAAAGACGCCGTTCGGTCATCGCGGCCGGCGGCCGAACTCCATTCCGCAATGATCCGCACCGCGCCGCGTGCCGTTCGCCGGCATGGCCGCGAGGCAGTCCACGCAACCGCCCCCCAGGCAGCGCCTCCGGCAACGCCTAGAGCAGCGCCGACGCGGTGGCTCCATCCGTAATCAGCACATGCGCGAGACCCGCGTGAATCGCGCCTTTGACGATGCCGATTTTTTGCGGGCCGCCGGCGGCAAGAATCAGACGCGGAATCGCGCGCAAGTCGTCGAGCGATGCATGGATGGTTCGCGGCACGAGCGGATGGTCGACCGCATTGCCGTCGACGTCGAGATAGTGGCCGCAGATATCGCCGGTCGCACCGGCGTCGCGCAACGACTGCCAGATTTCGCGCGAGATTACTTCGTACTCGAGCACCTTCGATTGTTCCGACAGATCGGTTGCGCTCAGCAACGCCATATCGACGTTGCGCGCCATCCCGAGCACGCTCTTCACCGGTTCGCTCTGAACGAGCGCATCGCGTAACGCGGCGGTTTCGGTGTAAAGCGGCGCGGTCATGTAGTAGCAGGTCGCATCGAGCATGCGCGCGAAGATCGCCGCATTGTCGTACGGATTGATGCGCGTGCTCTTGGCCAGACCGCCGCACATCAGCACGACGGTGTTGTCCATCCCCTGGCGGCGCAGAATGTTTTGTGCGGCCGCGTTGATCGTGCCGCCCCATGTGATGCCGAGCGATTCGCCTTGCCGTAGCCGCTCGGACACGTATTGCCCGGCCGCCGCGCCGATCACGGGACGCACATCCATGTCCTGTGCGGGCGTCGGTACGACGATCGCTTCGGCGAAACCGTACCGGGCAACGAGGTCGGCTTCGAGTTCGACATAAGCGCCGATCGGGCTATTGATCGTCGTCTGCACGAAGCCGCTCGTGCGTGCGTCGTTGAGCACACGGTTCACGCGCTTGCGCGTCAGGCCCATGCGCTGCGCGATCGCTTCCTGCGTCTGTCCTTCCTTGAAATACGCCCAGCAGATGCGCGCCATCAGTTGCGCGTCCGCGGCTTGCAAGTCGTCGCCGGAGGCGTCGTTCGCGTCGCGTTTCATTCGGTCTCCGGTCGGTCGCTCGCGTTGCTCGTTGCGCTCGGACGGCGCACAGGGCGGGTGGCGTTCATGCGGCTGCGGGGCCGCATCGTCGCGTGCGCAAGGTACCACCTTTCCCTTGAACGACACAATTGGGAAACATCCGTCACAAAAGAGTCATGGGACAGATGTACCTTTTGAGGCTCAAATGAGCCGCACGCCACCGGTCTCCTTACCTGGCCTGTTAGCTCGTCC
>NZ_BAAILL010000042.1:110895-164300 GCF_054589215.1 Paraburkholderia sp. 2C | reverse complement strand
ATCGACGCTGCTGCGCCTGATCGCGGGCCTCGACTGGCCTGACGCGGGCGCGATCCGCATCGGCGGGCGCGACGTGGCCGGGCTCGCCGCGGCCGATCGCGACGTCGCGATGGTGTTCCAGAACTACGCGCTGTATCCGCATCTGACGATCCGTCAAAACCTCGCGACACCGCTCGCCTTGCGCCGCTTGCGCGCATGGGAGCGCATGCCGTTCTTCTGGCGTCTGTCGGCGGCGAGCCGGCAGCGGCACGCGCGGATCGACGCCGACGTTGGCGCCGCGGCCGGCGCGCTCGGCATCGGCGCGCTGCTCGACCGCAAGCCCGGCGCGCTGTCGGGCGGCCAGCGCCAGCGCGTGGCGCTCGGACGCGCGATCGTGCGGCAGCCCGCCGTGTTTCTCTACGACGAGCCTTTATCGAACCTCGACGCCGAGTTGCGCGCGAGCATGCGCAGCGAGATCGTCGAGCTACATCGGCGCCTGAATGTCGCGACGATTTACGTCACGCACGACCAGGTCGAAGCGATGACGATGGCCGACCGGATCGCCGTCATGCGTGGCGGCCGCATCCTGCAGTTCGGCACACCGGCCGAGCTGTATGCGCAGCCGGCGACGCTCGATGTCGCGCGCACGCTCGGCACGCCGGGCATCGGTGTGTTGCAGGCGACGGTGCGCGAGGCGTCGCGCGGGCTCACGATAGCCGGCGGTTTTGTGCTGCCGCTCGCGGTGGACGCGGCGCAAGGGGCGGCCGTCAGTGTCGGGTTGCGCGCCGAGCATCTCGCGTTGACGGGAATCGGGCAGCACGGCGCGCTGCCGGCGCGCGTGCTGCATGTCGAGTGCCTCGGTGCGGACACGCTGGTGCACGCCGGCCTGTATGGAGCGGACGTGCCCGGCGAATCGCCGGCGCGTCTGGTCGTACGTGCCCTGCGCGGCCTGTCCGACACGACGCCTTTGCCGCGCCCCGGCGACGCGATCGGCGTGCTGCCCGATTTATCGCGCGCATTGGTGTTCGACGCAGCAGGGCGCCGCATCGCGCACGATGTGATCGCGAGCAGCGTAGCGACGACACGGCAGTTCGCGCATGGCTGACGTGATCCGCGCAGACGCCCGCCGCCGAACCGTCGCCGTGCGCGGCGGCGCAGGCCCTCACTGGCCCGTGGTCGCGCTCTACGCAGGCCCCGCGATCGTGCTCGGCCTCATCACACTGATCGTGCCGCTCGCCGTCGTGCTGGGCCTGTCGTTCACCGACTACCGGCTCGGCGAGTCGACCTTCTCGTTCGTCGGCGCGCGTAATTTCATCGACCTCGCAAGCGACCCGGTCATGCGCCGTTCGCTCGCGAACACGCTCGCCTACACGGCGCTCGTCGTGCCCGCTTCGACCGCGATCGGCCTCGGCCTCGCGATGCTGATCGATGCGCGCGCGAGCCTGAAAGGCCTGTACCGCACGATCCACTTCCTGCCTGTCATGGCCGCGACGATCGCGATCGCCGTGGTCTGGGAGTTCATGCTGCATCCGAGCTTCGGCCTTGTGAACCTGCTGCTTGCGAAAGCGGGCATCGCAGGGCCGCGCTGGCTCGAAGACCCGTCGACGGCCTTGATCTCGCTCGCGATCATCGGCGTCTGGCAGATGGCCGGCTTCAACATGGTGCTGTTCCTGACCGGCCTCACGGCGATTCCGGCGCAGTACTACGAAGCGGCCGCCGTCGATGGCGCCGCGCGCGCCTGGGATCGCTTCTGGCTCGTCACATGGCCGATGCTGCGGCCGATTACCGGTTTCGTCGTCGTGATCTCGGTGATCCGCTCGTTCCAGCTGTTCGAAACCGTCTACGTGATTACAGGCGGCGGCCCGCAGAAATCGACCGAAGTGCTGCTGTATACGATGTTCAGCGAGGCATTCGAATTTTTCCGCACAGGGCGCGCGGCGGCGATTGCGGTAGTGTTCCTCGTGCTCGTCGGTGTGCTGACGCTGTTGAAGTTCCGTGTGGCCGCCCCTCGCGCGGCTTCCGCCGCAACTGCGGACACGTCAGCGGACGCAGCGGCGGACCCGTCAGCGGACGCAACCGGGCAAGCTGCCCGCCTGTCATGAGCGCGCCCCGTCCACGCCCGATCGGCTCGCTGCTGCGCCACATCGTGCTGATCGCGACCAGCATCGTTGCGCTCGCGCCTTTCTTCTGGATGCTGTTGACGGCGATCAAGCCCGCGAATGAAATCTTTAGCCGCGAGCTGCACGTGTGGCCCACGCACTTCGCCGGCTGGGACAACTTCGCCGCGGTATTCGCGCGCGTGCCGATGCTCACGTATCTCGCGAACGGCGCGCTCGTGGTCGTGCTGATCTTCGCGCTGCAACTCGCGATCGCCTTGCCGTGCGCCTATGTGCTCGCGAAGGTGCCGTTTCGCGGACGCCGGCTGCTGTTCGGCGCGGTCGTGTTCTGCCTGATGCTGCCGCCGCAGGTCGTCGCGATTCCGCAATTCCTGCTCGCGCAGCGCCTCGGACTCGTCGATACGTTGTGGGCGATGGCGCTGCCGTATGGCGTGTCCGCGTTCGGCATCTTTCTGATGCGCCAGTACTTCCGCACGATTCCCGACGAGCTGCTCGACGCCGCGCGGCTGGACGGCTTCAGCGAATTCGGCATCGTGTTCCGGCTGATGCTGCCGATCGCGATGCCGGCCGTCACCGCATTCGGCATCTTCTCGGTCACGACGCACTGGAACGAGTTCTTCTGGCCGCAGATCGTGCTGTCGTCGCCGCAGAAGCTGACGCCGCCGCTTGGCATCGCGTTCTTCCGCAACGAAGAGGCGGGCACCGACTACGGCGCGCTGATGGCGGCCGCCGCGATTGTCATCGCGCCGCTCGTCGCCGCGTTTCTGCTTGCGCAGCGCAGGTTTATCGAAGGTATTGCCCTGACCGGCATCAAAGGCTGACGCCGGCCGACACCCGGCAACGCAGCCCCCGCCCCATTAGACGATCACGCAGAAGGAGTATCGGCTTGAACGCACGCAGGACTCGCCTCAAACAGATGATCGGTCTGCTTGGCCTCATCGGCCCCGGCGCAGCCGCATTCGGCATGGCGTCGCGCGCGGCGGCCGCCACGCAGACCGAGCTAGCGGTGCTGTACGCCTTTCCCGATGTGTTTCGCCCCGCCATGGAAGACCTCGCGCAGCGCTTTATGGCGGCGAATCCCGATGTGCGCGTGGTGTACCGCGCGCCCGCGCCCGAGTACGAACAGGTGCTGCAAACGGTGTTGCGCGAAGCGGTCGCGGGCACGCAACCCGATGTCGTGATGCAGGGCCTGAACGGCATTCGCACGCTGTCGGACCAGCAGATTGCGGCGCCGCTCGACAGTTTTATCGCAACGGACAAAGGCTTCGCGACGCAAGGCTTCGACGGCGCGCTGCTGCACGCAGGCACCGTGAAAGGCAAAAGTTTCGCGCTGCCGTTTGCGGTGTCCTTGCCGGTGCTCTACTACAACGCCGACCTCGTGAAACGCGCAGGCGGCGACCCCGCGCATCTGCCGGTCACATGGGACGGCGTTATCGCGCTCGCACGCAGGATCGGCAGCCTCGACGCGAATACGGGCGGCATGTTCTACGCGTGGGACGAAACCGGCAACTGGATGTGGCAAGCGCTCGTCTTCAGCCGCGGCGGCACGATGCTCGATGGCAGCGAGCGCAAGCTTGCCTTCGACGGCAGCGCAGGGCGCTGGGCAATCAACCAGCTCGCGCGCTTCGTCAATGAAGGCCGCATGCCGTATCTGACGCATCTGGCCGCGCGCCAGCAGTTCGCGGCCGGCGGCCTCGGCATCGTCGCGACATCGACGGCGCAACTCGCGACCATCCAGAAGCTCGCGGCCGGGCGCTTTCCCGTGGTGGTCGGCCCGTATCCGGACCTGCGGGCGGGCACCTCGCAGCTGCCGACCGGCGGCAACGGGCTCATGATCACCGCGAAGGACGCGGCCAGACAACAGGCCGCATGGCGTTTCCTGAGCTTCGCCACGCGCGCGGAACAGGCGGCCGACGTCGCCAGGCGCACCGGCTACTTCCCGCCGAACGACAAGGCGGCCGTGCTGATGAAGGACTTCTACGCGGCCAATCCGAACTACGCGGTGGCCGTCGGAGAGCGCGGCTTCGCGACCGGCTGGTACGCGTTCCCGGGGCCGAACGGGCTCAAGGTCATCGATGTGATCAAGGACAACCTCGAGTCGGTGGCGAGCGGCAAGCGCGCGCACGAACCGGACAAGGTGCTCGCGGAGATGGCGTCGCAGGTCGCTGCGCTGTTGCCGGCATGAAGGCGGCGAACGATTATGCCTGCCCGCCGGATCGGCAGGGCGAAGGCGCTACCCAATCCACGCCGCCGCATGCGCGCCGCGCGGTGTTCGTCTGCTGCGACGCGCTCGGCCGCGACTGGATCGATGCGGAGCTGACGCCCACGTTGCACGCGCTCGCGCAACAGGGCTGGTGGTGCGCGGATCACCATGCGGTGTTTCCGTCGGTGACGCGCGTGTCGGCCGCTTCGGTGGCGACCGGATGTCTGCCGTATCGGCATGGCCTGCACGGCAATCGCATGGGCCTCGCCGAAAGCGGCAAGCTGCGCGTGTACGACGTCGGCGCGCCCGATTTCCGCACGCATCTGCGGCGCGCGACGGGCACGACATTGCGCGTGCCGACGCTTGCGGAACGCGTGGTCGCGCATGGCGGATTGATCGCGATGTCGAATGTGTCGCCGGGCGCCGCGTATTTTCTCGACCCCGAGCACTTCGGTCACGTGTATCACCGCGCCGGTTCGTTTGCGCCGGGCGGCGAGCCGATCGCTGGCCCGGCGGCGCTCGGGATCGGCCAGGACTTCGCCGGCGACCGGGCGATGACGCAGCGCTTCTGCACCGAAGTGCTGACGTGGCGGCGGCCCGCGGTCGCGGTGCTATGGCTCGCGCATCCGGACGCGACGCTGCATGGCGCGCCGCTCGGTTCGCCCGCGCATCGCGATGCGCTGCGTCATGCGGATCGCTGCGTCGCCGAAGTGCTGCGCACGGTGCGGCGGTTGCGCGACGAGGGCGATGACGTTCTGCTGCTGGCCGGCTCCGACCACGGACAGGAGACGATCGCGGGCAGCATCGATCTCGATGCGTGGTTGCGCGCGCAAGGACTCGCGCATGAGGTCGAGGCTGGCGAGATCGCGGTGGCTGGGCAGGGCACGGCCGCCCTGCTGTACGCGACCGAAGCGGGCCGGCCCGCGCTGCACGGCGTGCTCGAACGTCTGCGCGCCGAGCCGTGGGTCGATACGGTCGAAACCGGCGACGCGTTGCGTGCGCGCGGCCTCGACGCACGCAATAGCATCGAGGCCGCGGTGAATATGGCGTGTGTGCCCGGCACCAACGCGCACGGGGTGCGCGGCATGCGCTGGACCGTCGACGAACCGGGCAAGACCAAAGTGCCGGGCCACGGCGAGCACGGCGGCTGGGGCGCCGACGAGACGCGTCCGTTTCTGGTTATCGATCGTGCGGGCACGGCGCCCGCGGTGATCGACCGGCCGACGGGTCTCGTCGATATCGCACCGACGGTGCTCGATTTTCTGGGCTTGCCGTATGACGGTGTCGATGGCCGTTCGCTGCTTCCGGGCCACCATGCGCGCGCTACGTCTCGGTGAAATCACCCGCCGTCGCGAACTGAACCGGTGGCGCCGCGACGGCTGGCTGCTTGCGCACAGCGAGCAGCGCGAGCGCCTGCTGCACATGCGCGTGTTAGCCGCGCTGATAAGCGCATTGCGTCCCGCCACGCGCTGCCGGGCGGTGCGGCTGCGTCGCCTGCACTGAGCGTCATTTCCGTATCTCCTTCCACGCACGAGCTGTAAGGCAATGTGCGCGGCGCGCGCAGCGATGCGGCGGACATGGCATCATGACGGCGCCGCGGCGCCGCCAGTACGCCGCCTGGCACATCTCGGGACGCCTGTTTCCCGCACTATCGTTGTGCAAGTTGCCGCTGTACACCCGCGCGTTGCACACCGCCCCCATTCAACGAATCGCAAGGATTGCACGGGATATGGACGAATCAATTGTGGCGCTGTCGGCCGTCGAGGCGCGACGCATGATCGGCAGCCGCGAGCTCTCGCCGGTCGAGTTGCTCGACGCCTGCATTGCGCGCATCGAGGCATTGAACCCGGCCGTCAATGCGATCGCGGCAACCGACTTCGAGCGCGCGCGCGAAGCCGCGCGCGTCGCCGAGCAGGCCGTGGTGCGCGGCGACGCGCTCGGTGCGCTGCATGGCCTGCCGATCGGCATCAAGGATCTCGAGGAAACGGCAGGCCTCTTGACCACCTACGGCTCGCCGCTTTATCGCGCGCATGTGCCGCAGCACGACCATGTGCTCGTCGCGCGTTTGCGGGCGGCGGGCGCGATCGTCGCCGCGAAGACCAATGTGCCCGAGTTCGGCGCGGGTGC
The DNA here is from genome assembly GCF_054589215.1 of Paraburkholderia sp. 2C. Lineage (NCBI taxonomy): Bacteria > Pseudomonadati > Pseudomonadota > Betaproteobacteria > Burkholderiales > Burkholderiaceae > Paraburkholderia > Paraburkholderia sp. 2C. The sequence goes on along the minus strand of NZ_BAAILL010000042.1, from coordinate 157,874 downwards.
GAACACGCGCAACGTCGTATGGGGTGCGACCGGCAATCCGTTCGATCCGTTGCTGAACGCGGGCGGCTCGTCGGGCGGTTCGGCCGTCGCGCTCGCCACCGACATGCTGCCGCTGTGCACCGGTTCGGACACGGGCGGATCGCTGCGCATTCCTGCCGCGCTGTGCGGCGTGGTCGGCCTTCGTCCGTCGCCGGGGCTCGTGCCGAACGATCGTCTGCCGCTCGGCTGGACGCCGCTGACCGTGGTCGGCCCGATGGGCCGCAACGTTGCCGACACGCGGCTGCAACTCGCTGCGACCGTCGGCTTCGAGCCGAGCGATCCGTTGAGCGTGGCGAGCGACAAGGCCGCGTTTGCGCAGTTCAAGCCCGTCGACATCGCAACCTTGCGCGTCGCTTATACGGAAGACTTCGGCGTGGCCGCTGTCGATAACACAATGCGCGCGACCTTCCGCGCGAAGATCGAGGCGCTGTCGCGCGACGTGAAAGTGTGCGAACCGCTCGAGCTCGACATGGGTGAAGCGGACCGCTGCTTCGACATCATGCGGGCGCAGAATTTCGTGGCCGGCTTCCGGGAGATCTACGAGCGCGACCCCGACTCGCTCGGATCGAACACGCGCACGAACTACGAGATGGGCCGCGCAATGTCGCTGGCCGATGTCGTGTGGGCGCACGCGGAGCAGACCCGACTGTTCCGCCGCTTCCAGCGCGTGTTCGACCGCTACGACGTGATCGTGTCGCCGACCACGCCGGTCACGACGTTCCCGTGGTCGCAGGTCTATCTCGCCGAAATGAACGGCAAGCCGCTCGCGAACTACTACCGCTGGCTCGCGCTGACCTATCTGGTCACGCTCGCGACGAACCCCGCGATCTCGCTGCCGTGCGGCACCGATTACGCGGGCATGCCGTTTGGACTGCAGGTAGTCGGCGCGTATCGCGGCGATGCGAGGCTGCTCGATATCGCGCAGTCGCTCGAAACGCTGTGGGAACGCGATGCGGCGCGCCGCCGGCCGCGTCCCGATCTCGCGAAGCTGGCGCGACCGGTGCCGGAGCTGAAGTCGATCGTGGCAGCGGCCCCCGCCGTGTGACGCCGGGGGATGGGTATTCGCGCGACGATCACCTACACTCCTTGACGTGCCTGTGCACGCCAAGGAGTTCGCTGTGGCTCAATCCGCTCTATTCAAACCGGCGCAGGTCCGCAACGTGCATCTGGCGAACCGGATCGTGATCGCGCCGATGTGCCAGTACTCGGCCGAAGACGGCTGCATGAACGACTGGCATCTGATTCACCTCGGGCAGCTCGCGCTATCGGGCGCCGCGCTGCTGACAATCGAAGCGACCGCGGTGGTGCCGGAAGGCCGTATCACGTATGGCGACCTCGGTCTCTACGACGATGCGTGCGAAGCCGCAATGCGCGATACGCTCGCGCATATCCGGCGCTGGTCGACTATGCCGATCGGCGTGCAGCTCGATCATGCGGGGCGCAAGGCGTCGACCGAAGTGCCGTGGGCCGGCAGGCTGCAGTTCGCGCCGGGCCAGCCGAACGGCTGGCAGACCGAGGCGCCGTCGGCGATACGGTTCGATGAGCGCGATCATCCGCCGGTCGCGCTCGACCGCGACGGACTCGCACGCGTGCGCGAGGCATTCGCCGCGGCCGCACGGCGCGCCGCGCGACTCGATCTCGACCTCGTCCAGCTGCATTGCGCGCACGGCTATCTGCTGCATCAATTCCTGTCGCCGCTTTCGAATCAACGCACCGACGAATACGGTGGCTCGCTCGAAAACCGTATGCGTTTCCCGCTCGAAGTATTCGATGCGGTACGCGCCGCCTTTCCGCAAGAGCGGCCCGTCAGTGTGCGCGTGTCGGCTACCGACTGGGTCGAAGGCGGCTGGGATCTCGAGCAGACCATCGCCTTCGCGAAGGCCATCGAAGCGCGCGGCTGCGATGCGATACACGTGTCGAGCGGCGGCCTGCATCCGGCGCAGAAGATTCCCGTGTCTCCCGGCTACCAGGTGCCGCTTGCGCGCGCGGTAAAGGCGGCCGTCCGTATGCCGGTCGTCGCGGTGGGCTTGATCAGCAGCGCCGAACATGCGGAAAGCATCGTCGCGAACGGCGACGCCGATATGATCGCGCTCGCGCGCACGGTGCTATACGATCCGCGCTGGCCGTGGCATGCGGCCGCGGAGCTGGGCGCGCAGGTGCGTGCGCCGAAGCAGTATCTGCGCGCCCAGCCGGGTCGCTTCAAGTCGCTGTTCGGCGACGCGCGCATCGTGCGCCCCGAGCCGATCTGGACCGAAGCCGACGAGTGCCTGCTCAGCATCGAAGACGAATAAGTGGCCCGAATCGAGCGGCCCGAATCGAGCGGCGCGAATCGAGCAGCGCGAATCGAGCAGCGCGAATCGAGCAGCGCGAATCGAGCAGCGCGAATCGAGCAGCGCGAATCGAGCGGCCCGAAGCAGGCGGCTCGATGCAGTATTTGGACGTGCGGTACGCCTGACACATAAAACGCCGCAAAAAATGCCGGGTGTGCGCGGTGATCTTTTTTCCACGCAGCAAGGAATCATGCAAGCGGTGCGTAGTCGAATCGTAGCGCGTGCGGCCGGGCCGGCCGCACGCAGGCTTGATGAATCGACGAACCAGTATGGAACACCTGTTTTTGACGCGCGCACGCGCAATAGAAAAGATTATGGTGCGCCGGCGCATTGTCTCCGATGCGCTCGACGACCGGCATGTCGCCAATGCGGACATCTTGCGCGCGGAGCGTGCCGAACTCGAGCGCCTGCTGCTCGACGTGCGCGTGGGGCGTGCAACCGAGTTCGTGCTTCAGGATGACGCCGCCGCGCTGCATTGCTTCGTGATGCCGGACTGAGCGCAGCGCTCCGGCAACGTCAGCGTGTCGTGCGCGGCATGCACGAGCCCCTGCGCGTTCACCGCGTCGTCCATGGTCGCGCAACGCATGCGCCATTGGTGCGGTGTCGCGCCTTCCTGGCGGCCGAATACGGTCGTGAAGTGCGACTGCGTCCGGAAGCCCACGTTCAGCGCAACGTCGATCATGCTCATCTGGGTCGACGCGAGCAGCGCCTTCGCGCGCTCGATACGCCGCCGCATCACGAAAAGACGCGGTGACGCGCCAACCGCCGCGCGAAAGCGCGCGGCGAAATAAGTCGGCGAGAGCCCGACCGCCTGCGCCAGTTGCTGCAACGAAATCGGCTGGTCGAGATGGTTGTCGATATACGCAACCGTGCGTTGCAGGCGCCAGCTTTCGAGCGCGGGAGTCCGGCCGGATTCCGGCTGGCCGGAGTCGGCCGGTTGCAGCGCGATGCCGAGCGCGCGCGCGGCGATTGCGCGCGCCACCGCGTCCACGCATGCGCGGCTTGCCAGGTCCGGACTATCGAGCGCTTCGACGAGCACGTGCATCAGTTGCCGGATCACGCTATCGCGCATGAAGGGGAAGCACGCGTGGTGCGCCTGCTGCGTGCGCATCGCGAGCGCAGAGTCGGGACATTGCGCGACATACTGGGCCGACAGGTAGATATGGAGGAAATCGGCCGGCGCATGCGCGCGATAGTCGATCTGCGTCGCGGGCGCGGTCACTTGCACCATGCCGCGATCGATCGGACCGTCGTGCAGCACATCGCCATTCGACGAGAGGCGCATGAGCGTCGGACGCAGCGCGAGCGCGATCACGTAATAGCCTGGCGGGCCGACCGCGTCGCCTTCGCCTTCGGAGCAGGTGGTCCAGCGCGCCAGCACGATCGCGCGCTCGCCATGCGGCGCGGGATCGTCGGCGCGTTCCTGCGGCATGCGGCGCCAGCTCGCCTCGTGACGAAGCAGCGTGCGCGGCCGGGCCGGCGGCATCAACGGCGTGCGCACGCCGCTGCCGGCTGCGGCAAGGTTCGACGGCTCTACGGTCAAGGATATGAACGACGACATCGCGGATCACCTCGTCATGGAGGACGGAACTACGAGCAGGTCGTGTCGGATGCAGCCGGGCACGGGGAGGGGCCGCGTCGCCGAGACGAGCGCGAGGCCCACGAAAAAAACCAGACGCCTCGAACATATCGTTGGTCGGGCGCAGTGAACATCGTACGGTGGTGTCCAATGAGCAAATCACCGTCTGCGGTACCTATACGAAGGTATGCCCCGAGGTGGGTTCGCGCACGCGTATCGATCGCGACTAGCCGTTCTTCGCGTCGAAGCGTTCGGCTAACGCCTTGAGGCCGTCTTCGTAGATGCGCTGAAAAAGCTGCGTCGCTGCTTCGTCGGTCACGCCGGCCGGCGTGAAATGGCCGGACCAGATCACCTGCGACGTGCCGCCATGCGCGCCTGGGGTGCCTGTCGTGTCGACGCCGGCCGCGACCACGCGCAAGGTCGAGACATAGCCGGTGACCGGAAACGGCGCCTGCAGAATCGAATAGCTATAGCTGCGTGCCGCGTCATCGAACGCTTCGAGCCGCTCGACGATCGGTTCGCCATTGGGATTCGCGAGGCGCCGCACGCGTCCGCCTTCGGTCAGTTCGCTGCTCGGGATGTACGGCAGCCAGTCCGGCAACGAGCCGAACCCGCCGATCAGTTGCCACACGCGCTCGGCCGGCGCCGCAATCTCGATGCTCGCTAAAGCTTGTGCCATGATGCGCTCCTTGTACGCTGTCTGTTCAGGTGACGGCAGGGTAAGTTGGCGCATCGCGCGTGTCCAAGACATAATAGGGATGACTTCAGTCCTTTATCGTCTCGATCCTCATCCGCTCCATCGTCCCGATCCGATGCTCGACCTTCGCCAACTCCACTATTTCGTCGCCGTCGCGGAAGACGAACATGTCGGGCGCGCCGCGGAGCGCCTGCATATTTCGCAGTCGCCGTTGAGCCGGCAGATCGCGCAACTGGAGGAACGGCTCGGTCTGGTGCTCTTCGAACGTTCGCAGCAACGCATCCGCCTGACGCGCGATGGCCGCACCTTCCTCGAAGAAACAAAGGCATTCTTGCGCCACGCGAACCGGCTCGAATCGCTCGGCAAACGTCTTGGTCGCGGCGATGAAGGCGGCCTGTGCATCGGCTACGTCGAGAACGCGATGCATTCGGGCGTGCTGCCGCAAGCGCTGCGCGCATTGCGCGTGACGCGGCCCAATGTGCATATCGCGCTGTATAACTACCAATCCGCAGAACAATTGGAAGGGCTGCGCGAACGCAGCCTCGATATCGCGCTCGTGCGCGATCCGCCCCAGAACGATGCGGATCTCGACACCGCGCTCGTGCTCAGCGATCCGATGCTGCTTGCCATACCGGAAGACCATCCGTTGGCACGCAATGCGTCGCCGGCGCGCGGCGATCTCGCCGCACAAAAATGGATCGGTGTGCTGCGGAACGAACATGCATCGCGTCACGACGATTTCATTGAAGCATGCGCGCGAGCCGGATTCAAACCCGACATCACGATGGAAGCCACCGAACCGCTGGGGGCAATGGGGCTCGTCGCGGCAGGGCTCGGCATGACAATGATCCAGCAGAGTCTGCGCGATCAGGCGCCTGCCGGCGTCGTGCTGCGCGAGCTTGCGTGGTTCACCTATCACACGCCGCTTTGGGCCGCATGGCATCGAATCAATCTGCGGCCGCTCGTCGAGCATTTCAGAAAAACACTGCTTGAAGCGCAAGTGGTCGAGCACTTGTAACGCCGCTTGCGTATTCGACAAGAACGTCGAAAGATGGCTTGCCGGTCGTTCACGTCGTTTGCTTGAATGCCGGTAGCGGCAGGCAGGTTGGTCTACGGCAACGGCAGGCACATCCCGGAGCGATCGACATGAAGATCCTGATTGTTTTGACTTCGCACGACAAGCTGGGCGACACCGGCAAGAAAACCGGTTTCTGGCTCGAAGAACTCGCGGCACCCTATTACGTATTCAAGGACGCAGGCGCGGAGCTGACGCTTGCCTCGGTAAAGGGCGGCCAGCCGCCGCTCGATCCCAAAAGCAACGAACCCGAGTTTCAAACCGATCTGACCCGCCGCTTCGAGAAAGACACGGAAGCGACGCACACACTCGCGAACACGCACAAGCTCTCGACCCTGTCGATGGATGACTTCGACGCGGTGTTCTACCCCGGCGGACATGGCCCGATGTGGGACCTCGCCGAAGATAAGGACTCGGCCGCGTTGATCGAGCGCGCGATCGCCACCGACAAGCCCGTGACGGCCGTGTGTCACGCACCGTGCGCTTTTAAAAACGTCAAGGGCAAGGACGGCAAGCCATTCGTTGCGGGCCGCCCGGTAACGGGCTTTTCGAACAGCGAGGAAGAGGCCGTGCAACTGACCCGGGTCGTGCCGTTTCTCGTCGAAGACATGCTGAAGGAAAAGGGCGGCAAGTATTCGAAGGGGCCGGACTGGGCGCCTTATGTACTCGTCGATGGTCTGTTGATAACGGGACAGAATCCGGCCTCTTCGGGTCCCGCTGCAAAAGAACTCCTCAAGCAGTTCAAGCGCTGAGTGCGCCGGCACCGCATCGTTTGACAATCGAATCAGAGAGAAGAGAGGGCCGTTGCGACGGATCGTGGATCGATCACGCGCAGCGGCTTTTCCTATTGATGGCATGCGTCGTTGCAGCGCGCGCCGCTGCGTGATTTGTCTAACCCCTTTGGCGCACGATCGCTCACGAAAGAGTAAGCTTTCATTCAATGCCATGTTCGCGGCCTCGGCGTTTGCGTGTCGGCCCGGCATCCCGCTCGATATCCCACGCTTTAATCCTGAATTCAAACGAGGCTCCTTGTATGAAAGCATCGGATCTGTTCGTCAAGTCGCTGGAAGCGGAAGGCGTCGAATACGTGTTCGGCATTCCCGGAGAAGAAAATCTGGATCTGCTCGAATCGTTGCGCCGTTCGCGCATCAAGCTGATTCTGACGCGCCACGAGCAGGCGGCGGGATTTATGGCGGCAACCTATGGCCGTTTGACGGGCCGCACGGGCGTCTGTATTTCGACGCTCGGGCCGGGCGCGACCAACTTCGTCACCGCGGCCGCGTATGCGCAGCTAGGCGGCATGCCGATGCTGATGGTCACCGGGCAGAAGCCGATCAAGTCGAGCAAGCAGGGGCATTTCCAGATTGTCGACGTCGTGCGCATGATGGAGCCGCTCACGAAATACACGCGCCAGATCGTGTCGATCGGCAATATTCCGGCGTCGGTGCGCGAAGCGTTCCGCCGCGCCGAAGAGGAGCGCCCCGGCGCCACGCATCTGGAATTGCCCGAAGACGTTGCGCATGAGGAAGGCGACGGCAAGCCGATTCCGAAGAGCTACAGCCGCCGGCCGGTGGTCGAGGAAAAGGCGGTCGAGCGCGCGGTCGAAGCGGTCGCCGCGGCGCGGCATCCGCTATTGATGATCGGCGCGGGCGGCAACCGCAAGACCACCTGCAACATGCTGCGCGAATTCGTCGATCAGGTCGGCATTCCGTTCTTTACGACGCAAATGGGCAAGGGCGTGATCGACGAATCGCATCCGATGTGGCTCGGCAATGCGACCTTGTCCGACGGCGACTTCGTGCACCGCGCGATCGATCACGCGGACTGCATCATCAATGTCGGCCACGATGTGATCGAAAAGCCGCCGTTCTTTATGCGCGGCGCGGATGCCGGCGACAAGACCGTGATTCATGTGAATTTTCTCGGCGCCGAAGTGGATGCCGTGTATTTCCCGCAAATCGAAGTGGTCGGCGATATCGCGAACGCGGTGTGGCAATTGAAGGAAGCGCTCAAGGGGCGCGGCGAGCATTGGGACTTCGCGCGCTTCACCGAGATCAAGACACACTTCGACGCGCATCTCGCGAAGGGCCAGCACGACGAGCGTTTTCCGATGTACCCGGTGCGCATCGTCAACGACGTCTACGAGACGATGCCGCAGGACGGCATCATCTGTCTCGACAACGGCATGTACAAGATCTGGTTCGCACGCTACTACCGCGCGCACGAACCGAATGCGCTGCTGCTCGACAACGCGCTCGCGTCGATGGGCGCGGGGCTGCCGTCGGCGATCGCCACCAGGATCGTGCATCCGGAGCGCAAGGTAATGGCCGTCTGCGGCGACGGCGGCTTCATGATGAATTCGCAGGAACTCGAAACAGCGGTGCGTTTGAAGCTCGATCTCGTCGTGCTGATTTTGCGCGACGACGCATTCGGCATGATTCGCTGGAAGCAGGAAAACATGAATTTTCCGGACTATGGGATGACGCTCTCGAATCCGGATTTCGTCGACTACGCGAAGAGCTATGGCGCGCACGGGCATCGCATCACGTCGGCGGCCGAGTTCGCGCCGCTCGTGCGCGATTGTTTCGCGACACCGGGCGTCCATGTCATCGATCTGCCGATCGACTACTCTGACAACGAGCGCGTGCTGAATCGCGAGATCAAGCGGCTGTCGGCACAGCTTTGAGAGAGGCCGCGCGCGCGGTGGCCGAGCGCGGCACTGCGCCGCCAGCCGGCGACCGGCCTGCGGCACGCCTATTGCTTGGCCCGATCGGAATGACAGGCGTTCTCAAGGAGACGTGTGATGCTGAAAAAAACGTACCCGTACTACCTCGCGAACGAACCGGTCGCCGCGAACACGGATCTCGCCGTGACCGACAAATTCACCGGCGAAGTGGCGACGCGCGTCGCGCTCGCCGATGCGAAGGCCATCGATACGGCGATCGGCCGCGCCGCCGACGCGATGCCGGCGATGCGCGCGTTTGCGCCGTTCAAACGGCAAGCGGTGCTCGAACACTGCGTCAAGCGCTTTCGCGAGCGCTACGACGAACTCGCGATGGCGCTCTGCATCGAAGCCGGCAAGCCGATCAACGACTCGCGCGGCGAAGTCACGCGGCTGATCGATACCTTCAAGGTCGCGGCCGAAGAAGCCGTGCGCATCGACGGCGAAGTGATCAATCTGGAAATCTCGCCGCGTGCGAAGGGCTATCACGGCTACGTAAAGCGCGTGCCGATCGGGCCATGCTCGTTTATCTCGCCGTTCAACTTTCCGCTGAATCTGGCCGCGCATAAGGTCGCGCCCGGAATCGCAGCGGGCGTGCCGTTCGTGATGAAGCCGGCCAGCCGCACACCGGTCGGCGCGCTGATTATCGGCGAAGTGCTCGCGGAAACGGATCTGCCGAAGGGCGCGTTTTCGATTCTGCCCGCGCACCGCGATGGCGCCGACCTGTTTACGACCGACGAACGTTTCAAATTGCTTTCGTTCACGGGCTCGCCGGCGGTCGGCTGGGATCTGAAGGCAAAAGCGGGCAAGAAGAAAGTCATTCTGGAACTGGGCGGCAATGCGGCGGCGATCGTCGACAACGACCAGCGCGACAAGCTCGACTACGTGGTCGACCGGCTCGCATTCGGCGCGTTCTATCAATCGGGACAAAGCTGCATCGGCGTGCAGCGCATCCTCGCGCACGCCGAGATTTACGACGCCTTGCGCGAAAAATTGATCGCTAAAACGAAGTCGTTGAAGATGGGCGATCCGAAGGACGAACAGACTTTCGTCGGGCCGATGATCTCCGAATCCGAGGCAAAGCGCCTCGCCGGCTGGATGGAAAGCGCGGTGAAGGCCGGGGCGAAGATCGTCGCGGGCGGAAAGGTGGAGGGCGCGAACTTCGAAGCGACACTGCTCGAAAACGTCGGGCGCGAGACGGACCTCTATCGCAAGGAAGCGTTCGGGCCAGTCGCGATTCTCGAGCGTTTCGAGCAGTACAGCGAAGCACTGGCGACCGTCAACGACAGCGACTTCGGCTTGCAGGCGGGCGTGTTCACCGATTCGCTCGCGCATGCGCACGAGGCGTGGGATGAACTCGAGGTGGGCGGTGTAGTGATCAACGATGTGCCGTCGTTCAGAGTCGACAATATGCCGTACGGCGGCGTGAAGGACTCGGGCCTCGGCCGCGAGGGCATCCGCTACGCGATCGAGGATATGACCGAATTGCGGCTGATGGTCATGCGCGAGACGTGGCGCAAGTAACGGGTGTCGGGTTCAATCGGCGGCGCAAGGCCGCTGGTGTCGAGCGGGCGGCGCGGTGTGCGGTAACGCCACACCGCGTGGGCATCACGCGAGGCTGGTAGAATCACGCGTCATTTTTGCAGGACACAGTATGGGTTTCGAACAACTGGCCGGGTTGAAGAAGCAACTCGAGCAGCAGGCGCGTCAACAAAGGCAGCAAAAGGCTGCGGAAAGAGCGGCGGAAAAATCCGCGGATGGCTCGACGCATCGACCGCGCAAAGACGGCGAAGGCCGTGGCCGCGCGGCGGATCAGCACGGCGACGCGGGACAGGCCGGTGGCGGTCAAGCCGCCGCCCAACCCGGCAACCCGCCGGCGGGCCAGCCCGCTGGCGCGCAGAAGCACGCGCGGCACGGCGATGCGCGCAGCCGGCAGCAGGGGCGGCCGCAGCGCGGCGAAGGGCGCGGCGAAGGGCGCGGAGAAGCACGCGGAGAAGCACGTGGCGGGCAGCAAGCCGGTCAACACGCGGGCCACGAGGCGCGCCAGCACGCCGGGCATCAGCCCGGAAATCAGGCGGAGGCGCGCAACCGCCAGAAAAGCAGGCCGCCGCAGGAGCCGGTCGATCCGGTCGTGCACGCAATCGGCAAATTGCAGAAGCGTTTTCCGGCTGCCTTCCCGAAAAAGCCGGCGCCGAAACTGCCGCTGAAAATCGGCATTCTTCAGGATCTGTTGCCGCATGCGCAGGAACTCGCGCTGAACGAAGCCGAAATCCGCGAAGCGATCGCCACATGGTGCCGCGGCAGCCGCTATTGGGCGTGCCTGACCGAAGGCGCAGCGCGCGTGGATCTGAACGGCGAGCCGGCGGGCCAGGTGAGTTCGCGCGATACCGCGTTCGCGCGCAGCTTGCAGCGTGGCGGCCCGCGTCGACCGCGCCATGCCGAAGGCGCGGCGCAAACGTCGGATAAGCCGCAGGAGCAGGCGGCAGCGGGCGACGTGCAAGCGCCCGCGCATTCGCAAGCTGCGGATAATGCGCAAGCGGCCGAAGCATCGCAAGCGGTTTCGCAAGCCGCCGGCGAAATCGAAGCCGCCGCCCAACCAGCCACTGAAAGCGAGGCTTCGTCGACCTCGACCAAAGCCGCAACCGAATAGCGGCTAAATAGCGGCTGGATAAAAGCGAAATAAATCCGGAATAAAAAGCAAAAAGGAATAAAAGCACAGCGAGCGCTGTAATCGGAACAAGGGCGTCGTGCGGCGTCCTCTGTTTTTACGCCAGTTTCCGCTCAGTTTCCGCTCAACGGAGGCCCTCGCTGATGAACGCTCCCGCATTCCAGTCCCCCGCTTTTTTTGACGATCCGTACCAGTACTACGAAGTACTGCGCGAGCAAGGGCCGCTCGTCGCGTTGACGTCGGACGGCAAGCGTTTCGCGACCGCGCGCTATGGGGTCGTCACCGCCTTGCTCGACGACCGCCGCATGGGCCGCCGTTACATGCCGGGCGTCGTGCGCCGCTACGGTGAAGAACGTGCGTCGCAGCCGACCTTCCAGGCGCTCAGCCGCATGTTCATCACGATGGATCCGCCCGAACATACGCCGTTGCGCGCATTGCTGATGCAGGCGTTCAACGCGCGCCAGGTCGAGCGGTTGCGCGCGGTCGCGCGCGCGACGGCTGAACGGCTCATCAACGAACTGCCGCACGACAAGCCTTTCGATCTCGTCAGCGCCTACGCGTTGCCGCTGCCCGTGCAGGTGATTGCCGGCGTGCTCGGTCTGCCGTTCGAGGAAGCCGCTGCGATCGGGCTGAAGATGGAGCGTTTTGCGAAAGCGTTCGAAACGATCGCGATGGACGAGCCGACGCTCGCCGCGGCAAACGAGGCGACGCTCGAACTCGAGCAGTACTTCCACGGTGTGCTCGAAGCGCGCCGCAGGCAGCCGGGCAACGACCTTGTGTCGATGCTGATCTCGGTCGAAGCGGAAGGCAGACGGCTGACTGACGACGAGATCGTGTCGAATGTGCTGCTGCTCTTTTTTGCCGGGCACGAAACCACGTCGAATATGATCGGCAATGCGGTAGTGAGCTTGCATCGGTATCCGCAGCAGTTGCAGAAGTTGCGCGAGCAACCACAACTGCTGCAAAAGGCGATTATCGAGTGCATGCGCTACGAGAGCTCGGTGCAAACGGCGCTGCGCACGACGCTCGAAGACGGCGTCGAAATCGAAGGCGTCGCCTTGCCGCGCGGTTCGATCGTCACGCTGATGCTGGGCGGCGCCAATCGCGATCCCGCGCAATTTCACGACCCGAACCAGCTGATTCTCGAGCGCACGGAAAACGACCGGCGCATCCTGTCGTTCGGCGGCGGCCTGCACTATTGCCTCGGCGCACGCCTTGCGCAGCTCGAGCTGCATATCGCGCTCGAAACGCTGCTCACGCGCCTGCCGGATTTGCGCGTGCTGAATCTGCACGATCTGCACTGGCGGCATAACAATACTTTGCGCGGCGTCGAAGCGCTCTGGTGCGAGCACCCCGCCACGATGGCGCGCGCGGTCGCATAAGCCGCCCTTTCAGCGAGGCGACAACGTAGCGGCAGAAGGGCCATGCCGCTACGGCGGTGCTTTGCCGCGATCGCCGTCGCGATTTCTTGCGCAATGCTAAGCTGGCGCTGCGCCGCGCTCTTGCCGCTGCCGCTCTTTTTGCCGCTGCATGTTGCTGCATGTTGCTGCATGCTGCATGTTGCCGTTGCAACGCGTGCGCGGTGAAGCGTGACCACCACGCATTTGCACAGGATTCGCGACCCCCATGAAAAAACTATTCCTGATCGCCGTCTTCGCCACCTCCTTCGTTTTTTCCGGCAGCGCCTCCGCGCAGATCGACGACAAATCCGACCCGCAGACGCTGATCAAAACTGTCACGCAGCAGGTGCTCGACGAAGTGCGCCAGCAGTCGATCGATCCGAACGACATCCCGCGCATCATGGATATCGTGAACCGGGACATCCTGCCGTACATCGATTTCCGCTATACGACGCAACTGGCGATCGGCCGTTACTGGCGTACCGCGACGCCCGAACAGCAGCAAACGCTCGTGCGTCAGTTCCAGATGCTGCTGATCCACCTCTATGCGGGGGCGCTCGCGCAATTGCGCCCGGATCAGAAAATGGAGTACCCGCCGATGCGGATCTCGCCGAGCGATACGGACACCGTCGTACGCACCATTGCGGTGACAAACGCTCAACCGGTCGAAATCGACTACCGGTTGCACAAGACGCCCGAAGGCTGGCGCGTCTACGATCTGAACGTGGTCGGCGCGTGGCTTGTGCAGACGTATCGGCAGCAGTTCGGCGAGAAGATCGCGCAAAGCGGTATCGATGGACTCATCCAGTTCCTGACCGAGCGCAATCAGCAGCTCGCTTCTGGCAAGCAGCAGTGAAAGCGTGTAAGCACGCAATAAGCTGGCAATAAGCTGGCAATAAGCAGGTGAATAAGCAGGTGAATAAGCCGGTACGCGCAGCATAGGGAGGGCAGAATGCATCACGCGGCGCGGAAAAGTCGCAATTTTTGAGCGGGCGCTGGAAGGCTTTGCGTCGTACGGAATAGAAACGGTGGCTCGAATGTTTCCGGAGCAGGCTTTTATGCCAGGAGATCCTTGCCATGTTCCGCAATCGTTTATCGTCTTTCCGCGTCTTTGCCGTGGTGGCCGCCGCCTGTCTGGCGGCCGGTTCGGCGCCCGCGCAATCCGCTGTTTCGATGTCCTCGTCGCTTACGCCGCTGAACGCGAAGCCGTTCACGTCCACGACCGCGACCGGCGTTCAGGTCTATATGTGCGAGTACGACGGCTCGCACCATCTCACGTGGCTCTTCAAAAACCCGCAGGCAACGCTATACGACCCCGTCGGGCGAGCGGTGTTTCAACACGACGCGGGGCCGTCATGGCAGGCGCAAGACGGCAGCCGTATCGTCGGCCACCCGATCGCCCAGATGGCCAGTGCGTCGGCGGGCAGCATTCCGCAACTGCTGCTCGAAACGAAGAGCGACGATAAGAGCGGCGATAAAAGTGGAGAGCTGTCGGACGTGCGCTACGTGCAGCGACTGAACACAGTGGGCGGCAGCGCGCCGGCCCAGATGTGCACGGCCGAACATCAGGTTGCTTACTCGCCGTATTTTGCGAACTACGTGTTCTGGAAATGAGCTGGAAATGAGCTGGAAACGAGCTGGAAACGAGCTGGAAACGAGCCGGGACGAGCTGGAAGCGGGCGCTGCGTGTAGTGCGGCCGCCGCGGGTCACACGCGAAGACGGCCGCATCGGTGCTGCTCAGGACTGTGTGCGTTTCGCAAGCAGCGACCGCACTCCCGACGGCGTGAGCCGCTCGCGTTCGAGCAGCAGCCGCTTTGCCGAATCCGCGATAATCACGACGCCGCCGGCCAGTATGACGGTGTCCTTGATAATCAGCCGGCCGTGTTCGGATAGAAACGGAAAACCGTGCTGCGCATCGCCGAGCGCGGGCACCCACGTCTGCGGTGTCGTTATCAGGAACGACAGGGTGACGAACGGCGTGAGAAACGACAACACCCCGCCGAGCAGCCCAAGATTGCGCGATACAAAGTTCGACAGCACGAGCAGGCCGATGATGATTTCGAGCGTGCCGAGGCCACGCGAGAAGCCGTACGTATGATTGGCCTGCTGCCATTTGCGCTGCTCGGGCACGAGCTGGCCTTCCTTCGTCATATGCTGCGCGTACTCTTTCGGATGCGCGTAGAAGAACGCCATGACGGGACTTTGCGCGACGAGCGGCGTAATGCTGTCCGCTTCGTACGGAACGAACTTTAGCGCGCCGATCCACAGAAAGACGATCGCAATGGCGATGCGGACGAGATTCGCGCCAAGGCCTTCACCACGGCTCGCGACTCGCAAAAAGTCGGTATAGAGGTTCATGACTGTGTTTCACCAGAAAAGTCGGAGAAGGCCGCACGAGCGGCCCGCATGGCTTGATCATTGCCCGAAATAGACCGGCTTCATGCCGTCGTTGCCCGGTTGCGCGAAGCGGTTGCCGGACGCCGATGTGCCCGCGGTGTCGGCGCCATCACCCGAGCTGTCGTGAGACTGCGCGTGCACGACCGGCTGCGTCGCATTGACGCGTGCCGCTGCCTGTTGCAATGCGTTGGGATAGTGCGCGTCTTCGCCGATCGACTGGTCGTATCCGGCTGCGCGCAATTGCGCGAGTTCGGCGCGCACCTGGGCACGCGTCAGTTCGCCGGCTTGCGCGACGTTCGAAGCAGTACCCGCCCCCGCGGAAATGACAAGTGCAGCCGCGGCGATAAGGGGCGTGGCGAATCGGATCTTCATTGTGTTCTCCTGTTGAGGTGGTGTGTAACGCGTGGCCATCGGCGATGGCGTACGTCCACTCCAGGAGGGAACATGTAGCGGCTTGCAGTCCGGATGGATCAAACACATGCTCGTTCGGATCAGGCTGCGCAGAGCCTGCACACAGTCTGTATTGGCAGCAAGCGCCGCTTTTCTGGCACGATTCGCTGGCACGATCCGCCGTGCCATACCCTTTGCAAAGCGAGGCTTTGCACCCATTTACCGAGACAAGGAAGCATTGCCGGTATCACGACGCAGCGCTTTCCCGGCACCGGAAACACACCTCTCGCCTCGCTGTTTGAAAAGAACTCATCGCCAGGGCTGCGCGATCCGGAATGTGATCGACATCGTTGGATGGGTGAAATCATGCTTCGTCATTTTGTGGATTCAATCTCCCGATGGTTCTTGAGCGCATCGCTTGAAGGTCGCGAGGAATACCTCGCGCAGGCAAAGACGATCGACGAGCTCGAGCGCCGCATGCGGGACACGGACCGATGGCTCGGGCCCTGACTCAGCTCCCGCCTGCGTAATAAACGCACGCCTTGGGCCCTCGTGCGATATCGGCGAAAGGCCCAGGTATCGAAAGGCCTGGGGCGCTCATGGTTATGACCCTCGAAGACATGACCCTCGAAGACCATAAAACCGTATCGACATAAAGGGATCCTGATAAAGCCTAAACTAGGATTGATGCGGTACGGAACATGCATCACACGATGCTGAAGGTACGCACAGAGATTCAGACGGAGAGTACACATGGCAGACACGATGACCGAACTCGACCCCTTCGTAAACCGCCAGTACCAACATGGTTTTGTGTCGGACGTGCAGGCCGATTCGCTGCCGCCCGGACTGGACGAGGACGTGATCCGCGCCATATCGGCGCGCAAGGGCGAACCGGAGTTTCTGCTCGAATGGCGCCTCGCGGCCTATCGCCACTGGTTGACGATGACCGAGCCGCAATGGGCGACAGTGCGGCGCGAGCCGATCGATTACCAGTCGATCGTCTATTACTCGGCGCCCAAGGCACGCAATAACGGGCCGAAAAGCCTCGACGAAGTCGATCCCGAGCTGTTGCGCACCTACGAGCGGCTAGGTGTGCCGCTCAAGGAACGCGAAATGCTCGCGGGTGTGGCGGTCGACGCGGTGTTCGATAGCGTCTCGGTCGCCACGACGTTCCGCGAAAAGCTTTCCGCACTCGGCATTATCTTCTGTTCGTTTTCGGATGCAGTGCGCCATCACCCGGATCTCGTGCAGCGATATCTGGGGTCCGTCGTGCCGCACAAGGATAACTTCTTCGCGGCGCTGAATTCGGCGGTGTTCAGCGACGGCTCGTTTGTCTACGTGCCGTCGGGTGTGCGCTGCCCGATGGAACTGTCGACCTACTTCCGCATCAATGCGCAAAACACCGGTCAGTTCGAGCGCACGTTGATCATCGCGGACAAGGGCGCGCAAGTCAGTTACCTCGAAGGCTGCACGGCGCCGATGCGCGATGAAAATCAGCTGCATGCGGCGGTGGTGGAGCTTGTCGCGCTCGACGACGCGCAGATCCGCTATTCGACGGTGCAGAACTGGTATCCGGGCGACGAGAACGGGCGCGGCGGCATCTACAACTTCGTGACGAAGCGCGGCGACTGCCGCGGAAAAAATTCGAAGATCTCGTGGACGCAGGTCGAAACCGGCTCGGCCATTACATGGAAATACCCGAGCGTGATTCTGCGCGGCGATCACTCGATCGGCGAGTTCTACTCGGTCGCGCTGACCAACAACCTGCAGCAAGCGGATACCGGCACGAAGATGATTCATATCGGCGCGAATACGCGCAGCACGATCGTGTCGAAAGGGATTTCCGCAGGCCGCGGCAGCAATGCCTATCGCGGTCTCGTGCGCATTGCGCGCTCGGCGGAGGGCGCGCGCAACTTCACGCAATGCGATTCGCTGCTGATGGGCGACCGCTGCAGCGCGCATACGTTTCCGTATATCGAAGTGAAGAATCCGACTGCGAAGGTCGAGCACGAAGCCTCGACATCGCGCGTTGGCGAAGACCAGCTGTTCTACTGCATGCAGCGCGGACTATCGGCGGAAGATGCCGTGTCGATGATCGTCAATGGGTTCTGTAAGGAAGTGTTCGACCAGCTGCCCATGGAGTTTGCGGTCGAAGCGCAGAAGCTGCTGGGCATCAGCCTCGAAGGCAGCGTCGGCTAACAGAGGAAGTGACGGTCACAGCGAAAGAACAGCAAGGAGCATTCAATCATGCTGAAAATCAGAAATCTGCGTGCAAGCGTTGAAGGCAAGGACATTTTGCGTGGCATCGACCTCGATGTGAAGCCGGGCGAAGTGCACGCGATCATGGGGCCGAACGGCTCGGGCAAAAGCACGCTCGCGAATGTGCTGGCTGGCCGCGACCAGTTCGAGGTGACGGGCGGCGAGGTATCGTGGCTCGGCTCGAATCTGCTCGAGCTTGCGCCGGAAGAGCGCGCTCGCGAAGGGATCTTTCTCGCGTTCCAGTATCCGGTGGAAATTCCCGGTGTGAGCAATGTCTATTTGTTGCGCGCAGCGCTGAATGCGCAACGCCGGCATCGTGGCGAACCGGAACTCGACGCGATCGACTTTCTGGAGTTGCTGCGCGGCAAGATGGATGTGATGCAGATGAACGACGATCTGCTGCATCGGGCGGTGAACGAAGGCTTTTCCGGCGGCGAAAAGAAGCGCAACGAGATTCTGCAAATGGCGGTGCTCGAACCGAAGCTCGCGATTCTCGACGAAACCGATTCGGGACTCGATATCGATGCGCTGCAACTCGTGGCGAAAGGCGTCAACGCGATGCGCAGCCCCGAGCGAGCGATCGTGCTGGTCACGCACTATCAGCGTCTGCTCGACTACATCGTGCCCGATTATGTGCACGTGCTGTCGCAAGGCAGAATCGTGCGGTCCGGTACGCGCGAACTGGCGCTCGAACTCGAACAACGCGGTTATGGCTGGCTCGTGCAGGATTCCGGAGAAGACGAGTCTTCGCGGCATGCTTCGCAGGTGATGGTATGAAAAGCGAATCCCTCGACCATCTGACGCAGGTGTTTGCGGCGCTTGCGCCGACGCTGCCGGGTGCGGCGCTGCCGTGGATGAACGAGCGGCGTTTGCGGGCATTCGAGCAGTTTCGCGTGCAGGGTTTTCCGACGCGTGCCGACGAAGCGTGGAAGTACACGAATCTCGACGTATTGAACGGCAAGCTGCTGGGCGTTGCCCCGGCTCTCGATCCTCAAGCGCCTCGAACGAGCCTTGAACAGCTCGTCAATGCGCATGCGCTGGAAGGCGTGCACCGGCTGGTATTTGTGAACGGCGCGTGGTCCGAGCAGCAGTCCGACGTCAGGGGGCTGCCGCCAGGTGTGTTTATCGGCAGCCTCGCGAGCGCGCTCGAACAGATTCCCGAGCAAATCCGCGTGCAGCTGGAGCGTGGCGGCGAGCCCGATGGAATGACTGCGTTTAACGCAGCATTCGCGCGCGACGGCTTCGTTATGCTGATCCCGCCGCATACGGCGTTGGACAAGCCGCTGCACGTGCTCTTTATCGGCGGCGGCGAAAGCGATCTGACCGTTCAGCCCTTGAACCTGATCGTCGCAGGCGCGCATGCGCACTGCGCGGTCGTCGAACAGTATGTCGGCGCGCAGGATAACGGGTACTACACGAACGCGGTGACGCACATCCATGCGGATGAGAACGCGGACGTGCAGCACTACCGTGTGCAGCAGGAAGCACCGGGCGCCGTTCATACCGGAACGGTGCTTGCCGAGCAACGCAGCGCGAGCCGCTTCTCGTCCTATGCGTTTTCATTCGGCGCCGCGCTCGCCCGCTCGACGATTACCGCGAAGCTCGCAGGACCGGGCACGCACACGACGCTCGATGGTCTTTACGTCGGCAGCGGCAAGCAGCATCTCGACCACTACACGATGATCGACCATGCACACCCGCAATGCTCGAGCCGCGAGACGTACCGTGGTGTGCTCGACGGCGCCGCGCACGGCGTATTCAACGGACGCATCGTCGTGCGTCAGGATGCGCAGAAGACCGATGCCGATCAGGCCAATCACAACCTGCTGCTGTCGCGCAAGGCGGAAGTCGATACGAAGCCTCAACTCGAGATCTTCGCCGACGACGTGCGCTGCACGCACGGCACGACGGTCGGACAGCTCGACGAAACACAACTGTTCTATCTGCGCGCGCGCGGCATCGACGAACGGGCCGCGCGTGCGCTGTTGACCTTCGCCTTTGCGCGCGACGTGATCGACCGCGTGGCGATCGACGCGTTGAAAGCGCGTCTTGAAGCCACATTGCTGACGCGTATGGCCGATGCACCGGTCGACGCAAAGGATGCCTGAAGGACTCACAAGGACGCTAAAGAGGGCGCATGCATATGAAACGCATCGATCTGGAACGTGAAGACCTCGTGCGCGTGTGGCGGCGCGATTTTCCGATTCTCGACACCCGTCCGAACGGAAAGCCGCTCGTCTATCTCGACAATGCGGCGACGACGCAGAAGCCGCATTGCGTGATCGAGACAGAATCGAACTATTACCGCCACACCAATTCGAACGTGCATCGCGGCGTGCACTGGCTTGCCGAACGTGCAACCGAAGCGTATGAGCGCTCGCGCGCGACGGTCGCGGAGTTCATCAATGCGGCGCAGACGTCGGAAATCGTCTTCGTGCGCGGCACGACCGAAGCGATCAATCTGGTGGCAAACAGCTTCGCGCGGCCGCGTTTGCAGGCTGGCGACGAGATCGTGATCTCCTCGATCGAACATCATTCGAATATCGTGCCGTGGCAGCTTGCGTGCGAGCAGACGGGCGCGATGCTGAAGGTCGTACCGGTCGACGACACCGGCACGCTCGATGTCGAAGCGTTTGAAGCGCTGCTGGGTCCGCGCACGAAACTCGTTGCACTTGCACACGTGTCGAACGCATTGGGCACGGTCAATCCGGTCAGGAGGTTGATCGACACCGCACATGAGCGCGGCATTCCCGTGCTGCTCGACGGTGCACAGGCGGTCGCGCATATGCCCGTGGACGTGCGGTCGCTCGATTGCGATTTCTACGCGTTTTCAGGCCATAAGCTGTATGGCCCGACCGGCATCGGCGTGCTTTACGGCAAGGCCAAGTGGCTCGACGCAATGCCGCCGTGGCAGGGCGGAGGCGACATGATCCGCACTGTCTCGTTCGAGAAGACCACGTACAACGAACTACCGTGGAAGTTTGAGGCAGGCACGCCGAATATTGCCGGCGCCATTGCGCTTGCGGCGGCCATCGACTATATCCGCACGCTCGGTTTTGACGCAATCGCGGCATGCGAGCATGCTCTGCTCGCGCATGCGACCGGCGAATTGCAGCGTGTCGACGGCGTGCGGCTGATCGGCACGGCGGCGCAGAAATCCGGCATTCTGTCTTTTGTCGTCGAGGGAATTCATGCGCACGACGTCGGCTCGATTCTGAGCGATGCCGGTATTGCGGTACGCGCGGGCCACCATTGCGCGATGCCGGCCATGGCGCGCTTCGACGTGCCGGCTACGGTGCGCGCTTCGCTGGCGCTTTACAACACGCACGAGGAAATCGACGCACTGGTGAATGGACTTGCGCGCGTAAAGGAGCTGTTTCGATCATGAGCGATATTCGCGAGCTGTATCAGGAAGTGATCTTCGATCACTACCGCCGGCCGCACAACCGGCATGATGTCGATCATGCAAGCCACACGGCCATCGGCTATAACGCGCTGTGCGGCGATCGCGTCAAACTGGCGTTACGCGTCGAGAACGGTATCGTGACCGAGGTCGGATTCGACGGCGAGGGCTGTGCGATCGCGACTGCATCGGCGTCGATGATGACCGATCTCGTCAAGGGCAAAACGCTTGAAGAAGCGGAGCAGCTCATCGAGCGCTTTCAGGGCATGGTGACGAGCGATCACGCAGCCGCGCAGGGCGATACCGAGGGCCTCGGCAAAACGCGGGTGCTCGCCGGTGTGCGCGAATTTCCGGCGCGCGTGAAATGCGCGACGCTCGCGTGGCACACGCTATCGGCCGCGCTGCACGGCCGCAAGGAGCATGAGGAATGAGCGGCAACATGAGCGATGAATTGGGCGATGAACTGGGCGATGAAGTGGGCCGTGAATCGTTTGGCGACGACGGCACACGCCCGCTCAAGGACCGCGTGGTCGACGGATTGCGCACGCTATACGATCCGGAGATACCGGTGAACATTTACGACCTCGGTCTGATTTACGACCTGAAAGTCGACGAGGAAGCCGGGCGCGTCGAAATCCGCATGACATTGACCGCGCCCGCATGCCCGGTCGCCGAAACCTTTCCATCGGTGGTCGAGGAAGAAGTGTTTTCGCTGGCGGGCGTGCGCGACGTGACGATAGAGCTCGTGTGGGAGCCGCCGTGGACGAAGGCGCGCATGACCGAAGCCGCGCGTTTGCAACTTGGCATGTTCTAGCGGGCGCCCGCCGCTTGCTTACACCGTAAAACGCTCCGTAATCCGGCTCGGATACATCGAATCGAACACGAAGCCGCCCGTGAATTCGGCGCCATGGTTGTGCAGCAGATGCATCACGGCATCGAGCCCCATGCGTATCGCCGATTCGACCCAGCCGCCGTCTATCGCATAGGCTTCGCCTGCCAGATAGAGCTTCGATTTCGCGCTGTGTACTTCGTTATAAGCAACGAGCGCATGGTTCGGCTGCAGAATGCCCGCGCGATAGACGCGTCCGGCGCCGCGGATAGTCGGCTGCCTGGACCAGTGGATCACCGCGGACTGTCCTTCATCGACGTAATCGGAGATCTTTCCGGCAAGGCCGCTATGCTTGAGCATCCGGTCGAGCGTCGCGACGCAGCGCGAGACGAGTTCGGTATCGTCGGCTTCGCTTAGCAGATTGATGGATTGCGCGTCCCACGTATAGCTGAGCAGCAGAACACCGGGGTCCGAGATACGCGGGGTCTGCAGCGCGTATCCGTATGTGGTCTCGAGATAATTGTCCGATGCCATCAACTGCGGGATCGCCGTGTTTTCCCAGTAGCGCCTCTTCAACCCGACATAGACCTTCGAGGACGCGAACCAGCTGGACATGCGATCGCCGCCGATCACATCGAATGGCAGTTCGGCCTCGGAAAACCCGTCCATCCGTATCGCGCACCGGTTGCCGGACATCGGTGCGGTGAGCAGCACCGCGTCGTAGCTGCGCTGGTGAGTGGGGCACACGATGTGGACTTCGTTGCCGACGCGCGTAATCGATTCAACGGGGCTGTGCGTATAGAGTTGCACGCGGTATTGCGCGTCGCGCAAGGCGTCGTAGAGGGAAATCGGCGCGACATGCGCGCTTTGCACCGGGCAATACAGCATCGCTTCGGCGAGCGATTGCACGCCGAGATAGCGCGGTGCGGCAAGCGGGTGCCCTAAGGTATCGCTCAGCGATGTGTCGTCGGCGTGGGGTCCGCCCGCATAATCGCCATCGGTATCGAAGCGTCCCTGAATCAGCCGCAAATCGTCGAAGAAGCCGAAGAACAGCATGCGGAATACGATCATCGCGGCAAAGTCGAGATAAGCGGCCCATGGTCCCGCGCCGATGCCCGCGCGTTCGAGCACGCACAGCTCGCGTTCGTTCATGCCCGCGCCGCCGAAGTCGCCGGTGGTGGCCCAATCGTGCCGCACGAGCGCGGGCGTCAGCATCACGTTGCGAAAGCTGTCGCGCCAGTAGCGTTGTTCGACCGCATGCCAGAAGGCAGGCCACTGCGGTGTACCGAATAGCGTTTGTATCGCGGTGACGACCCGGGACGCGAACGCCTGCCACTTCTGTGGCACCGATTCAAGTTCGGGCGTGTCCGGCAAAATGCCGCCGGGCGGTTTCAGATTGAATGACGACAATCGTTCCGAATAGGCGCCGAACGAAATGTCGGCGCGATCGGCGCTTGGAAAGGGCTGCGAGGTGACGCCAAACGTCTCCGCATAATGCGCGAGCGTGGCGGCCGGGCCGGCCGGTTGCGTGAACATTGGAATGCGCATCGCGCCGAGTTCGAATACGGTGTGCTGGCCGGCGACCGGTTGCGAGCGCAACCTTCCACCGATATGCCCGGATGCCTCGTAAATGTCGATATGCGTGACACCGCAACGAAACAGCTCGTGCGCAGCGGTCAAGCCGGCCACCCCCGCGCCAACAATGGCGACGCGCAAGTCGGGCGAGGTATTTCTCGCGATGCCGGCGCGTTGCGTGTTGCGCAGCAACCGCGAAAAGTCGAAGTTGAAGTCGGCGGGAGACGGATAACCGACGCGCCATGCGCCGGGCGTAGCAGGACTATTCATGCGAACGTTCATCGGTAGTGTGTGCGGGAGAACCCGATTCGATTAAACCGATGGTAGTGTTCGTTGCGCCGGCCTACGTTCACGAGAACCGCGAGATGCGTGTCCGGAAACCGCTTTTTACCTGTTTCCTGCGAGTCAGGCCGCTTGCGTCGTGTTGGCTGCGTGCATGCCGTCCGGTGATGGCGCATCATGCGGCGCAAGCGTGCGCGCTTCGCTTGGCGCGACACCGAATCGCTCCTTGAATGCGCGGCTGAAGTGCGATGCACTCGTAAAGCCGCACTCGAATGCAACCTGTGCGACGAGATTGCGCTGCCACGGTGTCGCTGCAAGCAGCCGTGCGGCGCGTTCGAGCCGCACCGACTGTGCATGGCGCATCACCGACATGCCTTGCGCCGTGAAAAGACGGCTCAAATACTTTTCGGATACGCATGCGTGCGCGGCGATCTGCGACGGCGAAAGGTCCGCATTGCCGGCATGACGCGAAATAAACTGCTTCGCCTTGAAGAGGATGGCCGACGGCCCGCGGCCTGTGCGAACCACGGTTGGATCGTGGATGACGATGTCGAGCAGGTCGAGTAACTGATCGCCAAGACGCCGTCTGACGTCGGCGCTCGATGCGCCCGATTGCTGGCCGAGGCATTCGATCAGCGCACGGACCGCTTGCACATCCGGCGAAGACACATCAGGCAGATAGAAGCCGCGCAATGCGCAGCGAAAGCCGCGTTCGCGCAACGCGGAGCGAGGAAAGCGCAGGCCCAGGCCGGTCGCGCGTTCGGTGACCATTTCGCGGTAAGGCTCTTTCGGATCGATCACGACGATGTCGCCCTGGCGAATCACCTGCGTGTGGCCGTGCTGCTCGATCATGGCGGAGCCGCTTTTGACGACCTTAAGAAAGAGATGGTCGTGCGTCAACGGCGACTCGTCCGGAGAGACGGGCGTGATGGTTTGATGACGAAAATCGGCGGACAGGATCGCAACCTGCCCAGCGCTCCAGCTTGTAAAGCCCGAATCGACCGAACGTAGCGGATCCGCCCGGCAGTCGATTCCGAGCGAGCGCAAACTCTGCTGCCATTCGTACTCGCTGGCAGGGCCACGGTGATAGGACAGGTGTCGGGATGGCGTGGTCATCGCAGTGTCTCAATGAATGCGGCTGTGCCAGGTCATATCGGCTTTGCACAGTCTCAGCTTTATTGGACACGCGATGGATCGCTTCTATTCCACACTTGCGAGGTCCGGTGGTCGTTTACGCATCTGAAAGCCCTAAGCTGCCTCGAACAGGTCGATCGTGCCGCTTTTCAGCGGTGCTTGACCGGACCAGCCGGAAAGATATCGAGTGCGATCCCGCCGAGTGTGTCGATCAAGGCCGGCGCTTCATTGAGGCAATCGATGCAGTGAAATTCCATGCCGCCGGATTCAAGGAAAGTATCGCGTCCTTCAATGCCGATCTCTTCGATCGTTTCGATGCAATCGGCCGCGAATCCGGGGCAAAACACATCGACGCGCCAGGTGCCGGCATCGCCAAGGTCGGCGAGCGTCTCGCCCGTCGCTGGAGGCGGACCTTCAACGGAAACGGGCCGCTGCTCCGCGACAAACGCACTGCGTTTGCTGCCACCGTGAACGGAATCAGTAATGCACCATTGCTTTTAGACTATCCGCCTTGCGAACTGAGAAGGCGGCGCCAATGCCGCAGCAGGGTTTCTGCGCCAGCATGGCATCGGCGAGCAGGAGATGGAAATTGTCTGGGATGCGATTTCTTGCATACAACGCCGGGTGCTCACGAAGGTGCGGGAACGACCGTCTCCTTCGCAAACTGAACGGACTGTACGAGGTCGTCCGGCACGGGTTCCTGTATGCCTAGCTGAACCGCTTTGCGAACGAGATCCGCCACTGTCGTTGCGCCCATTTTCTTCATCGCTTCCCGTCGGTAGATCTTCACCGTAATCTCGCTCAGGCACATCTGGGAGGCAATCTGCTTGTTCATCAGGCCATTTACCACGAGCGCCATGACTTCGCGCTGTCGCGGCGTCAGCGAATCGTACTGATGGCGCAGCGTTGTCAGCGAACGCTCGTAGCGCAAGCGCTTCTCGTCGACTTTGAGCGCCTCGGTGACCACATCGAGCAATTCCTGGTCTCGTACCGGTTTCGTCAGGAAGTCGAACGCACCGGCTTTCATCGCTTTGACCGACATCGCGACGTCGCCGTGCGCGGTCATGAAGATGATCGGAATATGAATCTGCCGCTCTCGCATCTGGCTTTGAACGACGAAGCCGCTAGGGCCTCTTAAGCGCACGTCGAGCAGCAGACACGAAGGGGTATCGGGCAGGTCGCTGGTCAGAAAGTCCACTGCGTGAGAGTACGTCTTCGCGTGTATTCCGACCGAACGGAACAGGGATTCGACTGCTTCGCAGATGGGCGAATCATCGTCGATTACATAGACGATTCCGCTGCTGTCGTTGGTCGCCGAGCCACGGCTGTCTGTCTCGCTCATAGATTCTGTACAACCGGCTATATCTGATTTACTGGTTACAGTTCGCGGGTGGCTGACGGTGCGACAGCAAGGGCGAAGCCTGCGAATGGCAAGAAGTCTACTCAATGACAGATATGTTGTCACGGAGAGCGCGAAGAGTTGAGAATTTCATGGCTTGGGATTCACCATGAGAAGGAATGCGTAGGAATGGACGAAACACCGTGCTGACGGCGGGTGTACAAGGCCCACATCAGGCCGCGCGTTTGGCCTTTCGCGTAATCGCGACGAGGCGCCGCAATGTTCCCGCAACCTCGCAATGGCTCCGACCGATCGTTCGGTCCGCTATCTGGACGATCGTGGAGTTCGCAACTATCTCTCCACCGCTGCCGCTGCCGGAAAGACAACTTACGCGTGTAACCGGTATTTCCGCATTTATCATTTCGTCTGGCGCGCGCTCGGCATGAACGCACCAGGACAGCTCCCCACGACTCGCCATAGTGCTGTTCATCTCTAACGTGTCGGGAATCGCTGCGGTCTGCTCGATAAAGCCAACGTCCGCAATACCTGCTTCGACGAGGCGGCATACGTCGCCCACCGAGCCTTCCATCATCGTCAGATTGATCTCGGGGCGCTTGCCAGGCACGGTCACGACGAGTTCGTTCACGATGCCCTGAGAGCGTCCATATAGCGTGGCGACTCGCAATGTCTTGCCGGGCGCGCGGTGGTGCGTCGACCGGATCTGGCCAATGGTCGCGTCCACGAGCTTGTACGCGGCTTGTACCGCGCGCCAGAGCGCATCGCCGTGTTTCGTGAGTTCGATGCCGCGGCCATGCCGGCGAAAAACACGTTGGCCAACGGCGAGCTCGATTTCCCTGAGCTGTTTGCTCAACGCCGATTGGGTGACATTGAGTGCGACGGCCGCCTCGGACAGCGATTTATAGGAGGCAACCTTAACGAATTGACGCAGTTGATAGTCGATGTTCTTCATACCGCATTTCCTCATGCACAGCCGGAAACAGACAATCGAGGTGCCGGGATGGACAGAACTCCTACTGAAATCGACTCAACGAATCGGCACTTGGTGTTCGTACATAGTAGTAGGTACAGTGCATGACAGTCAACGTTCTGTCAGGCTCGGAATAGCTGGTATGAGTGACCGTCTAACGTGAACGGCAAGCGTGTCGGTGCGGCCGTAGCCGACGACGAACGAGATTGAGGTGTTATCGGGCGGGGAGTGGGGTGGTTTGCGCTGGAACGAGCCATCGCGCAAGCGGTTGCGATAGCAGGGGCGCGTTGTGCTACACGCTGTTGCTGGTCGCGTATGGTATCGGCTGGTTTATCCCAGCCGCTCAGGCGGCGCCGCTTGTTCTATTTTTCGATCCGCGTGCGCCGGCAAGTGCTGATGACACGGTGCATTCCCGGTGTACTTGTGTGAACGCGCTGCCGCGATCGCTCATTCGCTCGCGGCGTACTTCTGACGGGCGCGGAAGTTCGCGACCTTGTGGCGATTGCCGCACATCGCCATGCTGCACCAGCGGCGCCGATGTGCTTTGGTTCTATCGTAAAACCACAGCACGCAGTCGTCGGCCTCGCATTTCCTGACAAGCTCGAAGTCTCCGGTTGCGAGCAGTTCCGCGGCTGCTTGCGCGACCGGCGACAGCAACTGCTCCGGCGAGGAGCGCTCGTAGTCGTGCACGACATCGAGATGCCCGTGCGCTTTGCGAACCAGATTCACGTGATAGCGCGCATGGCCGAGAAACGAGTTAAGCGCGGCGATATCCACGCGCTTTCCCTCTTTCTTTTGAATGACCAGCTTCTTGATGACCTCGCGCAGGTGTCGGGCAGCGGCTAGCAGTGCGCCCTTTCTGAATGACGGCTGCTCCTTCGCGTCGAGATACTCCATTGCATGCAACCAGGCGACGACATCGCCATCGGTTTCGAGGTAATCGTACAACTCGCCCTCATTGGTCGCGATCGTATTGACAAAGTCGAGCGCTGGGTGGTCAGCAAGCTGCAGAAACGCTTGGGAAGGGGCAAGCATCAGTCTTCTCCAGTAACCGGGAAACCGATTGTAACCGGTAAAACTGTAAATGACAAGTTATTAACCGGTCATATCTGGCGTCGGCGCTTGCGGTTCCGGTAACCGGTATTCGCAATATACAGGAGTCTGGGCATTCAAGCGTTCGCGATCGGCGTTTTTGCCAACAGCGCTCAGGCAAGCGCGCAATAGGCGTTGCATATACGCGGCGCAGTAAGCAAACGCCTTGACGGGCGAATCGGCTTACGGTTGATGACATAAGTGAATGCCAGTGCAAGTGGGATGTCAAGCATGCGCGACGCAGAAGCGGGTATGAATGCGTAACGGGTGATGATGGGCGCGCTAAGGCATCTGTGCGAAGTTCATTCGCTTCTGAGAGTAGGCGCTATGACGAAAGGAGCGAATAGGCCGCCCGCGTCACTTCAACGCGCTTCCGATACGAAATCGGCCAACCGTTTGCCTAACAGCGTGGGCTCGTCTTCGGGCAAAAAGTGTCCAGCGGTCTCCACGATCTCGATCTTCGCGTTTTGCAACGCGTTCGCGAGCCGATGGCCGTATTCGACGGGCTGAAAATGATCGTGCAAACCCCAGATCAGCAAGACCGGAATGTCGAGCGCTTCAATGTCGGCGATTCGTGCCGCGAGGTCCTCGCTGCGCAGCGCGCGGGCCGCGCGCAAATAGGCGAGACGCCCGGCAACGCCCTGGAAAGGCCGTTCGTATCCGGCAACGAGTTCGGGCGTGACGAGTTCGCTTTTCACGAGCCCTTGCTTCAAGCCCTTGGCAAAGCCGCGCTTCAGGTCGAAATCTTCCGCGCCGAGGATCGCATCCCATGCGGGGTCTTTCAGGCGTGCAATGCCCGGCTCGGGAAACGAGTCGTAAGCGACGCTGTCGACCAATGCCATTCGATCGATCGACAGCGACGCATCGAGCGCAAGCAACTGTGCGACCCCGCCGCCGATATCGTGGCCGACCGCGGCGCCGCGTTGCCATCCCGTTTCACGCATGGCGGCGGCCACGAAATGCGCCTGTGCACGCACACCGATGTCGAGCGCTTCGGGCTTCGACGAATCGCCGTATCCGAGCAGATCGAATGCAATCCAGCCGCATTGCTGCGCGGACAGCTCCGGTGCGACGTGGCGCCAAAGGTGGCGGTTCGTCGGAATGCCGTGCAGCAATACGACGGTAGGCGTTTGAGCGGAGCGCGTATAGGCGATCCGCTGGCCTTCAACGCTGATTGAGCCTTCGAGCGCCGTGTGCATGGCCGGCCTTCAGTGATGGGATGAGTCTGCAAATGCGCCCTGTGCGTCACCGCATTGGACAATCGCAAGGTCGAGACAGGCAATCAGCGCCGTGCGCGAATCGTCGGCGCGTGAGCGGTTCATGGCGCGGCTAATCGCGAAACTGCCCTGAACGACGGTGACGATGGTGAGCGCAATGTGGGCCGCGGGCAGCGTCAATCTGATCGATCCTGCTGCCTGTTCGCTTTCGAGGATCGCCTGCAGCCGCATTTCGAGGTGTTCGAAGTAGCGCGATAAAGGAAGCCGTAGTGCGTCGTCCTGAATCGCCGAATCCCAGACGAGCCGGCCAACGCGGCAACCCGACAACGGCCTTGTGTTTTGCTCGAGAAAGGCCAGCAGCCGATCCTTGAAGCTTCCGCTCTGCGACATCGCCTCGTCGAAATCCGCTATGCGCTCGTCGACGACTTCGACGATTGCGGCACGCGCCAGCGCCTGTTTGCTCGGGAAGTGGTGATAAAAGCTGCCTTGGCCCGAATGACTCTTCAGCTGAATATCGCGCGGGCTCGTTGCTTCGTACCCTTTGTCCCAAAGCAGATCCTTCGCTGCCTCGATGATGTCTTCCCGCCGCCCCATCGCCACGCGCCTCCTGATCGATCTGCATGATGTCCGTCTGCTTGCTGCGTACATACTATTGAGTACAGCCGGTAGGGTCAAGGCGCGCCTGGATCGCCTTCGGTTGACGTTGCGTGGAAACCGGTATAACCGGATACACTGGTTGCACCGTTATTTCAGTTCTGGAAGGTGTATTCGTATGGCGATTGCGAGAGCGATGGAATCGGAGTTCCGTTTTAATTCTGGCCGCGTCTCACTGGACCTCGCTGCGACAATCCGGCGGCGTGCGTCCAAACCGGTCGATGTGATGGCGTCGACGGGCGCGAGCGGCAGATGGCTCAAAGCCGCAGGTCTATTCTCCGATGTTCCGGCGCTTTCCAGAAACGAAGAGGCTCGCCTTGTCGAACTGCGCGAAGCGATCTGGCAGATGGTCACGGGGTCGATGCACGGCAAACTGCCGGAGCGTGCCGTGAGCATCGTCAATCGCGCGGCGAAATACCCGCTCGGCATGCCGCAACTCGATAGCACGACCGGTACGGTATCGGTGGTTTCCGACGATCCGTTGGCAACGGCCATTTCGATCATCGCGCGAGATGCGATCGACCTCGTAACGGGGCCACTGAAAATGCGCGTCAAGCACTGCGACCAGCCCGATTGCAGGATGCTCTTCGTCGATACATCGCCGAGCGGCCAGCGCCGCTGGTGTTCCATGCAGCGCTGCGGCAGCCGCGCGAAAGTCCATGCGTTCAAGCGCAAGCAGGCGGCGATGTTGCGTTCGCATTGAATGTCACGCTCAGCCATCCGGCGAGCGCATATCTGTTATGAGGTTTCCCGGATCCCGCCCGAAGCCGCGTTTGGGCGGCGGGAAGTTTTGTCGCCGCTCACCGGACCAAGGTAGTCCTTATCGTTCTACGACGCGCTCCGCGCTCGACACGTCTGCCTCGATTCAGGACGGAAATAGAAAAGTGTTTTCTTCGGACGCGGGCGAGTCTGCGTTTGGATAAACCGGATCAACCGGTTAATATGGATTGCACTTTGACCTATGAACTGGAGCGGGATATGTCGGACGGTATTCGGGCTTTTGTGTTTGACGCATATGGAACGCTGCTGGACGTCAACGCGGCAGTCAAACGCAACGCGGTGTCGGTGGGGGAGAAGGCCGACGCCTTCGCGGCGATGTGGCGATCGCGCCAGCTCGAGTATTGCTGGACGCGCACGCTGATGAATCGCTACGAGGATTTCTGGACGGTGACGGAAGAAGCGCTGCTCTACACGTTGCGCACGTTCAGGATCGATCACGACACGGATCTGAAAGAACGCCTGCTAAGCGCGTATTTTGTGCTCGACGCTCATCCGGACGCCCGTGAAGCGCTCACCCGTTTGAAAGCTTCGCAAGTCAAAATTTCCGTGCTGTCGAATGGGACGAATCAGATGATCAGGGCTGCGCTCGAAGCCGGCGGATTGCTGGAATTTATGGATGCGACATTATCGGTTGACGATCTGAAAGTCTATAAGCCGGACCCGCGCGTCTATCAGTACGCGTGCGACACGTTGAACGTCGAGCCGCGTGAGGTGGTGTTCGTATCGAGCAATACGTGGGATCTGGCAGGCGCATCGTCGTTCGGCTTCAAGGCTGCGCGTATCAACCGGACACAGTCGCCGCCCGAATACGAGTTCGCGAAGCTGCATAGCGAGCATCGGTCGCTTGTCGAACTCGCGACGCTGATCCGGTAAGGGGGCGGTCCGGCCGCGAACCTCGGGAGAACGGTGTGGTTGAGATGCTTCACAACGTCCGGATTTTTGTGCGCGTGGTCGAGTCCGGTTCGTTTACGGCCGTCGCAAACGAGCTCGGCACCACAGCAGGCAAGATCTCGCGAGCCGTCACGTCGCTCGAGGAACATCTGAATGCCGCGCTGATTCACCGGACCACGCGCCATCTTTCGATGACCGACGTCGGCGAGCGCTACTACCGCCGCATCAAGGCGATTCTGGCGGACATCGACCATGCGAATGCCGAGGCGAGTAACGCGACAACGGTTCCCCAGGGGCGTATCCGCATCCACTCGATGCCTGGGCTCGCGGAAAGCCATATGACGGCCGCGATCGTCGCTTATCAGGCCGCCAATCCCGACGTTTCCGTCGAACTCAGGGTTGAGCAGCGTATGCCGAATCTCGTGGAAGAAGGATTCGACGTATCGTTGCTCGCTGCGCCGAAATTGCCGGATTCCGGTTACGTGTCGCGCGTGTTCGGCGAGACATACGGAATTCTGGTCGCGTCGGAAGATTATCTGATGCGCCATGGCATACCAAAGGATGTCGCCGACTTGAGGAAGCACAGGCTGCTCAGGCTCGAGAGTCCGCTGGGTCCGACGGACGAATGGATTCTCGACGGTCCGGATGGCCAGGTCAGCGTACCGGTACCGGTTTCACCGTTTCAGGCGAACTCGGCCAAGGCGCTCGGCTATGCGCTGCATTCGGGCATCGGGATCGGGACGCTCGCCACCTACACGGTGATCGACGATCTACGCAGTGGCGCAGTCGTCAGGGTGCTGCCGCAGTACCGTCTGCACGCATTCAATATTGTCGCGTTGTATCCGGCTCGTCGATATCTCGATGCGAAGGTGTCGAAGCTGATCGATTCTTTGAAGGACTATATCGCGCCGGCACTCGACGATCTGCACCAGGCGATCGATTCGATCAGTGGCGTGACCGCACAGTCGGACTCGGGCGCAGCCGCGACATAACCCCTGCGCGTTGTCGCGCGTCGCTCGTTGCGCGGCAGGAACCGTAAGCCATCCTGGCGGGCGTTTTGAACAAGTACGCCCCGCACTTTGCAATACATTGGATTCGATAGGATACCGACGGGATTTGAAACGCGGAATCCAGCATCGGGTGCCACGAAAATTATCCAGGAATGTAACTAATAAAAATAGAAATCAGTAGTTAGCCAGGTTGGCCGCGATCGATCCTGAAGCGAGGCGGCCAACCCGTCGATCATCGTTCATGGAGATTTCAATGTCGAAAGGTCATAACGTCCCAGCCGTTTCCGTCAAGCGTATCGAGGCGGATGGCGTCGATGTCTTTTATCGGGAAGCGGGGGCTGCAACGGCGCCGGTGGTTTTGCTGTTGCATGGTTTTCCGTCCTCGTCACATATGTATCGCGAGTTGATTCCGCGCCTTGCGGATCGCTACCGGGTGATTGCGCCGGACTTGCCTGGATTCGGCTTTACCGATGTTCCCGATGCGCGCGGCTACAAGTATTCATTCGATGCGCTCGCGCAGACGATCGCGGCGTTTGTCGACAAGCTCGCGTTGAAACGCTACGCGGTCTATGTATTCGATTACGGCGCGCCGGTCGGCTTGCGGCTCGCCGTGAAGTTTCCGGAGCGCGTCAGTGCACTGATCTCGCAGAACGGCAATGCGTACGAAGAGGGCCTCGGCGATGCGTGGGACCCGATTCGCAAATACTGGGCGCAGCCGACGCCGGCTCACCGCAAGACCGTGCACGACGCGATCCTTAACTTCGAGGGGACGCGCTTTCAATATTTGCACGGTGTTTCGAACCCCGATTCGGTCGCGCCGGAGTCGTACACGCTTGATGCGGCGCTGCTCGAGCGTCCCGGCCAGAAAGATATTCAGCTCGACCTGTTCCTCGACTATCAGTCGAACCTGAAGCTTTATCCGGTATTCCAGCAGTTCTTCCGGGAAAAGCTGCCGCCCACGCTAGCTATATGGGGGAAAAACGACCCGTTCTTTATTCCGCCCGGCGCCGAAGCCTATCGTCGCGACAATCCGAAAGCGGTGGTTAGGATGCTCGATACAGGGCACTTCGCACTGGAGACCCACGTCGACGAAATCGCGTCGACGATGCGTGATTTTCTGGCGGAGAGCCTGAAGGCCTGAGGCTGGACGCCGCGAATTGCCTGACCCGCGCATCGCGGTCAGGCAACCCGTGGGCGAAGGCGGCAACGCATGTACGGGACGGATGGATGAGGCATACAACATCGCGTAACCGGTAATGATGGATTTGACAAGTTAAATATGTTCGTGCAACTATTTTTATAAGAATTCGGCTGCTGGCCGACCGACACAGCAACGCACCTGCAACCATGAAAACCAACGTTGACTATCAGGCCAGACTTTTCATAGAAATAGCGGCTCACAAATCCCTGTCCGCGGCGGCGGAAGCCTTGTCGCTGACGCAATCCGGGTTGAGTCGACATCTGGCGAGCCTTGAGGAATTTATCGGGCAGCCGTTGTTCATTCGCCATGGGCGCGGGGTCGAGTTGACTGAAGCAGGGCGCAAGCTGCTTGAAGTGGTCAGCGCTGCGTATCAACTCGTGGACAACACCATTCTGCAATTGCGTAACGAACACGGTGTGACCGACGGCAGCATTCATATCGCGACGATCCACACGCTGAGCTATTACTTCATGGCTGAAGTCGCCGCGAAGTTCATGGCGCAAAGGCCGAGCGCGAGCCTCGCGTTGTTGGGGCGCAGTTCGACGGGCGTCGTGGAACTGGTGGAGAGTGGGAGGGCGGAGATTGGTTTTGCGTACGACTCGGCGGTCGCATCCGACCAGCTCGAAATCACACCGCTATTCGAAGACACGATGTGTCTCGTCGTACACGAGCGTTCGCGCTTTGCTTCGAGAGCGAGTGTCGACTTGCGCGCGGAGTCCATGCCGCTCGTTGCGTTTCCGATGGGCTACGCGTTACGCAAGATGCTGCACACGAAGGAATTCGACGCGACCGTCGCGGCGGAGGTCGAAACCGTCGATGCGATGCTCAAGCTCGTGTCAATGACAAACGGACAATGCATCCTGCCGGCCCTGATTCCCGAAAAGCTTCTTCAGGAATATCAGCTCGTGCGCGTGAAGATCGAGCAGCCGTTGATGCGCCGCTTGATCGTGGCGGTGACGCGGCGCGGACGCCCGCTGTCGGGCATGACCGCGCTGATGCTCGAAATCGCGCGTGAAAGCGCATCGAAAGTGATGAGCGTGGCCTAGCTGGCGGCGCAGAACGGAGCGGACTTCACTGAGCGGACTACACTGAGCCGCCATAGCAGCCAGTTCATAGCAGCTATCTCGCCGGCTTCATGGCTTGTCCGGCGGGATTCTCCGATACTCGATTCAACCATGCAGCATTCAGATATCCTCATGTCGTCGAAATAAGACGATCTCCATATAGAACGATATGGCATGCGAACCAATATGAAGATCGGTCAATTCGAACCCAACCACTGAACTTGCGGAGGTAATGAGAAATGGAAAGGAAAATTGCGATTGTGACCGGCGCGAGCCGTGGCATCGGGCGCGCGACGGCGATTCGTCTCGCGCAAAACTTCGGCGGTGTGGTCATTGCAGCGCGCGATGCGGAGTTGTTGAAGGTAACGGCCAAAGACATCATCGCGGTTGGTGCGGAATCGCTGGAGGTCTGTGTCGATCTGCGCGATCCGGCGGCAGCCGACGCCATGGTCGCGAAGACGCTTGACCGGTTCGGTCGAATCGACGCCGTGGTCAACATCGCCGGCGCGGTACCGCAAGTCGACGTGCTCGAAATGACCGACGCGCAATGGGACGACGGATTCGCGCTCAAGCTGCACGGCGCGAGAAGGCTGGCGATTCGTGCGTGGGATGCGTTGAAGGCGACACGCGGTGCGGTCATTTTTACGTCGGGCAATTCAGCTGAAGCGCCGAAGTCGGG
Source organism: Paraburkholderia sp. 2C (assembly GCF_054589215.1). Taxonomy (NCBI): domain Bacteria; kingdom Pseudomonadati; phylum Pseudomonadota; class Betaproteobacteria; order Burkholderiales; family Burkholderiaceae; genus Paraburkholderia; species Paraburkholderia sp. 2C. The sequence goes on along the minus strand of NZ_BAAILL010000042.1, from coordinate 122,176 downwards.
CTTTGCGGCCGTCGCGACGGTCAACGCGGCGATCGTCGCCATGGCAAAGGCATTCGCGGACCGCGGCATCGGCGACGGGGTGCGGGTGAATAGCGTGCTTCCCGGCCCGGTGATGACCGATCGCCGCCGCTCGTACATGGAGAAATATGCGGCTTCTCACGGCATGGCGGTGGAAGAGGCACTGCAGAAATTCCCGGAACTGGCGGGTATTACGCGCTACGGCAAGCCGGACGATATCGCGGAACTGATGGCCTTCATCCTGTCTCCCGCAGGCGAATGGCTGATCGGCGCGGCGTTGCGGATGGATGGCGGCGAAGTGAAGGGTCTTTGAAAGTGCAAGCGTCAGGATACATCGACGCTTAGCTATCGCAACGGCCGAGTCGCGGATGCATTGCCATTCGCGGTCGGGTTTCGAAGCCAGTATGGCGAGATCACGAGGTATGAAACGGGCAATCGATTTTCAGGCCTTCGATCTTTGCCGCGTGAAAGACGGGCAGATCGTCGAGAACTGGCACCTGCAAGACAATCTGACGCTGCTCAAACAGCTCGGTGTAATCAGGCAGTAGTGAATGCCGGTCACGATTGTGTCGCATTGAACTAGCGCTTGAAATAGCGCTTGAACTCGCGCTTGAACTCGCGTTCGAAATCGCATGCCGGTTTTGTCGCCGTCGCGCAGCGATGAAGATACGGCATGCGAGAGGTACTTTTCTGTGGGGCGATACGCGTGGCCCCGTGTTCTTCCCTCCATCGCTTCCCTCCGGTATTTCCACGTTATCGCATTCTATCTAACGACATCCATTCGATTCCCTAATTGTTGTCATTTCATTGCCCTCTGGAAGAGCGCAACCATTTGTCGCTGTGAAGGACGACGAGGTATGAGCACAAGGTATGAGCGGGCACTCATACCTGATTAGCCGATTCGAATCTTTATGTTGAGATGAACCGCCGACCTATGCTAAAGAAATGATGCGCATGGGTAGTGATTCATTTCAGGCGTAACTTGTCAAATATATGGTTAACAGTTACAGTCACGATTCATTTTTTTGGAGGATTCAATGGCTTCGCCATTGGCATCAGTACGCGCCCAGGACGCGGTGCTCGAATTCCTGAATACCGTTGTACCGCGTCACGGGCAGTTGCTGGATCTTTTTCAATCCGACGAAGATGTGCTTGCCTGGCTCGAACGGGCTGGTTTTCTCGATATGATCGTCATGCGCGAAGACGTCATGTATCGCGACCTCGCGATCGAGGCGCGGCAATTGAGGGAGAACGTGCGTCAGCTGGTGTTGCAGCGAAAGCTGGGCCAACTCGTGGATGCGGAGTTGCTCAACCCGGTGTTGAGCGCCGGCAGTTATCAGATGGAACTCGTGGAGGACAGCGAGGGCAATTTGAATGCGCTATACCGGTTTGCGGCGCAAACCTCGACACAGGTGCTGTTGCCTGTCGCGATCGCGGCAGCGGAACTGCTCACGCGAGGCGATTTCTTGCTGATTCGTCAGTGCGAATCGCCGGATTGTCCTCTGTGGTTTTACGACAGAACGAAATCGCATCGGCGCCGCTGGTGCAACATGACGATTTGCGGGAACCGTCAGAAAGCGGCCCGCTTTCGCACGCGGCTGCTTTGCGGCGGCCTCGTCGAGCAATGAATGGGCGGGCTCTTGCTGGGGAGCCCGCAAAGAGAAGTTACGCAACCCCGCCATCGTGGCCTTTGCGGCGCGCGCGATACGCCGCCACCTTGCGGCGATTGCCGCATCTCGCCATGCTGCACCAGCGGCGGCGGTGGGCCTTGGTTCGATCGTAGAACCATAGCGAGCAGGCATCGGACTCGCATTTCCTGATTAACGTAAAGTTGCCGGCAGCGAGCAACTCGGCTGCCGCGTTGGCGATTTGCGCCAGAAACTGCTCGGGCGTCGAATGATCGTATTCATGCATGAGCCGCACCTGGCCGTTCGGCTGCCTGACCAGATTGAGCCTGTAGTGACCTTGCGTCAAAAACGCATTCAGCGATTCCACGCCGACTTTCGCACCTGCTTTCCGCTCGAATAGCGCTTTTCTGATCGCCTCCCTAAGCGAGCGCGCGGCGTCGACCAACGTGCCTTCAGCAAAGGGCGGCAGCTTCGTGGTGCTGACAAGCCGATTGGCCTGCATCCATTCGACCACGTGCCGATCGCTCGCAAAATACTCGTACGAACGCGTGTCGTCGGATGCGGAGGTGTTCAGGAAATCGAGCACTGTGTGGTCGGATAGCGCCAGGAATGGGGTAGACATAACAGGTTCTCCAGTAACAGGCCATCCGTAAAGAGTAACTGTTAAATGTTGATATGACAAGTTACTCATAGATGCGCATATTCGATCATCGCAGATGTGAAAATGGCTCAGGGCTGAAGATTTTCCATGACCAGGATACCGGCAAGGACTGCGGCCCGCAGGCAAGCGCGGGTCTTCGCACAGACGGTGCTTCGCGGAGGGGCCGGGAACGCGAACCGCGCCATAAGGGAAGTAGACGAGGGGGGTGAAGAACGCCGGCACCCGGCGCCCGATCAGGTAGGGAGCGGAAAACTCGCTAGTTACGCACCGACTGGTTCGGCGATTCGCGGCCGCTCATGCACTCATGCCTCGCCGGTCACGCAACGCGTCGCGCCGCAGCGCCCACGCGCACAGCGCAAATAGCACGAGCGCCGCAAAGAAAAGCACACACGACACCCAGGGCAAATGCGCGGTCGCAATGCCGTGTCGAATCAGCAGCGCGCTGGCCGCCGATCCGATCGCGCCGCCCAGATAAATCGTGGAGTTGTTCAAGGCGAGCACGAGCGGCCCATGCTGCGGCGCAATCGAGAGCAGCCGGCTTTGTTGCGCCGGAAACAGGAACCACATGTTCATGCCGAAAATCGCCACGGAGCAGGCGTTTGCGACAATCGACGAACCGGCAAGGCCTAACCACACAAGATTCGCAATCTGCAAGACGAGTGCGATGGCGATGACGCGTTGCGATCCGAACCGGTCGCTTAGCTTGCCGCCGACATGGTTGCCCAGCAGGCAGCCCACGCCGAACGCGCCGTAGATGGCGCTAAGCCCTTCCTTGTTCATGCCGCGCTCGGTCATCGCGGCGCCGAGATACGTGAAAAGCGAGAACATGGCCACATACCAGACGAGCGAAGGCGCCATGCCGAGCAGCACCTCGCGATTGGCTAAAGGCGCAAAGCGTGCGGCGAAACCGGGTGCTTGCGCTGCGGCGGGCGGGTCGACGTGCGGTAGCCGCATCGCGAGTCCCGCTGCGCCGATCAGAGAGAGCGCCGTGACAAACCAGAAGGTACTGGGCCAGCCGAAGCGGTTTCCGACGTACGTGCCGATCGGCACGCCCACCACGAGCGAGATGGTGATACCCGACAAGACCGCGGACAACGCGGCGCCTCTTCGGTCCGGTCTCGCGAGTGTTGCGGCCAGACCGTAAGCCGCCGGCGAGAACACGCTCGCCGCAAAGGCCGCGACGATGCGCGTGCCGATCAGGAATGCGTAGCCTGGAGACAGCGCGGATGCCGCGTTGGCCAGAGCAAACGCAGTCAGCGAGATAACGATGAGCGGTTTGCGCGGGATATGTGCGGTGAGTCCGGCGAGCACGGGTGCGCATACCGCGTAAAACACCGCGTAAGCGCTGACGACCTGGCCGGCTGCCGGCACACTGACATCGAGGCTTCGCGCAAGGGCCGGCAAAATGCCTGAAACGACATTGAAATCCGTGCCGATTGCGAAAAAGGCAAGCGCCAATAGCCATACGCGGCGATCGAACGCGGGTGTTTCTGTGACTTGAGCCATTCTGTTCCTGGGACTGAGCGGAGCGTTCGACATGCGGGGTGCTCCAGTTAAAACACGTTTTCCGTGTATTAAGTGCCGAACGGGCGAAGGCCCTGTTCTATTCCCAGGCTGAACCGCAAAGCGCGATGGTCGATCGTCGTGGTCAATTATTGCCGATCGCATTCCTCCCGATAGCAGAAAATGTGTAGGCGTTTCGCGCGAGGAAACGCATGCTGAACCCCGCATTCACTGTGCGTCGTGAAAGATCACGCCAATCGTGTGCCGATGCCCCGAGCGAAGTCGGCTGACACCATGGCGCAAATTCACGCGATAAATGCCACGCGTGCCTTGCACGGGCCGGCTATTGACCGTAAAGATCACGGCATCGCCCTTGCCAAGCGGCACGACTTCGGCGCGCGACTGCATACGCGGACGCTGCTCGGTCATCACGAATTCACCACCGGTGAAGTCTTTGCCGGGTTCCGACAACAGGATGGCTACCTGAATCGGAAAGACATGCTCGCCGTACAGATCCTGGTGCAGGCAGTTGTAATCCCCGGCCTCGTATTGCAGCAGCAGCGGCGTCGGCCGCGTCTGCCCGGCATCGTGGCAGCGCCTGATAAAGTCGCGATGCGATGACGGATAGCGCACGCCGATACGCAGCGCCTCGTTCCATCGATTCGCGACGTCGACGAGGTGAGGATAGAGCGCGCCGCGCAGCTTGCCGATGATCTCGGGCAGCGGGTACGCGAAGTATTTGTACTCGCCACGCCCAAAGCCGTGCCGCTCCATCACGATGCGCGAGCGGAACAGATCGTCTTGTGTGTAAAGCGCAGTGAGCCGATCGCATTCTCGTGGGTCGAGCAGGCCGGCGGCGGTCGCGCAGCCGAAGCGGTCGAGTTCATCTTCGATGCGCGGCCAGTCGAGCGAAGCGATGCGCTCGTCGATGGTCCCGCCTGAAACGTTTGCCGCGGCGCGAGTGGCGCGCCGCGCCCCCTGCATAACGACGTTCATCGTGTACCTTCCGTATCGTTGTCCAGACTTTCACTGTCGAAAGCCTGGTATACCGATGCCGTGAGGTGCGCACACTCCGGGTCTTGCGCTCCAATTCGGCGCAAACGGTTCAGTCGATATAGCGCAGGCCGAGCGTTTTGAGCGGTTCGCGCATCTGGTACATATCGAGACCGAGCACGCCCGATGCGAGCTTTGCGCGCTTTTCGGCTTCGTTTGCTTCTCGCGCGTCTGCTTTTTCGAGTGTCTGCAGCGCCTTTGCGGACGGCACGACCACTACGCCATCCTGATCGGCAACGATCACATCGCCGGGGTTCACGAGCGCGCCTGCGCATACCACGGGCACGTTGACGGACCCGAGCGTCGCCTTGATCGTGCCCTTCGCGGAAATCGCCTTACTCCACACGGGAAAGCCCATCTCGGTCAGCACGGTCACGTCGCGCACGCCCGCATCGATAATAAGCCCGCGTGCGCCGCGCGCCTTGAAACTCGTCGCAAGCAGGTCGCCGAAATAGCCGTCGGTGCAATCGGCCGTGACGGCGGCCACGACGAGATCGCCGGGCTGGATCTGTTCGGCCGCGACATGCAGCATCCAGTTGTCGCCGGGATGCAGCAACACCGTGACCGCCGTGCCCCACGCATGCGCACCGGTGTAAATCGGGCGCATATAAGGCTTCATCAGGCCCGTGCGACCCATCGCTTCATGCACCGTGGCGCTGCCGAGCGCGCCGAGACCGTCCGCGACACGGCTGTCCGCGCGCGCGATGTTACGGTAAACGACTCCGAGTTCTTCCATGGTCAGTATCCTGTTTAGCGTCCTGCTCAACGTCCGGTTAACGTTCCCGCTCAACGTCCCGCTCAACGTTCCCGCTCAACGTTCCCGCTCAACGTTCCCGTCTAACGTCCCTGAGCGAGAAGCGCGGCATGCAGGCGCGGATAGACGCGCCGCGCATTGCCCTCATAGATCTTGTAGCGCTGTTCGGTGCTCACCTCCGCGGCTTCGACATAGCGCTTCGTATCGTCGAAGTAATGGTGAGTCTCCGGATCGATGCCGCGCACCGCGCCGATCATTTCGCTGGCGAACAGAATGTTGTCGACGGGAATCACACGTGTCAGCAGATCGATGCCGGGCTGATGATAGACACAGGTGTCGAAGAAGATATTGTTCAGCAAGTGTTCCTGCAGGGGTGGTTTCTTCATCTCCTGAGCGAGCCCGCGAAAACGTCCCCAGTGGTAGGGCACCGCGCCGCCGCCGTGCGGAATCACGAAGCGCAGTGTCGGGAAATCGCGGAACAGGTCCGACGTCAGGCATTGCATGAACGCGGTGGTGTCCGCGTTCAGGTAATGCGCGCCCGTCGTATGGAAACACGCGTTGCAGCTCGTGCTCACGTGAATCATCGCGGGAATGTCGTACTCCACCATCTTTTCGTAGATCGGGTACCAGTAGCGGTCGGAGAGCGGCGGGCTCGTCCAGTGCCCGCCGGAAGGATCGGGGTTCAGATTGATCGCGACGTTGCCGTACTGCTCGACGCATTTGACGAGTTCGGGAAGGCACGTCGCCGTATCGACACCGGGGCTTTGCGGCAGCATCGCCGCGGCAATGAAATGCGCGGGAAACAGCTGGCTGACGCGATAGCATAGTTCGTTGCAGATCGCGGCCCATGTGCTCGACACGGCAAAGTCGCCGACGTGATGCGCCATAAAACTCGCGCGCGGGCTGAACACGGTCAGGTCCAGTCCGCGTTCGCGCATCAGGCGCAACTGGTTCGTCTCGATCGATTCGCGCAGCGCGTCGTCGCTGATGTGCAGCTCCGACGGTTTCGGCATCTCCGCCGGATTGCCGAGCGCGGCAATCTGGCGGTTGCGCCACACTTCCAGCGCTTTCGGCGCGGTCGTATAGTGCCCGTGTACATCGATAATCATCCGCTTAACCCTGTTAGCCTTGTTAACGCTGCATGGATGTTGTTAGCGCGAGACCGCATTGTCCGCACGGTTAGCCGCGCGGTTTGCCGTCAGGCTCGCGTGATCGACATGATCGGCGGACGGCGTCGCGTCATCGCTGACCTGCGTAAGATCGCGTCCGCGCGTCTCCGGCAGCATCAGCGCAGCGGTCACGACGAGCAGATACGATACGCACGCGCACAGCCCCATCGCCGCGCCGAGCTCGAGCTTTGCGCTCAGTACGCCAACCATGGTCGGCATGATCGCGCCGATCGCGCGGCCCGCGTTGCCGCAGAGCCCTTGTGCCGAGCCGCGGATGCGCGTCGGAAACAGTTCGGCGATATAGGCGCCGGTGCCCGCGGCCGTGCCCGATTGCAGCGTGCCGAGCACGAAGCCGAGTACGAGCGTGACGGGCAGCGTAATCGGCGCGAGCGTATAGGTTGCGACCGCAACGGCCTGCAGACAGGCGATCACGATAAACGTGCGGCGGCGGCCGAAACGGTCGGCCATCCAGCCGTTGAGAAACGCGCCGGCGAACGAGCCGAGAATATTGATCGCGAGATAGCCGCCGACGTTGGTGATCGACAGGTGCAGCACGAGCTTCAGATACGCGGGCAGCCACGTGATCATCACGTAATTGCCGCCGTAGATGCCGAACGTGAGCAAAATCGCCTTGAACGTGGTCATGCGCGTCGGGCCTTCGAACACGGCCCAGATGCTCGGGCGATCGGCCGCATGCGCGCGGAGGTTCTGCGCGAACACCGGCGCTTCCTCGATATGGCGGCGAATCCACAACACGAGCAGCGTCGGCACGATGCCGACCGCGAACAGCACGCGCCACGCAAGCGACGGTGCGAACGAACTGAACAGCAGCGTGGCAAGCAGCACGGCGAGGCCATAGCCGATCGCCCAGCCCGCCTGCAGCGAGCCGACCGCGCGGCCGCGCACCTGCGGGCGGATCGTCTCGCTGATCAGCACCGCGCCGACGGCCCATTCGCCGCCGAAGCCGAGCCCTTGCAGGCCGCGCGTGATCATCAGTTGCTCGAACGAATGGGTCAACGCCGAAAGCAGCGTAAACAGCGAGAACCACAAAATGGTAATTTGCAGCACGCGCACGCGGCCGTAGCGGTCCGCCAGAATGCCCGCGATCCAGCCGCCCAGCGACGCCATGATCAGCACCGTCGTGCCGAGCAGCCCCGCCTCGCCGCGCGTCATGCCCCACAGGGCGATCAGCGTCGGGATGGCGAGCGCGTACATCTGCGTGTCCATCGCGTCGAGGCCCCAGCCGCTGAAACATGCCCAGTATGTGCGCTTCTCGGGCTTCGTCAGATCCTTGTACCAGCTAAGCATGCTCATTCTCCTCCGGCTTCCCCGATGGCGAGGAAGGCCTTGTCTTCGATGAAGGACGCGCGCGCGGCTTTCGCGCGTCGGCGCCTGTGTGGGGCGATGCGCCGGCAGATGCGGCGGACCGCGCGGCGGCGGTGGCCGGCACCGCCGCGGCGGCGAGCAGCGGCGCAGGGTCGCCGCCGAGCGCGGCCGTGGCTTGCGCCGCGCACTGCAAAAGCCGTGGACGATAGCGCTCCATTTCGTCGATGCCCATGCGCGTGATCGGCCCGACAATGCCGAGCGCGCCGACGAGTTCCTGTCCGACGCGAAATACCGGCGCGGAAATGCCGGCCGTTTCCGGGTCCCGCTCGCCGATCGACAGATACACATGGCGTCTGCGCACCTCGTCGTACGGCGCGCCGGGCTCGCCGGAAAACGCGAGCAGCACGCGGCCGCCGGCGCCGCGATCGAGCGCTTGCACATCGCCCGGATGCACTTCGGCGCGAATCGAGTGGCGTGACGAGATGCGATAGAGACACACGCGGTGGTCGCGCTCGCGCACATGAAACGACACCGCTTCGCCGGTCTCGACGTTGAGCGCCTTCATGACGGGCAGCAGAACGTCGCGCAGATCGAAGCCGGCCTCGTAGATCGCGCTTAAATGCATGATCGACGGGCCGATCCAGTAGCGGCCGTCGTCGCGCCGGTTCAGCAGATGATGATGACAGAGCGCCTGCGCGAGCCGCGACAGCGTGCTTTTGTAGAGCCCTGTGCGCTCCGACAACTGAGTGAGCGTCAGCGGTTCGTCGTCGCGCCGGAACGCAAAAAGAATCGATGCCGCGCGATCTAGCACATCGATGCCGCTGGCGGTGACGCCTTGCGGCGTACGCGCGGTCTCGCTGCTACGAGGCATATCGGTCTCCCGTTTATTTTCCGGATGTTCTATCAGATAGAACCAGAATTCATTGGATGGAACAATGCTAATACACGCTTTTGGCCAGTGTCAAACGCGCTCGCGCGCGTTTTCAGGGCAATCAGGCAGGGCGGGAGTGAGGGGTGAGGGGCGGACGAAAGCGCGTTAAGCGCGCTTCAGCAGCCGGGCCGAAAAACGATCGTCCGGCGGGCGATGCGATTCGCACCCGTGCGACGCCTCTTGCGGCGTCCGGGTCGACGAGCAGCGACGCAAACGCGAGCCCGATTGCGATCACCGCATTGAGCGCGCGCGGCCACGACAGCGCGATTTCAGGCGGCTTGCGTGGAAATTCTGATCACGTTCGTGCCGGTGCATCCCCCGATTTCCATGTCCACCAGTTCCAGTTCGTGTCGGGTGTCGCATCCGCGTAATCGGGCCACAGGTTTGAATCGGGCTGCCTCGACAGCAGGCCGACCCTGCTCCAGTCGCTGTCCCACGCATACATGTACTGGGTGTAGAAGGGCGTTGTTTCGCCCTTGTTGTAGTACTTGAGGTCGTAGCCTTGCCAGATGCGATCGTACGGATACTGCGCGGCGATGGCCGCGCCGGCGGCGGCGCCGGCCGTGCCGCCAAGGTATGCGCCGGCCGGATTGGCGCCGCTGCCGACAAAGCCGATGACGGCGCCGGCGGCCGTCGCACCGCCGACCGTCATGGCCTTCTCGAAGCCGGTCAGATCGCTGCTGGCCAGTACTGGCTGATGCGCGGTAATGACGGCCTTGCTGCCGTCCGTAAAATCGAACTGCCGGACGTGCGGATTGCCGCCCACCGGTTCGCCATACTGAAAGAACCGGCCCTGCGTGTCCCAATCCGCGCTGCTGGCCGCGTACGCGCTCTGGTATCCCTCGGGCTTGCCCAAAGGGGCGCTGTCGGCGAAGGGGAAAAACGATACCTCGCCGTCATGGAAGCGCAAACGCGCGACATCGTCCGGCTGCATTCCATTCGGCACCCCGAGCGAGGTGTTATGAGGCACGCTGCCGCTTGCACCGGGGGCATCGAGTTCATGGAAATCGTCGCTGGCGTTCCGGGCATCGCTAATGTTTTCGAGTCGTTCAAAAAACGCGCGCTCATGCCCGGCGTGGCGCTGTGCGGTGTCGAGCAGCCCTGTCCGGTTTACTTGCGTGCACCAGGCGGTGCGAGCCGGATCAGCGTAGCCCCGGAATGACGGCAAGTCCCAGCCCATCTCGCTTGCTATGCGTTGCGCAATAATCTCGGTAGGCCCCATGTGGCTGTCCGTACTTACGGTCGGATCGGCTGAACCCGCCAGATGGTGAGTGACTTCATGCATCAATGTTTGCTGCCACGCCTGGAAAGCGGGGGTGTCCGGGTTCGGTGCCGCGCCGAGATTCACAAACGGCCCGATGTTTCTCCATCTGGGCGTCGCCTGGGTTAGGGGAAAGATGGGTGTTGGCTCAGTTCCGTTTTGCGATTGCAGGTAGGAAACCGTCATTCGGCCGATGGGTGTCCATGCGCGGGTGTAGGAAGGCCTGCGGCTGTATCCGTTCCTGTAGGTGAGATTCTCGATACGTTCGCCACCGCGATTTACGCTGTAACTGATGACCGCGCGGAACGTCGGCGACCGATTCGTGGCATCGATCAGGGTGTTGCTGATCATATCGGCCGTTTGCCGATCTGCCAGTCTCGGACGGCTTGCCACGACAGAACGCATGGTACCGATGCGCGCGGAAGACAGCTGTTCCTCGCTCAGTGGCGCCTGCGTGCCGGCACGCAGCACATAGTCGGCGAATTCGTCGGCTGATCGGTCTGGCGGGCTGGCGTCGTCGCGCTTGACACGCGATTTCACCAGGCCTCCGCTTTGCGGGAGTGGCCGGTTCTCCGGCCGGGAATTGTCTGGCTTGATGCCATAAGCGGATGCAGCAGACCAGCCACCTGACCGTGTGTGTAGCGTGTCCATATACCGTCCTGACACATTCGAATCGGATAGCCAATCATCCTGCGCATTGTTGTGCGACGGGTAGTGAATAGGTCGCCCGTCGTCTAACCCGGTTACGTTCTTGCCGGCGCGTCACCGGTTTTCCATGTCCACCAGTTCCAGTTCTTATCGGGTTTCGCGTCCGCGTAATCGGGCCACAGGTTTGAATCAGGCTGCCGGGATAGCAGGCCGACCCTGCTCCATTCGCTGTCCCACGCGTACATGTACTGGGTGTAGAAGGGCTTTGTTTCGCCCTTGTTGTAGTACTTGAGGTCGTAGCCTTGCCAGATGCGATCGTACGGATACTT
>NZ_BAAILL010000042.1:0-110885 GCF_054589215.1 Paraburkholderia sp. 2C | reverse complement strand
GCCGGCGGCGGCGCCGGCCGTGCCGCCAAGGTATGCGCCGGCCGGATTGGCGCCGCTGCCGACAAAGCCGATGACGGCGCCGGCGGCCGTCGCACCACCGACCGTCATGGCCTTCTCGAAGCCGGTCAGATCGCTGCTGGCCAGTACCGGCTGATGCGCGGTAATGACGGCCTTGCTGCCGTCCGTAAAATCGAACTGCCGGACGTGCGGATTGCCGCCCACCGGTTCGCCATACTGAAAGAACCGGCCCTGCGTGTCCCAATCCGCGCTGCTGGCCGCGTACGCGCTCTGGTATCCCTCGGGCTTGCCCAAAGGGGCGCTGTCGGCGAAGGGGAAAAACGATACCTCGCCGTCATGGAAGAGTAATTGCCTGAGTTCGGCGAGCTGCATACTGGTCGGCACAACTGAGGCGTTATGAGCGGCGCCGCCGGCCGCACCCGGTGGATCGAGTTCATGAAAATCGGCACTGGCGCCCCTGCCGCCGCTGACGCCTTCGAGTCGTTCAAAGAACGCGCGCTCGTGCCCGGCATTGCGTTGCGCGGCGTCGAGCAGCGCCGTCCGATTGGTCGCATAGGCTCGCGCGACGCGAGCGTCTTCCAGGTAGGCGTTATATTGCGGTTGGGTCCAGCCCATCTCGCGCCCTATACGTTGCGCAAGGATTTCGGTCGGTCCGAGATGGGTCGTTCGCATGTTTTCGGGGGGATCTGCCGCGCCGGTCAAGTGGTGGACGACTTCGTGAATCAACTCTTCCTGCCACTGCGGATAGGCAGGGCTGTCGGCGTTCGGTGCCGCGCCGATACTTACGTACGGTTCCTGGGGGCCACTGTAGCCTGCCTCCGTCAACGGAACGGCAGTGATAGGCAGCGGATCTGTCGCGTGCAGCACCTGAAGGTCGGCGAGGCTCGTTTCGCTAATCTTCTTCCGTTGACCCTCGTACCGGGGATCGCGCGTGTACCTGTTCCTGTACGAGATGTCTTCGATCATTTCTCCGTCGCGGTTCAGGCTGTAACTGACGAGATTGCGGAAAGTCGGCGACCGGTCCAGGACACCGAGCAGGGTGTTGCCGATCGCGTCGGTCGTCTGCCGGTCCGCGAGCCAGGTGTGGCTCGACTCGACAGATTGGAGGATGCCACGGCGCGAGGATCGCAATTGATCGTCCGTCAGCGGGGTCTTGTTACCGAGATTGACGACGTAGTCGGCGAACTCATCGGACGAGCTTTCGGGGCGTCCGCCGGTATTGTCGCGCTTGACACGCTTTGCCTGCTGTACCGTACCGCCGCCCTGAGAACCATGGGTGCGCCCATCCGGAGGGACACCGCTGTTCGGCAGGGCGTCGTTATAACCGGATATCGTAAGCCAGGGACGCGATGCAGAGTGTGTTGTGTTCATCATTTATACGGATAACGAAATGTCGGCGATCGCGGAACGACGGAGTTCGTGCCGCGGCGGCGCAGCCGGATTTGAGCCGCGTCTCCATTGTTATGCGTCGTGCATGTGCGAGGTAATGGACAAACCGGTCAGTCTGTTTTGGTGAGCGTCCCGCTACCACATACGAGTGATCTTTAAAAAACCTTTACCTGACGACTCGTTGCGTCGCGTAAAAAGTTTGAAAGTAATTTAAAGCATCGAATAAGGTCGACGCATTTCCTGTGCTTGACCATTGCATAACAACTGCAAACAGAATTGTGACAAAACGGTGACCCAAACCCAGCTTCAGGATGAATACATTTCTTTCCTAATTATTACTAAAGCATATCAAAAAACTACGAAATGTAAGATTTATCCCAATTCCGGTAATGCAACGAAATAGAGTGTGGCCTGTATGTGCGTTATGCATGTGTCTCGGCCACACGCCGGCCGGAAACCCTGAAAGCCAGGCCAGACGTGGATCTGCGCGCGAACGCATGACGCATTCCAATATTCCGGCGAGCCCCCGGTTACCGCATAACGTGTACCTGGACAGTGACTCCAGCAAAAATTACTTCGTATTTTACTTCGCATCTTCGCATCGGCTTCTTTACGGTGAAATTAACGCCCGATCATAGCGCCCCGGGGAATAGCGCTCTCAATGGCACCTCAATCACTTCGACGTTCGCTTTCGGCTGGCAGTGCCGAATGGGGCGAAAGAAAGCCACGCGTAGTAAAACGAGAAGAAGGGAATTCACGATGCGCGATCGCATTGGGCATTTATCGGGGCTCACGGGCCGGCTTGTACTTCTTTGGCTATTGCTGGTATTCGCCACGGCACACGCTGTCGCGGGCGTCGTCGTACCGGCGTCCAACCGTCTCGACATCAATCTCGGCGAGACCCCCTGGCGGTACAACAAGCAGGACGACAATCCTCTCTATTCGACGCAAACGTTTGACGACTCGAGTTGGGCCTTCAAGGGCGTGCCGCAGTCGCCCTCCGACGACGACACGTTCATCAACGAAAAGTCGGGTGGCGGCGAGGGCGAACTGACGGGCAACATCACCTGGTACCGCAAGCACATCAAGCTCGATTCGTCCTATGCGAACCGCAAGGTGCTGATCGAGTTCCAGGGCGCCCACGTCGGCGCACAGGTGTACATCAACGGCACCTTCATGCACGGCAACAGCGCGATCAACCCGAACGCGACGCACGTGATGGGTTTCATCCCGTTCGTGGTCGATGCGACGCCGTACCTGCACTTCGACGGCACGGACAACGTGATTGCCGTGAAGGTCGCGCGCAACGACGCGTTCTTCGAGTCGCCGAGCTTCGGCGGCGCGTTCCGCTTCGGCCAGAGCGATTCCGGCTTGTTCCGTCCGGTGATCATGCACATCACGGACCGCCTGCATATTCCCGAGAACATCTATTCGGTGGTGCAGACGTGGGGCACCTACGTCGCGACGACGGCAGCCAGTTCGTCGTCGGCGACGATCCAGGTGCAGACCAACGTCGTGAACGAATATTCGACCGACCAGCCCGTGACGCTGACGACGCAGATCGTCGACGCGAACGGGGTGGTCGTGGCACGCGACGAGCAGACCAACACCGTGCCCGCCAACGTGTCGCCGGTTGTGAACCCGCCGGTTCTGAGCCCGACCACGTTCACGCAGGTCATGACCGTGTCGAACCCGACGCTCTGGTATCCGAACAATGACCCGAACGGCGGCCCGTACCTGTATCACGTGATTCATACCGTCAGCGTGAACGGCACCGTAGTCGATGCGAAGGAAACGCCGCTCGGCATCCGCACGCTCACGTGGGACAAGAATTTCCCGATCTTCAACGGACACGCGCGCTATCTGTGGGGCGCGTCGGGCCGCTACGATTTCCCGGCGCTCGGCTCGGCCGTGCCGGCCGAACTGCAATGGCGCGATCTGAACCTGCTCGCGCAGGCGGGCGGCGCACTGTACCGCCCCGGTCACTCGGCACAAGGCCCGGTCTGGCTCGACGGCGCGGACGCCTACGGCATCATGATGCTGCAGCCGAGCGGCGACGGCGAAGGCGGCTTCGGTTCGCTGTGCCAGACCGAGGTCGCGGACGGGTGTCTCACGACGCCGAACAACGTCACGCTGAAAAAGGAACTGCACCGCGACATGGTCATCCATGACCGCAACCACCCGTCGGTGCTCGCCTGGGAGGCGAACAACGGCGGCATGGTCACGTCGCTTGCGCAGGACCTCGAAGCGATCGCGCAGACATGGGAACCGATCAATACGCGCGTTCAGGCCGACCGCACGCCGAATCCCGCGAACGGCGGCCTGCTCGGCTGTAGCGGCGACGGCTGCGACATCGGCGTGAAGCGCGACTTCCCGGATACGCCGTCGGTCGGCTCCGAGTACTGGGGCAACGGCGTGGGCCGCGCGAAGTACGACTTCGAGCTGGCGTTTGCCGCGCCGTATGTGAACAACTGGGTGCAGAGCGTGGGCATCCAGTCGATGGGTATCGCGCACTGGTACCTCGCGGATACGCCGGGCGAAATCGTCGCGCAGGTGGACGGCACGGTGGACGCCGAGGTGCGCGGCAATGGCGCCTCGATGATGGACCAGAACCGTCTGCCGCGTCTGCTTTACTACATCTACGAAGCGGTCTGGACACCGTTCGACCGCAAGCCGGTCGTGAAGCTCGCGCATACGTGGAACCGCTCGGGCCTCGTGACCGTCAACGCATTCAGCAACTGCCCGCAGGTCAGCCTGCTGCTCAACGGCCAGCCGGTCGGCGCGCCGCAGGTGCCCAACCCGACGTCTTCCGATTCGAGCGCGAATCTGACGCAGAGCACCACGCTGCTGCCGGGCCAGGTGCACTGGGACAATGTGCAATGGCAGCCGGGCACGCTCGTGGCCCAGTGTCTGAACGATCGCCAGGAAGTCGTCACGCAGGATCAGCTCGTGACGGCGGGCGCCGCCGACCACATCGTGCTGACGGCCGAACCGCAACTTGTGAAGCCGGACGGCACGCAATTCGTGATGAAGGCGAACGGCACCGACGCCGAGATCGTTCACGTTGCCGTGGTCGACAAGAACGGCATCGTCGTGCCGGACGCGAGCCAGGAAATCACGTTCCAGGTGAGCGGCGCGGGCGAGTACCGCGGCGGCAGCGACCACTATGTATCGGACGGGCAGGACCTGCATTTCCACTCGCCGGGCTGGCCGAGCCTCTACGCCGAAGGCGGCCTGACGCAGATCGTGGTCAAGAGCACGTTCACGCCGGGCACGGTCACCGTGACGGCGAGCGCGCCAAACCTGGGCAGCGGGACGGTCAGTTTCGACGTTGCCCCGACGGGCAGTGCGCAAACGTTTGATGGCAAGGATCTGATCATCGGCGCGCAGCAGGCGTCGGGACTGCAGATCATCAACCAGCCGCTCGACCAGAAGTCGACGGTGGGTCTCACGGCGACCTTCAACGTGCTCGCCGCGAGCGCGACGCCGCTGCACTTCCAGTGGATGAAGAACAACACGCCGATTTCGGGCGCGACCGGCTTCAGCTATACGACGCCGACGCTGCAGATTGGCGACGACCAGTCGAGCTATTCGGTCGCGGTGAGCAACGGCACCGACAATCAGACGTCGAATTCGGCCACGCTCTCGGTGGTGCAGCCGTCGACGCCGAAGATCGTCACGCAGCCGACGCCGCAGGCGGTCACGGTCGGTCTGACCGCGGAATTCGACGTGGTCGCGAGCGGCTCGCCCGTGCTCAGCTATCAATGGATGAAGAACGGCAACGCCATCCCCGGCGAAACGCGTCCGACCTACATCACGCCGGTCACGACGCTTGCCGACAACAACACGCAATACAGCGTGCTCGTGAAGAACAGCGCGGGCCAGGTGCCGTCGAACTCCGCACTGCTGACGGTTGGCCAGGGCACGTTCCCGAGCATCCTGATTCCGCCGCGCAGCCAGACCGTGACGCTTGGCCAGAACGTGACTTTCAGCGTCAGCGCGAGCGGCTCGGACCCGCTGACGTATCAGTGGAAGCACGGCGACACGGTGGTCGGCACGAACAGCAAGAATCTCGTGATCACGTCGGCGACCGATACCGATAACGGCGACTATACGGTCACCGTCAGCAACGGCGCCGGCAGCGTGACCGCCGGTCCGGCCACGCTCAGTGTGAGCGGTGGCGGCGCGACGAACCTCGCGATCGGTGCGACGGCGACGGCAAGCAGCGTCGAAAACGACGGTCTCGGACCGAAGTTCGTCAACGACGGCAGCTTCGCCACGCGCTGGTCGTCGATGGCGGGCGTGGATCCGCAGTGGATCCAGCTCGACTTCGGCACGGTGCGCACGTTCGACCAGATCGTGCTCGCATGGGAAAACGCGTACGGCGATCAGTACGAAATCCAGGTATCGAACGATACCGGCGACAACAAGCAATGGACGTCGATCTACACGCAAACCGCGGGTACGGGCGGCACCGAGACGATTCCGCTGCGCAGCACGTCGGCACGCTTCGTGCGCCTGCTCGGCGAGCATCGTCACACGCAGTACGGCTATTCGCTGTATGAGTTCGGCGTCTACGACGTGCCGCAATGCGATGCGCAAAGCAACACCGAGCGCTTCACGCCGATTCCGGCGAAGTCGGGCCAGTACGTGCCGCCGTCGGATCTGTCGCAACTCGGGACGGGCCCGTTCGTGCCGACCGTGCGCGACAACGTGAGCGGCCAGACGTGGCAGCAGTTCTCGACGACGTTCCGCCAGCAGGGCGCGCAGTTCACGCAGGATCTCGCGGCCGAGTACTGCAACTCGATCGGCATGCGTCTGCCGACCCAGGCCGAGGCGCTGACCATCGCGCGTGCGAACTACGCCCAGTGCGCGTTCCCGCTGCCGTGGACCACGTGGACGACGACCGACGTGCAGTCGACGCCGGGCGACGCGTTTATCGTCGACTCGCAGGGCAACGCGACGTTCGGCATCAAGAACAACACGCCGGGGGCATCGCTGTGCGTGGCGGGTCCGTCGATCACGGCGCCTGTGATCAACGCGCAGCCGGCGAACCAGTCGGTCGCCGAAGGCACGTCCGCGCAGTTCACGGTCGGCCTCGATCCGAAGAGCATTGGACCGTTCAGCTACCAGTGGTTCGAGAACGGCAAGGCCGTGGCGATCACGACGATTCCGACTTTCGTCACGGCGCCGACAGTGGCCGCAACCGATAACGGTGCGACGATCTCGGTGATCGTCAGCAATGGCGGCGGCAGCGCGTCGAGCGGCAACGCGACGCTGACTGTCACCCCAGCCGCGAACGGCGGTAACGGCGGTAATGGTGGCGACGGTGGCAATGGCGGTAATGGTGGCGACGGTGGTAATGGCGGTAATGGTGGAAACGGCGGTAACGGAGGCAACCCGGTTCCGTCGGCCAACCTCGCGCTGGGCAAGACGGTCACCGCGAGCGGCGTCGAAAACGACGGCTACCAGCCGCAACAGGCGGTGGACGGCAACGACGGCACGCGCTGGTCGTCGTCCTTCCTCGACCCGCAGTGGATCAAGATCGATCTGGGCTCCGCGCAGACATTCGATCGTGTCGTGATGCGCTGGCAGGATTCGTTCGCGGTCGACTACCAGATTCAGGTGTCGAACGACGGCAGCGACGACGATTCGAGCTGGACGCCGGTGTACACGGAAACAGGCGGCAAGGGCGGCACGGAAGACATCCGCTTCAAGGCCACCACGGCTCGCTACGTGCGGATGCACGGCACGAAGCGCGCGACGCAGTTCGGCTACTCGCTGTTCGAGTTCGGCGTGTACAACACCGCGAATACGCCGCAGTACGCCGTCACGGCGACGTCGACGGGCAGCGGCACGGTTACGCCGGCCGGCACGACGCAGGTGCTGCAGGGCGGTCCGGTGACCTACACGTTCACGCCGGCTGACGGCAACGCGGTGACGGCGGTGCAGGTCGACGGCCAGAACGTGGGTCTCGTGAGCAGCTACACGTTCGACGATGTGCTGATGACGCATACGGTGAACGTGACGTTCGGCCCGAGCGCCGGTGCGGTGAACCTCGCGCTCGGCGCGAAGGCAACCTCGAGCGGGCTCGAAAACGACGGCTATCCGGCGTCGAACGCCGTGGACGGCAATCTGGACACGCGCTGGTCGTCGTCCTTTGTCGACCCGTCGTGGATCACGCTCGACTTCGGCACGCAGCGCACCTTCAACCGTGTGATGCTGTTCTGGGAGAACGCGCACTCGATCGCGTATCAGATCCAGACGTCGAACGACGGCAACAACTGGACGCCGGTGTTCACGCAGGATGCAGGCAAGGGCGGTGTCGAAGACATTTCGTTCACCACCGTCACGGCCCGCTACGTGCGGATGTTCAGCACGCAGCGCAGCAGCGACTACGGCAACTCGCTGTTCGAGTTCGAAGTGTTCAACATGCCGACGGCCGGCGATGCCGGTGGGAACACGGGCGGCAACACGGGCAACACGGGCAACACGGGTGGCGACACCGGCAGCAATAGCGGCAATACCGGCAATACCGGTGGCAACACCGGCAGCACGGGCGGCAACAACAGCACGAACCCCGTGCAAGCGGCGAACGGCAATCTCGCGCTCGGCAAGGTCGCGACGGCGAGCGGCACGCAGGGTGACGGCTACCCTGCGAGCGCCGCGGTCGATGGCGATCTCGGCTCGCGCTGGTCGTCGGAGTTCGACGACAACGCGTGGCTTCAGGTGGATCTGGGCCAGGCGCAGCTGTTCAACCGCATCGTGCTGCGTTGGGAGAACGCCTACGGCTCGGCTTATCAGCTGCAGGCGTCGAACGACGGCAAGACGTGGAACCCGGTGTTCACGCAGAACGCGGGCAAGGGCGGCACCGAAGATCTGACCGTGCCGTCCACGACCGCGCGCTACGTGCGCATGCAAGGCGTGAAGCGTGCGTCGCAGTACGGGTACTCGCTGTTTGAGTTCGAGGTCTATAACAATGCGACGACGCCGAAGGTGGCGATTACCGCGAGCGGCGACGCGAACGGTACGCTGAGCCCGGCGGGCACGGTCAATATCGACGCAGGCGCCACGCAGACCTTCACGGCTGTGCCGGCGCAAGGCTACGGTGTCGGTGCGATGTTCGTCGACGGCCAGGAAGTCGGTGTGCAGTCCACCTACACGTTCACGAATGTGACCGGTTCGCACACCATCAGTGTCAGCTTCGTGCCGCAAGCGGCCAGCGTGAACCTCGCGCTGCGCAAGACGGCGACGGCGAGCAGCGTGGAAAACGGCAACCTGCCCGCGACGGCGGCGGTCGATGGCGATCCGACGACGCGCTGGGGCTCGGGCTTCGACGATCCGCAGTGGCTCGAAGTCGACCTCGGCACGGCGCAGACCTTCGATCGCGCTGTGTTGATGTGGGAGAACTCACACGCACTCGCGTATCAGATCCAGACGTCGACCGACAATCAGAACTGGACGCCGGCCTATACGCAGAACCAAAGCAAGGGTGGTCTCGAAGACGTGAAGTTCGCCGCGGTGACGGCACGCTACGTGCGGATGTACGCGACGCAGCGTTCCACGCAGTACGGCGACTCGCTGTATGAGTTCCAGCTGTACAACAGCGGCGCGACGACGAGCGCACCAGTCTCGGCCTTTATCGAGCAGCCGGCGAGCCAGACCGTGCCGGTCGGCCAGAACGGCCATTTCGCGGTGCTGCCGTCGGGCAACGGTCCGTTCACGTACCAGTGGCGCCGTAACGCCACGCCGATCGCGAACGCAACGAGCCGCACGTACGACACGCCGGTTACGGCGGCCGGCGACAGCGGCGCGGTGTACAGCGTGGTCGTGACCGGTCCGAACGGTCCGGCGACGTCGAACGACGCGACGCTGACGGTGGATAGTTCGTTCCCGAACTACACGGTGAAGCCGGGCTTCGTTAGCGTCGATCTCGCGAACAACACGAACGGCGCGTACTCGGACGACAAGGTGTATGTGCTCGTCATCGCACGCGATCCGGCAACGGGCCAGTTCGCGTGGCTGAAGCCGGACGGCACGATCGTCGCGTCGGCCGTGTCGGACAACGATGCGCAGAACCATCTGACGGGACCGGACGGACAGAACTACGCGAACTATGCGTTCACGCTCGCGCAGAGCAAGACGCTGCAGCTGCCCCAGCTGTTCTCGGGCCGCATCTACGTGTCGCTCGGCAGCCCTGTGTTCCTGAAGATCCTGAACGATGCGAACAACCAGATCGGTTTCGCCGGGCCGAATCCGCAGAACCCGACCGACCCGAACCTGAACGTGCCGTTCGACTGGTATGAGTTCACGTACAACGACTCGGGCCTGTGGATCAACACGACGCAGGTCGACGAGTTCGGCTTCCCGCTGACCGAAGACGTGTACGGCTCGAATCACACGTTCCACAAGCGCAACGGCATCACGCAGCACCGCGCGGATCTGTTCGCCGCGTACGCGAACGAAGTATCGAGCGCGTTCCAGCCGCAGACGCCGTCGCAGCTGCGCATCATGTCGCCGGGGAAGAGCAGCTTTGCCGCCGGGCAACCGAACGGCAACTACTTCGACGCCTACGTGGATGAGGTCTGGAAGTACTACACGTCGAACAGCCTCGTGCTGAATATGTTCAGCAACAGCCGGCAGTTTGTCGGCAAGGTGCAGGGCGACCAGCTCGTGTTCAACGAGGTGAACCTGAACAACGGCGCGTTCGTCGGCGGCAGCTACGTCGTCAACAAGCCGACTACGCAGGACATCCTGCAAGGCACGGGCGCGCTGGGGACCGGCAATTCGACGGAGCTTGCGATCGAAGTGCAGATCTGCGCGGCGTTCAACCGTCACGTGATGGAAGACGTCACGAAGTGGGCCACGCCGTCCGCATGGTATGCAGCGTCGCCGTCCAACGAGTACGCGCGGTTCTTCCACGACCACTCGATCAGCGGACTCGCTTACGGCTTCCCGTATGACGACGCATCCGATGCGAGCACGTTGATTCAGGCGCCGCAGCCGGAGCATATGGTGTTGGGTATCGGCCAGTAACCGGTCGTAGAGGCCCGGCAATAGTCAAGGCGCCCGCGTACGGCGGGCGCATCGAGGAGAGTTTCGATGTGGCGGTTCGGCATGAGTAGCACGACGGTGAACAGCGGCGGCGAGCGGGTACGGGTCGCGCGGCGCATGAAACAGCAGCGCAGGCAGCATGGCTTCACGCTGCTCGAATTGCTGGTCGTGCTCGTGATTATCGGCATGCTCGCGGCGCTCGTCGGGCCGCGCTACTTCGCGCAGCTGGGCAAGTCGCAGGTGACGGTCGCGCGCGCGCAGATCGACGTGTTCACGAAAGCGGTCGACAACTTCCGGCTCGACGTCGGCCGTTATCCGACCACCCAGGAAGGGCTCACCGCGCTCGTCGTCAAGCCGGCCAACGCGGACAAATGGGCGGGACCGTATCTGAAGAAGGAAGTGCCGCTCGACCCGTGGGGGCATCCGTACATCTACAAGATTCCCGGTGCGAAAAGCGACTACGCGATCATCTCGAACGGGCCCGACAGCCAGTCGGGCACGAGCGGAGAAAGCGCGCAGATCAGCAGCGAATAGACGAACGGACTACTGAGCATAACGTGCGATGCCGGTGCGCCCGAAATGGGCCACCGGCATCGTCTGTAAACCCTGGCGATACACCATGCAATACGAAGTCAGAGCGCTTGCGCCCGACAATCAGATCGTCGCGCTCGTTATCGATGCGCACGACGAGAACGATGCGCGGCGTCAGGTCGAAGCGCGCGGACTGCATGCCACGCGGCTCGCGCCGCGCCGCTCGCTGCGGCGTCCGGCGGCGTCGCGCGGCGCGCTGTCGCTCGTGCTGTTCAGCGAGGAATTGCTGGCGCTGCTGACGGCCGGCCTGTCGATCGTCGAAGGGCTCGAGGCGCTGCTCGAGCGCGAAGGCAGCGGACGCCTGCGCGGCGTGCTCGAACGGCTGCTTTCGGGGCTGCGCGAAGGCAAACGCTTTTCGAGTCTGCTGGCCGAGCAGCCCGATGTGTTTCCACCGCTTTACATCGGCATCGTGCGCGCCGCGGAAGGCACGAGCGACTTGCCGCGCTCGCTGCAACGCTTTATCGACTATCAGTCGCGTATCGACCTCGTGCGCAACAAGCTCGTCAGTGCCGCGATCTATCCGAGCATTCTGCTGTTTGTCGGCGGTGGCGTCGCGACGTTTCTGATCGCCTATGTCGTGCCGCGCTTTGCGACGATTTATGAAGGCACAGGCCGTTCGCTGCCATGGATGTCGCAGGTCTTGCTCGACTGGGGCAAGTTCGCCGCCGCGCATGGCTTGCCGTTGCTGGGCGCGGCGGTCGCTATCGCCTTGACGGGCGGCACGGTGCTGCGCGCGGCGATCGCGAAGGCGGGCCTCCCGACGTTGCTGGCGCGCATTCCGGTGATCGGTCCGCATCTGCGCATCTATCAGTTGTCGCGTTTGTATCTGACGCTCGGCATGCTGCTCGAAGGCGGCATTCCGATCGTGCCGGCGATGGAAACGGCGAGCGGCACGATTTCGCCGGGCTTGCGCGAGCGGTTGATGCAGGCGCGCCTCGCCGTGCAGTCCGGCACCAATCTGTCGAGCGCCTTCGACAAGGAAGGCCTGACCACGCCGATCTCGCTGCGCATGCTGCGCGTCGGCGAACGCTCGGGCGAGCTCGGCGACATGCTGACCAAATCGGCGGCGTTCTACGACGGCGAGATCAGCCGCTGGATCGACCGCTTTACGCGTCTGTTCGAACCGTTGCTGATGTCGGCGATCGGCCTCGTGGTCGGGACGATCGTTATTTTGCTGTACATGCCGATTTTCGATCTGGCGGAGAGTTTGTCGTGAGCGTGCCCGCGAATGTATTGCCGATCGCGTCCGAACTGACGGACGCACCGATCGAATCGTTGTCCGCGCAACCGGTGCAATCCATGCAGCCGGTGCAAGCGCCGCCGCCCGCATTGCGCCTCGACGCCGAACTGCTCGCGCGCGCGCGCGCGGCCGCGTCGGCGACGCAACGGCATCTGATTGTCGAGCTCGAGGCGCTGACCGGCGGCGAGCCGCGCGAACTGCTGCAAGCGCTCGCGCGGCAGCTCGCGATGCGGGTGATCGAAACGCCCGCCATGCTTGCGATGCAGGCCGCGTTCGACCGCGTGCCGCTATCGCGCGCGATGCAGCGGCGCTGCGCGCTGCTGCGGGATGTGACAAGCGCGGTGGACGATGCGGCGGGCAACGCGGCAGACCACGCGAGCGATCGTGCCACGAACCAAGCAAGTAACCACGCAAGGAACCACGGCGGTGCGCTGATCGGCGTCGTCACGAGCCCGTTCGACCTCGATCTGCAGACCTGGCTCGCGGCCCAGGCAGGCGGCCCGATCGAGATCCGCGTGACGCTGCCGTCCGATCTGCAGGCGTACCACACGCGCATGGAAGAGTCGGCACGCGCGGTCGACAGCCTCGTGACCGACGGCGGCGAAGCGCGCGCCGATGGACGCACGGCGCAGGTGCTGTCGTTCGAAACCGTCAGCGAGGCCGCGAGCCCCGCGGTCAAGCTCGTCAATTCGACGCTCTATGATGCGCTCAAAGCGGGCGCATCCGATATCCATATGGAGAGCACGGCGACGGGCCTCGCGTTGAAATATCGCGTCGACGGCGTGCTCGATGCGGCCGCGACGATACACGGCGTCGAAACCGCGGAGCAGGTCATCTCGCGTCTGAAGGTGCTCGCGGAACTCGATATCGCCGAGCGCCGCGTGCCGCAGGACGGCAGTTTCCGGGTCGCCGCCGGCGGGCGCGACATCGATTTGCGCGTGTCGATCATGCCGAGCATTCACGGCGAAGACGCGGTGATCCGTATTCTCGACAAGCGCGCGATGATCGAAGCGTACGGGTCGTTGACGCTCGAAGCGCTCGGCTACGATGGCGAATCGCTCGAAGCGCTGCGCCGCCTCGCGGAAGAACCGTACGGCATGCTGCTCGTCACGGGCCCGACGGGCTCGGGCAAGACGACGACGCTCTACGCAGCGCTCACGGAAATTCATAATGGCCGCGACAAGATCATCACGATCGAAGACCCGGTCGAATATCAGCTGCCGGGCATCCTGCAGATTCCGGTCAACGAGAAGAAGGGTTTGACCTTTGCGCGCGGTCTGCGCTCGATTCTGCGGCACGATCCGGACAAGATCATGGTCGGCGAAATCCGCGACCGCGAAACCGCGGAGATTGCGGTGCAGTCCGCGCTGACGGGCCACCTTGTGCTGACCACGGTGCACGCGAACAACGTGTTCGACGTGTTCGGCCGCTTCAGCCATATGGGCATCGATCCGTATGCGTTCGTTTCGGCGTTGAACGGCATCTGGGCGCAGCGGCTGTTGCGCGTGAACTGCTCGCACTGCGCGACACCTTACACGCCGACCGACGCGGAACTCGCGCGCGTGGGCCTGACGCGCGCGGACGTCGCCGATTTCGATTTCCGCCAGGGCGCGGGATGCGGCGATTGCCGCGGCACCGGGTATCGAGGACGCCGCGCGATCGCCGAAATTCTGATTCTCGATGACGAGATCCGCGATATGGTCGTCGAGAAGCAGCCGATCCGCCTGATCAAGGAAGTGGCGCGCCGCAACGGCACGCGCCATCTGCGCGAGGTCGCGCTCGCACAGGTGAAGCGCGGCGAGACGACGCTTGCCGAAGTGAAACGGGTGACTCTCAATGCGTGAGGCGTGGATGCGTTTGGGGGCGCGCAAGGGAACGCCCAAGGCAACGCCCAATGGAACGCCCAAGGGGATGCCGCGGTTTTCGCTGAGATTCAGGCGCGGGCAATGCCGGGTCGCATTGTGCCGCGACGGCGTCGCGGTGCTGCGCACGGATGGCGGGCGCGGCGACGGCGCGCGCGCGCTCGCGAGTTCTGGCGCGGGCATGGCGTCGAGCACCGCCGGTTCCGCCGCGAGTGCAGGCGCGGGCGCCATCGCCCTACGCCAGGCGGCAGCACTATCGTCAAACCTGGCGGAACGTTCGCTGCGCGGTATCGCATCTGAAGCGACGCCCGAGCAACTTGCCGCGGCAATCGGCGCTGCACTCGACGAAGCCGGCGGCGCCGGACTGCCGATTCACGCGACGTTCGGCGACGAGCTCGTGCGTTACTTCATCGTCACGCCGCCGCCGAACGGCACGCGCCTTCAGGATCTGCGTACCGCCGCCGAAGTGCGCTTCCAGATGCTTTATGGCGAACCGGTTGCCGCATGGCACCTTGTGGCCGACTGGCACGCGGCGGCCCCCTTCCTCGCGTGCGCCGTGCCGCTGCGGTGGCACGCGGCGCTGCAACTCGCGGCGCGCGCGCGGCGCAGTAGCCTCGTCTCGACGCTGCCGAATTTCGTCGGCGCATGGAACCGCTGGCGCCGTCGCGTGGCTGGCGATGCATGGCTCGCGACGCTGCACGACGGCGCGCTGACGCTCGGCGTGATCGACGGCGCCGGACGGCGTGCGCGTCTTGCCGCGGTACGCACGCTGAAGCTCAGCGAGGAAGCGCCGCCGCTCGCATGGCTGCATGAGCAACTCGCGCGCACGGCGCTGCTCGATAACGTGCGGGCGCCCAAGGTGCTGCACGTGTATGGCCAGTTGCCGCGGAGCTGGCAGCAAGCGCAGCGCCCTGGCGCAGCGGGCAACGGCAGCGCAGGCGCGCATGCAAGCGCGAACGCCGCAAACGCCGTAAACGCCGTAAACGCGGCCGACACCGTGATCGAAGTGCGTGCATGCACGGCCGCTCGAGCGGCGTTCGCAGCGCCGGAAGGCGCGCACGCAACATGGTCGGCCGCCGCGCAACTCGTCGCGCAACTCGTATCAAGCAGCCGGGGCAGCGCCGCGCGATGAAACGCCTGCATATCGATCTCGCCCCGGTCAGCGCGCGCCGCCAGCTTTACCGCAGCCATCCGGTCATGCGCGTGCTCGCGCTCGCCGCGCTGATCGCGTGCGTGGCCGCCGGCATCCGCGCGCACAAACTGCTTGGCCGGCTCGACACGCTCGAACGTCAGGAGGAGCGCATCGCATCGCATAACGCGCAATCGGCGCGCGCACGCGCGACCGTCGCGAGCCGCCCGATCGACGCGAAGCAGGGCGCCGCGGTCAACGCCGCGGTCGCGCGCCTGAATCTGCCGTGGGATGACATCCTCGACGCGGTCGAAGCCGCCACGCCGCCGAAAGTCGCCGTGCTGTCTGTCACGCCCGACGCGAGCCGCGCGCTGTTGCGCATCGAAGCCGAGGGCAGCGGCAGCGACGCGATGATCGGCTACCTGAAGGCGCTCGAGCAGCAGCCGCTCTTCGAGCGCGTCGATCTCGTCCGGCACGAGATGTCGAAGGACCATATGGACGGCGTGATCCGCTTCCAGATCGAAGCGCAGTGGCGCAGGAGCGCGTCATGAGGATGCCGAATCTGACGCGCGCGCTGTTGTGGATGCAGCTCGCGCTGCGCCGCACCGGACTCGATGCGCTCGCGGCCGGCGTGCTCGCAATCGGCGCGGGAGCGATGTGGTTGGTGCTGCTGCCGGGCCTCACCGTTCGCATCGCCGACGAAGCGCGGGCCGTCGTGCGCGCGCGTTCGGCGCCGCCGCCCGCGCCGGTGATCTCGCCGCAGGCGCTCGCGGCCCAGCGGCTCGACGCGTTCTACGCGGCGCTCGGCGATGCAGGCCACACCGAGCAGGTGGTCACGCATCTGTTCGACGCCGCGAGCGAAACCGGCGTCGTGCTCGACAAAACCGAATACAAGCCCGCGCGCGATACGGCCGGACGCTTCGAGACCTACACGATCGTGCTGCCCGTCAAAGGCGACTATGCGCAACTGCGCCGCTTCTGCGAAAAAGTGCTGATGACGGTGCCGTACGCGGCGCTCGACGACATGCGCTTCAAGCGCAGCTCCGCCAACGACCAGACTGTCGAGGCAAGCCTGCGGTTCACGGTCTTCCTGCGCCCCGCGCCGCCGGGCAAGGGCGCTGCCACCACCGCGCTGGTCGCAGCGGGCGAGGCGCCACGATGAAACCTCTGCACGCGGTGCTCGCGGTCGCGTTCGTGGTTTGCGGCGGCCTGCTGATTTTCGGTAACCACGATTCGCCCGATCAGGTGGTCGAAGCCGCGCCGCGCGCGGGAGCGGCTGGCCGCGCCGCCGGCCAGGCCGGCGCGGCCGACCGTGGCGAGAGCGCGCCGTCTGCCGCAAGCACGGACAACGGATCGATGGTCAGCATCGGCGCGCTGCGCTCGCGCAGCGAACTGTTCGGGGCGGCCGGCAACGGGCACCACGAACTGTTCGGCAGCCAGACGTGGGCGCCGGCGCTGCCGTCGGTCGCGCCGGCCGGCGCGCAGGTGCCGCCGCTGCCGTCCGAGCCGATGGCGCCGAACCTGCCGTTCACTTACATCGGCAAAAAGGCCTCGGACGGCGCGTGGGAAGTCTATCTCGCGCGCGGCGACGAGACCGTGATCGTGCACGACAAGTCCATGATCGATGCGACGTATCGGGTCGACGCGATCAAGCCCCCGGTTCTGACGCTGATGTACTTGCCGCTCAAGCTGGTCCAGACCATCGATATCGGCAGCGCCGATTGACATGCAATACGAGAAAGCATTCATAGGAAGCAAGTCGTTGCATACGCAATCACTAAAACAAGATGGACGTCGGGGTCTGAGCGGCGGCACCGCGTCACGCGCCAAACCACGCGGGGGGCGGTGGCCGTGGCATCCGCTGCTTGGTCTGCGGTTTGGTCCGCGCTTCGGCCTGCGGTCGCGTCCGCCGTTGCGTCACCTGGCGCCGCTCGCGCTCGCCATCGCCCTGCCGGTGCTGCTGGCCGGCTGCGCGGCGGAGAAGGCCTATCGCGCGGGCGAAGATCTCGTCGCACAGGGCAAGGTCGACGAGGGGCTCGCGAAAATGCAGGAAGCGATGACGCAGGAGCCGCACGACGCGCAATATCGCGCGACCTGGCTCGCGGTCCGCGAAAACACGCTGTCGCGTGACAACGAGCAGGGCGACCGCCTCGCTGCCAACGGCGCGCGCGACGCCGCCCGCAAGTCGTACCAGCATGCGTTGACGCTGGACCCCGCGAACGAGCGCGCACTGGCGGGACTCGCCGCGCTCGATCAGGCCGCGCGCCTCGATGCGCTCATTGCGCAGGCCGAAGCGATGGCGGCGAAGCAGAACGCCGCCGGCGCGCGCCGTCTTGTCGAGCAGGTGCTGACCGAGGCGCCCGAGTATCCGCGCGCGCTGGCGCTGCAGCGCAAGCTGACGCTCGATTCCGGCGCGACGCGCATCGAAGCGGCGCTCGCCGCGGCCTACCGGCGGCCGATCCATATCGATTTCAAGGACGCGTCCCTCAAGCAGGTATTCGACGTGATCTCGCGCAGCGCCAACATGAATTTCCTGTTCGACAAGGACGTCCACACCGATCAGCACACCTCGATCTTCCTCAGAAACAGCACGATCGAGGCCGCGGTGCGCTATGTGCTCGCGACCAACCAGCTCGCACAGCAGGTGCTCGATGAAAACACCGTGCTGATCTACCCGAATACGCCGGCGAAGCTCAAGGACTACCAGGAGCTCGCGGTGCGCACCTTCTTCCTGTCGAACGCCGAAGCGAAGACGGTCGCGAATACGCTGAAAACGATCCTGAAAGCGCACGATATCGTTATCGACGAAAAGCTGAATCTCGTGATCGTGCGCGATACGCCCGATGTGATCCATATGGCCGAGAAGCTCGTTGCGCTCGAAGACGTTCCGGAGCCCGAGGTCATGCTCGAAGTCGAAGTGCTCGAAGTGCAGCGCAACAGCACGCAAAACCTCGGTATCGATTGGCCCGACTCGATTACGGTGACGCCGCTGCCGGTCGGCAGCGTGATCTCGAATACCGGTCAGGGCAGCAATACGGGAGGCGGCGTCGGCAACCCGTTCAACAGCGGATCGTTCGGGATCCCCTCGACGGGCGGCAGCAACCCGCCGGCGCTGTCGCTGAACGACCTGTTCCACCAGACGTCGAAGACGCTCGGTGTGTCGCAGATCCAGGCGACGGCGCAGGCGAACCTTGTCGATTCGAATGCGAAGCTGCTGACGAACCCGCGCATTCGCGTGCGCAATCATGAAAAGGCGAAGATCCTGATCGGCGAACGCGTGCCGAACATCACGTCGACGGCGACGTCGACGGGCTTCGTGTCGCAGTCGGTCAACTATATCGACGTCGGCCTGACGTTGAACGTCGAGCCGGCGATCTATCTCGACAACTCGGTCGGCATCAAGGTCGCGCTCGAAGTGAGCAGCCTGCTCAATGTCGTGTCGGGCGGCAACTCGGGCACGACCGCGTATGAAATCGGCACACGCACGGCGAGCACGGTGCTGCAGCTGAAAAACGGCGAAACCGATGTGCTGGCGGGCCTCATCGATAGCGAGGAGCGCACCTCGGGCAACAAGATTCCGGGCTTCGGCCAGTTGCCGGTGCTCGGGCGCCTGTTCGGCGCGACCACCGACGACGACAAGAACACCGAAATCGTGCTGGCGATCACGCCGCATCTGATCCGCAACATCCAGCGGCCCGATGCGGCTTCGGCGTATTTCACGGCCGGCACCGAGACCAATTCGCAGGGCCTCATGCAGTCGAACGGCATCAGCAGCGCGTCGTTCTCGTCGGCCAGCAGTGCGTCGTCTAGCTCGGCATCGCCGTCCAAGGCGGCATCGTCGGGCGTCGGCAATACCGGCGCGCAGGGCACGAATGGCACAAACGGGCTCGGCTCGAACTACGGCGGTGCGGGCAGCGGAATGGTCGGCGGCGGAGCCGGCGGCTTTGCGGGCGGCGAGGGCGACCCGATCGTCGCGGGCGGCGCGCCGAGCACGGGCACCGCGCAGATGTCGGTGCAAGGGCCGCAGCAGGTGAAGGTCGGCGACTCGGTCACGGTGACGCTGACCATGCAGGCGGACCAGCCATTGACGATCGTGCCCGCGAACGTGACCTACGACAGCTCGAAGCTGCAATTCACGGGCGTAACGGAAGGCGACTTCCTGAAGCAGGGCGGCGCGCAGACGAACTTCTCGAGCCGCGTCGGGCAGAACGGCCAGTTGAGCCTGTCGGATTCGGCATCGGGCGGGACCGGCGCCACCGCATCGGCCACTTACGCGGTGCTGTCGTTCCGCGCGATCGCGCCGTCGTCGCAGACCACGGTTCAGGTGCAGCCGGGCACGCTGCTCGGTCTGACCGGCATTCCGGTAACCGCGCTGCCGCCGACGCCGTACGATTTGACGGTGAACCCGAAATGACACGGGCGCGCGCGCGCGGTTTTACGCTGATCGAGCTGCTCGTCACGCTCGCGATTCTCGGCGTGCTCGCGTGCATGACGGTGCCCGTCGCTCAGGTGATGCGGCAGCGCGAACGCGAACAGCAACTGCGCGCGGCACTGCACGACATACGCGAAGCGATCGATGCGTACCACACCGCGAGCAAGGATGGGCGCATCCAGAAAGAGGCGGGCGCGACCGACTACCCGGCGAATCTCGAACTGCTCGTGCAGGGTGTGCCGGATCAGCAGGATCCGAAGGCACACAAGATGTACTTTCTGCGGCGTATTCCGCGCGACCCGATGAACGACAACGACCCGCAGCTTTCCGACGCGGCAACGTGGGGCAAGCGCGCCTATGCGAGCGACGCCGAAGATCCTCAAGAGGGCGACGACGTGTACGACGTCTATTCGACGTCGAACGGCATCGGACTCGATGGCATTCCTTATCGAAAATGGTGATACCGATGCAAGGGCGCAGGCATGCGAAGGCTGCGGCGGGCTTTACGCTGATCGAGCTGCTGATCGTGCTCGCGATTATCGCGTTGATGCTGACGCTGGCATTGCCCGAGTATTTTCATTCGATCGACGCGTCGAAGGAGAAGGTGCTCATGCAGAACCTGCATGTCACGCGCGTGGCGATCGATCAGTTCTACGGCGACCTGGGGCGTTATCCGGATTCGCTGCAGGAACTCGTCGACAAGCACTATCTGCGCACGCTGCCGTTCGATCCCGTAACCGATAGCGCGGCGACCTGGCAGATTGTCGCGCCCGACGAGCAGTTTCCGGGCAATGTCTACGACATCAAAAGCGGCGCCGAAGGGACCGATGTCGAGGGCAAGGCTTACGGGGCGATGTGATGGGCGAGGCGCTTTTCCGCGCGAGGCCATGCAAGCGCGCTTGCTGTCGCGCTTGGCGGCGAGTCTGCGGCAGCCGCACTTGCGGCCGGGCTTGCGCTTCCCCGCGCGCGCCGCGGCGCCGTGCAGCGCAAGGCGGCTACACGTATCTTGCGCTGCTGATTCTGCTTGCGATCATCAGCATCGCGGCGGCCGCTTCGGCGCAGCTCGGTGCGATCTATCAGCGGCGCATGGCGGAAAAAGAGCTGCTCGCGATCGGCGCGGAATTCCAGCGCGCGCTGCAAAGCTATTCGTCGGCCACGCCGATCGGCCAGCCGACGCAGCCGCGCACGCTCGAAGAGTTGTTGCGCGATCCGCGCTATCCGAATGTGGTGCGCCATCTTCGCAAGGTCTACGAAGACCCGATGACGGGCAAGGCCGATTGGGTGCTCGTGATGTCGCCCGACGGGCAGACGATCGTCGGCATTCATAGCGCATCGCATGCGCATCCGATCCAGATCTCGCATTTTCCCGTGGCATTTCAGGGCTTCGCGAACCGGAAGAGCTATACGGACTGGGTGTTCGTCGCGCGCTTTCCGGCGCTCACACAAGGGCAGCGGCCGCCGGACGGACCGGTGATGAACGGCGATGCGCCGGGCGCGGTAAATGGCGGCGGTGTGCCGCTCGGCGGCTCGCAGCCTGGCGGGGCATCGTCGAATGACGGATCGTTCGGCAGCGGTTCGTTTAACAACGGTTCCTCGAATGACGGATCGTTCGGCAGCAGTTCGTTTAGCAACGGTTCATCGAATGGTGGGTCGTTCGGCAGCGGTTCGTTCAACAATGGTTCGTCCAACGGCGGCTCGTTCGGCGGCAACAGCCCGTTCGGCGGCGGATCGTCGAACGGATTTTCGCCGGGTCGACAGTCGTCCGGAGGCTCGTCGTTCAATAACTCGCCGTTCGGTAGCGCGCCCGCCTCGCAGTGAGCGGCGGCCATGTAGCCGTTGATTCGGCGGCGATTCGGCGCTGCGATGCAAGCGGCGCGGCGCGAGCCTCTCGACAACGCGATGGCGCGCACGTTCGGCGCCTGAGCACCGCAACACGTCCTTGCCCCCTACTCACGGCCCGTGCGGGCCGTTTAATTTGGCTCACAGCTTAAGTTGTCAGGCGATACATCGAAACATTTGACCAAAAGTCATAGTTTGCAATAGTTGTTTGATAACAAGAAATTGACGGTGCTATCGTTCGCGTCGTCAGAAGCATTCCCCAAGCTACGAGCGTTGCCATGAACGTATCCCCGATTACCGAAAGCGAATTCGCGTCGACCGTGATGGCGGTGCCGCCGCTCGCACGCCATGCGGACCTGTCGCTCGACGTCGCCGCAAACCAGCGCCTGATTCGCCATATCGAAGCGGGCGGCATGCGCACGCTGCTGTACGGCGGCAACGCGAATTCCTATCACGTCGCGGTTAGCGAATATCGCGAGTTGCTTGCGATACGCTCGCGCGACTCGTCGACAGCGGCACGCTGATCGCCGTCAAGTACGCGATCGTGTTCGTGATTCTGCTCAACTGCTCGCTCGGGCTCGTGCATCCGCCGATCGGATCGGTGCAGTTTATCGGCTGCGCGAGGCGATGTGTCGATCGGGGAGACGTCGAAGACGGCGTGGCCGTATTACCTCGCGATTTTTAGCGCGATCAATATCGTGACGTATTTCCCGTCATTCTCGACATGGCTGCCAAGCCTGATTGCGGGGCATCCGGTGTATTGAAGAACGCTCAGGTTCTTTGGAGGATGCGAAAGAAGATTCAGAAAGGGCCTTGAATCCAGGGCCCTTTTGCGTTTCCGGTGCTTTCGATGTTCGCTGCCGATATGGGCTGCCGATCTTCGCTGCGTTAGCCGGCCGTCCTGTACTTCGCAAGCAGTTGCTCCGCGCCGCGCGTCAGAATGCCGACATCCGAGCCGACCGCCGTGAACGTGCAGCCCAGTTCGATGCAGCGCCGCGCCAGCGTTTCGTCGCTGGCCAGAATGCCGGCCGGCTTGCCGGTCGCCACAATGCGCGCCAGCGTCTTTTCGATTGCATCGACCACGTCCGGATGCTTGAGATTGCCGATATGACCAAGCGCCGCGGACAGATCGCCGGGACCGATAAACACGCCGTCGACGCCCTCGACGGCCGCAATGCGCTCGAGGTTCTCGAGGCCGAGCCGGCTCTCCACCTGCACGAGCACGCAAAGCTCGTGCGCGGCGTCTTTCACGTAGTTCGCAATGCGCCCGTAGCCCGACGCGCGCGGCGCCGAAGCATAGCCGCGCACGCCCTCGGGCGGATAGCGCGTGTAGGCGACCGCATTGCGCGCATCGTCCTCGGTCTCGACGTAGGGGATCAGCAGGGTCTGCACGCCGACGTCGAGCAGACGCTTGATCGTCACCATCTCGTTCCACGGCGGACGCACGACAGGTTGCGTGTGCGAGCCGAGCATCGCCTGCAACTGGCCGTGCACCATATGCAGCTCGTTCGGCGCGTGCTCCATATCGAGCACGAGCCAATCGAAACCAGTGCCCGCGAGCAGTTCGACCGAACCGTGATGGGCGAGACTCGACCATAGGCCGATCTGCTGCTGTCGCGCGGCGATCGCGCGTTTGAAACGATTCTCGGCAAGCTGCATGACGGGTTCTCCGCAATGGTTGAACTGACGTTGCTGACGTTGCTCGTACGTTGAACGAACTCGAAGGGGGCGCTCGACACGGTGTGTCCCCTTCGATAGCGCCTTTAGTTTGCCCCTTCGTTAGCGCCCTTCGTTAGCGCCCTTCGCTAACGCGCTGCTTTGCGCTGTTCCGGCGGCGTGAAATCGAAGCTGGCGAAACTGCCGCCCTGATAACGCTGCGCGACCGCATCGAGCGGATTCGGGCGCGCCAGGATTTCAGCGGCGCAATCCTCGGCATTCTGCCGCGGCCGGTAACCGAGGCGCTCGGCGCCGCCGGTGTCCCCGCCGTTATCCCAATAGCTGCGCGTATTCGCCGACACGCCCCAGACCACCTGATAGCCGATATCGGGCACCTGGATCGATTGCTCGATCAGCTGCAGCAGATCGTCGAAGCCGAGCCACCTGCTCAGATGCCGGAACTCGGTCGGCTTCTCGATGCAGCTGCCGATACGCACGCAGACGCTCTCGATGCCGTGCTTGTCCCAGTACAGGCGCGCGATGCCTTCGCCCCACATCTTGCTCAAGCCATAGAAGCCGTCCGGACGGAACTCGCAGTCTAGCGCAAGCTTGTCTTCGACCGGATACATGCCGATCGAGTGATTCGAGCTTGCGAACACGACGCGGCGCACGCCATGGCGGCGCGCACCTTCATACACTTCGACGAGCCCGCGCAGATTGTTCTCGATGATCTCGGGCGGCGGCCGCTCGACGCTCGTGCCCGCCATATGGATCAGCACATCGACGCCCTTGAGCAGCCTGTCGACGACGGCCGGATCGCGCAGGTCGCCGTGCATGACGTCTTCGCCGGCTACGAGCGGCTCGAGCGGTTTCGAGCGGTTTCGAGCCGGCGGCCGAGCGCAGACCGACGCCGCGCTCGAGCAGCGCGCGGCGCAGTACGCGGCCCAACTGGCCGGCGGCGCCGCTCAATGCAATCTTCTTCACGTTGTTCATCCTTGTCGGGAAGGGAGAGAAAGGTGTGTTTGGAGCGGGAGGCGGGTTATGCGGCGCGGCGCGTGAGTCGCGTGGTCAGCCGGCAGCCGGCGGGCTGGGGCTCGCCGAATACGCGATCGCGCACGGCGCGCCGCGCTCGCTCGAAGCACTGGGCTTTTCGTCGAATCACATCGCGGATGCCGCTGCGCTTGCGCTACGCACGCCGGTGGCGAATCCGCGCCCGATTGCGCTCGGCGATGTCGAAGCGATGCTCAGGCATGCGCATGCCGGCGATCTTGCGGGATGGAACAGCGTCGCGTCGGCATGAACCGGGAGTCGAGGCGGGCGTAACGGCGAGGTTTGCGCCGCGCCAGCCCGCTCAAACCGTCGCAAGCCGCGCGACATCCACGTCGAATTGCCCGGTCCAGCGCTTGACGGTGCCGGCATCGATATCGAACAGATCGAGCACGCGCCCGAGCGTATGGTCGATCATCGATTCGAGGCTATCGGGCCGCGCATAGAACGCCGGCACCGGCGGATAGACGATCGCGCCGATCTCGGTTACGGCCGTCATATTGCGCAGGTGCCCGAGGTGCAGCGGCGTTTCGCGCACCATCAGCACTACACGGCGGCGTTCCTTCAGCATCACATCGGCGGCACGGGACAGCAGCGAACCCGTGTTGCCGGTCGCGATCTCGGCCAGTGTCTTCATCGAGCACGGCGCCACGATCATCCCGTCGACGGGAAACGAACCGCTCGAAATCGCCGCGCCGATATCGGCGTTCGGATAGTGTTTGTGCGCCAGCGCCTGCACGTCCGCCGAGCGCCACTGCGTTTCGTAAGCGAGCGTCATCTGCGCCGAGCGCGTCATCACGAGATGCGACTCGATATCGAGTTCGCGCAGCATTTCCAGCAGCCGGATGCCGTAAATCACGCCCGAGGCGCCGCTGATTCCCACCACGATACGTTTGCGTCGGATTGTCACGATCGTTCTTTTGTTGAGCGGTTATCCCGCGTCGAGGTCCGCTTCAGAGGCCGCTTCAGGGGCCGCTTCAGAGGCACGCGTCGCCTGACGCGATGCACGTCCTCGTCTCCAGTTTGAAGGTTGCATGACGGACGTCATGCCGTTCAAACGAAATCTGTTCATGCGAGGCATGAGCGCGATTCATCGTGCTGGGACGGGTCACATCGGATGAAATCCGTTCATGCCGCATATGAGAAATCACCGTTTGCGACGTGACCGGTTCTGCCTCAGTCTGCGCTGACAGTCTGGCGCGAACTGCCGCGCGACCCGTCGCGCAATGTAACCCATGGAATGGCACACGTCACGGCGACCGGACTTCGAGGATCGCCGCGCGGCCGTTACCTGTCGGTGTACTACGCAATCCATGACCCGCCGTTGCGCTGATTGATATTTCCCCGTTCACTAACCGGATCACCATGAAGAATTTCCCTTCATTCCAGACACATCTGCAAGCCCTCGAAGAAAAAGGGCTCGTTGTGCACGTGCACCGAGAGATCAACAAGGATACCGAGCTGCATCCTCTGGTGCGCTGGCAATTGCGCGGCGGCATTCCCGAATCGGACCGCAAGGCGTTCGTGTTCCACAACGTCGTCGACAGCAAGGGCCGCCGCTACGCACTGCCGGTGGTGGTGGGCGCGCTGTCGATCAACCGCGAGGTGTACTCGATCGGGATGGGCGTACCCGTCGATCAGATCGGCAAGAAGTGGCAGCAGGCGAAGGGCAACCCGGTCAAGCCGGTCGTAGTCAACGAAGCGCCGTGCCAGGAAGTGTGCTTTATCGGCGACGACCTCGATGTGGACGGCCAGGGCCTCGAGCACCTGCCGATTCCGATTTCGACGCCGGGTTTCGACAATGCGCCGTACACGACATGCTCGCAGTACATCTCCGTCGACCCGGAGAACGGCGTGCAGAATATGGGCACCTATCGCGGACAGATCAAAGGCAAGCGCCGCGTCGGCTGCAACCCGTCGATCGAGATGGGACAGGGCATCTATCAGCACTGGGTCAAGTACAAGGCGATGGGCCAGCCGATGCCGGCCGCGCTCGTGATTGGCGGCCACCCGGCCGTGTCGTTCTGCTCGGTGCAGAAGCTGCCGATCGACGTCGACGAACTCGGCGTGGCCGGCGCGATTCTCGGCGAGCCGCTGCGCGTCGTGAAGTGCAAGACGAACGATCTGCTCGTGCCCGCCGACGCGGAAATCGTGATCGAAGGTTTTGTGCCGACCGATTCGCTCGAGCCGGAAGGACCGTTCGGCGAATCGCACGGCCACGTGAACCTGCAGGAATTCAACCCGTATATGAACGTGACCGCGATTACGCGGCGCAAGAACGCACACCTCGTTTCGATCATCAGCCAGGTCACGCCGAGCGAAAGCTCGCTCGTGAAGAAAGTGGCCTTCGAGCCGCTGTTTCTCGATCATCTGCGCAACGCGCTGCGTATTTCGAGCGTCGAGAAGGTGGTCATGCACGAGCCGCTCACGAACCTGCGCAAGCTCGTGATCGTTGTGTTCAACGAAAAGGCCACTGAAACGGAAATCTGGCGCGCGCTGATGGGTGCGGCCTCGTTGCAGCCGGCGGTCGGCAAGCTCGTGGTCGCGGTCAGCAACGACATCAACCCCGAAAACAGCGACGCGATTTTCTGGTCGATGAGCTACCGGATGAACGCGGTCAAGGACGTGCAGATCCTGCACGGCCGCGATACGGGCCACGGCCCGCGCACGTCGGGCGCGCAACGCGGCGACGATGCGGTGGACGGCGTGATCCTGATGAACGCGACGCTCAAGGAAAAGCTGCCGCCGATGTCGCTGCCGACCAAACCGTATATGGAAAACGCCAAGGCGATCTGGGAGGAACTCGGTTTGCCCGCGCTGCGTCCCGAATGGCCGTGGTACGGCGTGTCGATGGGCGACTGGGACGAGCGCAACGAAGCGATGGCCCAGCGCGCGGTCAAGAGCGATTACTTCACGACCGGCGAAGAGCAGACGCGTCAACGCGTAGGCCCCGAGTGGATCAACAAGGACTCGGCCTGGTACTTTGACGAAATGAGCGAGGAAATGAGCAAACAGGACAGCAAACAAAAGAGCGCGAAAAAGAACGACATGTAAGCCCTTTTCTTATCTGCGCGACAGGCTGAAGGAAAAGCGCGCCCCGTGTGTGTATCGAAGCGCCGTCGACTGGAGACAGCGGCGCTTCGAGCGGCCGGCCGCACGCGGCGCCGTTCCTCATCGGGCCTTGCTCGCGCTCAGGCATTGCACGTCCGGCCTCACGAATAGAACGACATCAACAGGTGAGATATGCATAAAAAAGGAGGAGCGGTTGGCGCTGCGCGCGTCGTGATGTTGACGCGATCGCTGGCGGCAATGACGGTGGTAGGAATGGGCTGCACAGCGGGCGGCACCGCGCATGCGCAAAGCAGCGTGACGCTATACGGTTCGCTCGACGGCGGCCTGCGCAATCTGGTGAACGGGACCAAAGCGGGCGGCGCCGCGCTTTCGATGGCGTCGAACGGCACGTATAACTCGAACCGTTGGGGCTTTATCGGCAAGGAGGACCTGGGCGGCGGATACTACGTGCGCTTCAACCTCGAAGCAGGCTATGTGCTTTCCACAGGCCAGAACAACAACACGAACAACCAGCTTTTCCAGCGGACGTCGACGGTCGGTTTCGGCGGACCGTTCGGGCAGGTCGACATCGGCCGGCAGTTTACGCTGCAGCACTATCTGACCAAGGACTTCGAGCCGTTCGACTTCCATTACCTGAGCATCACGGAATCGACGGCCGTATCGGGCGGAAACACGGGCCGCGACGACAACGACATCAACTATCACGGCGATTTCGGGCCATGGGTGCTGCGCGGCGAGGTGGCGGTGGGCGGCGTGCCGGGCAGCGTCTCGCACGGCTCGGTGCTCGCGGGCGGCCTCAACTACCGTACGGAGACCGTGAAGCTCGGCGCGGGCTATACGCACCGCTCGAACCCGCTCTCGGCGACGTCGAACCAGTTCTTCAGCAACGACCAGTACACGGCGGGCGGCACGCTGTCCGTCGGCCCCGTCGATATGATGGCCGGCTACTCGCTCGATATGCAGGACGTGCCGGTCGGCGTGAAGAGCAAGACGCGCAACCAGTACCTGTGGGGCGGTGTGCGTTATCAGATCACGCGGTTCTTCAATGCGACAGCCGCGTATTACGATAACCGGAACAAGACGGGCGGCGTCGATGGGCGCAAGGACGTGGCGATTCTTGGCATCGTTTATCTGCTGTCCAAGCGCACCGAACTCTATGCGGACATCGACTATACACACTTCACCGGTGTATACGTGACGAATGCGACGCTCAATGCGTCAGGGCATGAAAAGCAGACGGGTATCTCGTTCGGTATCAACCACTGGTTCTAGCGGTTCAGGCGGGCGCGCAGCGTCCGCTTTATTCGGTTTCAGCCGGTCAAGCCGAGCCGAAGCAAAAACAAAAATGGCAGGAATCTCGCGATTTCTGCCATTTTTTACCGCCTGCTCGGCGTGCTCGGCGTGCTCGGCGCTATCAATGCAACGCAATCAATGATCGTCGAGCGACCCGTGCGCATTGAAGTGCGCGCGAATGGTCTTCGTGTAGTGCAGAAACGCGGGCGTGGCCATCACTTCGAGCGGGCGCGGGCGCGGCAGGTCGATATCGTAGATCGCGGCGATGCCGCCGGGGCGCTCGGACATCACGAGCACGCGGTCCGACAGAAACACCGCTTCAGGAATGCTGTGCGTGATCAGCAGCACGGTTTTCTTCGACTCGAGCCAGATGCGCTGCAGTTCCATATTCATGCTTTCGCGCGTCATCGCATCGAGCGCGCCGAACGGTTCGTCCATCAGCAGCACCGACGGCTCGTGAAGCAGCGCGCGGCAGATCGAGACACGCTGCTGCATGCCGCCCGACAACTGCCACGGGTACTTTTCCTCGAAGCCGACCAGCCCCGCCATTTCGATGAGCTTGCGCGCCTTCTGACGCGCGTCGCGCTTCGGCATATGGCGCATTTCGGCTTGCAGCAGGATATTGTCGAGCACGGTGCGCCAGGCCAGCAGCACGGCGCTCTGGAACACGATGCCGACATTTTTCTGCGGACCGCTGATCGACTGGCCCGACAGCGTCATCGATCCCGACGAGATCGGTTCGAGCCCCGCGACCATTTTGAGCAGGGTGCTTTTGCCGCAGCCCGACGGGCCGACAATCGACACGAACTCGCGCTCGCGGATCTCGAAGTCGAGCGGCCGCAGCGCCTGCATCGTGCCTTGCCGGCTGCGATAACTTTTGGTCACGTTGCGCAACTCGATCAGCGGCCGTGCCGGCGACGCGGCGGGCGTTCGATAGTGGGTCTCGTCGAGCTTCAGTACGGTGGTCATGGCGGAACGGGTTTGATGGAAGAGGAGGGGACTCAGGCGGAGGGCGCTCAAGGCACGAACGCGCCCGTGTAGTACTTCGCCGGCGCATTCGCGGACGCATCGAGCTTGCTGTACTGCACGACCGACGCAACCGAGCTGTCGATGTTCTTCGCGCTGACGTGGAAAATCGGCAGCTTTTCCGTGTCGGGCGTCCGGTAGAACGGAATCGTCGCTTGCAGCGTGCGGATCATCGTGTCGCGCGAGCCGGCGGCGGGCAGCGTTTTCAGCAGTGCGTCGACGGCCGCGGCCGGGTCTTTCTCCGCGTCGTTCACCGATTTCGCCGTCGCGCGCATGAAGCGCCTGAGCAGATCGGGGTTGTCCTTGATCATGTCGTTGCGCGCGATGATGCTGAGCGTCGCGACGTTGACGTCGTAGTCGGCGAAGCGGATCGCACGCGCAGGCTTTTTCGTGGCTTCCTCGACGGAGATCAGCGGAATCGTCGCGAAGCCGACCAGCAGATCGGCATGCCCGGTAATCACCGCATTGATCGTCGTTTGCGGGTTGCCGGTAATTGTTTTGAAATCGCTGTCTTTCAGGCCGACCTTGTTCATGAACATCGTCCAGATCTGTGACGATGCATCGCCGGGGGCGACGGCCACGGTTTTGCCCTTGATGTCCTGCGGCGTCTTGATGTTCTTTTCCGCGAGGCCGACCACCGAGGTCGGATTTTCCTGCATCAGCACGCCGATCGCCTTGACGGGCGCGCCCATCGCAGCCACCTTCACCATCGTGCTGAAATCGGCATAGCCGATATCGGCGTTATGCGTGGCGACGGCCTGCACGGTGGGCCCCGAACCGTGACCTTCAATCAGCTTCAGGTCGATGCCCTCCGCGTCGTAGTAACCGCGCACCTTGCCGAGATAGAACGGTGCAACGGCGCCCGTGACCGTGTAATTGAGCATCAGGGTCAACGAGTCTTTCGCGCAGGCGCTGCCGCTTGCGCAACAGATCGCGGCGAAACCGAGCGCCGCTGCCGCGCGCCATAGCCGTTTAAGCTTCATATCGTCTCCTGCCTTTTTCTGATGTGGAAATTCGAACCGCGCACCGCGCTTTGCACGCCGTGCTTGCCGCCATGCTTCGCGGAAATGCGTTACGTTTTGCCGAGCAGGCGCGCGCGATGCGACGAATGCCACGGAATCGCGATGCGCTCGAGCATGTCGATCACGACGAACAGCAGTGCGCCGATCACGGAAAGCACGACCAGCGCCGAAAAGATCAGCGGCTGATCGAAATTGCCGTTCGCGCGCTGCAGCACGAAGCCGAGCCCCGAAT
This sequence comes from Paraburkholderia sp. 2C, assembly GCF_054589215.1. NCBI lineage: Bacteria > Pseudomonadati > Pseudomonadota > Betaproteobacteria > Burkholderiales > Burkholderiaceae > Paraburkholderia > Paraburkholderia sp. 2C. The sequence continues at coordinate 79,983 of NZ_BAAILL010000042.1, read as the reverse complement.
TCGCGCCGACGAATTCGCCGACCACCGCGCCGACCACCGCCAGCGTGATCGATACTTTCATACTCGAAAAAATCGACGGCAGCGCGTGCGGCAGGCTGATCTTGAAGAAGGTCTTGAGCGGCGAGCTGCCCATCGATTTCGCGAGATCGATCAAATCCTTTTCCACGGACTTGAAGCCGAGCACGGTCGAAACGACGACCGGAAAGAACCCGAGCAGAAACGCGACGAGCATGCGCGGAAAGAGCCCGAAGCCGAACCAGACGACAAAAAGCGGCGCAATGGCCACTTTCGGGATGCTTTGCGAGAACACGACGAGCGGATACAGATAGCTTTCGATCAACGGCGACGCCGCCACGAGCATCGCGATCGGCACGCCGATCAGCACCGAAAGCGCGAAGCCGCCGAGCGTCGCATAGAGCGTCGGCAGCGATTCCTGCAGCAGCATCGGCCATTGCGCGGCGATCTGCTGCCCGATCGCCTCGGGCGTCGGCACGAGGTACGGCGGAATCTTGAACACGCGGATCACGAGATCCCACGCGACGACGACGACGACGATCAGGAGCAGAGGACGGACCCACTGCGAATTCAGGATTTTCCTCGTGAAGTTCACGGCATTCAACCTCTGTGATGAGTGGTTGCCACAGAGATTGACCGCGCGACCGGCAGTGGGCAAACGCTAATTGTTCATGCCGAACATGAGAGAAATTCATCCGCAGGGGCGCGCGAAGCATGCGCGCAGCCCGCCTGAATCACGCAATGCGCCTCTTCGCAAGGCAATGAATAGTTTTCATACGGGGCATGAATGATCGTCGTTTGCCGCGCCAGCAACGGCCCCGCAATATCCGCTTACCGGCTCGAAGCAGACCTGACACCCGGTTGAACCACCCCCCGAAGCATCGAGCCAGTCCAGATTCCACCCTTCGGCCAGCGGAGCAATGCAATGAATCAACCGATCAGCCCCGATGTCGTTTCATCCCACGTCAGCGTGCGGGACGGCACGCGCATCGGCTACAGCCTCTATGGCGGAATGCAGAATACGGTGCGCGTCGTGCTCGTCCATTCGCTTGCGATGGACCGCTACTTCTGGACGCCGGTCGTCGAGCGACTGCTGCCGCGCGCGTCCGTGCTCGCCCTCGATGCGCGCGGCCACGGCTCGTCCGACAAGGTCGCGGGACCGTACACGGTGACGCAGTTCGCGGAAGACGTGTACGACGTCGTGTGCGGCACCGGCTTTCGCAATGTGCTGATCGCCGGCGCATCGATGGGCGGCTGCGTCGCGCTCGAGTTCGCCGCGACCTATCCCGACGCGATCGCCGCGGGCCTGATCGACACCACTGCGTGGTACGGCGAGACCGCGCCGAAAGACTGGGACGAGCGCATGAAAAAGGCCGAAGCAGTCGGCATGGCGCCGCAAGTCGAGTTCCAGACCACGCGCTGGTTCAGCGATGCCTTCCGCGCTTCGAACCCGGAAGTTGTGCAGCGCTGCGTCGATACGTTCCTGCGCAACGGCGTCGCGCAGTTCGCCGCGACGGGCCGCATGCTCGGCGCGTTCGACGGCCGCGCGCTGATGAAGGACGTGAAGGTGCCGGCGTGTGTGATCGTCGGCGAAGAAGACTACGCGGCGACGCCCGCGATGGCGCGCGCGTTGCACCAGGGCGTGGCCGGATCGAGCTTCGTCGAGATTCCGAAGGCGCGCCATCTGACGCCGCTCGAAACGCCCGACATCGTCGCGAACGAACTGCACAAGCTGCTCGATCGCGCCGGCTGCGCACGATAAACGCGAGACAGACAAAGGGAGCGCACCAGATGATTCCGTTTGAGCTCGCAAAGCCCCAGTCGCTCGCCGAAGCGATCGCCCTGCTGGATCCGGAGGATCCGGATATCCGGCCGATGGGCGGCGGCACAGCCGTGATGCTGATGATGAAAGCGGGCGTGTTGCGGCCGACGCGGCTCGTGAGTCTGCGCGATGTCGAACCCGAGTACGCGCAGGTCGGCATCGGCACGCACGGCGAATTGCATATCGGCGGCCTGACGCGGCTCGCCACGCTCGAACATTCTCCGCTCGTGAAGGAAGGCTGGCCGCTGCTCGCGCGCACCTTGCGCACGCTGTCGAATGTGCGCGTGCGCAATGTCGCGACGCTCGGCGGCAATCTCGCGCATGCGGATCCGCACATGGACATGCCGCCCGTGCTCGGTTCGCTCGGCGCGCGCGTCACCATTAAAGGCCCGCGCGGCGAGCGCACGGTGCCCGTCGAACAGTTGTGCACTGGCTATTACGAAACGGTGCTGTCGCGCGACGAGCTGATCGCGCGCGTGATCGTGCCGCCGCAAGCGGGCCGTCCCGCGGCGTACATGAAGGTGACGACGCGCGCAGCGCACGATTGGCCCGCGCTGGGCGTGGCCGTCGTGCTCGATATGGAGGGCGCGGCGATCAAACACGCGAGCGTGATTGTCGGCGCGGCGACCGACCGCCCGACACGCCTCACCGAAGCCGAAACGCTATTGCGCGGCGCCGAGCCTGGCGACGAGAAAACGTTGCGCCACGCGGGCGAAGCGGGCGCGGCGCAACTCGATATCGTCGGCGATTCGCACGGCACGGCGAGTTACAAGAAGCAGTTGCTGAAGGTCTACCTGGGCCGCGCGGTGCGTACGGCGCTTGCCGCCGCGAACGCGCGCGGTACCGCATTCGAGGGCCACGCCTAAATGAAGATTGAAACGAAGCTGGACGAACAGCCGGCGCAGAAGCAGATAGGCCGCTCACTGAACCGGCTCGAGGCGCGTTCGAAGGTTACCGGGCGCGCCGACTATATTCACAATCTCGTCTTGCCGCGCATGCTGCACGGCAAGATTCTGCGCAGCACGGTTGCGCACGGAAAAATCGCCGCCATCGATACGAGCGCGGCGTGCGCGTTGCCGGGCGTGTTCGGCGTCTACACCGCGCAGGATATCGTCAAGGTGATTCCGGAGCCTTACTTCGGCCCTGCATTTCACGATCAGCCGATTCTCGCGCTCGAAAAAGTGCGCTATATCGGCGAGCCGGTGGCCGTGGTGCTCGCGGCCGATCCGCATATCGCGGAGGAAGCGACGCACCTGATCATGGTCGACTACGAGGAATGGCCGGCCGTGTTCGACGAAGTCCAGGCCGCGCAATCGGACGACGTGCTGGTTCACGCGTTTTTGCGGCCCGCGGGCACGTTTCCCGACCTCAAGCATCTGGCCGGCCGCAAGGGCACCAACGTCGCGCTCGATTTCAGGCTGCGGCGCGGCGACGTGGAGGCGGCCTTCGCGAGCGCCGCGCACGTGTTCGAAGATACCTTCAAGACGCAGCAGGTCATGCATACGCCGCTCGAGCCGATGGTGTCGGTGGCCGAGCCCGATACGGGCATGGGCACGCTGACCGTGCACACGGCGTCGCAAAGCCCGTCGTTCGTGCGCATTGAAATCGCGCGTCTGCTCGGTTGGGACGAAAACCGCGTGCGCGTGAAATCGGCGCTGCTCGGCGGCGGCTTCGGCGCGAAGCTGTATATCAAGCTCGAAGCGCTGGTCGTCGCGCTCGCGCTGCTGGCGAAGCGGCCCGTGAAAGTGTCGCTGACGATGGAAGAGCAGTTCTTCACGATCACCAAGCACGCGACGACCTTCCGCATGAAAACCGCCGTGTCCGCCGACGGACGCATTACCGGGCGCAAATGCGAAGTGTGGTGGAACGGCGGCGCGTATGCCGATATCGGCCCGCGCGTGACGCAGAAGTCGGGCTTCACCGCAACGGGGCCTTACGACATCGAAAACGTCTGGATCGATTCGTATCAGGTGTACACGAACCTGCCGCCCGCGGGCGCATTCCGCGGCTTCGGCATCCCGCAGATGGTATGGGCCTACGAGAGCCATGCCGATATGATCGCGCGCGCCTTGAAGGTCGATCCGGTCGAGTTCCGGCGCCGCAACATCCTGCACGAAGGGGGCATGCATCCGACCGGCACGACGATGCACGATGCGGCGATCGACCTCGTACTCGAACGCGTCGTCGAGCGGATGAACTGGAATGCGCCGTTCGAGCGCGGCACCGGCACGCTGCGGCGCGGCCGCGGCATCGGCATCGGCTTCAAGGCGCTGGTGGCGCCGACCACCTCGATGGCGATGATCAGCCTCGCCGGCGACGGCAGCTGCACGGTCTATTCGAGCACGGTCGATATGGGCCAGGCGTCGGAAACGGCGATCGCGCTGATGGCCGGCGACGTGCTCGGCATTCCGGCCGAACGCATCAAGGTGATGCGTCCCGACACCGATGTGACGCCTTACGACATGGCGACGCTCGGTTCGCGCTCGACCTTCCATATGGGCCACGCGGTGCGCCTCGCGGCCGAGGACGTGAACCGCAAGATCGCGCAGCTGGCCGAAGAACTTGGCGTGCCGACCGTGCCGGCGATGCGCGCCGGTGAACTGCTGCACCGCAAGTACAAGATGCAGGCTGGCAATATCGTCGGGATCGGCAGCTTTATTCCGGGCTACGCGTCGCCGTCGCACGAGACGGGTCAGTCGGAAAACATCACGCCGAACTGGATGGTGGGCGGATGCGGCGTCGAAGTGGAGGTGGATACCGAAACCGGTCATTTCAGGCTGCTGCGGTTCGAGAATGTCGTCGATTGCGGCACGCCGATCAATCCGAAAGTGGTCGATACGCAAATTTCCGGCGCCGCGATCATGCAGCTCGGTATCACGCTCTTCGAACGCATGGAGTTCGACGAAGTGGGCCAGCTGCGTAATGCTTCGTTCGCCGAATACAAGATTCCGGGCATCCACGATATCCCCGCGAAAATCGGCCGCGAAACGGTCGAATCCGTACAGAACAACGGGCCCTTCGGCGCGAAAGGCGTCGGCGAGAGCGCGACGTTCGGCGTCGCGTCCGCAATTGCCGAAGCGATCGAAGACGCGGTCGGCGTGCGTCTGAAGTCGCTGCCGCTGACGCCCGAGAGTGTCTATCGCGCGCTGTGCGCCGCGCGCAACGAACCGCTTGCAGAGGAATAACGATGAGCGCTACTTCCGTCCTGATCCATTTCACGCTCAACGGCGAACCGGTCAGCGCCGAGATCGAACCGCATCGAACCATTCTCGAAGTGCTGCGGCAGCAGTTCGCGCTGTATGGCGCGCGCGAAAGCTGCGGGCAAGGGCTGTGCGGATGCTGCACGGTGATTGTGAATGGCGAGAGCGTATCGGGCTGCCTCTATCTCGCCGCGATGGCCGACGGCGGCGACGTCAGCACAGTCGAAGCGCTCGATGCGAATGGCGAGCTCGATATCGTGCAGCAGGCGTTTATCGAATGCGGCGCGTTTCAATGCGGCTTTTGCACGTCCGGCTTCATTCTGATGAGCAAGCAACTGCTCGATCGCAACCCCGACCCGACCGAAGCGGAAATCCGCCATTTCCTGTCGGGCAATCTGTGCCGCTGCGCGGCTTACCCCGAGATTATCGAAGCCGTGCAGCTCGCGGCGCAGATGCGCAAGTCGAAGGCGGTGGCCGCCTAGCGACGGCTTGCGCGAGCCGGCCACGCGCAAGCCGCGCACGGCGCAGAACAATAACGAAGGAGACAGGTCGATGCATCAACCTCTGGAGCGGCCGGATGCCGGCGGCGCGCCGCTGCATGCGGCAAACGACGCGGCCGCGAACGTCGTCTGGTACCGGTCGATCAGCGGGCAGCAGTGGCGCGCGCTTGCCGCATCGAATCTCGGCTGGTTTTTCGACGGCTACGAAACCTATGCGCTGATCCTGACGGTAGGCAGTGCGCTTGGGCAATTGCTCGAGCCGTCGTTGCGCGGCCAGATTCCGTTCTATGCGGGCCTCGTGATCGCCTTGACGCTGCTCGGCTGGGGCATCGGCGGGTTGATCGGCGGCGTGCTGACCGACTATATCGGCCGCAAGCGAATGATGATGCTTGCGATACTCGCGTACTCGCTCACCACGGGCTTGAGCGCATTGTCGTGGAACTGGGCGTCGTTTGCCGTGCTGCGCTTTATCGTCGGCCTGGCGATGGGTTCCGAATGGGCGACCGGCACGGCGATGACCGCCGAAATCTGGCCCGACCGGCATCGCGGCAAAGGCGCGGGTCTGATGCAATGCGGGCTCGGCACCGGCTTTTTCGTCGCGTCGCTGGTATGGCTCTTTATGAGCGGCGCAGGCGAGCATGCATGGCGCTACATGTACGTGATCGGCGTGCTGCCGGGGCTCGCGACCCTGTGGATGCGTGCCGGCATTCCGGAATCCGAACAGTGGGAGCGCGTCAACGCACATCGCAAGGCGACACTTGCGCGCAAGCGCGCGGGCGCGACACTCGACCAACGCGAGCAGGCGCTCGCCCGCTTCACGCTGGTCGATCTGCTCAGCGATCCGAAACTGCGTCGCCGCACCTGCATTGCCGTGCTGATGTCGCTTTCGACGACACTCGGATGGTGGGGCATTTCGACATGGGTGCCGCCGTATATCGGATCGGTGGCCGCGCGCGCGGGCATGCATGCCGCGACGTGGGCAAGCTTCGCGGGCATGGCTTATAACGTGGGCGCGATTGCCGGCTATATCGGTCTGGGTTTTCTCGCCGACGCCTATGGCCGCAAGCGCATCACGTTCCTGTTCTTTGCGATGGCGTTCGTGTTGACGCCGGTGCTTTTCATGTGGACGCACGATATCGCGCTGATGCTCGTCATTGCCTGCGTGACCGGCTTTTTCAGCCTCGGGCAATATACGTGGATGCCGACCTGGCTGCCCGAGCTGTACCCGACGCGCGTGCGCGGCACGGCCATCGCGTTGTGTTTCAATGTGCCGCGCTTTCTGGCGTGGACCGGGCCGCTTATCGCCGGTACGCTGATCGCCCGTTTCGGCGGTTACGGCCATGCGGCCGTGACGGTCGGTTTTATTTATCTCGTTGGTCTCGTGCTGGCGCCGTGGTTGCCGGAAACGCGAGGGCAGCGCTTACCCGAAGAGGTTTGAACCGTGAACTTTATTTTTACCGACAAGGTGCCGGCGCCCGGCGGTCATTATTCGCAAGCCGTGCAGGCGGGCGGTTTCACCTTCGTTTCCGGCATGTTGCCGGGGCCGGGTGTGGCGGTCGACGGCCCCGACAATTTTGCGCGCCAGGTGCGGGCGACGCTGCAGCACTGCGAACGCGTGCTCGAAGAGGCGGGCTGCAAGCTGACCGATGTCGTGCAATGCACGGCTTATATCGTCGATGTGAACAACTGGCCGGAATTCAATCGCCTGTATGCGGAGCATTTCGGCACGCATAAGCCCGCGCGCGCGGTGGTGCCGGTGCCGGAACTGCATCATGGCTTTCTCGTCGAGTTGCAGATGGTGGCCTATCGAACGGCGTAGCGCGCGTGGCGTGGTGTAGCGCGTCCAGCACGGCATAGCGCGAACCTGCCGTGGCAGGAGCGCGAAGCGCACGGCAAAGCATGGCGTGAAGCTGCCGCGCTCGCTCAGTGTTGCGCAAGCGAAGGCCGCAGAGGAACGGCCGCAGCCGTGCGCGGTGTTCGCAGAGCCGAACTGATCGACGCGCTGCCGGCGCGTCATCGCTGTCCTTCCTCCGGGATGCGCGAGCACGCCGATCGATCCCGACGACCCTGCAAAAAGACTTCCCGGGTCAACGCCTCGTCGGGCCGGTCCGCGCACAACAGCGCCTCATACGCACGCTCGGAGACGTCGGCATACCAGCGTAGGTCGCCATCGCTGTAACGCACCTCGAGCGTTCTGGTCTCGCCATCGTGGAACACGGAATAGATGCGCTGCCCGCGTATGCGCACATGAGGCCGCTTCGAGTCGCGCGTCTGCTGATACTCGGGCGGGATAGACGGGAAAAGCGTGACCGAAGCCTCCGCCGTAAGCAGCGCACGGCACAGGGAGCTGCATGCTCTGGACAGGACTTCTCCAGACCGGTAAAGCGATTTTCTTAGGCGTGCAAGCATAACGGGACTTCAACGTCGGTGACAGTACTTGCACTCAAAACAACGGGGCGTCGTTGAATATTCCGATCCTGCGGAGAAAGCAGTTTTGCGTTTTCCCGTTTTTGGTAAAACGGTGTTCTCCGGTTACATCCTTAACTTATAAAGATATTTATAACAGCTATTAAAAGTAGATCTTAACTTTCCGGCTTCGTTGCCGGCCTCCGCCATTCGCAACGGGATGCGGTCTGCCTGAAAAAGCCCGGCAACATCAACGGGTGCATCGCCATCCTTTCAGTTCATCAAGTTACGAAGGAGCTTCTTTATGGTCGCCATTGCCGTCATTGCTGGAAGCACGCGGGAGAACCGCTTTTCGGAACAGCCTGCAAGATGGATTTTCGAGCGTCTGAATGCACGCGATGATGTTGAAGCGCAATGGCTCGATCTACGCGACTTTCCGATGCCGTTTTTCGATCAAGCCGTGCCGCCTTCGTGGCCCGGACGCCCGCCTTACGAGCATCCGATCGTGAAACGCTGGACTGCCGAGATCGCGCGCGCCGATGGATTTGTCATCGTCACGCCGGAATACAACCACGGGAGCCCGGCGGTCCTCAAGAACGCGATGGATTGGGTCAAGCCGGAATGGCGCCGGAAGGCCGCGGCTTTCGTGAGCTATGGCGCCGAAGGCGGCGCGCGCAGCGTCGAGCATCTGCGCGCGACGCTCGTCGAACTGCAGGTGGCGCCGGTACAGGCCTCGGTTCATATTCCCGCGAGCGCGTTGTGGCAGCACTTCCAGGGAAAGGACGTCACGTCTGAATTGACCGCGCTCAACGACAAGGCGACCACGCTGATCGAGGAACTGCTCTGGTGGACGCAGGCGCTGAAGGCCGCGCGATCCAGCGAGGCCATGGCGTAGGGCATAGGGCGTAGTGTCGCGCGGCGGCGCGTTGCCGACATCCCGGGTTAAATTTTCGCTGTCAAAACGCCGGTCTACTCGAACTCGGGCTCCGACAGATCCGGCGGCATACTCACGCTGCGCCACCATTGCTGGCGCAGCGCATCGCGCAGAAGCTTGCCGCGTGCGCTGCGCGGCAGCGACGCGACCACGAACACGTCTTTCGGCATCTTCTCGCGCGCAAGGCGGGCTTTGCAATGCGCGCGCAACGCTTGCGGATCGACCGATGCGCCGGGCTGCGCCACCACAAAACATACGGTTTCCTGACCATAGACGGGGTCCGGCACGCCGAGCGCGGCAACATCCTGAACCTCCGGATGCGTGCGCATGGCATCTTCGATTTCCTGCGGCACGATCTTCACACCGCCGCGAATGATCAGATCGTCCATGCGGCCCGACATGCGCACAAAGCCTTCGGCGTCGCGCGCCGCGATATCGCGCGTAAAAAGCGGCGCGCCGCGTATCGCGAGCATCGAGCCATCCGCCTGCAGCACGCCGAGCGCGAGCTTCGCACCGTCGACAACCACTTGCCCTTCCACGTCCGGCGCGCACGACACACCGTCGGAATCGACGATATCGAAGCGGATATGCGCGGCCGGATAGCCGACCGTACCGACCTTGCGGCGCTGCGAGCGGCTGCCGCACATCCAGCCCGCTTCCGACGAGCCGTACAGATTGAGAATCCGAATGCCGTACTGCTTTTCGAAACGCATCCATTGAACGGGCGAGAGCGGCGCCGTGCTGCATGTCATCGCGCGCAGCGACGCGAATGTACCGGCGGGTGCATCGAGCGGCGCTTCGAGCAGCAGATTGAGCACGGTTGGCACGCCTGCGCTGACCGTGACGCGATTCTCACGGACCCAGTTGCCGAACTGTCTGCGCGAAAACTTGCGCGCGATGCAAAGTGTCGAGCCCAGCTGCAGGAACGGCATCAGGCTCAGGATCTGTGCCGAGTACCAGTCGAACGAGCGGTATTCGAGCGTGCGGTCGTCGCGAGCGAGACCGAGCAGGTCGATGCTGTCGAGGCCGTTGAGCCAGTAGCACGCGTGATCGTAGACGACGATCTTCGGAATGCCGGTCGTGCCCGATGTGTAGCACAGCGATGCGATATCGTCGATCGCGCAGACGCTTTCGGGGTCGGGCAGCGGCGGGGTGGTATCGCCGGGTGCCGCGTCCGCCGCAAGCGTCATCATGGCCGGCCCCAGGCGGCGGGTGTCCGCGTGGCCCGGCGTAATGCTCTCCAGCCCGCCTGCCGCGAAGCGCACGACGGGCGCCGTCGTCATGCGGGACAGCGTGTCGCCGCCGTCATCGGGGCACACGACAAGACCCGGCGCGAGCGTCTCGAGCAACTTGCGCGCGGTCTCGTTGCCGACGAACGGAACATCGAGCGGACACACGACCGCGCCGAGCCGCCAGGTGCCGAGCCACAGCATCAGCTTATCCGGTGCTTCACAGTTCGCCAGCACGACACGCGTGCCTTTCCTGACGCCGAGCCGCGCGAGTTGCCGCGCAATTCCGTCGACCCGGATCGCAAGCTGTTCGAACGATACGCGGGTGCGCCGCTCGACATCGACGATCGCGTCCTTCCCCGGGGTTTCGCGCTTATGCCGCTCGAGCAGCGCCGCGACGGTACGCCAGGGCGGATCGACTACCGGTGGACTGTCGCTGGACATGAACTCAGCAAGGGGAGTCGGCTGCGACGACGGCAGCCGACGCGTGCGTCGCCGGGCGACCCGCGTGCCCATCATGCCCATTGCGGCGATCTTGCACGCGATGCTCGCCGAGCCGCGCGAGCGCCCATTCGCGGAACAGCTCGACCTTCTTCGTGCGCGCCTTGTCGATCGGCGAAGTGACGAAATACGCGGAACTCGACGGCACACGCAGATCGAACGGCGCGACGAGCTTGCCGCTCGCGAGATCGCCATTGACGAGCGGTGTGCGGCCGATCGCGATGCCGACGCCGTCGACCGCCGCGGCGAGCGACGTGAGCTGCAGGTGGAACACCGATTCGCTCGCGAATTCGACGTTCCCGTGCACGGCGGCTTCGAGCCACGCGGGCCAGTCGTCCTGATACATCGAATAGAAGTAGGTGCGAATCTGCCGCATGCGCGACAGGCCTTCGGCAATCGAGCCGAACTTGCCGGCTTCGGCGAGCACTGCGGGCGAGCACACGGGAAAGAATTCTTCGCCATGCAGCCGGTCCGAACGCGTCGATGCCCAGCGGCCCGAACCATAGCGAATCGCAACGTCATAGCTGTTGCGCTCGAATTCGTTGAAGGTCGAACTCGTCGCGACGTGCACGGTGATTTCCGGATGCGCGTTTTGAAATTCGGGCAGCGCGGGAATCAGGCATTTGACCGCATACGTGGGCAGGCACGTGACGGTGAGCACGGTGCTCGGCTTTTTCTTGCGCGCGTGAGCGGTGGCGATGGACAGCAGATTGATCGCCTCATGCACGGAGTTCAGATATTCGCGCGCGGCCGGTGTGAGCGTGAGCACGTTACGGCGCCGCACGAACAGCTTCACTTCGAGCCGGTCTTCAAGCGTCTTGATCTGATGGCTGATCGCGGTTTGGGTCAGTTCGAGTTCCTGCGCCGCGCGCGTAAAGCTCAGGTGCCGCGATGCGGCTTCGAACGCAAGCAAGCTCTGCAGAGAGGGAATGTAGGGTCTCATTCAATGAGTCAGCGCAGTGCAGGATCACTGATGCGGATTCTAGCGGGGTTTCACAATGGCCGGAACGTAACAGGATCGCAACGGATGCTGCGATGATCGGCCCGTTGCCGGCCCCGAGGAAATGAAACTTTTTCATGCGGGCATGAGAAAAGTTAGTTTGCGCGCGATGAAAGCACTCATGCACTCTTGGCCGGTCGAGCAAAGCGTCGTCGATCGGCGCGCGCGAATCAATCATTACAAACCCGGAACAATCAATGACGACCGGTAAAGAAAACGCCCGGCGCTTCGCGCGCGGGCAAGGTCAAGCGCACGCGCGGCTGGCTGCTCGGTGCAATGCGCGGTATGTCTTGCAGCGCGTTTTGCAGAATCGCGGCCGGGCGCGGCCGGCAACCGCCGGGTGGCCTGAACCGCTTAGCCATTGGTTCACTGGCCGGTCTGGTGGTTGAGCGGAGGAACGCTTGTGGAGATCGACGCGCTCGAAAATCCGTTTCTCGCCAGCCTCGGCATGACACGCATTGCATGGCGTGACGGTTATGCGGAGTTCCGTCTTCGCTTGCAGCCCGGCATGCTGAACCGCCAGCGTGTGCTGCAAGGCGGGGTTGTCGCGACGCTGCTCGATGCGGCATGCGGCTATGCGGGCCTATACAGCGCCGATCCGCAGCGGCCGATACATGGCGTCACTTTATCGTTGACGCTCAACTTCCTGGACAAGGGTGTCGGGGATACGTTAATTGGCAAAGGCTTTCTCGAACGCAAAGGGCGCTCGATCTATTTCGCGCGCGGCGAAGCATGGATCGATGCGACGACGCTGATCGCGACCGCGCAAGGCACATTCAAGTACGCGGGCGGATATGGGCGGCGCGAGCCGTTGAATGCGCCGCGCGGCGAACTCGATTAATCTCGCCTCGCGTGCGGGAACGTTATGCCGCGATCCGATGCCACAACGCGAGGCCCGCGCTGCATGAATCCTTCTCATCCCCGATATGAACGATGGTCGCTTGCGGGCGCGCGCGCGTTGCTTCAATGTTGGGGACAACAAACAGGAGTGAGGACGTGAAGGACGTGACACAAGATCTCACCCCGGGCATGTCCCCGGGTTCGACCGCCGATGCGCTCGATCTGCGCGCATGGCTTGAAGAAGCGCGCGGACTGGGCGAACTGACGGACGTAGCGGGCGCCGACTGGAATCTCGAACTCGGCGCGATCAGCGAACTGAATGTGAAGAAGGCGCGGCCCGCCGCGCTGCTGTTCGACGATATTCCCGGCTATCCGAAAGGGCATCGCGTGCTGACGTGCAGCACCGCCAGCCCCACGCGCCTGTCGTCCATTCTGCGTGTCGGACATGAAGAGTCGCATCGTGGGCTCGTCGAAACGCTACGCGGCAAACCGAAGCAATGGCAGGCGCATGCGCCCGAATACGAGCCGGTGACGGTCGGTAACGGCCCCGTGTTCGAGCACGTTCAGTCCGGCGAAGACGTCGATCTGTTTTCGTTTCCCGCGCCGCTATGGCATGAGAAAGATGGCGGCCGCTACATCGGCACCGGCTGCATGGTCGTGACGAAAGATCTCGACTCGGAGTGGGTCAACGTAGGCACGTACCGCGTGATGATTCACGACCGCAATCACGTCGGTCTCGACATGATTCCGGGCAAGCACGGGGCGATTCAGTACGACAAGCATATGCAGGCCGGCAAGCCGTTTCCGGTGGCGATCGTGATCGGCTGCGATCCGCTCGGCTACCTGATTTCAGGCATCGAGGTGCCGTTCGGCATGTGCGAGTACAACTATATCGGCGCGATCCTGAAGAAACCCGTGTCGGTGGTCAAAGGGCAATTGACGGGGCTGCCGTTTCCGAGCGCATCGGAGATCGTGATCGAAGGCTATGCGCACCCGGGCGACGTGAAAATCGAAGGCCCGTTCGGCGAGTTTCACGGCTACTACCCGGGCAAAGCCGAAACGGCGCCGGTCGTGACGATCGAGCGCATCTACCATCGCAGCAACCCGATCATCATGGGCAGCCCGCCCGCGAAACCGCCCAACGACTATTCGTACTCGAAGGCCGTGATGCGCTCGGCGCTGCTCGTCGATGCGCTGCAGGCCGCGGGCGTGCCCGATGTGGCCGGCGTCTGGGCGCATGAAATCGGCGGCGCGCGCATGTTCAACGTCGTGTCGATCCGCCAGCGCTATGCGGGCCATGCGCGCCAGGCCGCGCATATGCTGAGCCAGTGCGGCGTCGGTGCCTACATGTCGCGCTATTCGATCGTCGTCGACGACGATATCGACCCCGCCAACCTGCAGGAAGTGATGTGGGCCGTCGCAACCCGCACCGACCCGGATATCGATATCGACATCGTCAAACGCGGCATGGGTTCGAAAAACGACCCGATGTCGATTGCCAATCCGTATAAGGCGCCGTTCAACTCGAAGGCGATCATCGACGCATGCCGTCCTTTCGACTTCCTGAAGGAATTTCCGGAAGTCGCGGAAGCGAGCAGGGAATTGCAGCAGAAGACGCGTGCGAAGTGGCAACACATACTCGGCTGACCGGCCGGCCAGGGAGAAACATCAATGGAACTGACGGGCGAACAGATTTTGCCGCTGCCGCGCGAACGCGTATGGGCCGCATTGAACGACCCCGAGATCCTCAAGGCATCGGTGCCCGGGTGCGAGTCGTTCGAACGTGTCGAAGACAACCAGTTTCAGATGGTGATGGCCGCGACCGTCGGCCCGATCAAGGCACGCTTCAAGGGCAAGATGGTGCTGACCGATCTGCAGCCGCCGCAGTCGTATTCGCTGACCTTCGAAGGTTCGGGCGGCGCGGCCGGTTTCGGCAAAGGCGGCGCGCATGTCGACCTCGTATCGGAGAGCAGCGGCGCGACGCGGCTCGTGTACCGGTCGCACGCGCAGGTGGGCGGGCGGCTTGCGCAGGTCGGCGGAAGGTTGATCGACGGCGTGGCGCGCAGGATGGCCGAGGAGTTTTTCGGGCGCTTCACGGCTGCGCTGGTTGGGCCGAAAGAAGAGGGCGCGGGCGATCTGGCGTCGGGTTCGGCTGCGCCGCCGGCGTCGGGTTCGAATGGCGCGGCGTCGCAGCGGGCGATGCCGCAAGGCGGCGCGGGAGCCGGTGCTGCCGCTGCTGCGCTCGGTCGTCCGCAGGGCAGCGCGAGTTCGGGCCTGAGCGGCAAGGCCTGGGCCTGGGCACTCGGCGCGGCGGTCGTTATCGCATTGATCGCGGTGTACGTATTGCATCGATAACAACAAGGGCACGCACGGGTGCCGCAAAAAACCTGGAGACAACCATGCAGGAGGGCAACGCGCTGCACCGCGCCGTGAGGTCCGTCGACGCCGACGCGCATGTGGCGCAGACGGCGATGGATGCCGCGAGCGCGGCGCTCGTGCACAGAATAGAAAGCGTGCCGTTCTCGCGATGGCACAGGCGGGCGCGCATTATCGTCGGCAGCGCGACGTTCTTCGACGCATTCGATGCGTTGTCGATCGCGTTCGTGCTGCCCGTGCTGATCGGCTTGTGGCATATCGAGCCGCTGCAGATCGGCATTCTGATCGGCGCGAGCTATGTCGGGCAGTTTATCGGCGCGCTGATATTCGGCTGGTTCGCCGAGCGTCGCGGACGCATTCGCAGCGCGACGATTTCCATTGCGATCATGTCGGTGATGAGCCTCGGCTGCGCCTTGAGCGGCAGTTTTCCGATGCTGCTCGCGTGCCGCTTTATCCAGGGCATCGGCGTCGGCGGCGAAATGCCGGTCGCCGCGACTTATATCAGCGAGTTGTCGAACGCGCACGGCCGTGGCAAGTACTTTCTGCTTTACGAACTGATCTTTCCGCTTGGGCTGATGGGCGCGGGGCAGATCGGCGCATGGCTTGTGCCGCTGGTCGGCTGGAAGATCATGTTCTGGATCGGTGCGGTCCCGGGCCTGCTGATCGCCGTGCTCGTGTCGCGTCTGCCGGAATCGCCACGGTGGCTTATCGCGAAAGGCCGGTTCGCGGAAGCGGAAGCGATCGTGAGGGAAATGGAAGCGAGCACCGACAAGCGCATTGCAGCGGCGGCGCCGAAGCAGTCGGTGCACGCCGCTTCCCATGTTTCAAAAAACGCGCGCGCCGGCTGGCGCGAACTGCTGTCGCCGTTCTACCGCAGCCGCACGCTGATCGTCTGGGTGCTATGGGCCAGCGCATTCTTTATCGCGAACAGCCTGAACAACTGGCTGCCCACGCTGTATCGCTCCGTTTACCACTTGCCGTTGCAAACGGCCTTGCGCGCGGCGTCGCTGACCAATATCGCGCAGGTCGCGCTGCTGCTGGTCTGTGCGTATGTGATCGATCGCGTGGGCCGGCGCAACTGGACGGTCGCCGCGTTCTGCGTCGCGGCGGTTCTGTTTGCATGCCTGAGGTTTTTCGGCGCGCACGACGTATGGAGCGTGATGGTGCTCGCGACGGTCAGCTACGGCATCGTCGGATCGATTGCGGCCGTGCTGTATCTGTACACGCCCGAGGTCTATCCGACACGGATGCGCGCGACCAGCACGGGTCTCGCGACCTCGTGGCTGCGCCTCGCGTCGGCGGTCGGTCCGTCGCTCGCGGGCTTGCTCCTGCATCAGCAGGGTATCGGCTCGGTCTTTTCGATGTTCGCGCTCGTCGCGGTGGTCGGCGCGATTTGCGCGCTGAAAATGACCGAAACGCGCGAGCGCAGCCTCGAAGAGATCGCGCCGTGACAGTTCGATTCGCAGCGACCTTTCGTTCGACGAATAAGGACGTTTCATTGATGATCAAGCTGACACTGAGCTAACGAAACAGCATCACCGACATCGGACCGGACGCAACCGAAGCGTCCTGTAACCGGCTGTCATCGAGCGCGCGTGCGGTTGACACGCGCGCGGGTGCCGTGCGCGTTTTCCGGCGGTAAAATAGGGGTTTACGCTACAACCCCCGTCGGGAGACCGCCATGAAAGTCACGAAAGCTTCGGTGCTTTGCGCCATCTGTCTGCTGCCGCTCGGCGCCTATGCGCAATCGAACGCGCCGTTGACGCGCGCGCAAGTGAGAGAGGATGTGGTCGCCTTGCAAATCGCCGGTTATAACCCGTCGACGTCGGACCCGACCGCGTATCCCGAGAATGTTCAGGCGGCGCAGCACCGCCTCGACACGATGAGAACGGAGGGTACGTACAGCACCATTGCGGCCACGGCGAAGCTCACAGGCTCGGGCCGCACGTTCTATCAGAACGACGACACGCAATAACTGCACGATGTATGCAGTGTCCGTAGCGTCGCAACCGGCAGCGGGCACGGCAGGCAGCGCGGCAGCCGTCAGGCGACGCGCAGCGTCGCAAGCGCGTTCTGAGGCTTGAGTGCGAGCCTCACGATTTCGCGCGTCGGGATACTGATGTGCAGCGTTTCGAGGTCCGCCTGCGCGAACCATCCGCAACGCGTGATTTCCTCGCCGGGCCGCGGGACCGCGCCTTCGGGGAGCGCGGCCCGGAACACATGATGTAACGTGCTGAACCCACGGAACTGAAACAGATAAACGGTCGCGTCGACGATCACGCCGGTTTCTTCGGCAACCTCGCGGCGCGCCGCATCGGCGGGCCGCTCGTTCGTCCTGATCCTGCCGCCCGGCAGTGCCCATCTCGACTGCGGTTTCGACACGAGCAGGATCGCCGAATCCCTCACGCATACGACCGTCGCGCGGATTTTCATGACCAGGATCTCCTGCTCGTCGATGGGCTCGCCGTCCGGATCACTGAACATGCACGGTTAAGCAGGCATCCTCAAGGACGCCCGGGTGCATGTTCGGCACGCACGGCCGGCGCGCGTCTCGCGGTCTCGACCACCGGCTGATGCCGGAACCCGAGGCTGCCCGCGCCGACCGCGATCACCAAGCCGACAAAGAGCGCGGCCACCGAAAACCAGCTTGCGCGTGCGACGGCTTGCGTGGCGGTATCGGCGGCCTGCCGCACGTTCGGATCCGACATCGGTGCCGATGCCGCGTTGGCCATCGAGGCGATCGCATTCTGCGCCTCCTGCGAAAGCGCGTTGACCGCATCGCCTGCGTTGCCGGACTGCATCGTCGCCGCGGCACCCGCGCCGGCGACACGCCCCGCGAGCGAGACGGCGCCGCTCACGATCGACGTCATCGCCACCACGACGCAGAGCACCATCAGCGCCCACGCCAGCATGCCGTGCAGCCAGCCGAGCAGCGGCGCACAGCGGCCGGCGAAATAGCCTCCGAGAAAAACGGCGACGACTGTCGTGACGATCAGCCATACACCGGACCCGAAACCGAATGCCCGCGGGTCCTGCTGGGCGAGCGGATTGAGCAGTGTCGCTCCGATTGCCGCACCGAGCGCGCACATAAACACGTATGCGACGAGTGCAATCGTGACGCCGGTGAAGACGGCGCCCCACGACACACGCGGCAGTCCTTCCTGAGTTTCCAGATAGCGCATGACAGCCTCCATTGGGCAGTAGATCAGTAGACCGATCGTTTTCGGGGATCGGCATGATGTTGCCGCGCAAGCGACGTGCCCTCAGGCAGGCGGGCGCGCTCCATGGCCGGTTTTTCTCGTGCGCTTCTCGATTTGCGCGAGCAGCGCCGCAAAGGCGATCTCGTCGACTTTCATATGGCGCCTCGCCGTCTGCGGCGGAAGGTTCGTCAGCTTTCCCGCGTCGAAAGCGGCGATGACCTCGGGATGGATATAGCAGCGCCGGCAGACGGCCGGCGTATTGCGCAGCAGCGTGGCGACTTCCTTCACCGTCGCCACGATATGACGCTTCGCATCGGTGGCGTTCTCACAGACCAGCTGGCGCAACGCGGCCATCGCAAAGACGCTGCCTGCCCACGTGCGGTAGTCCTTTGCGGTAAAGTCCGCGCCGCTGACGTTGCGCAGATAATCGTTGATGTCGGCCGAGCCGACCGTGCGGCGCGTGCCGTCTTCATCGAGATATTGAAACAGGTCGTGGCCCGGCAGGTCCGCGCACTTGCGCACGATGCGCTTGACGCGCGGATTGCCGATCGGCACGTCGTGTTCGACGCCGCCTTTGCCCGCGAAGCGGAAGCGCACTTCACCGGACTGGATTTTCACGTGCTTCTTACGCAGCGTCGTCAGTCCGTACGACTGATTTTCGCGCGCATATTCGACGCTGCCGATGCGAACCAGCGTGTGATCGAGCAAATGCACGATCGCCGCGATCACTTTCTCGCGCGGAATGCCGCTGCGCGCGAGGTCGCGCTGCACGCGCGCGCGGATTTTCGGCAAGGCGCGGCCGAAGGCGGCCATGCGGCTGAACTTGTCCGCGTCGCGCGTCTCGCGCCATTGCGGATGGTAGCGGTACTGTTTGCGGCCGCGCGCGTCGCGGCCCGTGGCCTGGATATGCCCGCGCGGGTCGGGGCAGATCCACACCTTCGTGTAGGCGGGCGGAATCACGAGCGCATTGATGCGCGCGATCACCGCCTCGTCATCGATGCGTTTGCCGCGCGTGTCGAAATAGGCGAACCCGCGCGCGAGCTTCTTGCGTGTGTAGCCGGGCCGCGTATCGTCCGCATGTCGCAAGCCCGCAGGCATGTCAGGCGGCATGGCCGCGGCGATGGCCTGCGCCGTGTCGCGCGTCATGGTCTTCACAGGCGTTCTTCCATGGGGTTGGAGGGCGCCAGTCGTTGCGCAATCGGCGTGCCTGGGTGGGGCAGACGGCTGCCGGATTTGCCTGGGTGCGCCAGCGCGCGATGCGACGGGCTACTTCGCCTCGTCGTCGAGCATCACGGCCAGCGTTCCCGCCTCGCTTTGCACGCCGGCTTCAAGATCGATCTCGCGCGGCGTTTGGGCGTTGATCGCGCGAAGAAGCCGCGGCGCGAATGTGGCGCCGAAATGCGCGACACGTTCGGCCTGCGACGCATCGTCGGCTTTCGCGAGCGCACGCAACTCGTCGAGCGGCAGACCGACGAACAGGTCGAGCGGATACGGCGGCGTATTGCGGTCGCTGCGCGTTTCGGGCGTTTCAGGCGCGCGGGGCGTTTCAGGCGCGCGTATACGCAGGCCCGGCTGCAGATGCGTTTCGAGCTCCATCGTGAAGTCGTAGTGCGGTGCAAGCTGCAGCGCGGTGCTCGCTTCGCCGAGCAATAGGGGCACAACACTTTGCAGTCGCGCGATTTCTTCGTCGGTCAGCAGCATAGGCTTCTCCTCACGGATTGCGCGCCGGGTTGCGGTCCTGCAGCAGGCCGTCGCGTCTATCGAGAAGATATCGCGCGCGTTCGATGCCTGCACGGATCGCTTCCTGCCGCGTGGTCCAGTAAGGCCCGATGCTTTCCGGCTCGTCGATATCGATGCGGCTCCCGTCGCGCTGGATATCGAGCCGCGCCTTGAAGCTTCCCAGTTCGTCGCGATGGGCGCTGACGCGCACGAGATAACCGCGATGCTGGAGTTGCTGCTCTTCGACGCGCTCGTCTTCGGAAAATTTGCTCATGATGATCACACCAGGAAAAAGTTGGCTAACGGCGGGAGATAACGGCTTCCCTGCATGCCGCGTTCCATGGCCGCGATCGCTTCTCATGTGAGCGTCGTGTCCGATTGGCAATCGGTGGACTATTTCGTGCTGGGCCGGCGGTAACGCGTGGCGCGAACCGCTGGCGATCGGTGGACGGGAAGCGTCCTACTGATTACCGCAGCATGTCCCAGTTCGCATAAAACACGCGCCGCGCGAACAGAATGCCGCCGCCGATGCTTTTCACGAGCACACGCAACAGCGGCGTGAGCGGACTTGGCCGCAGCACATCGAGAAACACGCAATAACGTAAGCGATCCGAATCGTTAACGGACTGATGCACAAGCGTGTCGTCGAAGATAAGCAGCGGGTCATGCCGCCAGTAGTGCCGTTTGCCGGCGATATCGATAAACGCTTCGCCGTGCTGGTCGGGGTCGAGATTGTAGAGACAGCGCAGCGTCAGGCGCAGCGGCCCGTAGTGCACGGAAGTGCGCTGACGCTGGTTGAATACCGAGCAGCCGATAGTCTGCACGTACTTGAAGTCGCGATCGAGGCCCGGTATACAGAGCGCCCCCTGCAAGCGCCGGCCATACCAGCGCAGAAAGCACATGCCGCGCTTCTTGCCCGGCATCTGGCAAGCGAGCGATTCGACGAGCGCGAAGTTCGCGCGGAACGCGGCGATCACCACGCTGACTTCGTCGCGATGCGCGGCGGGCAGATCGGATAGCCGGTAGACGCGCAGATTGCGCCGGCACAGCATGTCGATCAGCAGATTGAACGGCGACAGCAGCCAGGTGAGCGTGCCGTTGCCGAGGAAGTAACGCCGCCAGCTGATCGCGTCGAATTGCCGGCTGCGCTGGAAGTCGCACACGCCGGCCGCGATGATGCCCGCGACAACCGGAAGGGCAGTCGGCCGCGCATAGATCAGTGCGGACAACGCAGCGAAGCACACCAGGTCTTTGCTTTTCATCGCAACCTCGCGCGGATTCGAAGCAGCGACGCCTATCGTATGCTAGCCGACAGGTTAAATGAGGTTCGACGTTGGCAAGTGTGTCAGCCGCACGACAACTTGTAGGGTTCCGAACGGTTGGAGACGCAACCACCTGGCGAATCTCCGGTAATCGTTTCTGGTAGGACGTAAGAAATGCACTGCTGTCCTGCAGCAACGGTGTGCGAACGAGGTTGATGTTTGAAATCGCTCGAATGCGAGCGAGCCAGCGGTGGGGCGGCTCGCCGCTCAACGCTCAACGCTCGGCATGCCACGGCGTCAACTTCCGCTGCAGCCACCGCAACCCGAGTTCCAGGATCAGCGCAATTGCGCCGATCACGAGAATGCCGGCAATCACGACATCGGTGACAAGAAAGCGCGACGCCGAATACACCATAAATCCAAGCCCGCGCGTTGCTGCGATCAGTTCCGCCGCGACGAGCGTCGACCAGCCGGCGCCGAGCGCAATGCGCAGGCCCGTCAGAATATCGGGCAGCGCGCCTGGCAGCACGACGTAGCGCAACAGCTTGTAGCGCGTCGCCCCAAGCGAAGCCGCGGCAAGCAAGCGGCTTTTCGCGGCGCGGCTCGCGCCGGCGGCGGTTGCGATTGTCAGCGGCGCGAATATCGTCAGATAGATCAGCAGCACTTTCGATAGCTCGCCAATGCCGAACCAGATCACCATCAACGGCAAATAGGCGAGCGGCGGAATCGGTCGATAGAACTCGATGACCGGATCGAGCACGCCACGCGCGATGCGGTTCGTCGCCATCACGAGGCCGGCCGGAATCGCGGTCACGAGCGCGAGTACGAACGCGAGCGCGATGCGCGACAGGCTCGCGAACAGATGCTGGCCTAACGTTGCGTCATCGAAGCCTTCGGTACTCAGTTGCACGAGCTTGCTGAGCACCGTTTCCGGCGGCGGCAGCAGCACAGCAGGCACCCATTGCAAATGGCTCGCGAGCCACCAGCCGGCGAGCACCGCGAAAATGGTGATGAGCGTCGCCGCATGCGCGGCATCGAGACGCGGCAATGCGACGCGCGGGCTTCTGACGTGGCGCGCGCCGTCAGCAACCGCAGCAACGGAAGACCCGTCGCGAGCACCGGCTTTGGCCACCGCCAACGGTCCAGTGTGTTGCTGATTAGCGGTCGGCATCGCTCGCCTCCTCGGTTTCACGGACGAGCTGATCGAGCAGCTCCATATGGATCGACGTAAACGCAGGATCGGTGCGGATCGAGCGCAGTGGTTCGCCCGCCGCATAGCGCCGCGCGAAGTCGAGCCGATGGCGCGCGACGACACGCCCCGGGCGCGGCGACAGGATCAGCAGTTCGGTGGCGAGCAGCACGGCTTCTTCGATGCTGTGCGTAATCAGGAACACGCCTTTGCCTGTTGCCCGCCAAACGTCGAGCAACAAGGTCTGCATATGCTCGCGCGTCAGCGCATCGAGTGCGCCAAGCGGCTCGTCCATCAGCAGGAATGCCGGGTCGGCGGCGAGCGCTCGCGCAAGCCCGACACGTTGACGCATGCCGCCCGAAATTTCGCTGACCGCATGATGTTCGAAGCCGGCGAGCTTGACGAGGCGCAATACCTCGGCCGCCCGCGCATCGCGCGCCGCACGTGTGACGCCGCGCATGCGCAGCCCGAAGCCGACGTTGTCGATCACGTCGAGCCACGGCATCAACGCGTCGTCCTGGAACACGACGCCGCGATTCGCGCCGGGGCCGTCGACGGGCACACCATCGATCGTGACGCGGCCCGAAGTCGGCGTCTGAAAACCGGCGAGCAGCGCCAGCAAGGTGCTCTTGCCGCAACCGGACGCGCCGAGCGCGACGACAATCTCGCCGCTTTTCACGGATACCGAAACATCGTGCAGCGCAGTCAGCGGACCGCGCGCAGTTTGATAGACGACGGATACGTGCTGCGCGCTCAGTTCCGCGCTCAGTTCCGCCCTTGGTTCTACCCTTGGTTCCGCCCTCAGTTGTGTCATATCGCCCGCTTTCACTTCGAGGCGGCGGCTGCGACATACTTCGGCGTGACCGACGCGCCGTAGTCCGGCAGCACGTGGTCGATCTTCTTCTGTTCCTGCAGGAAATTCGCCGTTGCCGCCACGGCCTTCGCGGTGCCGCCGCCGAGCAGTTCCGGCGACGATTGTTCGGCCGCGTTGGGGTACACATTGCCCGCCAGCAGTTCCGGCACATCCGACGCATTCGCGCCGCTCAGCTTCGAAATGGCCGCGACCTGGCTCGATCCGCCATTCCACGACTTGCCATTCTGCCGATAGTCGGTAATCGCGTTCAGCGTGACTGCCACGAACTTGCCGACGAATTCCGGATGCGCCTGCGCGAAGTCCTTGCGCACGGCCCATAAATCGAACGTCGGCGAACCCCATTGACCGACTTGCGTCGAATCGACGAGCACGTGACCGCTTTGCTTCGCTTTGCCGAGCGCCGGGTCCCACGTATAAGCGGCATCGATATCGCCGCGCGCCCAGGCCGCGACGATTTCGGTCGGTCCGAGATTGACGATCTTCACCTGGTTTGGCTTGATGCCCCAGTGCTTGAGCGCGGCGAGCAGGCTGTAGTGGCTCGTCGATACGTAGGGCGTGGCAATCGTTTTGCCGATCAGGTCCTGCGGCTTGTCGATATGCGCGCCGTTGCGCACGACGAGCGCTTCCGAGCCGCCCGTCAGCGCATTGAGCACGACGGCCTCGATCGGCACACCGCGGCTCACCGCCGCCGCAAACGGGCTCGACCCGACGTCGCCGATCTGGATATCGCCCGAGGCGAGTGCCGCAACGATATCGGCGCCGGTATCGAAGCGCCGCCAGTTGATGGTCCAGCCCGTCGCTTTTTCGTAAGCGGCGCTTGCCTGCGCGAGTTTCGCCGGATCGGCGCCGTACTGGTACGCGATATTGACGGTCTCAGCCTGCGCTGAAGACTGGCCATGGGCGAATAGCGCTGCGAGCGCCGCGCCGGCGGCCAACCCTTTGAGGACGCGTTTGATATTCATTGAATGTATCCCCGTTGATGGAATGCGCCAAGGTTAGCGCCGCTCGCACGCAGCGCTAACCAATCAAATCTCAGTTGCATATGCGTGTAAATCGTATGAGCGCGCTTCGCATATCGAAATGAAAAACGCTTGCTTAGCGCGGGCGCGGGGCGCTGCTAGATTTGAATGTCAATGCTTGCAATGGAGAACGCGGATGGTGATCGACGGCCGGTTTGAACCAGCACGACATGCGATCGATCGTGTCATCGCGGTGACGAGCATGGCATGGTTTGGACGCGCGCCTGCGAAGGCGGCAAGCTTATGGGGAAATATGGATCCGCTAGCGAAAAGCCTGTTGTTCACCATGCGTCACGCTCGCGTGTACGCCCCTTCAAATCTCGCGCGGCTGCACGGCGCCTCGCAGGAGGCGGTGAGTCATGCGCTTCGCGCACTGATCGAGGAAGGCCTCGTGCGTGAATGCAACAACGCGCGCGGACAGAGGGGATATTGCTCGACGCAGGCCGCGCCGGCGCTGCCGCTCGCGCAGCCGGGCGATGCCGCGGCGCTCACCACGGTCGCCACGTTTCCGGTTACGCGGCGCCTCGACGGCCGGTTGACCGACTACGTCAGTTCGATCGAATCGCATCGCATGCTCGCGATGCTTGTGCGGCGCTAGACGATCGCGGTCCGCGCGTGCACTGCATTGCATTGCACAAAATCTTGTTTGGATTCCTGCCGGATAGCGACTAGATTCAATAGAAATGATGCCGGCGATGGAGTGCGCTATGCCACATTCGACGAAAACGAAGTTGCTCGGCTTGCTCAAGCCGGTCGGATTCGCGCCCCGCGGCGCCGCCGCGCAGTCCGCGGCCGACGCGCCGCAAGCGTGCGAGCGTCTCGAGCGCATTGCCATGTATGCCCGTGCCGGGTATTTCAACATGGGCTATACACTCGACATGATGCAGGCGCCGGGAGAAATCCTGCCCGATTGAGCCAGCTCGAAAGCAGGGGGCGCCGCAGTGCAATGTCCCCGGTGCTGCGTCTATCTGAACGCCGGCAATGTGGCCTGCGCCCATGCGGCAAACTGCAACACCTTCAGGTCCGCATCGCGCTCGCCGATCAGCTGGAAACCGAGCGGCAAGCCATTCGCGGCGCGCCCCGAGGGAAGGGTTACCGCCGGCATGCCGAGAAAACTCCACGCGGCGCAGAACGTCGCATCGCCGGTGTCGTCGAGACCTTGCGGCGCGCCGCCGGTCGCCGGCACCGATACGACGAGATCGCAGCCGCCGAGAAATGCCGCCGATTGCGCGGACAGTTCCTTTTGCAGCTTGCACGCGTCCTGATACTTCGCGGCGGGCACGGCGGCGCCGTCCGCCAGCAGCGTTTTCATCTTCTCGCTGACCTTGTCCGGATGCGCGGCCGCGACCGGTCCGATGTTGCGATATGCCTCGACCTGCAGGATGGTCTGCAACGCTTCGATGATGACGGGCAGGTCCACGTGCAAATCGAGGTCGACCGTTTTGACGCCGTCTGCCTGCAGGCGCGCGAGCGATGCTTCGAAATTCGCCTGCTGTTCGCTGCCGGCGCGCGACCACATCGAGGTGCGGATCACGCCGATCGATTGCGGCCGGCGCGGCGTGAAATAGCGTTGCCATGCCTCGGGCGTTTGAACTACCTCGGGCTTTTCGTCGACGAGGATCGCATACGCGAGCGCGATATCGTCGACATGATTGGCAAAGAAGCCGATATGGTCGAGCGATTGCGAGAGCGGATGCGCGCCCGCCGTCGGCACGCGGTCATGCGTCGGCTTGTAGCCGACCACGCCGCAGTACGCGGCCGGGCGGATCACCGAGCCGAGCGTCTGCGTGCCGACCGCGAGCGGCACGATACCCGCGCCGACGGCGGCGGCCGAACCGCTCGACGAGCCGCCCGGCGTGTGCAGCGCATTCCACGGATTGACGGTCGGACCCGGCTGGCGCCACGCGAATTCGGTGGTCACGGTCTTGCCGAATACGATGCCGCCCTGCGCGCGAATGCGCGTGACGATAGCCGCGTCTTCGGTCGGCAGATGGTTTGCGTAGGCCGGCGAGCCGTACGTGGTCGGCATGTCGGCGGTGGCGATCAGATCCTTTACCGCGACCGGCATGCCGGCAAGCGGCCGGCCGGAGGCGGGACCGATCCCGTCGTAATGTTCAGGGCGAAACGTGAAGGCCTTCAACTGCGGGTCGCGTTCGTCGGCGCGCGCACGCGCGCGCTCGAGCCGCGCCGCGCACGCGTGTGCATCGCCACGGCTCTCGATTAACGTGGCGACCCAAGGCTGCTGGGATTCGAAGTTCATGTGCTACTTTCCGGCGGCTGCCTTCGCAAACGAATTGTCGACCGCGCTCGCGTACGTCACCGAGCCGGGCTTGATGTTGCCGATATATTCCTGCAAGTCGAGCGCATTACGGAACGCCTGCTCGGAAATCTCGGGGGTTGGCGCGTAGATCTTCTGGGCGATCAGGCGTCCCACCGCATTATCGACCACGGTTTGCGAAAGCGTCGGGAACTCGGCACGCGCGACTTCCTTCGCGGTGTCCGGCGACGACTGGATCAGCGCTTCGGCATCGGCGATCGCTTTCACGAAGGCCGTGACCATCTGCGGCTTGTCCTTGATCGTCGACGCGAGCGTGTCGAGTGTCGAGAACGCATAGCCGCCCGGATACGCCTTCGGGAACGCATAGACGATCTTGTAGCCGGCGGCGAGACCTTCGTCGACTTGCGGTTCGTAAAGCGTGGCGGCGTCCGCGCGGCCCGCGCTGACGGGCGACAGCTCCGTGCCGATCTGCACGGTATTGAGCTTCACGTCGTTGATGTTTTCCTGTTTGATCAGACGCTGCAGCAGATACGTGCTGGTGGTCGGCGGTAGTGCGGTGGAAATATTCTTGCCCGCGAGATCGGCTTGCGTTTTGAGCGGCGAATTGGCTGGCGCGATAACCCATACCGGCACGCCCGCGACCACATTCGCGACGTTGACGAGCGAGGCGCCCTTCAGATTCGCGAGGCTGGCCGTCATCGGGTCCTGCAATGAGAAATCGGCATGGCCGCCGATCACGGCCGCGACGCCGGCCGCGCCGCTGCCGGCCGTCACCTTCTGTACGTCGAGGCCATGCTTCGCGAAGAGGCCCTTATCGATGGCCACATAAAGCGGCAGATATTGAATCGACTGGAACGCCTGATAGACAACCACCTTTTCAGGCGGCGCGGCGTGCGCGGCGTTAAACGTGGCACCCAGCGCGAACCCCGTAGCGAGCGGAATAGCGAGGCGGATAAACCGCTTCATCGTTTTGTTTTCCATGCAACAATCCTCTTTTCAGCGTATTGGACGATCCACGTGAGCAGCGTGGCCATCAGCGTCAGCACAATAATGCCGAGCCAGACGGTATTGAGGTCGAACAGCGACCCGGCGACAAACACTTCATGGCCGAGCCCTGCCTGCGACGCAATGTATTCGCCGACCACCGCGCCGATCAGCGCGAAGCCGATATTCACGCGCAGCGTCGAGAAGATCCACGGCAGCGCGCCGGGCACGATGAGCTTGCGGAAGATCATCGACGGTTTTGCGTTGAACGAGCGGAACAGGTTCAGCAGGTCGCGGTCCACTTCGCGCGCCGCTGCGCACGACGAGATCATCGCGACCGCGAAGGTCGAGATGCCGGCGAGCCACACCTTCGACGTCATGTCCGAGCCGAACCAGATCACGATCAGCGGGCCGAGCGCGATCTTCGGAATACTGTTGAGCAGCACCGAGAAGCCTTCGGCAACGCCGGATACGCGCGGCACGAACCACAGCAGCAGGCCGAGCCCGATGCCGAGCCCGCTGCCCACCACGAGGCCGATCACTGTTTCGTACAACGTGACGAGCGTGTCCGATACCAGCGTGCCTTGCGTGAGGCCCAGTTGCGCATTCTTGTAGATGCCGGCCGGCGAGCCGAACAGCTGGCCGTTGATCCAGCCGCGTGCGGCCGCGATCTGCCACAGCGCGACGAGCGCCACCATGATCGCGGTGACGGCGGTGGTGCTCGTGAGGTTGCGCGGCTTGCGGCGCTTTGCGCGTACCTGTACCGGCGCGTTCGAAAGAATCACTTCGCTCATGCTGCTATTCCTTTGCGCTCGTCGCGCGGTTGAGCCACGTGTGGCGCCGCTTGTGTCACCGCTTGTGCCGTATGGATCGCCTGTCCGCGCAGCGCGCCCCAGATGCGCGCATGCCACGTACGGAACTCAGGCGCCTCGCGAGCGGTGATCGCGTTGCGCGCGCCCTCGACGGTCAGTTCGATATCGAGCGCCTGTTCGATGCGCGCGGGCCGGCCGCCGAGAATAATCACGCGGTCGCTCATCGCGATCGCTTCCTCGATGTCGTGCGTGACGAGCACGACGCTCGTGCCGTTCGTCTCGCGCAGCGCCATCACGTCGTCTTCGAGCGCGAGGCGTGTTTCGTAGTCGAGCGCCGAGAACGGTTCGTCGAGCAGCACGAGGGTCGGGTCGACGAGCAGCGTGCGCGTCAGCGCAACGCGCTGGCGCATGCCGCCCGACAACGAATGCGGATAGGCGTCGGCGACGGTGCCGAGCCCGTAGCGCGCGAGCATGTGCCGCGCGCGTTCGATATCGTGCGGCGTGACCTTGCGAAACAGTTCGATGCCGAGCACCGCGTTTTCGAGCACCGAACGCCACGGCAGCAGCAGGTCTTTCTGCAGCATGTACGCGATGCGTCCCGGCGATCCGTCGGCGCGCGGGCCGATTTCGACGCGGCCCGATTGCGGCGGCAGAAGCCCCGAGATCAGATTGAACAGCGTGCTCTTGCCCGCGCCGCTGCGGCCGACGATCGAGACGATCTCGCTGCTGCCGACCGTGAAGTCGAGCCCGGCGAAGATCGGCACGGCCGCGCCGTCTTCGGCTTCGAACGTATGAGTGAGGTCGGCGACATGGAGCCGTGCGGGCGGCGCGTTGGCGTCGCGCGCCGCGGCGGGCCGGGCGGTGTTTGTGGCAGAAGCTTTGATCGGCATTGAAATCCGGGCATCGAAAATGTTCTTCGATTCCGCAAGCGCACACGCGCAGGCGGCCGCAGCAGCGCATATCCGCTATGTGGGACGTGTGGCGATGCACACCGGACAATGCACGGCCCAAAATAACCGGGCAAGCTGGTCAAAAAAAGAATCGGGTTGGATTGTAGGTGCCTGGCGCAATGCTGAAAGGCTTCGTAAACAAAGGGCAAAGCGCAGTTGTAAAGCGCCGCTGTTGTGCGAGGCCGGAAAAGATGGTGCAAGCGCGCGTAGCCGGCATGCACGCGATGCACGCTTGTGAAGCGCGGCGCTCGGTGCACGACTCGCCGCATCACGCACACGGCACGCGCAAACGCGCGTGCAGCATGCGTTCGGCGCAGCATGCATCGATCAGGCGCATGACGTCTAATGTTCCGATCGCTGCACTTCGACAGTGCGCGTTCGATGCACCTTATTTGTTGCTGCCGGAGCCGGTTCCGTAAAGGCCGTTGTCGAAACCGCCGGCGCCTTCCGGTTTGCTTTTGGAACCAGCGGTTGCGCCTTTCTTCGTTCCCTTCGCATCTTTGGACTGCGGCGCGTTCGACTCATGCACGGTGGAACCCGATGGGTCCGGTGCCGCGTCCGCTGCCGCGGCGCGATTTTCCGGCGAGTGCGGCCCGCTTGGCATCGGTTGCTGGGCATAGGACTGCGCATCGGCGTGGGTCGACGCGATCAGAAGCGCGCCGCACGCGGCAGCCGTCAGCGTCGCCGCGACCGTGCGCGCGCGCGAGCCGCGAACACGAGCCGACGCAACCGCGCCCGCGTTCCTCAACGAATGAAGAATAATCATCGCGCTCCCCTGATTCGATTGATGTCCGTCGAATCAGCATCGCGCGTGCCTGTGCCTGCGACTTGCCGGCCGCCGCCCGGCGCCGCGCGCGCGACGATCCGCTAGCGGTAGCGCTGCTCGAGCGAATGGACCTCGCGCAGGCCCGTCGCGTCGGTGAAATCGTCGAAGCTGGGCAGCTGGTCGAGGCGTCCTGCCGGCGTGCCGTGCGCCTTGACGTACGCAAGATGTTCACGCAGGCCGGACGCCATGGCGAGCACCGAGCCGATCGGGAATAGCACGAGCGCGAATTTCATCTTGCGTATGCGGTCGATATCGATCGCGGGCGTGCGGCCGCCTTCGAGCCAGTTCAACAGCAGCGTGTGGCCGTCGAGTTCGGTTGCGATTGTCTCGACTTCCTGTTCGGTGTCGGGCGCTTCGATCCACAGCACGTCCGCGCCGGCCTGCGCGTAGCGCCGGGCGCGCTCGATGGCCGAGTCGACGCCTTCGACCGCGAGCGCGTCGGTGCGCGCGATCAGCACGAAGTCGGGGTCGGTGCGCGCGTCGACGGCCGCATGCAGTTTGGCCACCATGTCTTCAACCGGAATCACGCTTTTGCCCGACATATGACCGCAGCGTTTCGGGCTCACCTGGTCTTCGAGATGAATCGCGGCGACGCCGGCCTGTTCATAATCGCGCACGGTGCGGATCACGTTCAGCGGATTGCCGTAACCGGTATCCGCATCGGCGATCACGGGCAAGCCGACCGTTTGCACGATGCGGCGCGCGTTGTCGATCATTTCGGATTCGCCGGGCAGGCCGATATCGGGCCTGCCGAGCAGCGATGCGGTGGTCGCGAAACCGCCCATATAGACGGCGTCGAATCCGGCCTGCTCGACGAGGCGCGCCGACAGCGCGTCGTGACTGCCGGGCGCGAGCAGGGGCCGGCTACGATCGAGCAGTTCGCGCAGACGTCGACGCGGATTGCCCGCGTTGGTGATGAGATCGGTCATGTGAACACCCATGATGAATCGAATGACAGAATCGGGAAGCGGCGGACGGATCGCAAATCGATCGCAACGCCGATACCCGAGGCTTCGACGCAAGTTTGGACAACGGCGCGCGGCGGCGATATCCCGATTGCGCTGGTTTATGAGAATCGATTGGCGACGAATTGTTACGACAGTGACGTCGGTGTGACCGCGGCTCGCTTATGTGTCCGTCAATCGCCTGAGCAGGGTTCGCGGGTGCCTTGCGCGGCGCTTTCGCCATGCCGTTTGACGACACGCGGCGTTCGCGCGTGCGCTGCTACACTTCGCGTGTTCAGCATGCCCGGAAATCCGGCGCCTGTTCGTTGCCTGTTTCCTTTGACTGGTTTGGCAGGCTGTTTTTTTCCGCTGCATGCTTTACGTCTTTATCGACGTCTTCATTTACGCCCTCAAGCTCGAACCAGAACATGAATAAACCCTCGCTGCTGGTGCTGATTCCGCTCGATGACGACAGCTATTCGCAAGTCGCCGCGCACTTCGATATCGCCTATGCCGCCACGCCGGCCGAGCGCAGCGCCGCGATCGACACGCACGGCGCCGCGATTCGCGCGGTGCTGACGAACGGCACCACCGGCC
The DNA here is from genome assembly GCF_054589215.1 of Paraburkholderia sp. 2C. NCBI lineage: Bacteria > Pseudomonadati > Pseudomonadota > Betaproteobacteria > Burkholderiales > Burkholderiaceae > Paraburkholderia > Paraburkholderia sp. 2C. The sequence goes on along the minus strand of NZ_BAAILL010000042.1, from coordinate 48,506 downwards.
TCACGGCGGCGGAGCTCGACCGGCTGCCGCAAGTGGAATTCGTCAGCGCGCTCGGGGCCGGCTACGAAAACATCGCGATCGATCATGCACGCGCGCGCGGCGTGGTGTTATGCAACGGCGCGGGCACCAATGACGATTGCGTGGCCGATCATGCGTTCGCGCTGCTGCTTGCCGCCGTGCGCGATATTGCGTATCGCGATCGCGCGACACGCGAAGGCGTATGGCGCACGCAATTGCCGATGAGCCCGACCGTATCGCGCAAGCGCCTCGGTATCGTAGGTCTCGGCAATATCGGCATGAAGGTCGCGCGCCGCGCGGCGGGTTTCGATATCGAAACCGGTTATCACAACCGGAAGCCGCGTGCCGACGCGGCGTTTCGCTATTTCGACAGGGTTGTCGAACTGGCACGCTGGTGCGACTACCTCGTGATCGCGACGCCGGGCGGCGCCGGCACGCAGCATATGATCGGCCGCACGGTGCTCGAGGCGCTCGGGCCGCGCGGTTTTCTCGTCAACGTATCGCGCGGCAGCGTGGTCGATACCGCCGCGCTGGCCGATGCGCTCGCGAGCGGAGCGATCGCCGGTGCGGGCCTCGATGTGTACGAAGGCGAGCCGGAGCCGCCGCAAGCACTAATCGGTTTGCGCAATGTCGTGCTGACGCCGCATGTGGCCGGTACATCGCCCGAGGCCATTGCCGCATCGGTGCGCAACTTTATCGACAACGCGACACGTCATTTCGCCGGTGAGGCGGTGTTGACGCCGATTTGAGCTGGCCGCAAAGCAGGGCAAAATACCGTTGCACCAGGCTATGAAAAGACAGGAATAAAGCGTTCAGCCAGGGTGTCTTTACCGTGTGTCCCGCGTCGCGGAAGCCTCCATGAAACTGGCTGATCTCACCACCCCCGAGTTTCTCGACAACCCGTACCCGTTCTACGAAAGGCTGCGTGCCGAGGGGCCGCTCGTTCGCATCGGTCCCAAGGCGGTGATTTCGGGGCGTTACGAGGTGATCGAATCGATCCTCGGCGATCGGCGCTTCGGCAAGAACTACCCCGAAAGCATCCGCATGCGCTACGGCGAAGACGCAATGCATATGGGTCTTTTCCAGGGGTTCAGCCGCATGTTCCTCTTGATGAATCCGCCGTCGCACACGCGCCAGCGCGCGCTGATCGTCAAGGCATTCGATGCGCGCCAGGCGCAGGCAATGAAGGACGTGGCGCGCAAGGTCGCCCTTGAGCTGATCGACGCATTCGAAAAAGCAGGAACGGCGAATCTCATGGTGCAGTTTGCGTTTCCGCTGCCGCTGCGCATGATCGGGCAAATGCTCGACATTCCTGATAAAGATGCGACGCAACTGGGCGTGGCGGTGAGCGCCGTTGCCAAAGTGATCGACGTGGCGCCGATGAATGCGGACGATCTCGGACGCGCGTGCGCGGGCTACGAAGACCTCGAACATTATTTCCACTGCGTGGTCGAAGCGCGGCGCCGCCGTCCCGGCAACGATCTGATTTCGATGCTGCTTGCCGTCGAGCAAGGCGGCGAGACGCTGTCGCAGGACGAAATCGTATCGAACACGATCCTGCTGTTTCTGGCCGGCGTCGAGACGACGTCGAACATGATCGGCAATGCGCTGATCGCGCTGCATCGGCATCCCGATCAACTCGCATTGTTGAAGGCGAGGCCGGCGCTCATGTCCGAGGCGGTGCTCGAGTGCATGCGCTACGACAGTTCCGCGCAATCGACGATACGCTCGGCGCTCGAAGACGTCGAAATCGCCGGTGTCGAAGTGCCGTGCGGAACCTCGGTGCTCCTGATGTTCGGTTCGGCGAACCGCGACCCCGCGCGGTACACGAACCCGGAGCGCCTCGATCTCGCACGCAACGAGGTTCGCCTGCAGACCTTCGGCGGCGGCATCCATCACTGCCTCGGCCACCGCATGGCGCTGGTCCAGCTCGAGACCGCGCTGAGCGTGCTGCTTGCGCGCTTACCGGGGCTCGAGCTGACCGGGCTCGACAACCTGAGCTGGAACCGGCGCGGCAATCTGCGCGGCGTGACGTCGCTTGTTGCGCGGTGGTAACGCCTCGTGACCGGGATGCGCGGCGCGGCGGTTTGTCATTCGCCTTTCACCCAGGTAGACTGAACTGCACGAAACACAATACGCGCCGGCCGCTCAAGGCACGGCGCGGGATGAGCGGCTTCAGGCCTGGGAGGCATCGTGACTGACTCTATCGCCCGTATCGCGCGGCGCGCGATTGCGGCTCCATTCGTATGCGTTGCCGCTTGCGCTTTCATTTCAATCGTTGCGTCTTTGCCGGCCGCGGCGGAGCCGGTGACGACAGGACCGCTTAACATCCTCGGCTCGGCGGTGGTGCGCGGGCCCGTCACGGTAGAAGGGCCGCTTAAGGTCGGAGGAAATCTCGCGGTGCATGGTCCGCTCACGGCCGAGCGCGTCGCGCAGTTGCAGCCGGACGAGGCGGAGCGCCGCGCCGGCGACAATAACTTCTACGGACCGCTGACCGTGAAAGGCCCGCTCGTCGTGCGCGGCGACCTCGAGGTTCGTGGGCCGCTGACCGTGAAAGGGCCGGCGGGCGCGGTCGGAAAGATCGATGTCGATGGGCCGATCACGGAGCGGCCTTAAGCACGCGCACGCGGTGTACGCGGTGCCCGCCGCTCAGACCGACGGCGCGCGCCGCGCAAAAAAGAGCCCTGCGCCGAGCGCCATCAAAATTCCGCCGAACAAACGGTTTTGCGTGCGAATCGCGCGCTCGCTGCGCAGCATGCGCCTGAACGCGCTCGCGCCGTGCGCATAGGCATGCATGATGGTCGTGTCGACGACCATCATTGTGACGGTCATTGCAATCAGTTGCGGCACGAGCGGTGCGTGCGCGTCGATAAACTGCGGCAGCACCGCGACCATGATCACGATCGCCTTGGGATTGGTCGCGTTCGTTAAAAGGCCCGTCATCAAGCGCTTGCGCCATGAGGCGGCGGGGGCGGCCGACGAATCCGCTTCGGCAGGCGAATGCTTCGAACGCCATTGCACGATGCCCAGATAGATCAGATAGGCGGCGCCGCCAATCTTGACCGCGGAGAACGCCCACAGCGAAGCGAGCAGCAGCGAGCCCACGCCCGCCCCGGCGACCAGCAGAACGAACGCAAGGCCAAGCTCCTGGCCGATGATCGTGGCGGTGGTTTTTCTGCCGCCATACGACAGTCCATGGCTCATCGAGAGCACGGCGCCGGGGCCCGGCGAGAGCGCGATCGCGCAACACGTGAGCGCGTAAGTGATCCAGATATGAAGGTGCAAGGTCGTCTTCCTGCGCTTGGCGCTTGGGTTAGGCGAAGTGTCTGCATGCGTGCGGCCGATCGGGCGGCCCGCGCGATGCAACCCGCCGAGTTTAGCGCGAGGCGCAAATGCTTGATGCGTCAAATGCGGCGCCAGGCGGATCGGCCCTGCGCTTTCGCATGATCGTTTCGCGTAGCTGACTATTGCTTCGCGTCAAACCTGGTGGAAATACTTCCCGTCGAGGCGATCCAGACGAGATGGAATAAGTGCGCGATTCGAATGTTCTGCTGAGCAGGCCGGCACGATTGCAGCCGGTGCGGATTTCGAGGGAGGCGCCGTATGTCCAGCAGTTCTGTGCAAAACGCTCAGGAGCTCAAACGGGTTCTATCGTTCGCCGACCTCGTTATCTACGGCGTGGCGTTCATGATTCCGGTCGCGCCGTTTGTGATTTTCGGCTATGTATTCGCCGCCTCGTCGGGCATGGTCGTGCTCGCCTACCTCGTCGGCATGGCCGCGATGCTGCTCACGGCGTTCAGCTACAAGTTTCTGTCCGCGGATTTTCCATTGGCCGGCTCGGTCTACGCGTACGCGACGCGAGGCATTGGCGAAGCAATCGGCTTTGTCGCGGGCTGGATGCTGATTCTCGACTACCTGCTGATTCCCGCGCTCACGTATGTGGCGGGCGCGACCGCGTTGCACGACTTTCTGCCGGCCGTGCCGCGCACCATCTGGGTGCTCGCGTTTCTCGCGATCGGCACCGCAACGAACTATCTCGGCGTGCAGGCGATGTCGAACCTGAGCCGCCTGTTTATCATCGTGCAACTGCTGGTGCTCGCGGTGTTCTGCGCGGCGGGGCTTAACGCGCTCTATCACGGCGCGGGCGCGGGGCGTCTCACGCTTGCGCCGCTGTTCAAACCGGAAGCGGTCGATCTGCATTTCGTGTTTTCCGCCGTGTCGATCTGCGCGCTGTCGTTTCTCGGCTTCGACGCGATCTCGACGCTCGCGGAGGAAGTGCGCGGCGACCGGAAGGCGCTGGTTGGGCGCGCAACGATTACGGCACTGGTGCTGGCCGGCGCGATCTTCGTGGTGCAGACATGGATCGCCACCGATCTCGCGCAAGGCATGACCTTCACGTCGGCCGACACCGCGTTCTACGAAGTGGCAAGGCGCGCGGGCGGCCAGCCGCTTGCGTTGCTGTGCGATTGCACCACCGCGATCGTGTTCGGCGTGTCGTGCTCGGTCGTCTCGCAGACGGCGATCGCGCGGCTCCTGTTTTCGATGGCGCGCGATCGCAAGCTGCCGCGGTTTTTCGCCGATCTGCACCCGCGTTACGGCAGCCCGCACAAAAGCCTGCTGTTCGTCGCGGTCGTGTCGCTCGCGATAGCAATCGGCTTTCTCGATCATCTCGACACGCTTGCCGAGTTCGTCAATTTCGGTGCACTGACGGGCTTCGTGATCCTGCACGTGACCGTTATCGCGCATTGCTTCGGGCGCAAGCGATCGCGCGCGTTGGTCCGGCATCTCGCGATGCCCATTTGCGGCGCGGCCATTCTGCTCTACGTGCTCTATTCGATGTCCGCGCATACGTGGCTGCTCGGCGCGGTATGGCTATGCATCGGAATTGCGTACTACCTGCTGCTGAAATCGCGAAACAACCCGGACGCACGGCTCGACGTGTGATGGGTCAACGGACGGACGGCCGCGAACCTTCGTTGCTCAGCTGTACGTCCCGTTCTTTCAAGGCATGTGACATGGTGAATCCTGGCGCGGTTGAATCGAATTTCCAGTATGTGTCGATGTGGAAAGTGTTGTCCGGCGACCGGCCGGGCGTGGACCTCGTCGACGTTCCCGGCATGTCGGTTTGCTGGGCCGATAGCGCGTTTCCGTTCTGGAACGCGCTTTTTATCACCGACCGTATCGGCCATGCCGACGATCTTTCCGCACGCCTGCGCGAAGGCGCCGACTATATGCGTGCGCGGCGGCAAGCGGGTCTTGTCTACGTATGCGAAGACTTTTTGAACCCGACCTTGCGCGGCCACATCGATGGTCTCGCGAAACAAGCGGGCCTCGAATATGCGATCGACGTCATCGGTATGGCCGGTGACGTGCCGCGCAGCCGGCCGATGCCCGACACGCCGCTTGAATTCCGGCGCGTGACCGACGACGCCGCGCTGCAGGTGTACGGCGAGATCAACGCGCAAGGGTATGGCTTTCCGCTCGAGGCTGGACAGGACGCGCTGCGCGGATCGGACTTCTGGAAATCGACGGCGTATGCGTTTATCGGCTATGAAGCGGGGCAGGCCGTGTCGACCGCGGCGGCGATCGTCAACGAAGGGCAGCTTTATCTCGCGCTGGTCGCGACGCTGCCGCATGCGCAGCGCAAAGGGTATGGATACGCGACCGTGTGCCATGCGCTGCAGGCGGCTCACGACGCTACGGGTTTGACGCGCACGACGCTGCATGCGACACAGGCGGGCTTTCCCGTTTATCAGCGCGCGGGGTATCGGCGCACGACGCTGTTTTTGACATACAAGCTCGCCTGAGGTTGTGCCAGCACGCGTCAGCGCGGATACGCTCGCGCTTTCCGCAAGCCCGCCTATTTACCGCCCTATGAGCGGCGCGGCACTATGCGCGCGCAAGAGTTGTGGTCAGACTATCGTGTTGTTATTGCCGCGAGCGGCGCGCGGTAAGCCGGCCATTAAGCCAGCCGGTACACGATAGATCGGCACGCGTGATGCCGGGAGACCCACGATGACACGCTTCGAACAGCGGCGGCAACTGCTTGGCACAGCGCTGGGTGCAGCGTTTCTTGCACCGTTTTCATCAACCGCGCGCGGCGCATCGAACGACAGCGTGCCGTGCGCGCCCACGCACAAACCGCCGACGATTCCCGCCGCGCAAATAGACCGCGCGATCGCGCAACTCGATCAGCTGGCCACGGCGCAAATGATGCGCACCGGCGTCCCGGGACTTGCGATCGCGGTTGTGCGCGGCACGCGGACCGTCTACGCAAAGGGCTTCGGCACGCGCGAAGTCGGCTCCGGTCAGCCCGTCGATGCGGATACCGTGTTCCAGCTCGCCTCGCTATCGAAGCCGCTTGGCGCGAGTGTGGTCGCGCGGCAAATCGGTCTTGGCAGCGTGACGTGGGACACCACCGTACGCAAGCACCTGCCGTGGTTCGCCCTTTCCGATGCCGACGCGAGCGAAGCCGTCACGATCGCCGATCTCTATGCGCACCGCTCGGGCCTGCCCGACCACGCGGGCGATCGCCTCGAAGATATGGGTTATCGTCAGACCGAAATCCTGGAACGGCTGCGCGATCTACCGCTGCATGGATTTCGCAACTCGTACGCCTATACGAATTTTGGCCTGACCGCGGCGGCGATCTCGGTCGCCGCCGCGGCCAATACCGATTGGGCGACGCTTTCCGAAGCGGCCATCTACAAGCCGCTCGGCATGAGTAGCACGAGTTCGCGCCATGCCGATTTTGCCGCGCGCGCGAATCGCGCCGCCGGCCATGTGAAGCGCGGTGACCGATGGGTGGTCGGACCCGGTAGCATGCCCGACGCCCAGTCGCCGGCGGGCGGCGCGAGCGCGTCGGTCAACGATATGGCGAAGTGGCTTGCGATGATGCTCGGGCAGGGCATGTTCAACGGCAGGCGCATCGTCGATGCGGCAGCGCTGAACGCCGCGGTGTCGCAACAGGTGCAGTCCGCGCCGCCGGGCGTCGGGCATCCGGCCAGTTATTACGGCTACGGCTTCAATGTGGGCGTAACCGAAGCGGGACGTCCGAGCTACAGCCATTCGGGCGCGTTCGCGGTCGGCGCGGCGACGAACTTCGTCGTGGTGCCGTCCACCGGCGTGGCGATCGTCGCGCTGACCAATGCTTATCCGATGGGCGTGCCGGAGACGATCACCGCGCAATTCTTCGATCTCGTGCAGTTCGGCGCCATCAGGCGGGACTGGGCGACGCTCTATGGAAACGCGCTGGCGCCGATGATGAAACCGGAAGGCTCGCTGGTCGGTGCCGCGCGGCCCGCATCGCCGCTGCCGCCGCGCGTACTGTCGACGTACACGGGCAGCTGGCGCAACGACTATTTCGGGCCGCTAAAGGTGAGCGAACAGAACGGGACGCTGTCGCTTGCGATCGGGCCGGTGCCGACGGTGCTGCCGCTCACGCATTGGGACGGCGATGTGTTTACGTTCACCTTGTATAACGAGAACGCGGCGCCGGGCACCATTTCGAAAGCGAGCTTCCTGAGCGATCGCGTCACGCTCGAGTATTACAACGAGAATGAACAGGGTACGTTCATTCGCTAGGGTTGTCTTATCATGGCGTCATGCCGAGCCAGGAGGCAATCCGATATGACCGCGCAAGACAACCCGCTGCTGCAGCCGTGGCAAACACCTTATCAGCTGCCGCCGTTCGGGCAGATTCGCAGTGAACACTTTGCACCGGCGTTTGCCGTGCTGTTCGATCGGCATCTGAGCGAAATCGATGCGATCGCAACCAACGCCGAGGCGCCTACCTTCGACAATACGGTCGCCGCATTCGATGCCGCCGGCGCGAAGCTCGACCGCGTACGCCTTGCATTCGACAATCTGTGCGCGTCGGAATCGCCGCCGGAACTGCAGGCGGTGGAGCGCGAGATGGCGCCGCGTCTTGCCGCGCACGACACCAAGGTGGCGATGCATGCGGCTTTTTTCGCGAGGCTCGATGCAGTGTACCGGCAGGCGCAGTCGTTGAGCCTGAGCGAAGAGCAGCAGCGGCTGCTGCAGCGCGTCCACACCGATTTCATCCGCACGGGCGCGGCGCTGGAAGGCACGGCGCGCGAACGGTTTGCGGCGATTGCGGTGCAGCTTGCCGATCTGCAAACGCAGTTTTCGCAGAATGTGCTCGCGGATGAATCGTCGTATCAGCTGCCGCTCGCGGGCGAAGCGGAGCTCGCCGGGTTGCCCGATTTCCTGCGCGCGGCCGCGCGCGGGGCGGCACGCGAGCGCGGCGCGGACGGCCACGTGATTACGCTCGCGCGTTCGCTCGTGCAGCCGTTCCTGACGTTTTCGACGCGCCGCGACTTGCGCGAAACCGCATGGCGCGCCTGGACGACGCGCGGCGAAACGCCGGGGCGCGACAACCGTCCGCTGGCCCGGCAGATTCTCGCGTTGCGCGCGGAGCAGGCGCGCCTGCTCGGTTACGAATGCTTTGCCGACTACGCGCTCTCGGACCGGATGGCCGGCAACGCGGGCGCCGTCGATCAGCTGTTCAGCCAGGTGTGGGAGCCCGCCAGGGCGAGCGCCGCACGCGAACGCGCGGCCCTGATCGAACAGGCCGCCGCGCTCGGCGAGCCGACCGATATCGAGCCGTGGGACTGGTACTACCTCGCGGAAAAAGTACGCGCTTCCCGGTACGCACTCGACGATGCGGAAATCAAGCCGTATTTCAGCCTCGAGGCGATGCTCAATGCGATGTTCGATTGCGCGGGGCGACTGTTCGGTGTGCAGTTCGTCGAACAGACGGGTATTGCGCTGTATCACCGGGACGTGCGTCTGTGGGAGGTTCGGCGCGGCGGCGAGCGCATGGGCGTGTTTCTCGGCGACAACTACGCGCGGCCGAACAAGCAGGGTGGCGCGTGGATGCATATCTATCGCCGGCAGATGCGCAATGGCCGTCATGGCGACGACGTTCAGCCGATCGTCGTGAACAACAACAACTTTGCGCGCAATGGCGATGGACCGACCCTGCTGAGCTTCGACGACGTGCGCACGCTGTTTCATGAATTCGGCCACGCCATGCATGGTCTGCTGTCCGATGTGACGTATGGCCGTTTGTCGGGTACGAGCGTGCCGCAGGATTACGTGGAATTGCCGTCGCAACTGATGGAGAACTGGGCGACGGTGCGCGAGGTGCTCGAGAAACATGCGCGTCATGTGGCAACGGGCGAGCCGATCCCGGCGGCGCTGATCGAGCGCATCCGCGCGTCGCAGACCTTCAATCAGGGCTTCGAAACGGTGTCGTACGCGTCGTCGGCGCTGATCGATATGGCGCTGCATCGGCGCAAAGATGCGGAGAATATCGATATCGCGCGCTTCGAGGAAGACGAGCGCGCGCGTCTGGGCGTGCCGCGCGAAGTGGGCATGCGTCATCGGCTGCCGCATTTTTCGCATATCTTCAGCGGTGCGTACTATGCGGCGGGCTACTACGTGTATATGTGGGCCGAAGTGCTCGAGGCGGAAGCGTTCGACGCGTTCGAGGAAGCGGGCGATGCGTTCGATCCGGTGCTCGCGGACAAGCTCAAACGCTACGTGTACAGCGCGGGCGACAGCCGCGATGAGCGCGCGGCGTTTCGCGCATTTCGCGGGCACGAGCCGCAGGCGGAGCCGATGTTGCGCAAGCGCGGGTTGCTGGCTGCGTGATGAAGTGGTGACAGCCGGGGGCGCCTAGCCGGGGGCGCCTGGCCGGGGGCGCCTGGCCGGGGGCGCCTGGCCCCGGCGCGCATGGGGCCTGCGGCGCACACGGCGCCGTCAATCGGCCGGCGCCGCGGGCGTTTCAATCGGAATCACGCGCCTCGACGCTTGCGCGCCGCAGCGTCGCAGCAGATCGCGCAGTTCGTTGATAACCGGAAAAACCTCGTGATTCCAGTCGGCACCCTGTTCGTCATGGGCCTGCTGTTCGCGTTCGACGGCCCAGCGGTCTTCCTTGAAGATGCGCTCGGTGAACCAGATCAGAACCGGCCAGGCAACATCGAGCAGCACGCGCATGCGCGGCCGTTTGATCGACACGAGGCCGAACGCGCGCGTGGTGCGTTGGTCGCGATCGAGCGGCACGTACACCGCCCATAAGTCGAGCATCAAGGCCGACTTCGGATTGCGGATCTGCAGCGTCTGGTACGGATAGTCGGTGCGCACCGTCATCACGTCGTTGTCGGTCGGCTTGCCTGGCGCGCTCTGTCCGAGCACGACGGCCTCGCCGAGCGGCCGGCTGCCGCCTTCGCGCTCGAGCGTGTAGTCGACCTCGACCCAGGTCTCGCCGTGGCGGCGTCCGAGCGAACGCGCGCTCATCTGTCCCATCACGCGGCGATGCAGAAACTGATGGTTCATATCCATCAGGTTCTCGTGCATGAACGAGTAGTGGCAGGCGACGTCGCGCGCATAACGGCGCGTCTTGTACGCATGATTTGCGATCGAGCCGAGCGAGGGCAACGGTGTCGAGTCGGCGCGTGCCGGATTGCCTGGAAACACGAACACGAGGCCCTCGAGCTCGCGGCATGGATACGCGCGCACGCCGTTGGGCAGGCGCTCGCGGCCCAGATACGGAATGTTCACGCAGTGGCCCGCGCAGTCGTAGGTCCAGCCGTGATAACAGCAGCGAATCGCTTCGCCGTCGACGACGCCGTCGCGCAGCGGAATCTGCCGGTGCGCGCAGCGGTCTTCGAGCGCGAACAGGGTGCCCGATGCGGGGCGCACGAGCACGATCGGCTCGCCCGCAAAACGCACGCCAAGCGTGCGGCCGCGTTTGACTTCGCTCGACCACGCAAGCGGATACCAATGATCGGGATGGATCGGCACGCGCCTGAGATCGCGCGCGGCGGCCTCATTGGCGGGGCGGACGATGCTGCTGCATTCGGATGAACCGGGCTCTTGCATGGCGCTCACCTCGACGTGCGACGTCTGCAAATTATGTCCGCATGTCGGCGGGGCGTGCAACGAACCGGCTGCGCGGTAGAGCTGGCGGCGTGTTGGGCGCTGCGCGAAGGTTCCCGGCATGAAAACTGCGGCGCGCGCCGCTTGCGGCACCATCGATATCTCGCTCTTCGTGTCGCGATCATCGCGATGCGGCTTCGCAGGCAGCAAATGGGCAGGCAGCAAATGGCATGGGCGGAATTCGCGTGCTATCCGGGGAACATTGTTTGCTGCCGTGCGTCTTTCGTCAGCAGGAATCGAAACAAGCCGACGACACCCCAACCCCGATCACCATCGCGAGGATCCCGATCGATGCCGCAAGTCCTGTCTCGCCGCGCGCGGACTGCCGCCGCTTCCCTGTACTGTTCAGCGTTTCTACTGGCTGGCGGCAGCGCGCTCGCCGCCACGGAAAATGCGGCGCCTCAGCCTCAGCTTCAGGAAAACACCCACGCGGCCGGTTCGGCCGCTGCCGGCACGGCAGGCAAAACCACGCCGTCGCCGGTCGTGCCTGTCCCGCCGTCCGAACTCTATGGCGCGCTCTATCGCGATGTCGAACTCGCGCATCTGTTTCCCGACAGCAAGACGTTCGCGGACATGATCCCGAACGACACGCCGTCGCATATCGTGGCCGACTACACGCAGCGCAAATCGCAGCCGGGCTTCGAGCTCAAGCCGTTCGTCGATGCGCACTTCACGTTGCCGGCACGCGAAACGAAGCGCTACGTGTCCGATCCGAACCAGAGCGTCACCGCACATATCGACACGCTGTGGAATGTGCTGCGGCGCGCTCCGGATCAAAGCGCGAGCCCGTGGTCGTCGTTGTTGCCGCTGCCGTATCCGTATATCGTGCCCGGCGACCGCTTCGACGAGATCTACTATTGGGACTCGTTTTTCATCATGCTCGGACTCGGGCAAAGCGGCCGTACCGATCTGCTCGGCGACGAACTCAATAATTTCTCGACGCTGATCGATCGATACGGGCACATCCCGAACGGCAATCGCACGTACTATCTGAGCCGCTCGCAACCGCCGTTTTTCGCACAGATGGTGCGGCTCACGGCCGAGCGCGAAGGCGATGCCGTCTATCCGCGTTACCTGCCCGAACTGCTTGCCGAATACCGTTACTGGATGGACGGAGAGGATCATGTGGCGCGCGGCGGCGCATACCGGCATCTCGTGAAGCTGCGCGACGGCACCTTGCTCAATCGCTATTGGGACGCGCGCGATACGCCGCGCGACGAGTCGTACCGCGAAGATGTCGTCACGGCACAGCAGACGCCGCAGCGCGATGCGGCCGACCTGTGGCGCAATCTGCGCGCGGGCGGCGAAACGGGCTGGGATTTCAGCTCGCGCTGGTTCGCCGACGGCAAGACGCTCGGCACGGTCGAAGTGACGTCCCTCGTTCCCGTCGATCTGAACAGCCTGCTGACCGATCTCGAACGCACGATTGCGCACGCGTATCGGTTAAAGGGCGATGCAGCGCAAGCGGAGCGCTTCGAAAAGCGCGCGTCCGCGCGCGCGGCGGCGATTCGTCGCGTGTTGTGGGACCCGCAACTGCATGCGTTCGGCGATTACGACTTCGCCGCCCAGCGGCTCACGCACCGCCTCAGCGCAGCGACCGTTTATCCGCTTTACTTCGGCATTGCGGACAAGGCGCAGGCCAGCGCGGTCGCGGCGACGGTGCGCGCGCAGCTGCTGCGCGCCGGCGGCCTCGCGACAACCACCGCGCAAACGGGCCAGCAATGGGACGAGCCGAACGGCTGGGCGCCGCTGCAATATCTCGCGGTGGCCGGCTTGCGCCGCTATGGCCAGTCCGCACTGGCCGGCCAGATTGCGACGCGCTGGATTCAGACGAACGTCGCGTACTACCAGCGCACCGGCAAGCTCGTCGAAAAATACGATGTCGACGCGAAGGCCGGGTCGACCGCGGCGGGCGGCGGTGAATATCCGCTGCAGGACGGCTTCGGCTGGACCAACGGCGTGCTGCGCACGCTGATGGCGATGGTTCCGGCCGCGGCGGGATCGACGCGGCCCGTCGACGTGCCGGAAGGGCCGCGTGGCGTATCGGAAGCGGCGGCGTCGGCCGCGGCGGCGCCGCAAACGACGCATCGCTTGCAGGAAACGCCGCAACCATAGCGCGCGCATGAGGGCGCGCGAATAGAACGGCGCGTGCCGATCAGTGAAGCGGCGTTACATGCGGCGTAGGGGGGGCGCTTTACACCGCGAGGGGGCGCTTTACACCGCGAGCCATGCGGCGACAAAAAAACCGAGGCCAATCAACGCGACGGCGCCGGTCACGGTCTGCAGCCACTTCTTTTTTGTCAGCAGCGTGATCGCGGCCAGCGCGATCGAAATCTGGATCAGCGTCGTCGCTTGCGCCCAGCGATGATGCTGATGCTGCAGCGACTCGCTCGTATCGTTGTCCTGCTTCGCTTCGGCTTCGAGCGATTCGGCTTTCGCGCGAATCGGCTCCTTGTCCGCCGCATAGCGCTTTTCGTCGACCACGAATTTCGCGTGCGCGGCCGACGAAGGATCGCTCAGCGCGGCGCCGAGTTCGGCGAGATTCTGCTTTTCGCCCTTGGCCTGGTAGTACCCCCATTGGTCCGAGGCTTCGGTCTTGCGGATGGCCGCTTCGTTCTTGTAGAAGAGCGCGAGGTTCTCATTCGCGCCGCTCTGGTACGACGCGATCGCGCCGACGCTCGCGAGGATTGCCGTCATGACCGCGATGCGCGACGCGCTGGGACCGGCGGCGTGGCCGCCCGCGTGTTCGACCGCATGGTCATGCGGGCCATGGACTTCGTATTCGTCGGACATCGTTCGGGTCTCGCGCAAAAGGCGCCAGCATAACGCATGGGCCTGGCGTGGACGCATGCGCGCGCTCGCGACCGGTAACGATCAGGCGGCTCGGACGTGAGGCCGGACGCGTGCCTGTTCGCCACCCGTGGAAAGAATTTTCGTATCTATCGAAACAGGCGCGCGGCGTGGCCGGGGACCCTGCAGGCATCGAGAACCAGCCGTAAACGTTCGAATCGTCGAAACAATTGCATTCGAAAAACGCAAAGGTCCTTTCTCGTAATAAGGGTTTTCCCTAGGGATTCCGGCCGCTAGACTGGTACCCAACAGTCACAGACAAGATGTCGTGGCTTCGTCAACGGCTTTGGGAGGTGTTTCATGAAATCGTTCATCAGCGCAATCGCGGTTGCCGCGGTGCTTGCTACCCCGGTGGTGTCGTTCGCTCAGTCGAACGGGCCGGTCACGCGTGCTCAGGTGCGCGCGGAACTCGCACAGGTGCAGAAGGCAGAACGGGGCGCGACGCTGTGGAATACCGGCGATGCGCATTACCCGGACGGACTCGCGGCTGCCGAGTCGCAAGTGGTCGCGCAAAACGGCGCGTCGCAAGCGACCGGTTATGGTCCCGCCACGAACGGCACGTCGCAGTCGGGTCACGCTCAGGTGCCTGGTCAGGTGCCCCAGGCGGACGCAGGCGGCAACGACTGGTTGAAGGCGACGACCTCGAGCAACCATCCTTAAGCTCCGCAAAGCTTGCTTTGGATGCACGCGCAGGTTGAAGAAAAAGACCGCTTGGGCGCTCGCCTTGCGGTCTTTTCTTGCATCGTGACCATGGTGAGCCGACCGCGCGCCTGACCGCTTCGCGCAGTTCGCGTCGGGTGCTTACCCGGCAGTCTTGCGGCGCTTTGTTGCAGGCAACTTCGCCGTCTTTGCAGCCGCCTTCGACGTCCTGGTGGGCGGCGGCGACTGCATCGATCCGGCTGCCGCTGTCTTTGCCGCTGTCTTTGCCGCGGTTTTCGCCGCATCGGCGTCGGTTTTGCGCTTGTCGAGTTTCAGTTCGACCCATGTCGGCGCATGGTCGCTCGCATGCGGTTCGCCTCGCACCCACTTGTCGACGCCCGCATCGCGCAGTGCCGGCGCCAGCGACGCGCTCAGCAACAGATGATCGATGCGCAGGCCCGAATTGGTTTCCCAGTGCCGCCGGAAATAATCCCAGAACGTGAAGACCTTGTCGTCCGGGTAGCGCTTGCGCAGCGCATCGGTCCAACCCTGTTCGAGAAGCCGCGCGTAGCATTCGCGGCTTTCGGGCTGCAATAGCGCGTCTTTCAACCACGAGCGCGGGTTGTAGATATCGAAGTCGGTCGGCACGACGTTATAGTCGCCGGCCAGCACGACCGGATGGCCGCTATCGAAGAGCGTCTGCGCGTAAGCGATCAGGCGTTCGAACCATTCGAGCTTGTAGTCGAACTTCGGCCCAGGCTGCGGGTTGCCGTTCGGCAGATACAGGCAGCCGACCAGCAAACCGTTGACGGCCGCTTCGATATAGCGGCTGTGCGTATCGGCGTCGCCGCCGGGCAGGCCGCGCCGCGTTTCGGTTGGCTTCGCACCTTTTGCGAGTATCGCGACACCGTTCCACGATGTCTGGCCATGCCAGATCGCGCCATAGCCCGCATCGCGCAGCTCGGCTTCCGGAAACGCGCTATCGGGGGCTTTCAGCTCCTGCAGGCAGGCAATATCGGGCTGCGCTTTCTCGAGCCATTTGACGAGCGACGGCAGCCGCGAGCGAATGCCGTTGATATTGAAGGTGGCGAGCTTCATGAGAGCGCAACGTCGCAAATGCCATACCTGTACGATGCGCTGGACGGGCCCGCATCGTCAATCGCGATGCGGGCCCGTGCGAGATTCATGCAGGCCGGCCGATACCGCCCGCATGGCCGGCTGATGCGTGGCTCGCGTTCCCTAAGCCTTCTTCAGATGCGGGCCGATCAGCGACAAATCGGCCGGGCCGAGGCGCTCGCTTGCGGTCCACGACTGATGCCAGTACGGATAGAGGAGCGGCGGCAAGCTCACTTCGTCCAGACGCGCGCGCTGTTCGGGCGTGAGCTTGAGGTCCGCCGCGGCGAGGTTGTCGCGCAACTGATTGTCGTTGCGCCCGCCGATGACCACCGACGAGACCGCCGGCCGCCCCAGCAGCCACGCGAGCGCGACCCGTGCGCCGGACACATCGTGTTCGGCCGCAACGTCGACGAGCACATCGACGATATTCCACAGCCGCTCCGCGTCGCGGATCGGCGGCTCGGTCCAGCCTGCGAGCTGGCGCGTGCCCTCGGGCGTCGTATCGCGGCGATGCTTGCCCGACAGCAGCCCGCCCGCGAGCGGACTCCAGACGAGGATGCCAAGCCCCTGATCCTGCGCGATCGGCGCGAGTTCGTATTCGGCTTCGCGCGCTTCGAGCGTGTAGTGGATCTGCTGGCTGATAAAGCGCGGCAAGCGGTCGCGCTCACTGATGTGCAGCGCTTTCATGAGGTGCCAGCCCGAATAGTTCGAGCATCCCACATAGCGGATCTTGCCTTGCCGCACGAGCAGATCGAGCGCTTCGAGCGTTTCTTCGAGCGGCGTGATGCCATCCCACTCGTGCACCTGGTAAAGATCGATGACGTCCGTGTTCAGGCGCTTCAGGCTCGCTTCGCACGCGCGCACGAGGTGATAGCGCGACAGCCCGCGATCGTTCGGGCCGTCGCCCATCGCAAAGCGCGCCTTCGACGCGATCAGCACACCGTTCTTGCGTTTGCCGCCGAGCGCGGCGCCGACGATTTCCTCGGACGCGCCGTCGGAATAGACATCGGCGGTATCGATCAGATTGACGCCTGCATCGAGGCACATGTCGATTTGCCGGCGCGCTTCGTCGAGGCCGACGTTACCGACGTGCGCGAATTTGCCTTTGCCGCCCATAGTCATCGTGCCGAGCGTAATGGTCGACACCATGAGGCCCGAGCGGCCAAGCTGACGATATTCCATGATCTGACAGTCTCCGTGTTCAGATGAGTGATGTGACAGTTCTGTGATGCGTGCTGCGACGCCTGCTTCAATTCTTTCGGGGCTGAAGCATTCTGTAATGCGTTGTTATGGTGGTGACAGGCTTCGGGTCTCGCAGTCACTATAGGCGAAACCGCTGTGATTTTTATCTTGCCAGTACGGCGAGTGCGGGATCATATGTTCCCGTCATGAAAGCGATTCGAAGCGGATCGGGTGGAGGCCGCGTCAATGGCCGGTGGCGGCCAGCCCCGGCTCGGGTTCGACGGAAAGCTCGCCCGCGCTTACCGGACGTTGATAGAGAAAGCCCTGACCGAACGGCACGCCGAGCTCGCGCAGCGCCGCGTGCTGCGCTTCGGTCTCGACGCCTTCCGCGACGACTTCCATGCCGAAGTGCTTGGCGACCGCGGCAATGGCCTTGATCAGCGCGGCTCCGCCCTTGTCGATCTGCCGCACGAACTGGCCGTCGATCTTCACGTAGTCGAAAGGGAAGCGGCCGAGCAGATCGAGATTGCTGTGCTGCGTGCCGAAGTCGTCGATGGCGAACAGCACGCCGCGCGCCTTCAATACGTTGAAAATAGCCTGCGTGCGCGGCTGTCTCGCAAGCAGGAAGCGCTCGGTCAGTTCGAGGATCAGCGTGACGCCCGGCGGCAGCGCATCGTTGATGGCGAGAACATCGGTCACGAAGTCCTTGCGTTGCAGATCCATCGGCGCGACGTTCACCGCGATGCGCAACGGCCGGATGTCGGTTTTCTGCGCGATATCGGCGGCCGCGGTGCGCAGCGCGAATCGCGTGATCTGGGCAAGCAACGGGCTGCGTTCGACCTGCGCCATAAATACCGACGGGCTGACCGCGCCCCAGCGCGGATGCGTCCAGCGAATCAGCGCTTCGACGCCGACGATACGCCGCGTCTCGATTTCGACGACCGGCTGGTAAACCACATGCAGTTGACCGAGCCGCAGCCCGCGCCTTACGGCGGCGAGCAACTGGCGTTGCGGCGCCAGCGCGAGCAGGGCGATGGCCGCGATCAGCAGGTCGAAGAGAATCGCGAGCGCGCCGAACAGCAGCCCGTATCGCCAGTGCATATCGGTTGCGAGCGCCGCCGAGGCGAGCACCGCGATCGAGAACGGCCATTGCGTCGAATAGACGCGCGTGCCGATTGCGCTCGGTGTTTTGATGGCCGGGACGAATTCGCCTTTGTCGTTGAGCACGCCCGAGCCGGGCATCGACAGAAACACCTGTTGCGCGCCGTAGCGCACGCCGTGGGCGAGCGCATCGGCCACATAGGCGCCTTCGACCGTATACTGCACGCCCTCGCCATCGCCCGTGGGTTCGTACATCGAAATAACGGGCGTGCCGGGCTGGAAGGGCGTGCCGGCGAGAAGATTGACGATCACGCCATGTGCGTCGGGCGTGCCGCGCGGCACATACGAAGAGAGCGGCACGCTCAACGGGCCGATCGACGACGAGCAGTAAAGCCTGTCGTTATCGACAAGGTTGATTGAACGCACATACTGGACGTAGGTTTCGAGCTCGGACAGTTGCAGCGAGATTTTCGCGCAGCGTTGGCCGACCAGCTCGAGCAAGGCGTCGCGGCGCCCGGTGCGCACGCTTGTCAGCATGCGGTCGAGCGATTCGACCATATCGTGGCCGATCAGGCTTTCGCGCGCTGAGACTTCGTGGTCCGCATAGTGCTCGCCCCAAAGCACGGCGCCCACTGTGACGCCGAGGCAGCACAGCGCGGCAATGGCGAGCGTGAGGCGCGGCGCGAGGTTGCGCTTGACGCTTGCCTCGTCGTGCAGCTCGGAGAATTTTCCCTCAGCGGAGTTCGACGGATCGTACATGGACGCTTGACGACTAGGCTTGGCCCGCGGCGGCGGCGGCGGGATGCTGTCCGTTGAGTGGAGACGACGCGGTATTGTACCCGCGCAAGCTGACGGCAACGCCGCGATGTGCACGTTCGGCAACATCGGGCGTTGCGTTTGGGGGACGCCCTTAGAAACGGCGCTGGTTAGCGCCGGGTTGAGTCAGCAATTACCCGCATGCACCGATTTCGCCGCACGCGGTGCAAAAGTCGCAACCGTCCTTGCGGATCACCGCGTTCGCGCCGCAGATGCCACATTTGCGTCCGTGCATCGAACCCAGGACGTGCAAGGCGGGCAGGGCGGGCTCGTCTTGCAGGGCTTCGTCTGCCGCGGCCGCTTGTTGCTGCTGTTGTTGCGCGTTCAGATTCGCCGAGATCGGCAAAGGCAGCGCGTGCGTGTGCGGCAGCCGTGCGAGGAGCCGCGACGGCACCTGATTGCCTTCGGCGTCGAGAAAGCCGCGCCGGTGCAGTATCTGTTGCAACGCGTAGGCGAGCGCCGCGACTTCCGAATCGTGCCAGCGTGGCGAGCGCGTGCCGTCGAGCCGCTGCACGTCGCCGAGGCGCACCTGGCCGCGGTCCCACGAAACCTTACGCAGATCCTGCAGATTGCGCGCGACGAAACCGCCGCGCGCGGCGAGCGACAGCGATCGCATGGTGGCGGTGATCCATTGCTGCGATTCGTCGCGTTGTCCGGCCGGGATAAAGAATTCGATCGGCCGCTCGATCGTCACGTCGGCGCCGCCGATGCGTCCGGTCACTTCCATGAACGACACGGCGAGGTACAGCGATTTCTTGCCCGCCTGCGTCAGATATTCGACCTTCTCGATGATGGCGGGCATCTCGCCCTTGGGCCGATGATCGATCGCGATCCGCAGCGGGTCGAGGTCGGTGTCGGCGCTCGCGTCGGCAGGCTGCGGCGTATCGACGGACAGCACGGCGCCGAGCGTCTCGTTCGGGCGATAGGTCGCGAGACCCTTGAGGCCGCCTTTCCATGCATCGAAATAGAGGCTCTCGAACGCTTCGAACGGGTAATCGGCCGGCACGTTGACGGTTTTGGAAATCGACGTGTCGATATACGGCTGCACCGCGGCCATCATGTCGAGGTGATCGCGCGCGGACATCTCGAGCGCGCTGACGAAGTAGTCGGGCAGGCGCTCGACGTCGCCGCCGAGTTCGCGATAGAGACGGTATGCGTGGTCTTCCACGGCGAACGAGGCGCGGCTGCCGTCGGCCATGACTTTCATTCGCGTATAGGTCCACGAAAACGCGGGTTCGATGCCGTTCGATGCGTTGTCCGCGAACGCGAGGCTCACAGTGCCGGTCGGCGCGATCGACAGCAGATGGCTGTTGCGAATGCCGTGTTTGCGGATCGCGTCCTTCACGTCGTCGGGCAGGCGCGATGCGAATGTCCCTTCTTCGAGATATTGCGCGGCATTGAAGAGCGGGAACGCGCCGCGTTCGCGCGCGAGTTCGACGGACGCGCGATACGCTTCGTCGCGCATCAGGCGCGCGGCTTTCGCGGCGAACTCGCGGCCTTCCGCCGCGTGATAGCGCAGGCCGAGCATCACGAGCGTATCGCCGAGACCCGTGAAACCGACGCCGATGCGGCGCTTCGCGCGCGACTCGGCGTATTGTTCCTCGAGCGGCCACAACGTGACGTCGAGCACATCGTCGAGAAAACGCACCTGCGTGCGCGTGCGTTCGGCGAGCGCGTCCCAGTCGAACGACGGTGTGCGGCCCTGCATCTGCGCGAACGGGTCGACGACGAAGCGCGTGAGATTGAGCGGCCCGAGATTGCAGCAGCCGTATGGCGGCAGCGGCTGTTCGCCGCACGGGTTCGTCGCGCGGATCGATTCGATGGCGCGCAGATTGTTGTCGTCGTTCATGCGCGAGATGAATACGATGCCGGGCTCGGCGACATCGTAGGTCGAGCGCATGATCCTGTCCCAGATGTCGCGCGCGCGGCGCTCGCTATAAACCCAGAGACCGTCGGCGCGCTGGCGCATATCGCCCGACGCGCGCAATGATGGCGACGGTTCGGCGCGATGCACGAGCTGCCACGGCAGATCGCTTTCGACGGCTTGCATAAACGCGTCGGTGACGGCCACCGACACGTTGAAGTTGTTCCAGCGTCCCTTCGAATGCTTGGCTTCGATGAATTCGAGCAGGTCCGGATGCGAACAGTCGAGCACGGCCATCTGCGCGCCGCGCCGCGAGCCGGCGCTTTCGACCGTGCGGCACGATGCGTCGAATACGTCGATATAGCTGCAGGGGCCCGACGCGGACGAACTCGTCGTATGCACGCGTGCGCCGCGTGGACGAATCGCCGAGAAGTTGTAGCCGACGCCGCCGCCGCGCCGCATCGTTTCGGCCGCCTGCAGCAATGCGACGTAGATGCCGGGCAGGCCTTCCTCGTCGACGCCCTGGATGCTGTCGCCGACCGGTTGCACGAAGCAGTTGATCAGCGTGGCCGCGATGCCCGCGCCCGCCGCGCTCATGATGCGGCCCGCGCCGAGCGCGCCGTGCCGCAGGTTGTCGACGAAACGCGCTTCGACCTGCGCGCGCAACGCTTCGGGTTCGGCCATTGCCACGCCGCGCGCGACGCGGCGATAGACATCGTCCGCGCTGCGCTCGTCGCCTTTGGCGTACTTTTCGAGCAGGACGTCGAGCGAAAACTGTTGGGGCGCGATGGCGTGGTCGAGCGGGCGGATTTCGTGGTCGGTGTCGGCCATGGGCAGTCTCCAGGCGCCGCTGCGCACGGTGCGCAACGGCACGATCAGAGCCACCTTAACGCAGACGCCGAGGGACTGCAATGTACGGCAATGCGGACCCTACTGCTGGGCGTGCTTCGCCGCCTCCTCGATCACGGCCGCCACCGGTTGCGGCCGCGACTCGTAGACCGAATGGCTCGCGCCGGGAATTACCGTCGTGTGGCTATGCGCACGCGCGTAATACCAGCGCTCGAGATCGGGGTTGATGATCTTGTCGTCGCCGGCGACGATACCCCAGCTCGGTTTCGTCGTCCACGCAGCCGCGGTCAGCGGCGTCGTGAACACCTGTGCGGCCGTCAGCATCTGCGAATGCGCTTCGAATCTGGCCTGCGCGATGGGCAGATCGGCTGCGAAGTCTTTCGGGAAGTCCGCGGGGTTCAGGTAGGTGTAGCCATCGGGCGTCTTTTCGATCGCGCCGGGCTGCTGCGCGGTGAAGCTCGGCTTGCCTTTGCCGAGCGCGCCTTCGTCCTCGCCGACGGCGGGCGCATGCGCGGCCACATACACGAGGCCGACCACGTTCGGATGCACGCCGGCTTCGGTAATGATCGAACCGCCATAGCTGTGTCCGACGAGAATCGTCGGCCCGTTCTGCAGATCGAGCACGCGCTTCGTTGCGGCCACATCGTCCGCGAGCGAGGTCAGCGGTTCCTGCACCAGCGACACGTGGTAGCCGTCTTTCGTGAGGATGTCGTAGACCGGCTTCCATCCCGAGCCGTCGACCCATGCGCCATGCACAAGCACGATGTTCTTGACGGGCGTGGCGGCCGGTTGCGTGTCTTGTGCGAGAGCGGCCGCCGGGGCGAAGAGGCTCGCCGCAAGGATCGCCGAAAGTGCGAGAACCGGGGTTGCGAGGGGGGAGAGTTTCATGAGTGGATCCGTTTCCTTGGGGGTAATGGGGGATGACGCGGGTCGTGACGCGAAGGCCACGCGCGAGCGCACGATTACCAATACGGGATGACTCAGCAAGGCAGACGGTCCTGTGCCGTGCGCGATCGCGCAGAACCGTCACGTCGAATGCGTGCTTGCCCGGTTAGCTGCCGAAATAGATGTTGCAAAAGCTGACCGGCCCGACACAGCTCGAACCCATCGACGCATGCTTGTGCCATTTCGAACCCGATGCGGACGTGCCTTGCGCGACGCCGCCGTACGAGCTGTCCTGCCGGGCGGCAAGCTTCGCGTCGGCGGCCTGGATATCGGCCGGGTAATTCACGTCTTCGCCGGTCGACGGGTTGTATCCCGCCTGTTCGACGCGGACCAGATCGGCGCGCACTTCGGCGCGCGTGACCGGATCGCTGGTTTGCGCGTGGGCCACGATCGGACCGGCGAGGAGGGTAGCGGCGAGCATGGCGGCAACAGTGATCTTGTTCATCAGTTGGACTCCTTAACGAGTGAGTTTGAGGTGGAAAGCGGGTCGTGAAATCGGCTTCAGGCACGCAACGTCATTCAATCCGGCATCGGAAGTGCGTTCCGGTTTTGCCCAGCAGCGCTGATGCACTTGCGATGGGTGAAATTTAGTTTTGGAGCGCGGGCGCGTAAAGGGATACGATCGTCCGCCCAGGCGTGACGATCGTCGTGATTCCCGATACGTTGGAATAGGCGGGAGAGCAGACGCGATACGGCGGCGCTAGCCGGTTATACGTTCGGATAGCGGCATGGCCGGCGACCTATCCGTTCGCACAGGCGGTTTGCACCATGCGACAGGCGACAGGTTTCAGGCGTCAGTTGTTCGTTGCCGCGCACGCCCGCGGGAGCGCGGCTGGGCCCGTAGTCCGCGGCCTGCCGTCCGCATTCAGCACGATCACTGAACGGCGACTTCCTCGGCCACATCGAAGTGCGCCATATAGTCGCGATAGCGTTCGCGTTCTTCCTCGGCACGCAAGCCGAAGTCCGCGAAACGGTAGACGTTCTTGCCGTAGCCGCCAGTGGGCTTGCGCGCGATCTGCTCTTCCAGCCGATCGTGAAACGACGCCGTGAACTCGAGCCCGAAGTGTTCGTAGATCTGCCGTATCGTTTCGAGCGGCGCCGCGGTGAGCGCCTTGTAGTGCACGTGAAATACGTGCGCGTCCGGCCAGAGGCCGCGCGAGTCGGCCGCGATGATCTGTTGCGCGCCGTTTGCCCAGTCGGAACTGATCTGCTGGCCGATGGCGTTCTGGTCGATGTGCCGCGCAAACGGCTTGCGCAACACTTCCGTGAGCCGTGCGACCGACGGCAGCACCTTCAGCGGATCGCGATGCGTGAAAATCACGCGCGCATCGGGATAGACCTCGCGCAATGCTTCCATCGCGAACACATGATCGGGGCACTTCAGCACGCAGCGTGTCGCGCGCGGCCCCTGCAGATGCTGCAGAAAGCGCCGGTGCGTGCGATAGCCCTGCACGTGGCCCGCCTGTTGTACCCAACGCTTGTACGACGGCACGTGGTAAATCGTCTCGAAGCGCAGGCTGCGAAAACTGTGCGCGGTGAATTCGGTGCATTCCTGCGGCGTCAGCGCATTGAACGGGTGGACATTGCGCAGATCCGGTGCGAGACGATGGAAGAAATCGAACTGCCGCTGAACCTTGCGCGGCCCCGCGCGGCGCCCCGCGGCGGGATGATCGGGATACGGATAGATGGCCTGCCAGCAGCGCGGCGCGAAGCTTGCGTCGTCTTCGGCGAGCAGCGCATGCAGAAACGATGAGCCGCTGCGCGGCATGCCGAGCACGAAGACCGGCTGCGTGATGGGCCGCTCGAGAATGCCAGGATCGGCGAGCTCCCGATCGCGCAGGATAAGCAGGTTCGTGAGCAGCCGCAGGTTGTCCCAGTGCGTCGAGACGCGGCCGAACAGGCTCAGGTCCGCTTCCTCGTACACGGCGGTTTGCAGTTGGTCCAGCGCGTCCTCGATCGGCTCGGCGCCGAAATCGTGCAGCCCTGTTCTGGCGCGTGCGCGGGACAGCAATTCGGCTGCGGAAAGCCGGGAGCCCGTCAATGCGAGCCGCGAGATGCTATGCGTGTTGTGTATCCATTGTTTTAACAAGGTACCCTCCCGCATCCTGCCGGTTTGTAGTGTGAACAGCTTCAGGACTCGTCTTCACTACGTACTCGCAGCCGCCGCGGATCGGATCGGATTCGTTCTGTGATCCTTTCGAATGGTGAAAAGGAGCCACACAATCCGCTTAACGCTGCTGTGCCGCGATCATTCTAATTCATCGACTCGAATCGATTCAGTGTGGGGCGAAATTCGCTGGGCTGGCGCGGGTGTGCACACAATGACAGGCTGTGCGGAGAGGGTGATCGCGCGACGCAAGGTCGGCGAGGTGGAAGGCGCCGAAGTGGTGCACGTAAGGTGCGGAGGCGGCGCCGAACAGGCGGAGCAGGCGAACGAGGCGAACGAGGCGAACGGGTAAGCCGCTACCGTCGCCGCGGCAGCATGCCGGCCGCCGGTGCCAGCGCCAAACACGAATGCGTTTCCCGAAAGCGTCGGCCGCGCGGCGCGTGTTCTCAGGCTGCCCAGGCTATCGACGATAGCGGGCCGGCGGCGTGCGGTCCGCACGGAGGGGGCCGCATGGAGGAGGGGCGACAGGCCCCGCGGCTAGATGCCGTTGATCAGACTGGTGAGAATGTCCGCCGCGATCATGGCGGCCGCATTGAGCGGCGCGGGCCTTTCGGCCGGCTTGAACACCGCGTCGCCGCGCCGGATCTTGCGGCGCGATACCGCGCACGTGCCTGAAGTGTGTGCCGAGCGGCGGCGCCAACGCTGTTCGCCATAGTGACATTTGCCGGGTTCGACCCAGCGGATCACCAGCGTGTTTTCGGAGCGCTCGAGAATCTCGATGCGCAAGCCGTTGGCACCGAGCAGTGGTACGCACTCTAACGTCGTCATGGTCGGCTCCGTAAATTCGGGTGTGCCCGAATGTAGTCCCGTCAGCGCGGCAGCGCCATTGTGCGGGCGTTGAAATACTGTTGCCTGATTCGCAATAATTGGGATGAAAGCTTTTGAAGTACGGCGATATCGGCCTTTCCCGCGCGCGGTGCCCGATCGATCCTGTTCCCGCAACAAGCTTTTGTACCCCGTGCAAGGCCCGCACAGGCCGGCGGGCCGGGGGGCGTCCCCGTCCTTTAAGATGTGCAGACCGGCGCACTGTGCGCCGCAGCGCGCTTCTCGCGCGCGCGGCGAACAATCCTCGCCCCCCAATAACACATGAAGAGGCCATATGATTCCACGCCCCCCCACTGTTCCTTCGGGGCCCCCGCCGCGCGTATCGCCCGGCGCCGATACACAAAGCCGTCGCAGGATGCAGCGGGTCGCTTCGGCGGCGCTTTATGCCGCGCTCGTGTTACTGGCGTTATGGGTCGTGCGGGATTTCATTCCCGCCGTCGCGTGGGCCTGCGTGATCGCGACCTCACTGTGGCCGCTCTTTCGCAGGATCGAGCGGCAATCCGCATTCAACGGCCGCACGACGATCATTGCGACGTTCCTGACCGTGCTCGTCGCGCTGCTGTTCGTGTTGCCTGCCGCCGTCGGCATCGCCCAGGCAGCCACGGAGGCGCACGACGTGACCGTGTGGCTGCACAACGTCGAGCAGAACGGGATTCCGATGCCGGACTTCGTGTCCCATCTGCCGTTCGGTTCCGAGCAGGTGATGAACTGGTGGAACACGAACTTAGGACAGCCGTTGAAAGCTTCGCCGGCGATGAAAGGACTGCACGGTAACGCAGTCGTCACATTCGGCCGCCATTTCGGCGCACGGGCCGCGCACGCTTTAATGGTGTTCGGCTTCACGCTCGTCACGCTGTTCGTGATCTTTCAGGCGGGCCCGAGTCTCTCGGGCGCGGTGCTGAAGGGCATGCGGCGCGCGTTCGGCAACGAAAGCGCCCAGCTTGCGGAGCGTATGGCGGGCGCGGTGCGCGGCACGGTGTCGGGGCTGGTCGTGGTCGGGATCGGCGAAGGCGTGCTGCTCGGTATCGCGTATGCGGTCACCGGCGTGGCGCATGCGACGCTGCTCGGCGTGGTGACCGCCATCGCCGCGATGCTGCCGTTCTGCGCCCCGATCGTGTTCTGTTGCGCGGGCCTGTGGCTTTTCCTGCAAGGCGGCACGGCGGGCGCGATTGGCCTTGTCGTGTTCGGCTTTGTGATCGTGTTTATCGCCGAGCACTTTGTGCGACCCGTGCTGATCGGCAACTCGACGCGGCTGCCGTTCCTGCTCGTGCTGTTCGGCATACTGGGCGGCGCGGAAACGTTCGGGCTGCTCGGCGTTTTTATCGGGCCCGCGCTGATGACGGTGCTGATGGTGCTGTGGACCGATTTCGTCCGATAGGCTCCGTTAAGGGGAATCGTGCCTCGGTGAAAGCTGCAGTACCGTCAGCCGACTGACGGCTGACGGCTGAAGGCCGCCGGGGCGGCGTCGGCGCGGCGAAGCATCGGCTATCGCGCGTCATGCCGACTTTATGCATGTCAAACCATATTTGAGCGCAGCGGGTAGCAAGGCAGCCCACGTGTCCCAGTTATGTCCGCCGCCGATAATTCGCAACGCGGCCGGGTTGCCTGCTTCGCGCAGATGCGTATAGAGCAGCGACGCTTCGGCCTGGATCACGAGGTCGTCGTCGCCGGCCGCGATAAACATCGGTGGCCGGTAGGGCTGGCTCATGTAACGCTGCCAGAGCGCGGGGTAGTTCAACGCGTGCCAGACGTCGGCGTCGAAGTGCCGCTCGCCGAATACGTGGACGCGGCGCGCGGCCGATTGCGGCGGCGGCTCGCCCGCATAAATGGCGGGGCTGAGCAGCAGCACGCCGCAAAAGCGATCGGGTTCGAGCATCGCGTAGCGCAACGCACCGAAGCCGCCCATCGACACGCCGCCGATCGCGCGGCTTTTCCGGTCGGCCGATACGGCGTAGTGCGATTCGATATACGGCAGCAGCTCGCCGAAGAACGCGGTTTCCATCTTCTCCTTGCGATCGACATACCAGTCGGTGCCGCCTTGCGGCATCACGATCACGACCGGCGGGATGTCCCGGTGCGCGATCAGCGCGTCGGCGGCCGCTTGCAGACGGCCTTGCGTGATCCAGTGATGCGCGTCGTCGTCGTTACCGTGCAGCAGATACAGCACCGGGTAGCGCGGGCCGTCGGCGCGATAGCCGGGCGGCAGGTAGACCACATAGGACCAGTCGCGTCGCAGCGCATGCGAATGGAACGCGCGGGATTCGACTGTGCTCGCGCCTGGTGCGGACATGCCCGCGGCGAGCGGCGCCGATGTTCCGGCCGTGGTGAGCGCTGCATTGATTCGGGTGTCCACTGCGGCCGCGGCATTCGCCGTTACGGCGAGCGCCGCGAAACAGGACAGGAACCCGCTGGTTGACCGGCGTAATGGTCGAAACGGTCTGCGCATGAGCGATAAACGAGATGCAGCGGCGATGCAAGCGGCACCGCCAGCAAACACGAAGGGCTCGCGCGCTAGCTCGACGACGGGTTGCCGAGCTTCGGTGCGAAGACCCGCGAGATCGGCGCCGACGCTTTCGCAACCGCAATCAGTGCACCGATTGCCACTGCGTCTGCCACGAGGCCGAGCGGCACATTCAGATAACCCTCGGTCGCCTTGTACAGCAGCGAATCGACGACGAGGGAGATCACGGTGCCCGCGACGAAGCATAGCAGCCCTTTGCGTCCGACCTGACCGATCCACGGCAGCCGCTGCGCGAGTGTCTTCGCCCAGCCCGCGCGAATCATATGCGCGGTGAGCCACGCGATCGCGAGGAAGTTCGCCACGCGCAGCCACGACAGATTCTGCTTGAGGCCGCCGTCCATCGGCGTGGTTTCGATAAACAGCTTGTAATACGCGCCGACCACGACGATGGTGAGCGCGAGCGCGCTGACGAGCCAGCCATCGCGATGCGCGCTCATGCGTTCATAGACGGGCTGACAACGCGCCAGCACGCCGAGCACAAACATCAATTGCCATGCGCACGGATTGAAGTCCCACTGCGTGCCGTCGGCGATCGGCAGCACGCCGGCGACGGCCGGCGCGACCGCCCATAGCGCGACGCTGCCGGCGAGGAGCGGCCACGGCCTGCTGCGCGCGAGCGGCAGCACGACCGGCACCGACAGCGCGAAGAGCGCGTACATCGGCAGCACCGACGCGAGATACGGCTGACGCCGGAACAGTAAAAGGTCGCCGAGCACGGGAGCGGGCGTATCGAGCAGATCGTCGAGATCGGTGATCGCGAGATTCGGCGCATCGATGCGCAACGCGGTGAGCACTGCCGTGACCGCAAGCATCAGCACCGCGGTAATCAGAAACGCGCGATACAACTCGAGCGCGCGCCGCAGGAAGCGTTGCTGCGCAACCGCTTCGGTGTACCGCGCGGCGAGCGAACGATACGCGGTCGCCGTCGCAAAGCCGCCGAGAAAGACGAACACTTCGGCGGCATCGCACATCGCATACGCATGCAGCGTGAAGCGCGACAGGATGCTGCCGCCGATGTGATCGACGACGATGACAAGCAGAACGAGTCCGCGAAAGAAATCGAGTTCGATAAGGCGGGGAGTGGGTTTTGGCATGGATACGGTCGATTGGCAGCCCCCTGGACAGACCGCACGCCGATGCCGCGGGTTCCTGTTTCGTACGCCGTCGATTGTTGGAAAGTGTTTCGGGGCATTACATGGCGGTCGCGGGGCGCGTCGTTCGAGCGCGCGTCGACATCGACATCGTTGAAAAAAGAGATAGGCGTCTGGCGAAAACGGTTCGAAGTTTGGCCGAACTCGCGTGGCAAGCACTTCTACGATGGGCGGCTCTTCAAAAGCGAGGTTTTCAGTTTTTCCGCTGTGTGCTGGCCGGTCGTGAAACGCCGGCATCCGTCCATGGGATGGGCACGCAGGCCGCGAAAGGCCGCTGAATTTATTTTCATGTTGTGCAGGATATCGAAAGGTGCGCGCGCAACGGCTTTGGGCCGTGGCGCAATGACGGCATTGACGCTGGCGGCTACCGCGGTCGTGCTTTGCGCGTGCACTGTCGCGCCGGGCATGCGCATGGCGCGCGACGCGTCGACCACGTCGAGCGGCGCCGCGGCGAGCGGAGCGACTACGGGATCGACTGCGGGATCGGCTGACGCCACGACGCACGCCGATGCCGGCAGCGCGAACGGCGTGCCGATCCGTGAAATCGACGCTGCGCTGCTCGCGCAGCTGCGCGATGGCGCCGCGGGCGAGAGCGCGGCCGATCTGTTTTCGGCAAACCGTTCGTACACGCTCGGCGTGGGCGACGTGTTGCAGATCACGGTATGGGATCACCCCGAACTCGCGGCCGCGCAAGGCGCGCAATCCCAGACGCAGGTGCGGCCGGCCGATGCGCCCGCGGGCTTCGTCGTCGATGACTCCGGTTGCATCCAGTTTCCGTATGCGGGCAGCGTGCGGGTCGCCGGATTGACGGCCGGGGAAGCACGCGATCTGCTCGCCCGCCGCCTCGCAAACGTCTTCCGCAATCCGCAGCTCACGGTGCGCGTGGCATCGTTCCGCTCGGCGCAGATCTACGTCGACGGCGAAGTGCATGCACCGGGCGTGCAGCCGATCAACGACATTCCGATGACGCTCTACGAAGCGGTCAGCCGCGCGGGGGGCTTCACGGCCAATGCGGATCAGAGCCGCATGGTGCTCGTGCGCGACGGACGCTCGTATCCGGTGAACCTGTCGCAGCTTTTCGAGCAGCAGAAGAACCCGGCGAAGATCGTGCTGAAGCCGGGCGACATGCTGCGCGTCGTGTCGCGCGACGAAAACGGCGTCTACGTGATGGGTGAAATCAACCATCCGGCGACGGCCGTGCCGATGCGAAGCGGCCGCCTCACCTTGAGCGATGCGGTGTCGCAGGCCGGCAGCCTGAACCAGACGACCGCGGACGCCGCGCAGATGTATGTGATCCGCGGCGCGCTGTCGGGCACGCCGAGTGTCTATCACCTCGACGCGAGTTCGCCGGTCGCGATGCTGCTCGCCAATCAGTTCGAGCTGCAGCCGAAGGACGTCGTCTATGTCGACGCGACCGGGCTCGCGCGCTTTAGTCGCGTGCTGAACCAGTTGCTGCCGATGATCAACACAGGCCTCACCGCCGCGGTGGTAGGCAAATGAGCGGCGTTCTGATGGTGTGCACCGGTAACCTGTGCCGCAGCCCCGTCGCACAGGTGCTGCTCGCGAGCCGGATGCCGGGCGTGGCGGTGGCGTCGGCCGGTTTGTCCGCGTCCGACGGCCGCGGCGCGGATGCGCTCGCTGTTCGGTTGATGGGCAAGCGCGGCCTGGATTTATCTGCGCATGTCGCGACGCCGCTTGCCGACCGGCATGTGCGCAATGCGGAATTGATCCTGACCATGACGCGCCAGCAGCGCGACGCATTGATCGATGCGTGGCCGCATGCGCAAGGCAAGGTTTATCGCCTCGGCGACACCGGCGGCTTCGATGTCGTCGACCCGTACCGGCGCGATCCATTCATCTTCGAGCTGGCGATCGCACAGATCGAGCAAGGGCTCACCGACTGGCATCCCGCCATCGGCCAACTGTGCCGCTGATTCAATGTCTACGCAAACCCATTACGTTTCGGATGCGCACGGCGCACCCGATGAAGTCGATCTGTCGATGGTCGCGGCGGTCGTTCGCGAGAACGCCGTGCTGATCGCGCTGATCACGGCTCTCGCGCTGCTGCTCGGCGTCGGCTACGCATTGATGGCGACACCGAAGTATCGTGCCGACGCGATTGTGCAGGTCGACGACAGCACGAGCCTCGTCAACGACAAGCTCGGCGACCTCGCCGCGCTGTTCGACGGCAAGGCGGCCACCGAAGCCGAAATCGAACTGATCCGCTCGCGTCAGGTGGTCGACTACGCGGTGCGCATGCTGCATCTGGATATCGATGCACGGCCACGCTATTTCCCGCTCGTCGGCGCATGGATTGCGCGCCGTGCCACACCGGGCCAGCCCGGCACGCCGGTGCTCGGACTCGCGCGTTTCGCGTGGGGCGGCGAGGTGCTCAACGTCACGCAGTTCGACGTGCCGCCGCGCCTGTACGACCGGCGCTTCACGCTGCGCGTCGGCGCCGGCCGCTCGTTCTCGCTGATCGATCCGGACGGTCTGGTCGTGGCGAAAGGCGAAACCGGCCGCAATGTCGACGGGCAGACGCACGATGGACCGCTGCGTCTCTACGTCGAAAGCTTCGTCGCGCGTGAAGGCGCCGAGTTCACGCTCGCGCGCGCATCGCGGCAACTGACGACCGAAGCGCTGCAAGCCGCGCTCGACGTCAAGGAAAAAGCGCGGCAGTCCGGCGTGATTTCGATCGTGCTCGAAGGCAAAGACAGCGAGCGCACGGCGCAGACCGTCAACACGATCGCGCAGCGATACGTGCAGCGCAATGTCGATCTGAAGTCGGGGCAGGCGCAGCAGATGCTCGATTTTCTCGACCTGCAGATGCCGCGCCTGCGCGCAGACCTCGACCGCGCGGAGCAGCGCTACAACGCGTTCCGTAACGAGCACGGCACCGTCGATCTCGCGGAAGAGACGCGCCTTTTGCTGCGCTCGATCGTCGAAGGCAAGGAAAAGATGCTCGCGCTTGCGCAGCAACGTGACGAACTGGCGCCGCGTTTCGCACCGGGCCATCCATCGCTCGCCGCGATCGATGCGCAACTCGCCGGTTTGCGTCGCGAGCAGGAGCGGCTCGAACAGCAGGTGAAAAAGCTGCCGGATACGCAGCAGGTCGCGCTCGGTTTGCAACGCGACGTCGAAGTGAACACCGAGCTTTATACGAAGCTGATGGACAGCGCGCAGCAACTGCGCGTGTTGCGCGCAGGGCAGCAGGGCAATGCGCGCATCGTCGACTTCGCGGTGACCGCGGAGCAGCCGGTCAAGCCGCGCAAGGCGCTCGTGATCGGCGCGGCGGCGCTCATCGGTCTTGCGCTCGGCGTGAGCGCGGCCTTCGTGCGGCGTTCG
The DNA here is from genome assembly GCF_054589215.1 of Paraburkholderia sp. 2C. Taxonomy (NCBI): domain Bacteria; kingdom Pseudomonadati; phylum Pseudomonadota; class Betaproteobacteria; order Burkholderiales; family Burkholderiaceae; genus Paraburkholderia; species Paraburkholderia sp. 2C. Next base: position 16,152 of record NZ_BAAILL010000042.1, on the reverse strand, counting down.
CTGACGCGTGGGCTCGAACATACGTTCGATATCGAGCAGGCGTCGGGCGTGCCGGTCTATGCGTCGATTTCGCACAGCGTGCGACAGGCCAAATTGCAGCGTATGCGGCACGGCGCGCGCGGCGCGTCGGCGGTGCTCGCGGTCGATGCGCCGCAAGACGTCGCCGTCGAAGGCGTGCGCAGCCTGCGCACTGCGCTGCAGTTCCGCATGAGCGCCGATGCCATCAACAACGTCGTGATGGTTACCGGCCCCCGGCCCGGCGTGGGCAAATCGTTCCTGTCGGTGAATCTCGCCGCGGTGCTCGCCGCGGCGGGCAAGCGCGTCCTGCTGATCGACGCGGACCTGCGGCGCGGCAGCATCGAATCGTATGTCGATGTCACGCGTGTGCCGGGTCTTGCCGATCTTCTCGCCGGCACCACCGCCGCAAGCGTTGTGCAGCGTGGTGTGCTGCCTGGGCTCGACGTGCTGTCGCGCGGCACGAGCACGGCGACGCCCGCGGAGCTGCTGATGGGCGAGCGCTTCACCGCCGCAATCGAACAGTTTTCTCGCGGATACGACGTCGTGATCGTCGATACGCCGCCCGTGCTCGCCGTGACCGATTCGATGCTGATCGGCAAGCACGCGGGGACCACCTTGCTCGCGATGCGTCACGGCCGCCATTCGGGCGCCGAACTGCGCCACACGATGCGACTGCTCGGCAGCGCGGGCGTGGCGGTCAGCGGCATCGTGCTGTGCGATGTGCCGCAGCGCGGGAGCACGTATGGCGGCTTCTCGCCGTACGAGAGCGTGGCGCAATGAACGGACGGTCAATTGCAGTGGAATTCGCGGTGGAGCGGATATGAACAAGAGAGTGTTGCTGGCCTTCGGTACGCGGCCCGAAGCGATCAAGATGGCGCCGCTCGTCAAGCGGCTGGCCGCGACGGACGGCGTCGACTGTTTTGTCTGCGTGACCGGACAGCATCGCGAGATGCTCGATCAGGTGCTCGAACTGTTTCGCATCCGCACGCATTTCGATCTGAACGTGATGAAGCGCGGCCAGGATCTGTACGACGTCACGGCGTCGATCATGCATGGCATGCGCGATGTGATTCGCGATTGCCGGCCGGACCTCGTGCTGGTGCACGGCGATACGACGACGACGCTTGCTTCGTCGCTGGCGGCTTTCTATCAGCGCGTGCCGGTCGGGCACGTCGAAGCGGGGCTGCGCACCGGCGACCTGCTGTCGCCGTGGCCGGAGGAAGCGAACCGCAAGCTGACCGGCGCACTTGCCGCGCTGCATTTCGCGCCGACCGAACGCGCGCGGCAAAACCTGCTCGCGGAAGGCGTCGACGATACGCACATCGTGGTGACCGGCAATACCGTGATCGATGCGCTGCTCGAGGTGCGTGAACGGCTCGCGCACGAGCCCGAGATCGCCGCTGCCGCCGATGCGGATCTGCCGCGGCTTGCGCACGGCCGGCGCACGCTCGTCGTTACCGGGCACCGGCGCGAAAGCTTCGGCGCGGGCTTCGAGCGGATATGCGCGGCGCTCGCGCATATCGCGCACGCGCGGCCCGACGTCGATATCGTCTATCCGGTTCATCTGAACCCGGCGGTGCGCGAGCCGGTGAACCGCCTGCTCGGCGGCATCGCGAACGTGCATCTGATCGAACCGCTGCAGTACCTGCCGTTCGTACGGCTGATGGATCGCGCGGATCTGATTCTGACCGATTCGGGAGGAGTGCAGGAAGAGGCGCCGTCGCTCGGCAAACCCGTGCTCGTGATGCGCGACACGACCGAGCGCCAGGAAGCGGTCGACGCCGGCGTCGTCAAGCTCGTCGGCACCGACGCGGCCGCAATTGTGGCGGGCACGCTCGCGCTGCTCGACGACCCGCACGCCTGCGCCGCCATGGCGCGCATGGCGAACCCTTATGGCGACGGTCATGCGGCGCTGCGCATTGTCGCTGCGCTGCAGGCGGTCTGGCGGCGCGACGCCAGTCTCTGCGCGGCGTAACCGGTCCGCATCGGAAACGATCAACGCTCCCGCCGGCCGTTACCGCCGGTCACCAAGGTCAAACACGAAAGGTATTGTATGGAATTCGAAACCATTTCCGTAGTCGGGCTCGGCTACATTGGTCTGCCGACCGCCGCCGCATTTGCGGCCAGACGCAAACGCGTGATCGGCGTCGACGTGAACCCGCACGCGGTCGATACGATCAATCGCGGCGCGATTCATATCGTCGAACCCGAACTCGACATGCTGGTGCACGCGGTGGTGTCGCAAGGATTCCTGCGCGCCACGATCGCACCGGAGCCGGCCGACGCGTTTCTGATCGCCGTGCCGACGCCGTTCGCCGAAGGGCATAAGCCCGATCTCGCCTATATCGAAGCAGCGAGCCGCGCCATCGCGCCGGTGCTGAAGAAAGGCGATCTCGTCGTGCTCGAATCGACGTCGCCGGTCGGCGCGACCGAGCTCGTGGCGCGCTGGATGGCCGACATGCGGCCCGACCTCAGTTTCCCGCAGCAGGCCGGCGAGGCGTCCGATATTCGTGTCGCGCATTGTCCGGAGCGCGTGCTGCCGGGGCATGTGATTCGCGAACTCGTCGAAAACGATCGCGTGATCGGCGGCATGACGCGGCGTTGCGGCGAAGCGGCGCGCGCGCTCTATCAGATCTTCGTCACCGGCAACTGCATCCTGACCGACGCGCGCACGGCGGAGATGTGCAAGCTGACCGAGAACGCGTTCCGCGACGTCAATATCGCGTTCGCCAACGAACTTTCGTTGATCTGCGAGCAGCTTGATATCAACGTATGGGAGCTGATCCGCCTCGCGAACCGGCATCCGCGCGTGAATATCCTGCAGCCGGGGCCGGGCGTCGGCGGTCATTGCATTGCGGTCGACCCGTGGTTCATCGTCGATTCGGCGCCGGAAGCCGCGCGCCTGATCCGCACCGCGCGAATCGTCAACGACGACAAGCCGCATCACGTGCTCGAGCGCATCGAGCGCGCGACGACGCGCTTCAAGGAGCCGGTCATCGCGTGCCTCGGGCTGGCTTTCAAGGCCGATATCGACGATCTGCGCGAAAGCCCGGCGCTCGGCATCGTCGGTGAACTCGCCGAACGCGGTGTCGGCCGCGTGCTGGCGGTCGAGCCGAATATCGCTGTGCTGCCGCCTTCGCTCGTCGGCAAGGCCGAATTGTGGGCGCTGCACGATGCGATCGCGGTGGCCGACGTGATCGTGATTCTCGTCGATCACACGCCGTTCAAACGGATCGAGCCGGTGCGCTTGCAGGCCAAGGTCGTGATCGATACGCGCGGGCTGCTGTCGCATGAGTGACGCAACACGCGGCGCGGGGCGCGCCGGGAATGCCGCTACGCATTCCGGCGCGCGGGTGAGCCGTAACGTCGCGATCATGATCGTGTCGTTCGCGGCGAACTATCTCGCGTCGTTTGCGACGTTTCCTTATCTGACGCGCATGCTCGGACCGGAGCAGTTCGGCGTGCTCGCGTACGGCATGGCGCTCGCGACGTATGGCACCTTGCTCACGGAATGGGGCTTCGGCCTGACCGGCCCGAAAGCCGTCGTCGAACGCGCGGGGCGCGCCGCGGCGCTCAATGAACTGATCTGGTCGGTGACGGCGGCGAAGGCGTGTCTGTGCGTCGGCTCGTTCGTCGCGCTGGCGCTGCTGTTTGCGTTCACGCCGCACGATCGGACGTCGCGCGATGTGATTCTGCTGTCGTGGCTCGGCGTGCTCGGCAACGTGTTCACGCTTTACTGGTTTTTTCAGGGAGCCGAGCGCTTCGGCCTGATTGCGGCGATGGTGGCAATCAACCGCGGCGTCACGCTGCCGCTGACTTTCTGGCTCGTGAAAGGCCCGCAGGACGTGGCGCTTGCCGCGGCGATCCAGGCGGCGGGGCCCGTGGTGGCCGCGTTGCTGTCGGTGGCGATCGCATGGCACATGAGCGTGCTGCGCGCGCCGCAGTGGTCGTGGCGCGCAATCCGCCGGCAGATCGCCGAAGCGGCCGACGCGTTCGTTGCGAGCGCATCGGTGAGCCTGTTCGGCGCGGCCAACACGATTCTGCTGAAGTCTTCAGCCGGGCTCTATGAGGCCGGCCTGTATGCGGCGGCGGACAAGCTGCGCACGGTCGGCAATCTCGCTCCCGCGCAGCTTTGCGCCGTGCTTTATCCGCGTATCGCGGCGCTTTTCGCGCGTGACCGCGCATCGGCCGCGCGGCTGACCGTGGCGGGCGCGGTCCTGACGGTGGCCATGTCGGGCGCGTGCGCGGTGGTGTTTATCGGCTGGTCCGAGCCGCTTGCCCATCTCGTGCTCGGCGGCGCTTTCAGCGGTGCGGCCCCGGTGCTTGCGCTTTTGTGCGCGTCGATGCTGTTCGGCAATCTTGCCTATTTTCTGGGGCTACAGGTGTTGCTGCCATTCGGTGCGGGGCGCAACCGGTCGCGCCTGATTCTTGCCGCGGGGCTGCTCAATGTCGCCGTCGCCTTTGTGCTCGTGCCGCGTCACGGCGCGCTGGGCGCGGCAGTGGCGTTTCTGCTTGCGCAAGCGGTGCTGCTTGCGCTTTATCTGTGGTCGATTTTCGCCGACGGGCAGCGTCGTGCGTATCTCACCGGTTGGGGGAGGCATCGATGAATACGCCGATGCGCGGCGCCACGCCCGCGACCCACGCGAGGCGCCCGATACGCGTGCTGCATGTCGGCCCGGGGCGCGGCCAGCGCGGCGGCATTGCGTCCGTGCTCGCCGAACTCGCTTCGCAGCGCGCGCGATTCGCGGATGCGGCCGTCGGGCTGTCATTCTTCGAAACGCGTGGTTTCAGGAGCATTGCGGCACTCGCCACGTTCGCGTTCGTCGATTTGCCGCGCTTCACGTTCGGCGCGCTGCGGCATACCGACATCGTGCATTTTCACGTGTCGGTGCACGGGTCGTTTTATCGCAAGCTGATGCTGTGGATGCTCGCGAAGCTGCACGGCAAGAAAACGGTTTTCCATCTGCATGCAGGCAACTTCCTGCCGTTCGCGACGCAAGCCGGACCGCTCACACGCAAGGCCATCGCGTGGTTTCTGCACGATGCGAACGCGTCCGTGGCGGTGTCCAGTGCGATTGCCGGCGAGATGCGGCAGCTCGGCGCAGCGCGCCGCACGCTGCATGTGATAGGCAATTCCGCGCACGATGCGCAGGCGGCTGCCCATGCGCATGCGGCGCAGCAGGAGGTGCCGCATGCCGGGCCGCAGGAACCGTATGTGGCTTTTGCCGGCCGGTTGGCGGAGCAAAAGGGCATCGACGACCTGCTGACCGCGATCGCACTGCTTGCCGACGACGGCTACTACGTGCCTGTGCGCTTCGCAGGCGGCGGCGACATCGCGCGCTGGCAGCGGCTCGCGCGCGACTACCGGATCGACGACTACGTGCAGTTCGTCGGCTGGCTCGAAGGCGACGCGAAGCTCGCGTTTTATCGCGACGCACGCGTGTTCTGCATGCCGAGCCATTACGAGTCGTTCGGCATCGCCACGCTCGAGGCGATGTTTTCGGGTGTGCCGGTGATCGGCACGCGCGTTGGCGGCTTTCTCGATCTGATCGAAGAGGGCGTCTCCGGTTTTCTGGTCGAGCCCTCCGATCCGCACGCGCTCGCGCTGCGTCTCAAGTTGCTGATGGGCGATGCACACAAGGCGGCATCGATGGGGCGCGCGGCGCTCGCGCGCGCGCAGCAGCGCTATTCGTGCGAGGCCGTTATCGCCCGATATGTCGATTGCTACCGGTCGATGAGCGGGATGACGCGCGCACAGCGAGGCGAATCATGATGACGAGCCGTTGGTGCGTGCGTGCTGCGCTTGCGATGAAAGCAGCGGCCTTCGTCGGGCTGACTCCGGCGTATGCAACGGAAGCGGCCGACGTGCCGGCGCTCGCGGACTCCGCCGCGTACGTCACGCTGTATGAAACCGACTGGCAGCAGGGTCTCGACCCGCGGGCCGGGATTCAGGCGAACCCCGGCGGCATCGCGCTGGTCGGCGATCCCGCCGATTCCGCGGCTGCTGAGCACGCCGCGCGCAAGGTGCTGCGCGCCCATATCGACCGCAGCGAACGCTATGCCGGCATCGCGAATGGCGTGCCGCGCGCGGAACTGCTATTCCCGACACCCGTGCGTTTCGAGCAGAACCGCGACTATCTGATTCGCTGGAGCACGTGGCTGCCCGCCGACTTCGCCTTCGATGCGCGCCAGCTGATGATCATCACGCAAGTCAACCAGGGCAAGTGGACCGGCGCGCCGACGCTCGCACTCGCGCTGCTCGGCGATCGCTACGCGGTATCGGTACACGGCGGCGTGCGGCACGACCAGGTCTCCGCCGGCAAATGGCTCTGCTGCGCAGACGTGGATCGCGGGCGCTGGGTGCGTTGGGCCATCCGTTACGTGCCGGACGAAACCGGGCAGCGCGCGGTCACCGAACTCTATAAGGACGGTGTGCGGGTATTCGCGGCGCCCGGTGCGCCGAATGCATACCCGGCCGTCAACGACGCCTATCTGAAACTCGGGCTCTACAAGCCGGAGTGGGACATGGCGCCCTCGGACGTCGCCACGAGCACCATTTTTTACGGACCGCTATCCGTTTCCGTCGTGCGCCGTTGATTGCGCCGTATTCCGTTGCCCCACGACGAACGGTCGACCTGCTCGAACTGCCCGGTCTGCGTCGTCGATCTCGCTTACATGCTTATGAAACGTATCAAACTCTTCGGTTGCCGGATGGACGCGGCGACGATGGATGAAACCGTCGACTGGATCGGGCAGCGCATTGCGGCGCGGCAGTTTACGCAGCATGTCGTGGTCAACGTGGCGAAGCTCGTGCATATGCAAAGCGATGCGCACCTGGCGGAGTCGGTGCGGGCATGCGACATCGTCAATATCGACGGCATGGGTGTGGTATGGGGCGCGCGCCTGCTCGGCTGCGACGTGCCCGAACGCGTGGCGGGCGTCGACCTGTTCGACCGGCTGCTCGCGCATGCGGCAACGCACGGCTACCCGGTGTATCTGCTCGGCGGCACCGACGGTGTGGTCGAGCGTGCGGCACAGGTTTGCCGCGAGCGTCACGCGAGGCTCGAGATCGCCGGCTTTCACCACGGGTACTTCTGGGACGACGAGGAAAGCGTGGTGCGTGCGATCCGCGCGTCCCGTGCGCGTCTTTTATTTGTCGCGATTACGTCGCCGAAGAAAGAAAATTTTATCAACCGCTGGAGGCGCGAACTGGGCGTGGACTTCGTGATGGGCGTCGGCGGCACCTTCGACGTGATCGCTGGCAAAGTCAGGCGTGCGCCGCGCTGGATGCAGCGTTGCGGCCTCGAGTGGCTGTTTCGCGTCGTGCAGGAGCCGCGGCGGATGTGGCGGCGCTATCTGGGCACGAACAGCCGCTTTGCGCTGATGCTTGCCAAGGCGTGGCTCACTACGCCGCGCGCATAAGCGGAGCAGGGTGGATGGAACGCTGGTTGAATGGGCCCGCGAGCGGCACGCGTCGCTCGGCATTGCGGCATATGAATCCGTGGACGCTCGTGTTGTGCGTCTATATCGCGTACAACCTGCCGGGCCTGATCGACATGCCGTGGTCGATCGCAAACGCGTACGACAAAAGTCTGTGCTGGACCCTGTTCGGCATCGCGTTGCTGGGCCTCGTGCTCGGATATGCGGTCTCGGGCATTGCCGCGTCTGGCCGTGCGCCTTCGCGGGCGCGGCCGTTGCAGCCGCGTACGTCGAAGCAGCTGACCTGCGTGTTTTTCGTGCTGTTTGCGGGCTGCGTCGTGTTCGAGATTGTCGGGAACCGCGGCATTCCGCTACTGATGGGCGAATCGCGCTTCGGCAATTCGGCGCTCGTCTCGAACCTCGCGCCGCTCTATGGATTCTGGCTGATGATTCGCACGATCTCGGATCTCGAAAGCGGCCGCAAGGTCGATTTCGTGCAACCGCTGATCTATCTCGCGGGCATCCTGTTGCTCGGTTACCGCTCGCCGGTGCTGGCGTTCGTGACGGTTTGCTACGTGTATTTCGTGATCTTCAGGGTGTCCGGGCGCAAGGCGGTCGTGGTGAGCCTGATCGCCGCAGGCGCGCTGATCGGCTTTGCCGCGACGATGGCGCTCTTCCGTGTGGCGCAAAGTTACGACGTCGAACGCTTTTTCACCAACATCGATTTCGGCTTTATCGGCGAGCACCGTTATCTGTTGCCCTTCGTGCCGGCGCTGTCGATGTTCGACGCGAGCCAGAACACCATCGCCACGCTCGGCAGTTCGATGCGCGAGCATCTGTATGGCGGCCTGCTGCTCAGCAACTTCGAAACCTTTCTGCCGGGCAAGCATTGGGGCGCGCGCAATATCGTCGGTGATCTGGTCGGTGCGCGCTGGATCGCGGGTCGGCCGATGAGCATCACGCCGACGCTGCAAGGCGCGCTGTTCGTCGACTTCGGTTATATCGGCGTGTTCGCCGGCTTCTTCGGCATCGCTTTGTGCGTAGCGCGGCTTTATGCGTACGCCTTGAGAAACGGCGTGCTTGCGCGTTTCAGCTTCTGCTATCTGTTGACCCTCGTGCTGATGTCGATTCACTCGGGCTACTGGGACGTCAACTTCGTGTTCTTCCTGCTATTCCTGATCGCGATCAGGATCTTCGACCATCTGAAATCGATGGCCCGCCGTGCGTGAATCGATGCGTGAGTGACCTATGATCTACGTTTTCCGTTTGTCCCGTCTGTTGTACCGTCTTCGCGTGCCTTGCCTGCCGTGGCTGCTCAAGGTGCTTAACCGGATGCTCTTTTCCGTTTCGCTGCCGCCGTCGGTCGAGGTTGGACGCAACGTGACGTTCGGCTATCAGGGGCTCGGGATCGTTGTGCATCGGCACGCGGTGATCGGCAGCAATGTGGTCGTCGCGCCGAATGTCGTGATCGGCGGGCGCGGCGGCCTGGCCGGCGCGCCGCTTATCGAGGATAACGTGCTGATCGGTGCCGGCGCTTGCGTGCTCGGACCGGTGACGATCGGCCGCGGAGCGCAAATCGGCGCGAATGCGGTGGTGATGGCCGATGTGCCGGCCGGTGCGACTGCCGTGGGTGTGCCTGCGCGCATCGTGCGCAGATAGCGCGGCCGGGTGCGCGCAAGGCGGTAACGCATCAATACGCGTTGCTGCCCACAAACCCCTTCAAAACCGTCAACCAGACGATTTTCAGATCCAGCCCCATGGTCCAATGCTGGATGTAGTGAATATCGAACATCACGCGCGCCGCCATCTTCTCGACGCGTTCCGTCTCGCCGCGATACCCGTTGACCTGCGCCCAGCCGGTAATGCCCGGCTTGATCCGGTACCGGTACATATAGTCCTGCACAAGGTTCTTGTAGTACTCGTCGTGCTCGACGGCGTGCGGCCGCGGTCCCACCACCGACATCTCGCCCTTCAGCACGTTGATGAACTGCGGCAATTCATCGAGGCTCGTGCCACGCAGAAAGCGGCCGATGCGCGTAATGCGCGCGTCGTTGCGGCTCGCCTGTCTGACCGTGCCGGGCCCGTCGGCGCCTTGATACATGGTGCGGAACTTGTAGATCGAAAACACTTCGCCGTTCATGCCTTTGCGGCTTTGCCGGAAGAAAACCGGCCCCGGCGACGAGCATTTCACGGCCACGGCGATCGCGGACAGCACCGGGGCGAGCGCCAGCAGCGCGCACAGCGCGAAGAGCCGGTCGAAGATCGCTTTGGGCAGCACGCGCAGGCCGCGTTCGGGTGATGCAATCACATTGAGCACCGGCATGCCGAGGCAATCGACGATGGCCGGCTCCGGCAGCGTGCGTCCTTCGAGCGCGGGCACGACGCGGATATTGACGAAGTCGTCACGGAACGCGTCGACGATCCGTTCGACGCAACCGGTCTCGCCGCGCGCCTCGACGATCCACAGTTCGCCGATGCGATGCGCGCGCACCAGTTGCGTAAACGATTCGAGCTGGCACACGGCAGGAATGTCCGCCACGAGCGTATCGCGCTCGAGCGCGGTGTCGAAGATCAGTTCGGGCGCAAACGCGGCGTCGTGTTTCGCGGCGAGCCGCGTGGCGATTGCGCGGCCATGCTCGGCGCGTGCGACGATTGCAACCGGCGTGCGTCCGTAGCCGCGGCTGCGCAGCGCGCGCACCGCGGTGTACAGCGTGTAGCGATGGAGCAGCAGCAGCGCCGCGCTGAGCGCCGTCCAGCAGAGCATCCAGCTCATACGCTGCGCCGCGCCCGGATAGTGATCCGAAATAAGCGTGACCGCGAGTTGCGCGGCAAGCCAGCCGCAAATTGCGCGCGAGGTCGACCGCGCCGCTGCCCGGTTACTGCCGCATGACCGGTAGACGCCGGTCAGATGGAACGCGAGCAACGCCAGCAAGACGCCCAGCAAGCCGAACAGATCGTCGGGATACGAAGGCGCGATATCGCTGTAAGTGAGGGAAAGCGCGACTAGTGCGCCGGCCACGATCATCAATAGATCGCCGATTTGTAAAGCGAGTGAAAACATGGGACGCGAAGCCAAAAGCGTTCAGAAGGCGAAGAAAAGGTCGATGTGACCGGATCGTAGCGAGGTGCCGTACGGAAGGTCGTAAGCCGTCACCGCGGCGGCTGCAAGCCGCGCGTGCGTACCGTCATGCCGGATCGTGACGCGCGCGGCTGCGGTATTCGGTCGGCGACAGATGGACGACTTGCCGGAACAGCCGCGCGAGGCATTCGCCACTGGTGAGGCCGCAGCGGCGCGCGATCTTGTCGACGGGCAGGTCGCTTTGCGCGAGCAGGGTCGACGCGAGTTCGACGCGCGTGCGGCGCAGATGTTCGGACGGCTTGATGCCCATCTCCGCGCGAAAATGCCGCAGATACGAGCGCTCGCTCATGCCGGCGTGCTGCGCGGCCGTCGTGATCGAAATGCGCTTGTCGCAGTTGCGTGCGATCCATTGCGCGCTGTCACGGATCTTCCGCTTGATCGGCTCGTGGCTATCCAGCGCAATGGAGACGGGTTTGGGCAGGCTTGTCCACGACAACTGCGTCGCAACTTCGCGCGCGGCGTCGGCGCCGAGATCGCGGCGCACCAGGTCGAGCGCGGTTTCCACGGCTGACACCATCGATGCGCCCCGAACCGCATCGGACGGATGCGCGCAAGCGGCGCGCAGGATGCTGGAGCCTTCGCCGATCGCGCTGACCGTTTCGGCGGCTGCGCTCGCCTCGCGCAGCCAGGCGACCAGTCGCGGGTCGCAGGCGGCTTCATTCGCGCCGTCGCCGCCGGCGACGAACAGCGCGCGAAGGCCGCGCCGCGAGGCAGCAGGTTCAGGAAGCTTCTGGGTCAGAACGGCGATGCGCAGCGAGCAGGTCACATGCCCGCCGCTTGCCGAAAGAAAGGTGATCTTGTAGTGCGGTGCCGATGCGCCGGCATTGTGCCGGTTCGCTCTTTCGAAGACGTCGGCGATTTCGACTGCCTGCAACAACGAGAATCGATCGAACAGCACAATGCCGATAGAGCATGGCGCGGTGCCCGGTGGCCGTCTTGACGGCGTAAAAACATAGTCGATCGAACTCATCTTCGGAGCATCTCCACGTGGCAACGGATCCGCTGGTCAAGCCGCACCCATTTGCAATGTGGCCTGTCGGCGGGCGGCTCGCGGGTCTTGCTGCGCGCTACTCGCTCCCCAGCGTCGAGGGGGGAAGCATAGAGAACATGTCGCGGAGGGAATATAGGACCACTCCGATTTGATCCGGAGAAAAGTCTGAACAGCGGAATGGTTTGACGAGAGTCAATGATCGAGTCACTTTAGCGATGCTAAATAAATGGTTTCGATGCCACCATTCTTTCGAAACGTGAACGCTTATACGTCAGGTGCGTCGCTTGGTTGTCCCGTCGTTTACATCGATCATTTGCGGATACGCGGCGCCGAGCAACTCCGCAATCCAGTCGATGACGATGCGTACGCGTGGTGCAAGATGACGTTGCTGCGGAAACACGATCGATGCGGGCAACGGCGGCGCCTTCCAGTCTTGCAGCACCTCGACCAGTTGACCTGACGCCACGAGCGGTTCGATGCTCGCGCGCGGCGCCTGTATCAGGCCGAGACCCGCGATACAGCAGGCCACGTATGCGTGCGCACTGTTCATCGACACCGCGCTGCGCATCGTGAGCGTGCGCAGTTCGCCATCTTCTTCGAACTCCCAATCGAGGTCGCGGCCCGTGCGATTCGAAAAGAAACCGACCGCGACGTGGTCCGCGAGATCGTCGGGCGAATGCGGCACGCCATGCTTCTCGAGGTAAGCCGGCGACGCGCAATGAAACTGCTCGAACTCGCCGACGCGCCGCGCAACGAGCGACTGATCGCGCGGCACGCCGACGCGCAGCGCGCAGTCGATGCCGTCGTCGATCAGGTCGACCACGCGGTCGGTCGCGGACAGCACGATGCGGATATCGGGGTAGCGCGCAAAGAAATCGGGCAACGCCGGGATGACCGTATGCAGCGCGAGCCGCTCGGGCATGTCCACGCGCACCGCGCCGCGCGGCCCCGCCGACACGTCGGCGAAGAGCGATTCGGCGTCGTCGATATCGGCGAGTGCCTGCACGCAGCGCGCATGGTAGGCGGCGCCTTCGGTCGTCAGCGCGACGCGGCGTGTCGTGCGCTGCAGCAGACGCACGCGCAGATGCGCTTCCAGATATTGGATCGCATTGCTGACAGTCGGGCGCGGCAACTGCATCTGTTCGGCGGCCTTCGTGAAGCTGCCGAGTTGCGCAACGCGTACGAACACTCTCATCGCCTGCAAGTGGTCCATCCGGGAACTCCTGTGACTACCCGATTGTTAGCGCGTTTCGACCAGTCTGGTCAAAAGCGCCGCGTTTATCGCCGATCGTACGGGATGCAGAATTTGCTTCGGAAACGACACCATTAGCCATCCTTCGGAGCACATGATGAATACCCGTCGACTGGGCCGGCAAGGCCCGCAAGTATCCGCCATCGGCCTTGGCTGCATGGGCATGTCCGACATGTACGGCCCCGCCGATCGCGACGAAGGCATCGCGACGTTGCGCGCCGCGCTCGATTCCGGCATCACGCTGCTGGACACCGGCGACTTCTACGGCATGGGCGACAACGAGATGCTGATTCGCGACGCGCTGCGCGGACGCCAGCGCGAGAACGTCGTGATCAGCGTGAAGTTCGGCGCGCTGCGCGACCCGGGCGGCAACTGGCTCGGCAACGACGCACGGCCTGCGGCGGTGCGCAATTTTCTCACCTATACGCTCAGGCGCCTCGGCACGGACTATATCGACATTTACCGCCCGGCGCGACTCGACCCGTCGGTCCCGGTCGAGGACACGGTCGGCGCGATTGCGGATCTGATCGAACAGGGTTACGTGCGGCACGTCGGCTTGTCCGAGGTCGGCGAAGAGACGCTGCGGCGCGCGCACAGCGTTGCGCCCGTTAGCGACCTGCAGATCGAATATTCGCTGATGTCGCGCGGCATCGAGCGCGGCATCCTGCAGACGTGCCGGGAGCTCGGCATCGGCATCACGGCCTACGGGGTGTTGTCGCGCGGGCTTCTGAGCGGCAGCTGGTCGAAGGAGCGCAGGCTCGAGCGCGATTTCCGCGGCATCAGTCCACGCTTCCAGGGCGAGAATCTCGAGCGCAATCTGAAGCTCGTCGACAAGTTACGCGAAGTCGCGGCGGTGCACGGCGGCAACCCGGCGCAACTGGCGCTCGCCTGGGCCCTCACGCGCGGCGACGATATCGTGCCGCTCATCGGGGCGCGCCGCCGTCCGCAACTGCAGGATGCGCTCGCCGCGCTCGAGGTCCGATTGAGTCCCGACGAGTTGGCGCAGATCGAAGCGGCGGTGCCGGCCGAAGCGGTTGCGGGAGCGCGCTACAACGAGATCGGCATGAAACATCTCGACAGCGAACAGCATCATGCCGCTGCGCATTGAAGGATGAGACGTGCGATGGAGATGTCGTTGTCGATGCCAGGTTAAACCCCACCTCAACGTTCGCGCCGACGGGCTCGCAGGCCCGCGGCCGCGCTTGCCCTTTCGGCAAATTCTTCCTTCAGGGCGGGTACCGACGCTGTGCGAAGCAGCTTCGTCCCGCCTTCGAAAACACGCGCCTCGTTCGCACTCGCGGACCGCGGCAGCGTCGCCCGGCTAGACCTTCATTCGCTCGCGAACCCGCTTGCCGCTTAAGTTTCGCGGCGATCTGCCGATAGAAAAATGAGGCCGCGGCGCGCGGGTGCCGACGCATGCGATCGCATCGTCTTGTGCATTGCACGACGTACGCTCAATACAGCCGTTAAACAGTTGTATCGAAGTGTAGGGCGGCGTCTTTTGCTGACGTGATGCCTTTACAATTCTGCTTGAATTTCGATTGCCTATCTGGCCCTATTGATGAAGGATCGCTGCGTTCGAGCCGCGGCTTCGTCAAGCACGGCGGATGTCGATGGTCACGCTGGCATCGCCGCGGACGTCGCATCAGCCGACGAACATGGAGTAAAAGATGTCGAATCGTTGTTTCGACAGGACTGATGGCAGGCGTGCTGACCGCCGTGGCCTGAGTCGCTTCGGCAGCACGAGTGGTGGCTTGGCCGGGTTGGCGCTTGTGATTGCGCTCTCCGGATGTGTGAATGTCCAGCAGCAGGGGACTGGCGCGGACGCAGCGGTACCGGGTACGTCAGGTACGTCAGGTGCGTCAGGTGTATCGGCCGCATCGGCGCCGGCCGTCGCGGCATCGAGCGCTGCGGTGGTTGCGCAGAATGCCGCGGCGCCTGCTGCCGCAGCGAAGGCGGTGACGCCGCCCGCAGCCGTCAAGCCCGCGATGTACAAGGTGCGACGCGGCGATACGCTGAAGCGGATCGCGCAGAAGCATAACGTCACCGTCAAACAGCTGGCCGCCTGGAACCGGATGAAACCCTCGGCGCGTGTAAAGCCTGGGCAGACGCTCATCGTGTCGTCGCCGGAAGCGGCGCGCAATGCGACCGCGGCGGCTGCTGCGGCGTCGACGCCGGCTAGCGCGCCGGCTGCCGGTGCGACTACCGACGCGGCTGCCGCGAGCACGCCGCAATCGCAGCAACCGTCCGCTGCGAGCGCCGAGCCGATGACGCCCGAGGAAGTGCATCAGGTCAACACGGCGCTCTCGCGTCACGCGAATGGCGTGACGCTCGCGTGGCCCGCGCAGGGCAACGTCGTCGAGCAGTTCCAGCCTGGCGAAACGCGCGGTATCGAAATCGGCGGCAAACCCGGCGACCCGGTGCGCGCAGCGGCGGACGGCAAGGTGGTGTACGCGGGCACGGGCCTCAACGAATACGGCAGTCTGATCATCGTCCAGCACAACAAGGACTTTCTGACCGCGTACTCGCACAATCGCAAGCTGCTCGTGAAGATGGGCGACATCGTCCGCAAGGGCCAGCAGATTGCGGAGATGGGCAGCGAAAACAACTCGCGTGTTTCGGTCGGGTTTGAGCTGCGGCGCGACGGCAAGCCGATCGATCCGATGCCGTATTTACCGCATAGCCGGGGTTGAGATCGTGCAGGCTTGGGGCGCTGGCCGCGGCGTTTGATTCCGCGACCACGCCACGCTCGCTCAGCCTCGTTTCCCGATCGGCACGAACTTCAAATTCTCCGGCCCGGTGTAATTCGCGCTCGGGCGGATGATCTTGTTGTCAATGCGCTGCTCGATGATGTGCGCGCCCCAGCCGCTCGTGCGCGAGATCACGAACACCGGCGTGAACATCGCGGTCGGCACGCCCATCATGTGATACGACACCGCGCTGAACCAGTCGAGATTCGGGAACATTTTCTTCGCGTCCCACATCACCGTCTCGAGCCGCTCGGCGATATCGAACAGCTTCGTGTTGCCCGCTTCCTTCGAGAGCTTCTTCGCGACTTCCCTGATCACCTTGTTGCGCGGGTCGCCGGTCGTGTAGACCGGGTGACCGAAGCCGATCACGACTTCCCTGTTTTCCACGCGCCTGCGGATGTCGGCTTCCGCTTCGTCCGGATTCGGATAGCGCGTCTGCACTTCAAATGCGGCCTCGTTTGCGCCGCCATGCTTCGGCCCGCGCAGCGCGCCGATCGCGCCGGTGATCGCCGAATACATGTCCGAGCCCGTGCCCGCGATCACGCGGCCCGTGAACGTCGATGCGTTGAACTCGTGCTCCGCA